>VSNM01000111.1 GCA_009774245.1 Lachnospiraceae bacterium | reverse complement strand
GTGTCATTAAAAAAGGCACTGGCAGAACTCGGCTTCAAAGGCGGCACAAGGAGCGAAACGGAACGTAACCAGTGGGTGGCGGCAGAGAAAGAACGGCTTGCGGAGATTATGTTGCAGCATGGCATTGAGTGGGAGAAAAAGGGAACACATGAGAAACATTTATCTGTTTTGGATTTTGAGAAGCAGGAACGACAGAAAGAGGTTGCGGAACTGGAACAGACAATCTCCGGCAGTAAAGAGGAATTATCCGATATTCTTCATCAGCAGATAGCGGCGGGACAGGAAACGGAGCAGATACGGAAAGAGGGCGAAGCGATCCGACAGGAAGTGTCGGAACTTTCCGTAACAAATCTTCTTTTGAGAGAGCAGACGGAAGAATTAACAGAGGATAAAGAAAAGCTGTTATCCGAAAATGAAAAATTGGAAAAACAGCAGAAAAAATTACAGCAGGACATCAACAAAATGGTACAGTCAAAGGAAGTTATGGAGAGGAATATTCACGCTTATGATGAAGATATTAAATGGCAGTTGGCAGAGCCGGGGGCATTGATGAGCGCAAAGGCATACCGGGATAAAAAGGCTTTACCGCTTGTGGAGAAATTGAAAGAAGTCGTTAAAAATCTGACTATCAAGTGCGTACAGCTTACGGAGCAGGGAAAGAAGCTGACCGCCAAAGTGGACGGACAGAAGAAACAGATTAGCCGCTTGACGGATAAGGTCATGGAGCAGAGCGACACCATAGACCGATTGCAGGAAAAAGCGTCTGATTTGGGGCGTTTGGAGCGTCATTTCGGCAGGGAACAGGTACAGTCGATAGTAGAACGGTCAAAAGCATTAGAGCAGGCAGAAAGGGCAAATAAACGCCCGAAACGTGCCTTTGAAATGAGCCGATAGGAAAGAGAGGATTGATTGGATATGACGGATATGGAAAAGAAAGTTATGATACGACTGTGTGCTAAAATTGTGGCGGAAACAGACCTTTACGAAACGAACAAGGAAGTACAAAATCTGATAGATTGGGTGTGCCTGTCAGAGCAGATAAAAGAAAACAATAATACAATTCGCAATCTGACCGGGGAATATAAAAAGATAGAGCCGGATTGCCGGGAGGGAGTGCGGGCGCAGTTGGAGCGCATGAAAGAACTCTGCAAAGAGCGCAATAGTCTGTATGAGAAACAGAACGATTTGAAAGGGCAGAAACAGAAGATAGAGAGAGCATTGGAGCGATAAAAAATGTGGGGCGTGGCGGTTGCTATGCTCCACATTTTTATGGCAAATGGAGAATGAACGTGGTATAATCTAACTTATCAATTTGAGCTATGGAGGTGATTTTAATGGATTTTATTAGAACAGACGGCAGGAATAAAGATTTTATAGAAAACTGCCGGCTTCTTGATATTGATTTGGACAGGCGTGTGGGAAAAAAGATAAAGAGAGATAAATACAAGAAATATAACCAGCTAGATGAAATAAAAGAAGCAATCGTTGTTTATGAAAATGATAAGGTGGTTGGTGGTGGTGCTATAAGAAAGTATGATGAAGAAAATATAGAACTAAAGAGAGTGTTTGTGCATACTGAATATCAAGGACGGGGGATAGGGAGTAAACTTGTTGCCTTGTTGATAGAGTGGGCTATGGAATTGGGATATAAAAGGATGATTCTTGAAACAGGAGAGTTATTAGCTGAATCTTGTGCTGTATATAAAAAATTGGGATTTGATATTATTCCCAATTATGCTCCATATGTGAATATGCCAGAATCATTGTGTATGGCAAAGGATTTGAGAGGCAGATAAATTCCTATATTGCGAGAAAGATAGAATAAATTTTTTAGTAATGATTTTAACATGATGGTATTATGTAATATAGGTGGTTAGAGAAAAATTTGTATTTAGATATTTTGGGAGGAAAGTATGGAATATGTAACGGCGACTTCTGACATGGCGAGTGCGATTTATAATGTTTTACATACAACGATTAAAGCGGTATATGCAAAGTATTATCCCAAAGAGGTAGTGGATTTCTTTTGCCAACATCATAGTAAAGAACATATTTTAGATGGTATAGCATCTGGAAATATGGGCGTATTATTTGAGAATGGTGCGATTGTTGGAACGGGCTGCTTTGATAATAATCATATTACGGGATTATATGTGCTGCCTACTTATCAGAAGCAAGGCTTCGGATCGTATATTATGGATTGTTTGGAAATGGAAATTTCAAAAAAATTTGATGTTGCTGTTTTAGACGCTTCACTTCCAGCAGTGTTTTTATATGAGCATAGAGGTTATAAAACTGTAGGGCATGGAATTTATGAGTTAGAAAATGATGTGAAGCTGGTCTATGAAGTTATGGAAAAAAACTTAAAAATTAGTTGGTGTCAACGTACATAAAAGGCGGTATAAAATGAAATGCAATATAAGAAAATGGAAATTGTCAGATGCAAAAGATTTAGCAGTGGCTCTTTCCAATAGAAAGATACAAGATAATCTTCGGGACGGATTACCATATCCTTATACAGAACAAGATGGAGCAGACTATATTTCTTCTATGCTCTCTGCAAATGAAAATGATACTTTTGCATTTGCAATTACAGTAGATAACAAAGTGGTTGGAAGTATCGGAGTTTTCCGGCAGGAAAACATACATAGGCAGACTGCTGAATTAGGATATTATGTTGCGGAAGAATATTGGGGCAGGGGTATTATGACCGAAGCAGTAAAGCAGATTTGTGAATATGTTTTTTGCAAAAGCGATATTCTCCGTATTTATGCAGAACCGTTTGCGTATAATGCTGCTTCTTGCCGGGTGCTTGAAAAAGCAGGATTTCAGTACGAAGGTACATTGAGAAGTAATGCTGTGAAGAATGGGAAAGTCATTGACATGAAGATGTATTCTTTACTGAAAACAGAAATGTGATTTTCAATGCGATATTTCGTAGAGGTATATAGGGAAATATATTCTCTTATTAATGATATGAACATGGTGCTAGCACCATGTAATAAAGGCAGTTAAGGAGAAAATAGGAGTGGGTGAACGATTTGTTACGCTTTAGCCATTTTGAAAACCTTATTTTGCAAGGTCTTTAGGACGTAAATAAATGCAGAACGATATTTTATACCTTTACCCTCAAAAATAGGTTTTTACTGCGTAACATTTGAAAAATGGCTTGCTAATCTGTGGGGTTTTGCTATAATAAATGCGTGGCAACATTTTGGCAACAGAAAATCAGCAAGCCATAATAAATGATGTAATTGAAGTAAAAAAGGGCGTGTATTTGCACAAAACTTAAACAAATACAGTTAAGAGCAACAAAGAACACGCCGAGTTCGAGTAGTACGAGTGCATATAATTTATTATATATGGCAGGTAGTTTATGAAATTGCCTGCTGTACTTTATATTTTTGCAAGTATTTTTATTTGGTTGCCATAAGATAAAATTTAAGAAGGTAAAAATTATGTTTGAAAAAAAGAAAAGTTCTGAGGATGAGTTACAAGAAAAAGAAAATGATTTGATGGATATTTTAAGTAAAATGCTTGAACTGGAGAAAGAGAAACATAGAGTCAGTCCGATTAAGATAACAGTATGTGTTGTTGGCGGTATTGGAACAGTTATGTTTATTGGTTTGCTATGCTACAGGTTAGTAAAGACAGATTTTTCTTTTGATAGTATATTATCTACATTATTGGCATTCTTTTCTATTTTTATTTCAATATTTTTTTATTTTAAAGCAGATGAAACGAGTACAAATTTTTATAAATCCTCATACGATATTATGAAAGATGTATCGGTTACATTAGGAAAGATTGAGGAACGATTTGGTGAAAAGCTTAATAGTTTAAATGATAAAGTATCTCACTTAGATAATATAAGTTCAGAAAAGTCTGAAGAGATTAAAGAACAAAAAGATGACAAGGACAAAATTATTAATGAGCTAATGGATAAAGCTCATTTAGACGAGGAAGAAAAGAAAAAGTACAGACAACAGTTAGAAGATAGCGAGCGTCAAATTGAGATTTTAAAAAGGCAACAATTTATAGCTCGGAGAGAAGCTGACCGTTTACGCTTGAATATGGAATCGGGAGAGTTACACGATAGATGGGAACCAAATAATAAAGTGTTAATGGCACTTTTAAATGGGGACAAAAGTAATTTTCCAATGGCAACGATAAGGAGATTAATAAGATTAGGGTATTTAGATGACGATGGAAATGTAAATGAAGATAAAATAATTAATACATTAGCAATGAGAAGATAATGGCAACATTTTGGCAACGGTTGTTGCCGACAAAATATGAAATGCCGTAAAATCAACGGTTACAGCCTTATATTTTAGATATTTATTTCAATTTACATCAGTTTGACATCAAAACTGATAGTCTTTGGTGGATATATTTGGACTTATATGGTGTGAACAGAGAATAGATGTATACTCACAACTTAATAGTTAATGCTATTAAAGGGACATTTTCCAATTATACGGAGAGTGTCCTTTTTCTGTTGTTATGGTTAAAAAATCAGAAATTAAATTAAGGAGGTTCACACATGAACAACACAGCGTTAAGAGCAGGGGCGCAGAGCGCCAACAACACACACATGGTTTTTGCAAACGAGGAACATGAGAAGTTTTATTATGAGAAATTGGAACAGGCAAGGCATCAGGACTGCTATCACAAGGCTTTGATTTACATTCTTGGTATATCAGAGGATACAAGGAATCATTTCAGCCAGATTTATGATATTAAGTCCGGGTACATCAAAACAGAGTGTCTGCATCAGGGCTGGCAGACAAGCGGAAGTGTCAGGGTGGTAAGGCTTGCATTTAACCTTTACACGGACGGTACGCCAAGCGTTGATGACTATAAACGCAGGGACGAGCAGACTGACGAGTGCAGGAGGTATTCCGTAAGCGGTATTTTCTGTTGCGGCTATGCCTTGTACTTCTGGCAGGGCATCCGGCTCCGTTATCCGGAATACTGCCGGGAACAAAGGTCTGTAGAGGAAATCCTTGCAGAAATGGAGAGGAAACGTGCTGAAAATTCGACTGATGGGAACAAGGAATGATATTAAGTGGTTCGAGAAAATCCTGAAAAGACAGCCGAAAGTTGTCGTGACGGAATTTTCCGAACTATACAGGAACAAAGGGACTAACAGGTTTTACAGGGCTTATGTGGAAGTGCAGAAAGCGAATGTAAAAGAAAAATAAACAAACCGGAGGAATAAGACCATGTGTAAAGTGATAGCAATAGCAAACCAAAAGGGCGGAGTGGGCAAGACCACCACAACAAGCAGCTTAGGGATTGGGCTGGCAAAACAGGGAAAGAAAGTCTTAGTGATTGATGCGGACGCACAGGGAAGCCTGACCGCAAGTTTAGGATTCACAGAACCGGACAAGCTGGAAGTCACCCTTGCAAATGTACTGGAGAAGGTAATCAACGATGAAGAAATGGAACCGGGCTACGGTATCTTAAAGCATGGGGAGGGCATTGACCTGATGCCGGGAAACATTGAACTGTCAGGCTTGGAAGTATCCCTTGTGAATGTCATGAGCCGTGAGCTGGTGCTTCGTTCCTACATAGAGCAGGTGAGGGACAGATACAGTTATATACTGATTGACTGTATGCCATCTTTGGGCATGGTTACCATAAATGCCTTTGCCTGTGCGGACAGCATACTCATTCCCGTTCAGGCGGCATACCTGCCCGTAAAAGGACTGGAACAGCTTATTAAGACCATAGGCAAGGTAAAACGGCAGATTAACCCAAAACTGGAGATTGAGGGCATTCTGCTGACAATGGTGGATAACCGTACCAACTATGCAAGGGACATTACGGCGTTGCTTATCGAAACTTACGGAAGCAGGGTGCGGATATTTGAGAACAGCATACCGATGTCGGTGAGGGCGGCGGAAACGTCCGCAGAGGGCATAAGCATCTATGAGCATGACCCCAAAGGCAAGGTTGCGGGGGCGTACCAGTCTTTGACAAAGGAGGTGCTTGGCAATGGGCAGTAAGGCAGGGAGCGCATCAAAAGTCAGGCTGAACAGCTTTGATGATTTATTTGGCGGTGCAGAGAGCGCATCAGGGGAGCAGATTATCCATGCGAAGCTGGAGGAGCTGCATACATTCAAGGGACACCCGTTCCGTGTCCTTGATGATGAAAAAATGGAGGAAACCACGGAGAGCATTGGGAAGTATGGGGTGTTAGTACCCGGAATTGTCAGACCAAGAGCGGGCGGCGGCTATGAGATCATAGCCGGACACCGCAGGAAACGGGGTTCTGAAAGGGCAGGGTTAGACACAATGCCCGTAATCGTAAGGAATTATACGGACGATGAAGCAACAATTATCATGGTGGATTCCAATATCCAGCGTGAGGATATTCTGCCCAGCGAGAAGGCAAGGGCTTATGCCATGAAGTATGAAGCGATGAAGCACCAGGGCAGCAAGGGCGGCAGCACCCTTGACGAAGTGGGGGAAGCTGCCGGGGAAAGCGGAAAGACGGTACAGAGGTATGTGTGGCTTGCAAGGCTCTCGGACGAGCTGCTTGGCATGGTGGACGCAAAAAAGATAGGGATAGCGCAGGGAGTGGACATTTCTTTCCTGTCGGAAGAACAGCAGCAGTATGTAACAGTCATTCTTCAGGAAACGGGTGCATCGGTTTCCAACGCACAGGCGGCGAAGCTGAAAGAATATGGAAAAAGCGGCGAGCTGACGCTGGCAATGGTCAGGCTGATACTGGCAGAGGAAAAGCCAAAAGAGAGAAAGGTAACAATTAAGGGCGATAAGATTAGCAGATATTTTTCGGAGGACTATTCCAATGATGACATAGAGGGCATCATTATCCAGCTTTTGGAGGAATGGAACGCCATGAATGGCTTGAGTAAGCAGTAAAGGAGGCGGTAAAAATGGGCGAGCCATTGAAGTTTGATTATTACTATGGCGTAGAAGCAGAGCAGTTTTCTTTTTACCGTGTTCCCCGCCTGCTGATTAAGGACGAGCGTTTCAAGGGGCTTAGCAGCGATGCCAAGCTCCTGTATGGATTGATGCTTGACCGTATGGCATTATCCATGAAGAATGGCTGGATTGATGAAGAAAACAGGGCATACATTATTTACTCGGTTGATAACGTCATGGAAGATTTAGGATGTTCAAAGCCAACGTGCATTAAGATTATGAGGGAACTGGACAGTGAGAACGGCATCGGATTGATGGAGAAAAAACGCAGGGGGCTTGGAAAACCGGATATTATTTATGTCAAAAATTTTGCTTCGGCAGAGGAAAAAGAAAGTGGGAACACTGATAATTCCACAGAAGTAAAAAATTTTTACTTCAAGGAGGAAAAGAATTTGACTTCTGGAAGTAAAGAAAATGAACTTCAAGAGGTAAAGGAAGAAAATCTTTTTACTTCAAGAAGTAAAGAAATTTTACCTCAAGAAGTAAAAGAAACTGACTTGCAGAGGGAAAAAGATTTTACTTCTGCAAGTAAAGAGGTTGAACTTCAAGAGGTAAAAGAAGTTTCCCCTAATTATACTGATTATAATTATACTGATTATAGCCAGACTGAAAATAGTCAGACTAACAATAATTATACTGATATGAGTGATACCAATCCTATCAATCAATCTGTGGGAAGCATGGATAGCAAAGGCACACAGGAAAAAGATAACAGGATTGATGAGATTGATGCGATAGATGAAACAGACGCATATATGGCACTGATCCGTAAAAATCTGGAATATGAACACCACATGAAATATGACCAGTACGGCGATAAGGAGATGTATGAAGAAATCTACGAAACTGTCTGTGACGTGGTATGCGTGAAGCGGAAAACAATCCGCATCAACGGGGAGGATTACCCTTATGAGCTTGTAAAATCCCGTTTCCTGAAGCTGAACAGCAGCCATGTGGGATATGTGATGGGCTGTATGAAGGGAACGGTTACGAAGATAACAAATATCAGGGCATACCTGATCACTGCGCTTTACAATGCCCCCTCAACCATGAGCCATTATTACCAGCAGGAGGTGCAGCATGATATGTATGGCGGAGGGTGGGCAGAGAAAGGGATTACTTAACAAAAAACAGGGCAGTTCAATCTTTTTTCTGCCCTGTGTCCGGTGAAAATTCGGCGATGTCATTCAGGGAAAAGCCTTCGCCTAAGATATTCAGTATCATGTTCAGCGTGTGGGTGGTGACGGACTGGTTGGTTTTCAGCCGCTGTATCTGTGAACGGCTCACACCGTAATGGGTATAGAGGCTGTACTGGCTGATTCCGTTCTCCTTTAAGGTCTGGAAAAGTTTGTCGAATTTAATCATAATATGCGGTATTTCCTTTCTGTTTGTCTTTGAATATGTATAATTATGCTCCTATAATGGAGATGGCTATAGTTACCAAAATCGGAGATTAAAAGAAAAGGAGTAAAGGGATATGGACAAAAAAGAACTGCAAAAAAAGTATGAGGAACAGGACGGCATGGGCAGGGAGCTGTTATTGGAAAAGCTGGCTTTCTGCAAATTTGCTGACAATTATGATTTTGAAAATTACTTCAAGATAGGCGAATTAAGCGACAGCGAGCTGCTCTGCCTTGCCAGTTTCCTCTATCATCAGGAATGTTACCTGATGCTGATGGATATGATGAACCGTTATAAAGAGAGGTTTATTTTAGCTGACAGTTCCCAGCTACAGGAGTTTGAGCCGGAAGATGCCCTTATGGAAAGGCTTTCAAGGATTGGCGTACTGGCAGACGGAGAAAAAGCAGGCTGAACCTGTGGGTGGGAAGCAGTGTTTCATAAAAACAGTGGGAATAGAAACAGTATGAGCCTGCCAAAGTGCGGCGGGTGGCATTTTCAAGCCTTGCAGGAAGTGTGATTATCTTTTCAATCACACTTCCTGCAAGGTTTCAGGAGGTACGGAGGGTGAAGCCCTCTGTCTTAAAAAAATGATAAATTGGGAACAGCGTAAGGGCGGTTATGAGTCAGCAGATTTGTAGCCGTCCTTTTTATTGTTTCCGGGCAGTATATCAGGAAACGGGAAGTGAGGGATTGTATTGGAATCATTACGGGATGTAAAGAGGGCAATGGAGCGTGAGGCAAAGAAAGGGAGCTGTCCGCTTATGTTTGACAGGCTGGAGTTTGGCAGCAAGCCTTTCCAGCCGATTACGTCAGAGGAAAAGCTGGACGAAGTGCTTGCATGGATGTTAAGGATAAAGACTTTCCGGCAGTATGCGGAAAAGACCATAATCAACAACGTATATATGGACTTGGATATGCTCTGCAAAAAACCGCAGTTTAAGCGTACCCGTTCCGTCATGGACAGGGAGGGGATTTATGCAAGGGTACAGCGGTATAAAAAGCGGTTACAGCCGGATTATGACAGGGGGCTTTGTCTGGAAACAGTGCGGTGCATCTTCACGCTCCCGGAGGGGGAGGCGGAGAAATACCAGCTGACCCACAACGGGCAGGAAACCTATGCCTTTATCATGTCAAACAAATATATCCTCGGTCTGTTTACTTATTGTGAAGCAGCAAGGAAATCGGCTTCTGCGGACGGGGTGGAATATGGACACCTTGCAGAACCGGAACAGAAAATTGTGCTGCTTGACGGAGTGTGGGATGTACTGTTTCAGGCGCTACTGCTTGATGATGTGGAATACAGCGGCAGCGGACTGTCTGCCAATCTCCACACAATCTACTGTTTAAATGAAAAAGGATGAACTTCTGGACATAATGTCAATCCTTCTGCGTTGCAGAAGGATTTGAAGTGAAAAGGGAATATATGCAGGTTCATAAAAAGATAAGCAGATTGAGAAGTTATTTTGAGGCAGTATGGGTGTCTGCCCGGTTTTACTTTATGCTTCGGAAAATGAACAGGCTACGGGCAGAGAGTACGGAAAACAGGCAGGGGATATTCTGGCGTATTTTATGCAGCCTTATGTCCGTGCGGGGTATTTTTACTTTCATAAGCGGATATGTGGAAATGATGGAGGGAAATGCTGGGGGCATAAAAATGATGATGGAGGGTACAGGAACCGCAATGACAGCGGCAACGATGAAACAGTACGGCGGGGTTCTTATGGGAACAGAAATGAAGGAAAAAAAGAGGATTAAAAAATTTTAGACTGCTTCTGGACACAATGTCCAGAAGTGGAAAGGAGAAATAAGTGTATTTAAAGGAGAAAATTATTTATTACATTATCTGTCGGGGGATTCCGCCTTAGTGCATGGACTTTCACAGGAACATAACAGGGAGGTGCTTAATGCAGGAGGAAGTCACACAGAAAACAATCGCCCTTGTGGTTAAGACCGCAAAATTAGATGCCGGTGTGCTGAAAGCTGCAATGAGGATGTACTTAAACCACCATAAGCAGAAGGCACAGAAAACGCATGGGAAAACCTCTGTGAAAAAGCTCATTGGCAATGGCGTGGGGGTATCGTCGATTGAAGTCACGGACGGCAACATCAAATCTTTTGAGCGTGTCGCAAAAAAGTACAATGTTGATTTTGCCATAAAGAAGGACAAGACAACCGAACCGCCGAAATATCTAGTCTTTTTCAAGGGCAGGGATGCCGATGCGGTGGCACAGGCATTCAAGGAATTTGTTTATGGCAACGAGAAAAAGAAAGGCAGGGTTTCCCTGCGGGAGAAGCTGAAGCATTTCAAGGACGCAGTATCGCAGGACAAGAACCGGGAACGCAGCCGGGAGAAGAAAAAGGACAGGGGGCAGAGCCTATGAGCAAGATTATAAACGGCATAGCCAAAGATTTAAAATCAATCCCTGAAAAACTCAAGGCAAAAACCGGGAATATTGACAAAAAGAAACTTGTCCTGATGAATCTGCCCTATGTGCTTTCCGGATATTTCTGTGATAAGATAGCGTGTCTGTGGCGGGTATCGCCGGGGCAGGACGCTTCCGCAAAGATGATGGCGGTCATGGCGGGGATGGAGGGCTTATTTTCCAACCCGTTACCGAGTTTCTACCCAAAGGATCTGCTGATAGGCGCAGGGTGCGGCATTGCGCTCCGCCTTGTGGTGTATTTCAAAGCAAAAAACGCCAAGAAGTTCCGGCACGGCATGGAGTACGGTTCCGCAAGGTGGGGCAATGCAAAGGACATAGAGCCTTACATGGACGCTGAATTTGAGAACAATATCCTGTTGACGCAGACGGAGAGGCTGATGATGTCTGGCAGACCAAAACAGCCAAAGTACGCAAGGAATAAAAATATCCTTGTCATTGGCGGTTCCGGTTCCGGCAAGACACGCTTTTTTGTTAAGCCAAACCTGATGCAGATGCACAGCAGCTATGTTGTCACAGACCCAAAAGGCACTGTCCTGATCGAGTGCGGAAAGATGCTCAAAAAGGGCGGATATAAGATAAAAGTCCTCAATACCATAAACTTTGCAAAGTCCATGCACTACAATCCTTTCGCCTATTTACGGAGTGAAAAGGACATTCTGAAACTTGTAAACACGATTATTGTCAATACCAAAGGGGAAGGGCAGCAATCTGGGGAAGATTTTTGGGTGAAAGCCGAAAAGCTGTATTACACAGCGCTTATCGCCTATATCTGGTACGAAGCCCCGGAGGAAGAACAGAATTTCGCCATGCTGATTGATATGATTGACGCAAGCGAAGCAAGGGAAGATGACGAGAATTTCAAAAACGCCGTTGACCTGCTGTTTGAGGAACTGGAGGGAAAAGACCCTAATCACTTTGCTGTCCGCCAATATAAGAAGTACAAACTGGCGGCGGGCAAAACGGCGAAAAGCATACTTATTAGCTGCGGCGCAAGGTTAGCACCATTTGACATCAAGGAGCTGCGTGACCTTATGGAGTATGACGATCTGGAGCTTGACACTCTTGGAGAGAAAAAAACAGCTTTATTCGTCATTATTTCAGATACAGATTCGACATTTAATTTCGTGGTGTCAATCATGTATTCACAGCTCTTTAATCTACTTTGTGATAAGGCAGATGATGTCTATAACGGCAGGCTCCCAGTTCATGTGAGGATGCTGTTGGACGAGTTTGCAAATATCGGACAGATACCACAGTTTGAGAAGCTGATTGCTACAATTCGTAGCCGTGAAATATCAGCTTCTATTATTTTGCAGTCAAAGTCCCAGCTAAAGGCAATTTACAAGGACAACGCTGACACGATTGAAGGGAATTGCGACACCACCCTGTTCCTCGGAGGAAAGGAAAAGACCACGCTCAAAGAGCTGGCAGAAGTTTTAGGGAAGGAAACGATAGACCTTTATAACACCTCGGACACACGGGGTACGTCACAGTCCTACGGGATTAATTACCAAAAGACCGGAAAGGAGCTTATGTCGCAGGACGAGATTGCGGTCATGGACGGCGGGAAATGTATCATGCAGCTTAGAGGTGTCAGACCATTCTTCTCGGATAAATTCGATATAACGAAGCATGACAGATACAGGGAGCTGTTCGATTATGACCAGAAAAACACCTTTGACATTGAGGACTATGTAAAGCATTTGCAGCACATGAAAGTTACTCCAAATACAGAGGTGGATGAAGCGTTTGACTGCGGGGAAGTCAGCGGGCAGGAAGATCATTCCCCAAATACAACTGAATAGCGGCTTCTGGACACAATGTCAATCTTTCTGCAATACAGAAGGATTTGAAGTGCAAAACAACAACTGAATATGGAGCTTGTAAACTTTTGGCATAAAGCCAGAAAACAGGAGTTTTGTATGTACTTTGGAACGGACAGAAACAGGACAGCCGGCACAGCCTATCGCCAAACAGAATGTACCGGATGCCCGCACAGGGTTCTCCCAAAGGATTTCCCTGCCCTTATTTTACCACAAAGGGTGGGGAATTTACATATCAAAGCTCTTTCTTTATCAAAAAATCAAATTTTAAGAAAGAAAGAGGTAATCAAAATGACATTTTTTACAACAGCAGTAACAGGATTAAAGACAGTAGTGACAGCAATCGGCGCAGGCGTGGCAGTATGGGGCGTCATCAACCTGCTGGAAGGTTACGGCAATGATAACCCTGGCGCAAAAAGCCAGGGCATCAAGCAGGTCATGGCTAATTAGAGGTAATCAAAAGAGGAAAGGAAAAGCACAATCCAGACGGAACCGGCGATATCGTCAAGAAATATTTGTGGATTAGCAAGAAACCTGATATAATGGGGGCAAGCGCCCATCCGGGGCAGAAAGGCAGGGAGAAAAATGCACATCAGCTA
>VSNM01000110.1 GCA_009774245.1 Lachnospiraceae bacterium | reverse complement strand
CGGAGAGGGTGGGATTCGAACCCACGCGCCCTTGCGGACAAACGGTTTTCAAGACCGCCTCGTTATGACCACTTCGATACCTCTCCACATTTTTATTCACTTTTCGTCATCGCCTTACTTGCGATAGCAAAAGTTAGTGTATCAAGTCTTCACTATTTTGTCAATAGTTTTTTTAATATTTTTAATATTTTTATTTTTCAGAAGCCGTTTACCTCGGCGACGTGTTTTATCTTATCACGCTCCAATGTAGTTGTCAACGACTTTTTTACATTTTTTGCAAATTTTTATTCTAACCGTTTTTCCAGTTCATTTTTTCCATTTTGATACGGCCTACTGACTTCACGATACAATGCGTTATAGAAATCCACTGCACTCTGCTGTCTCTCTCCTGCAAGCTCTGCTGCTCTCTTCGTGTAGAAACTTGAATATAATTTCTCCAATTTGTATTTATACTCCTGAAAGAAAGAAGGAAGTGTATCATTTTCTCCTGATAAGACCTCCCTGTCTGGAGATACAGAATACAACGGTTCGGAAACAGCGCCTTTATATACCAGAGTTCTCGCGATTCCGATGGCACCTGCGACGTCTAATTTGTCCGCGTCAAACAAAATCCTGGCTTCGAGACTTTGTGGCTGCGCGTCTCTTCTGTATCGATGTGTCCTGATACACTGCCGCACCTCCTCCGCATAGTCTGCTGCAAAACCGTGCTCCGTCAAAAAACGATATGCTTTGTCGCCGCCCACTTTTGCATGACACAAGGCCGGATTGTCAAACTGCTCTCTGCGTCCGATATCATGCAGCAGGCAGGCCGCGATCAAAACGTCATAATTTACATTTTCTTCTGTCTTTGCAATATCCAGTGCATTATATAACACACGGTAAATATGCTCCTGATCGTGTGCACTGTCCCCCATGCAGGAGCGCATGTAATTTTCCATTAATTCATATGTTTCTCTATTCATATCAGTGTCTCCGCGATTTTCAAATCTTCCGGCGTCGTAATCTTAATATTTTCATAGGAACCCTGCACCAGCTTCACCGGCACATTCATAAAATACTCGACCACCATCGCATCATCCGTAACTGTCACACCTTCTGCAGACAGCTTTTCCTCCTGTTCGAGCAGTTTCTCATAAGCCGTCGCAATCAGCTTTTTCTCGAAAACCTGCGGCGTCTGTATCTGCCATATCCGTGCGCGATCCGGCGTGCATGCCACATACCCTCTCTCATCGGCTACCTTGATCGTATCTTTTACGGGCATGCCGACCACACATGCCCTGGATTGTCTCACCTCATCATAGACTCTGTTGATGATCTGATCATCCACAAAGGGACGCGCACCGTCATGAATAAAGGCATAATCACACTTCCAGCTGATCGCTCTGAGCCCATATGCAACCGAGTGATACCGCTCCCGACCGCCGCATACCACTGCACGAATTTTGCAAAAACCATATTTGTCGATCAGTTCTCTCTGACAATAGTCCTCCTCGCCCTCTCCGACCACCAATACGAGATCATCTATGATACTGTCCTCAAAGGCTTTTAACGAATAATATAAAACCGGCTTATCACCGATGAGCAGATACTGTTTGCGGACACTGCTCTGCATCCTTTTTCCCTGCCCTGCTGCCAGCACTATGGCCGTTGTCCTGATCACATTCATGCCGCACATCTACCTTTCTCCTAATCTGAGATTTGGAACGGCATTCAGGTCATATCCGCTTCTCGTCCCTCTCTGATACTCGTAATATCCTGCCACGCCGATCATCGCTGCGTTATCTGTACAAAAAATTGGCGAGGGATGATAAAACGCAATCCCCCGTGCTGCACACTCTGCCTCAAATGCCGCGCGCAATGAAGAGTTGGACGCGACTCCGCCCGCAATCGCAAATCTGTCAAATCCGTATTCCATGACTGCATTGACGGAATGATCCACAAGGACGTCGATGACAGCCTTCTGAAAAGAAGCCGCCACGTCTGCCCTGTTGACCTCGACTCCTTTCATCTCGCAGGAATTGAGGTAATTTAACACTGCGGATTTGAGTCCGCTGAAGCTAAAATCATAGCCTGAGCCGTCGACTTTTGCCCTCGGGAACTGTATCGCTTCGGGATTGCCCTCTCTGGAAAGCCTGTCAATCTTTGGCCCGCCCGGATAGCCAAGACCTATGGCGCGCGCCACCTTGTCAAACGCCTCTCCTGCCGCGTCGTCCCTCGTGTATCCCAAAATCTCATACTCCCCATAATCCCTGACAATCACAAGATGTGTATGTCCGCCGGATACCACCAGACATACGAACGGCGGCTCCAGCTCCTTGTTTTCGATAAAATTGGCGCTGATATGTCCCTCGATGTGGTGCACGCCAATCAACGGCTTCCCTGTGGCGAAGCTGATCGCCTTTGCCGCAGAGACGCCGACCAGAAGCGCACCGACAAGCCCCGGACCATAGGTCACTGCGATCGCCGTGATTTCCTCTAAAGTCACATCCGCCTCCTGCAGGGCCTCCTCAATGACCTGATTGATCTTCTCGATGTGCTTTCTGGAAGCTATTTCCGGCACTACGCCGCCGTATAAGGTATGTAATTCTATCTGCGACGCGATGATGTTGGACAAAACCTCCCGCCCGTTTTTCACGACAGAGGCGGCTGTCTCATCACAGGAGCTCTCGATCGCCAATATGAATATGTCTTTTCTTGTTTGCATGATAAAACGATACCTTTCCTAAATTATTCCGGATTGACAAGCTCAAAGCCAAGAATCTTCCAGCGGCCTGTCTCTGTCTCTTTTCTCAGGATAAACACCTGCCTCGAGGATGTGTAGTTTGCCCCTGCTTTCACAGAATAGGTACAGTACAGTCTCGCGCATTTGCGGCCGTCCTCCGTAAATTCCTCGACATCCGTACTCTTCGATGTGGTATAGTTCACAATGGTATAACCATTTTCCTCAAACTCTTTGACCTCGGCCTTCAAATCTATGAGATACTGGTCTCTTGGATTGTTTTCGGCCAGCTCCGCGTCATAGAGTGCCAGCAGCTTATCTGCCATCTGTTCCAGCTGATCTTCGGTGTATTCTTCATTGTAGAGACACTTAGTAATGTCGCTGTAATACTTCAGGACTTCCCGCGGCGTCGGTGGATAATCATCGTCAAGATTTCTCAGCAGTACATCCTGCACTGCTGTGACGATCGTCTCGTTATCCTTATTCCTGCCATTATAGTTTGACAGATAAAAATAGTAGCCTCCAACCAAAGCAACCAAGATTACGATAATGATTCCTTTTTTCGCTTTCCCCATTTTCAATCTCCCCTTTCATCCTCAAATAAGAGTTCTTCACTCCAGCCATCCTTTGCGATGTAGGTCTGTGGAAAAATCGCCTGCACCTCTTTCCTGTACTCTTCAGGCCGTGTCAGCGACGGCGAGTAATGTGTCAGCCACATTCTGGCCACGTTTGCTTCCTTTGCCATCTCTGCCGCCTCGTAAAAAGTCATGTGCCTGTATTCTTTTGCCTTTTCCTTTTTGTCCGGTTCTCCATACATCCCTTCACATATAAATAAATCGGCATCTTTTGCGTTTTTGATAATACCATCGGTTGGTCTCGAATCAGTACAGTATGTTACCTTAATTCCTTTTCTGGGCGCTCCCATAACCATGTCCGGTGTGTATGTTTTCCCATCCAGTACGACTGTCTCCCCTTTTTGAAGTCTGTTCCAGTATCTTCTGTCCAATCCGAGCGCCGTCGCTTTCTCCAGCTGAAACTTCCCTTTCCGGTCAACTACAATATTGTATCCGTAACAAGTCACATTATGGTTCACACGAAATGCCTCGATGCGGAATCCGTCAAACACAAAATTCTGCTCTGTCTCTGCCAGCTCCATATATCTGATCTCAAATGGGAGCTCCGGCGCCACAACGCGCAGGGCGTTAACCACTCTCGAAAGTCCTTTGGGGCCAATCATCACAAGCGGCGTTGTCTTTTCCGCATTTCCCATGGTGAGCAGCATCCCGGGAAGCCCTGAGATATGGTCAGCATGATAGTGCGTAAAACACATCAGATCAATCGGCTTTGGACTCCAGCCCTTCTCTTTCATGGCAATCTGTGTGCCCTCACCGCAGTCAATGAGAATACTCGTACCATTGTACCGCGCCATGAGTGAAGTGAGCCATCTATGTGGCAGCGGCATCATACCACCGGTTCCCAATAAACAAATGTCTAGTATAATAATCATCTCCCTCTCAAAATTTTCACGATCTCCACATGATAATCGCGTCATCCTTTGGTTTTTCATAAAAATCAGGGCGCACTCCCTTAGAGACAAACCCGTATTTCTCATAAAGCCTGCGCGCCGGAACATTTTTGCTGCGCACCTCAAGCGTGTACGACTGGATGCCATACCGCTCTGTTCCCAGCTCCAGAAGCGCTGACAGGAGCGCCGACGCAATCTTATTATTTCTGTACGCCTCACGGACTGCCACATTTGAGATATCGCCTTCCCCGACAATATGCGTGAGCATACACCCACCCAAAATGCGGTCCGATACGCCCGCCGCGCTGTCTGCCTCCGCCACCAGATAGAATCTGTCCGGATTGGCGAGCACCTCCGCAAAATCCATATACCTCCAGGGCATGGAAAAACAGGATGCCTCCAATGCTGTCACTTCCTCCAGATCTTCCCGCTGCATTTCCCGTATATGATATTCTAACATGATTGATCACCTTTGTCTGCGCGCTCGCGCTCTGCCTGCGAGAGGCGGAGATAAACGGGCGAATGCTCTGCCGCTGTCTCCATGATTCCTCTCTGATACAATACAATGCCTAATGACGCCACGCAGGAAGCCCTCTGCCTGTTGCAGCACGCCGGTGCAAAACTGTATTTTACCCTGATCAGCTCTGCGATCTGTTCTCTGTATACAGACACGCCGTCTCCCAAAAACAACACCTCTGTATCCGTCCCCAGCCCATTGATCAGCCCTGCGATCTGCGCGATGTCGACGGCGCACTGCTGTTCTACGACATCCATATCATATCCGGCATCAGGGGACATCCCTTTGCGAAATGTATACAGCCCTGTATACACCTGATTTCTGCGCGCATCCATCAGCGGACAGATCAACTTGTCGCTGCCATAGAGATTATAGGCCAGCGCGTCCACTGTCGGCACCGGAATAATCGGGATATCCAGCGCAAACCCCAGTCCTTTTGCGGTCGCCGATCCGATTCGGAGCCCGGTAAAAGAACCCGGTCCTGCCGCCACCGCAATGGCATCGATTGTGTGCAGGTCCAGCTCTGTCATACGCCTCAATTCGTCCAGCATCGGAAGCAATGTCTGCGAATGCGTCTTTTTATAATTGATCGTGTACTCCGCTATGGTGATGTCATCCTCCACTACAGCCGCCGATGCCACAAGTCCGGAGCTGTCCAACGCAAGAATCTTCATACTCTTTCCCCTCAGTCTATCGTTATTTTCCGGTAATCAAAGCCCTTTTCCAGATCTTTCTCTATGGTAATATGTTTCGCGTCTGCGGGTATCAATTCCCTGATCCGGTCTGCCCATTCTACAATGCAGAGCCCTTCCCCATAGAAATAATCCTCATAACCGATCTCATCCATCTCCTCGATGTCTCCTATGCGGTATACATCAAAATGATAAAGCGGCAGTCTCCCCTTCTCATAAATCTGTACGATCGTAAACGTGGGGCTGTTGACGTGCTCCGTGATGTCAAGTCCTGCCGCCACCCCCTGTGTAAACACAGTCTTGCCCACACCCAGCTCACCGCTCAGCGTGTAGAGCTCCCCCGGCCGCGCGGCAAGTCCCAGACTTTTGCCCGCCGCAAAAGTCTCCTCGGGGCTGTTCGTCTCTATGTATCCCCTTTTGTATCCCCTTTTGTATCCCATTTCCGTCTTCACCTCAACATCCTTCAAGAGCGTATCTTAACCTTCTTCGGGGACATATGTGTTGATATCATCCGAACCAAGGCCTCCTTCTGGTCTCCCAGATCTTTTTTCGGAAATATCGAGGCCGTTGATCGCGACGTATATAATATAATGCTTCTCCCTGTCGACACCGCCTTCACACAACTGTCCCAGCTCTGCTGCTCCTCGTTTTCTCCCTGCGATACACAGACGCCCTCATCTGTCATCCTATAGTGCAGCGGCTGCCTGAAGGCCGGCGTGTTCTGCACCTGCTGCATCGCCCTGAGAAACAGCGCTCCCGGGAGATACGCAATGAGCGCCACGCCCGCGATCAGATAGATCACATACTTTGTCGAGACAAACGCCATGATCAGAAACACGCCTGCCAGTGTGCCAAGCATCCCCGAGAAACTGGTATATGTATGGTACAAAAGATAATCGTATAGCGCCCCTGCGGTCACTTTCACATCAAATTCCATCTCCATGCTGTATCCTGCCCCTTCCCAAAACAAAGCACCTGTACGTTTGATGATACAGGTGCTTCGCAAAATATACACTTCCATAACAATTCCGTATCTTAATACAGTATACCAAAAAGTAATCAAAGTGCAAGTTATTCTAAAATTTTTATATTTTCTATTAAATTCTATTTATTCGTGCCGCAGCGCCTCGATCGGGCTGAGCTTCGCCGCTTTTCTGGCCGGATAGATGCCAAAAAAGATGCCGATAAGCGATGAAAATCCTGTCGCCGCAAGGACGACCTTGGGATCGATCACTGCCTGCATACCGCTCATTCCCATGCTCGATGCGATGCTGCAGACTCCCCTTGCTCCCAGAACACCCAGAATAATGCCGACAAATCCTCCAATCAGCGTGATAATGACTGCCTCCATCAAGAACTGAAACAAAATCGAGCCGGTCTTTGCCCCCAGCGCTTTCCTGATGCCAATCTCCTTTGTCCGCTCTGTCACGGACACCAGCATGATGTTCATGACGCCGATACCACCTACAATCAGCGCTATGCCTGCCACGAGCATGATAAATATCGTCACGTAATTCAGGATGTCGCTGATCATGCCTACCTGACTCGCCATATCATACGCCTGAATATAGTCTTTGCCCCGCACATTATACCGCGCCTCGAGCAGGGACTTCACCTGTTTTGAGATCTCAGTGACGTACTCTGAGGAATCCGCAAACACGATAAAGGAAGAAAATTCTTCGGTATAATAGCCAAACATTTCCTCCAGAATCCCCAGCGGCAGCTCCATTGTCACGTCTGCGCTAGTGCCGGTCGTCATCTGTTTGGCAATCGAGTCATTGTCCTTTCTCACGCCGACGATCATAAAGTCCTCGGTCATCCCCCACATGCTCATGCTGATCTCCATCCCAATGACATCTGTGGAACCATACAGTTTCTTCGCGCCGCGCTCGTTGATGACGCACACCTTGCTGGAACTGCGCGCCTCATTCTGGTTGAAATAGCGCCCCCTCATAATCGGTGCATTGTCATAGTACTGCAGGGATTCGTTTCCAAACATCGGAGATACTGAAAAGGTTCCCTTGGTACTCTGCGCTGTCGCCGATGCGCCAAATGACCATACATCCGTCGCCCCTTTTACATGAGGAACCCGCTCATAGATCAGGTCAAGATCGTCATTTGTAAACATGATCGAATCGGCCTCATCCTCCGGCACATCCGCATAGAACTGCACATAGCCCCCGACCAGCTCGTCAAGCTGTCCGCTGATGCCGACCTTAAATCCGTTTCCCGCCGAGACGATCAATATGACGGAGGAAATACCGATAATGATACCCAGCATTGTCAGAAAGGAGCGTCCTTTGTTGCCGCGTATGTTCATCAGGGCTATTTTAATATATTCTATAATCCTAGCCATTGTCCGTTCTGTCCTCCGTATCCTCCTGAACTGCTGTCTCGGCATCTGTCACAGGCGCTCCCGCCATCGGCATGCCCGTCACTGGCATGGCTGTCACCGCCATCCCTTCATCCAGCCCGATTCCATAAACAGATGTTGTTACGATCTCCTGATTTTGTGTCAGTCCATCCTTGATCTGAATATATGTTTCGGACGAAATGCCCGTCGTGACATATTGTTTGGTCAGGATACCGTTGTCAATCACATAGCAGAACTGCCCCTGACTGTCGACATTGACAGCCTCCACAGGCACCTGCAGAACGCCTTTTTCGCTCGCTGTCAGAATCTTTAACTTTGCATCAATGCCAAGGAAAATATTTTCATCCGGATTGTCAATATGTACTCTGACTGCTACCATCGGCGTCCCTGACGAATTCGCCTCCGCCACATGATTGATCTTGGTGACTGTCCCTGTATAGTCATTTCCCGATATCGTGATCTCCGCCGGCTGCCCTAACGCCAATGTTTCCAGCGCGTACTTGGAAGCCTGGAACTCTACACATACATTGTCAATGCTCTCAAGAACCATCAGCTGCGCACCTTCCTGCACAGAAGCTCCCTCCACCACGTTCAGATCTGAGATCACGCCATTAAAGCCTGCAACAACTCCATTTAACACCGCTTCGTATTTCCTTTCGGCATCCGCGCCCTCGAGCTGCGACTTTGTCCTGTTGAGCTCGTACCCTGCAAGCTTATTGCCGTTGACTACTGCCGACTCCGCTCCCGACTTGATGCTCTTTGCCTCGGAAAGCCGTTCCTGATAATCCGCAAGATCTTTCTTTGCCTGTGTGAGCAGATCTTCCCAGCCATAGTCTGTCTTGTAGTCGGCGAGCAGCCCCAGCTCATCATTCACCTTGTTTAATTCCATCTGCTTCTCCATTTTTTTGGCGGACAGCATCTCAATATCTGTCTCCTCCGTCGGAAACTGCAGTGCCAGGTCGTAATTGTTTATTTCCTTCTCAATACTGTATTTCTTTGCATACAGATCTGATTTTTCCAGTGCCGTCATATCTGTGATGCCGTTGGTCAGATCATCTATGTACTTCTCATAATTGTCGATCTGCGCCTCACACTCCGCGATATCGGCCTCCGCCTGCGCAAGCTTCGCTTTCTGCTCGTTATTGTACTGTACATTGGAATTGTAATCCGCAGAGCTGATCTTCACTGCCAGCTCAGACTGCTGCTTTGCATAAGCCACCGCATCCTCATCAAAACACAGCAGCACCTCTCCAGCCTTGACGACATCGCCCTTGCTCACCTCGATACCCTCGACTTTCGCACTGGCAGGCGCAAAAAAAGTGACGGCCTCCTCAGCGATGACCTTTCCGCTGACACTGAGCTCTGTATCGATGTCTCCGGTGGATACCAGATCCGTGTAGACCGGAATGGCTGTGTTTTCATCGCCCGAAAAAGATTTTACCGCAACGAGGATGACAGCCACCAGCACTACAGGAATGATGATTTTCAATCGTTTCTTCCTGCGCCTGCTTTTCCTTTTAACCCCTTCTGCATTCTGCGCTTTGTTCTCTCCCTTACTCATTATTTTCGTCCTCCATTCCCTTTTCCTGATTGATCGCCTGATCATGACCGGGCACTGTATCCTGCCCTGTCCGTCTTGTGTCTGAGACAATCCTTCCATCGCGTATCTTGATCACCCGATCCGCCTGCTCTGCGATCTCATTGTCGTGCGTGATCAGTATCACGGTTCTGCCCTCACTGTGGAGTTCCCGCAGGATTTGCAGGATCTCCTTTGTCGAGTTAGAGTCCAGATTGCCAGTCGGCTCGTCGGCAAGTATGATGGGCGGTGCCTGCGCGATCGCCCTCGCGATTGCCACTCTCTGCTGCTGCCCGCCTGACATCTGTGCCGGCTTGTGATCAAGGCGGTGTGACAGCCCCACTTTCTCAAGCGCCTTTAATGCCAGCTCCTCCCGTTCTTTTTTGCCTACTCCGCGGTAGATCAACGGAAGGGTGACATTCTCCACGGCCGTGAGGTTCTGTATCAGATTAAAGCCCTGAAAAATAAAGCCGATCTCTCTGTTTCTGATATCCGAAAGTTCATCGTCATCCATATCAGACACGTCAATGCCATGCAGCAGATACGTCCCTGTGGTTGGCACATCCAGGCACCCGAGCATATTCATGAGCGTTGATTTTCCTGAACCGGAATGTCCAATGATTGCCACAAATTCCTGCTCACATATGGTAAGATCCACTCCGTCAAGCGCATGTACCTCGTTTTCACCGGGGTTGTAAATCTTTCTCATGTCTTTTATTTCTATTAAAGTTTTACTCAAAGTTTTATTCAATGTTTCATCTGTTTCCATCTCTCATTTCCCCGTTCTCACTTTCATACTTCCATATTTCGTTGCGCGCGCCGTTCACAGACAGCCCAAACTGTCCTTGAACATTTCTTACTATAGCACTGTACTTTCATTTTGTCTTTAATATTTTCTTAATTTTACATTAATTTACATTCTATAAAAATTATATTAAGTCAGGCTTTAAATTATATATATTTTCTAAATTCACAGTTATTTTTTTATTATTATTTTCCAAAAAATCTTAAACACCTATTTCCTCTGCATGGGGCTGCGCAATCGAGTAGGGAAGAGCCATCTTCCCCTACTCGCGCGCCGGACGCGGGCAGCCTTAGCTGCATATTTCCTTTCCGCGTCCGTGTGCATAAAAAAGACACCCCGCCCCGGTTCAGGCGTGAGTGTCTTTATCAGCAATCTACAGAAAGGATTTATGCCCTTTCTGTGCGTCTGTTTTTTGTGGTGTTGTCAAAGGAAGCCTTAAGAATCGGACTCAACGGCTTATACAGCAGAAATGTCAGAACCGATACCCCGAAACCTTTTAAAAGGTTCAGCGGCGCCACACAGAATGCCACAAAGGTAACTACATTTGTAATGCTGGAATTGATCTCTGTCCCCATCGCAATAATCGCGTCGAGAGGCATACCGTACATCACCGCAAATGTCGGAAGTAGGTACACTGCATTGAACATCGTTCCGAATATTGTCATGCAGAGAGTGCCCACCGCACTTCCGATGATCGCTGTCGTCTTTTTCTTCTTCGCATGATAAATTAACGTCGCCGGCAGAATCATGGAGCAGCCCACGCAGAAGTTTGCGAGTTCGCCGACAAACGCCGTGGAGGTCGGCTTAAACAATAATTTGATGATGATCTTGATAAACTCTGTGAGGATACCCGCCACAGGTCCAAACGCAAAACCGCAGAGCAGAACCGGAAGCTCGCTGGCGTCAATCCCGTAAAAGGGCGGGGCAAACGGCACCGGCAGCTCAATGGTCATCAATACGCCCGCGATCGCAGAGAACATACCGATCATTGCGGTCTTTCTCGCTGTCAGAATCCTGCCCTGTTCTTTGTTTCGCCTCGCGATGAGCTTCTCGGCAATCACAGCCACAAGCACGATTGCCGCTACAATCCCCACAAATTCCAATACAAATGTGAGGTTTTCGATGATGTTCGTGATAAACTGGTTCATAAATTTCAATCTCCTTTTTCATGATTTCTTCTGAGGAGTTTGTGTGGAGTTGGAAATTAGTGCGCGCGTGCAATCGAGTAGGGGAAAACCTTTCCCCCACTCGCCGCGCGCCCCGTGCGCCGCCTTAGCGGCATCCTTCCTCTGCACGGGGCTGCGCAAAAAAACCCCCGAACGTTTTGACATTCGGGGGTTTGTGCACGACATATTATTCTCTGCGTTTGCTGCAAAGAATATGCATCTTCTCTCATCCAGACTTTACTGTCGGTTATGGAATCGCACCATATCAGTCGCTTTGCTCCTGCACGATATGCAATGAAGCCAAAAGCGAGTCGCGGACTTTACCGCCGGTAGGGAATCTCACCCTGCCCCGAAGATTTATTATTTTGTTTACGGGTATTACTATAGCATGAAAATGCTTGAAAATCAAGGGATTTTGGAGATTTTTTGAAATTTGTGATGTTGGCTTATTTTTCCCAAATCTCACGTAAATCTACATATTTTCACATATATTTACGGCAAAATGGTGTAAATTTTGGTGTAAACTTTTTTGCTCCTGATTCCACTGTTTAAGCCTGTTCAGCTCACGTTTCACACGTTCCATATCGACATGATTGTACACCCGCATGGTGGTTTTTATATCCGTCTGTCCCATAAGGTACTGAAGCACTTTAATATCACATCCTGATTCTGCATACCGGCAGCAGGCAGTATGTCTTAAAATATGTGGACTTAAATCTGGAAGCTTGATTTCCCGTTCATCATTCATATCCACAAGTGTCCGCATCATACGCCTTACACTGTTATGATTCATGCATTTCCCGGTCATGTGGGAAACAAACACAAAATTTTTATATCCATCTACTTCAAAATCTGGATCTTTCTTAGTATTCATCCATACTTTTTTCTGTTCTATGAACAGTTGGTATACTTCATCGGTCATAGGAATTGTCCTTCTGCCTGCACTTGTCTTTGTATCCGTCGCATACAGCTGAGTTGTTCCATTCAACAGACGATATTGAACCTGATGGTTAATGCTGATCTCCTTGTTGTCCATAGATACATCATTCCATGTCAGACCAATGGCCTCGCTGATACGCAGTCCTGTCTTTAATATGATCGCATACATTGGATAATAACGCTTCATTCTGGGACGCAGTGTTATTCTTGTCAGAAATTCTTCTTCCTCGTCAAAGGTTAGCGCGAACTTCTTTTCAGGATTGTCTATATAATCTTTCGTACAGCCGTCTGCCGGATTCTTGGAAATCACGTCATCATCACAGGCAAGCTGCAGTGATGGGCGTATGATCTTATGGATAATCTTGACTGTCCCTATACTTAATCCCTGTTCGGTCAAAGAGTTGTAAAAGAGCAGAATGTCCGATTTCTTGATATCAGTTACTTTTGTTTTACCAATCCTGCTTTCCTTGATTACATGATTGAAATAGTATTTGTAATTTTCCTTTGTGGAATTTGCAAGATTTACTTTTGTCCGCAGATACCGTTCAATCTGTTCATTCAATGTATGGGCTTTTCTGCATACTCCCAACACCATGTCCCTGTTTATGTCTTCTTCCAGTTCCCTTAACTCATTCAGTGTACGCGCATATACACACTCCCGTTCACCATCATTATTTGACCACCGATACATATATGTACCGTCTTTTCGCTGCGACTCTCCTTTTCTCAATACCTTTCCACTTTTATCTTTCCTTCTATCTGCCATATGTATCGCTCCTTTCGAATCAAAAAGAGCCTTAATATGATTATTAATTGTACCATACTAAGCCCCTGTGTGTCATTCATTTTATATTGAAAACTGTTTTTCCACATATTCGTCAAATGTTTTGCGCTTGATTAATCTCTTATTACCAACCCATAGTACAAACGGGCAGTTGTCCCCGCTTGACATCTCTCGAATCTTGTTTATTCCTATACCTGTATATGCTGCGGCTTCTTCTACTGTTAAATTTGACTTCTCCCAAATCGGAACCTCTTTTACTATATTACCCAATAAAATCACTCTCCAATTTATATAAAATTCTCAATATCAATAAATCAATATCATAATCAAAGGCACCAGTGAGTATGCCA
>VSNM01000011.1 GCA_009774245.1 Lachnospiraceae bacterium | reverse complement strand
AAGTATACCTCAGTTTACGACTGGTTGAAGTATATTAAGGCAAATGTGGTTGGAATTAACTTACGGGAATTACGGATGAATTAAAAATAGTTCATTTTCCTAATTTAAAGATAACATTTGATAAATTATTTGCTGAAGTTGACATGGAATATTAGGAGGCGATCAGGATTACTATAGAAAACAACAGATGGAAGACAAGTTTACGGTAGTGAAAAGCGGAGGGGATTTATCAGATTAACAGTATGCTTTTTCCAATGCAGGTTGTTGTAACAGGCGAACTTAAAAAAGATGCACGTACATGGCTGAAGTTACTGGCATGGAAAGCAGACAGGCAGAGTTGGAAGCATTGTAAATAGTTTATATAACAGTCCCCTTTTCAAGCGGTATACCGCGTTTTTTGTATTGTGAAAAAGGGAAAAATCATGTATAGTATTTATATGAAGAAAGCGGAGGTGGACTGTATGAGATATTTTAATACGGAAGGGTTATGCAGACCGGATGAGCACTATATGGTGCGGCTTGACGACAGGCTGGCCTGCATTAAAAATACCTTGGTTGACCGCAAAAAGTATTTTGTCATCAACAGGGGCAGGCAGTACGGGAAAACGACGACACTGAAGGCGCTCGCGAAATATCTTTCCGGGGACTATATTGTCTTTTCCCTTGATTTTCAGCAGATGTCAACTGCTGCCTTTGCAGATGACACTACATTTGTAAAGGGGTTTGCCAACAGGCTGCTGATTGCATTAAGGCGGATGGTTTTTGATGAGAAGGAACAAACTGTCGAACTGCTGACGGCGCTGAAAGAGCACAATGATGCCGGAATGGAAGATTTATTTGAATGTATCAGCAGTATGTGTGAACTGTGTTCGCGCCCGATCGTACTGATCGTTGACGAGGTTGACAGCGCGGGAAACAATCAGGTATTTATCGATTTTCTGGCACAGTTACGTGGCTATTACCTTGCGCGGGATGAGATGCCGATTTTTCACTCGGTAGTTCTTGCGGGTGTTTATAGCATTAAAAACCTGAAATTAAAACTGCGCCCCGAATCAGAACACCAGTACAACAGCCCGTGGAATATTGCGGCTGATTTTGAGATCAACATGAGTTTTTCCACGAATCAAATCGCCGCAATGTTAAGCGAATATGAAGCAGACCATCATACAGGAATGGATATACAGGCTGTTGCAGATGATATCTATCAGTATACATCAGGCTATCCGGTGCTTGTTTCCTCCATCTGCAAACGTATTGACGAGAAACTTTGTGGAAGCGAAGCATTTCGACTTCCGAAAGATGCGTGGTCAGGCGCCGGTGTCTCGGAGGCAGTAAAAAATATACTAAAGGTGAGCACACCTCTTTTCGAGAGTATGGTAAAGCAACTTGATCAGTACAGTGAGCTGCGGACTATGCTGGAAAATATCATCTATCAGGGTGTGCGAATCCCGTTCAGCCCGGACGAGAAGGCCATCAGCATGGGACTGATGTTTGGCTTCCTGGCTGAGAAAAACGGACAGGTAGCGATCGCGAACCGCATTTTTGAGATGTATCTGATGAATCTTTTTATGACCGAGGAAGCGGCAAGAAGTGAGGTCTACCTGCAGGGTGATCGTGACAGGATAGGATTTATCAGGGATAACAGGCTTGATATGGATCTGGTTTTGAAAAAGTTTGTCGAATATTTTCATGAAATCTGTGATGATAAGGACGAAGATTTCATCGAAAAAAACGGGCGCAAATTTTTCCTGCTGTACCTAAAGCCGATTATTAACGGCACGGGTAACTATTATATAGAAGCGCAGACAAGAGATTCAAGGCGCACTGACCTGATCGTGGACTATCTTGGTGAGCAGTTTATCGTGGAATTAAAAATCTGGCACGGCAATGAGTACAATGCCAGAGGGGAAAAACAGCTCACGGAGTACCTCGACTATTTCCACAAGGATAAGGGTTATCTACTCAGCTTTAATTTTAACCAGAAGAAAGAGATCGGCGTGAAAGAGATTCAGGTCGGTGACAAAACGATTGTGGAGGCAGTCGTATAGAATTCAGATATAGCAAATTTTTCACAAGAATTTCTTTGATTTTTAAAACAAATGTGATAAAATATTGGAGAGCAAAAAACGGGCGGACGGTTTTTCTGCCCGTTTTTTCGGTATGTTGAGTGTGTAAAAATACAGAAAGATGAGGTTACTATATGGCTGGGATGACACCGATGATGCAGCAGTACGTGGAGACGAAGAAGCAGTATAACGACTGCATTTTATTCTACAGACTCGGTGATTTTTATGAGATGTTTTTTGAGGACGCAAAGCTTGTGTCAAAGGAGCTGGAACTGACGCTGACGGGAAAGGACTGCGGCATGGAGGAGCGCGCCCCTATGTGCGGCGTGCCCTACCACGCGGTGGACGGCTATCTGAACAGACTGGTGTCAAAAGGCTATAAAGTCGCGATCTGCGAGCAGGTCGAAGATCCCAAGCTTGCCAAGGGACTGGTGAAGCGGGAGGTAATCCGCATCGTCACGCCTGGGACAAATCTGAACGTCCAGGCGCTCGAGGAATCGAAGAACAATTATATCATGTGCATCGCGCAATTTCCAAATAAGATTGGAATCTCTGTGGCCGACGTGACGACAGGGGATTTTTATATGACAGAGGTTGAGGGGCTCGCAAAGCTGACGGACGAGCTCTACAAATATATGCCGACAGAAATCATATGCAATGATGCGTTCCTGATGAGTGGAATCGATATTGATGACCTCAAAAACCGGCTAAAAATAGCAATCTATCCGCTGGAACCGTGGTATTTTGACGAGGATAGCTGCCGGAAATGCCTGATGCAGCATTTCAAGGTCAACACGCTCACTGGGCTTGGATTAGAGGATTTTCCGTCAGGACTGATTGCCTCCGGGGTGCTGATGCAGTATTTGCTGGAGACACAGAAGACACAGCTGTCGCATATCACACACATCACTCCTTATCTGGCAAGCCGTTTCATGCTTCTTGACAGCTCCACAAGGCGCAATCTCGAGCTGACAGAGACGCTGCGCGAGAAACAAAAGCGCGGTTCCCTGCTATGGGTGCTCGACAAGACAAAGACGGCGATGGGCGCGAGACAGCTTAGAACCGATATCGAACAGCCGTTGGTCGATATGGAGGACATCAATGACAGGCTGGACACGATCGAACAGCTCTGCAAAAATACCGTGTCGAGAGACGAGATCAGGGAGTACTTGAATCCAATTTATGACATGGAGCGTCTGCTCGGGCGCGTGAGTTATAAATCTGCTAATCCGAGGGATTTGATCTCGTTTGCCAATTCTATGGAGATGCTTCCGCACATCAAAACGGTTCTAAAGGACTTTGACGCGAAACTCTTAAAAGAGATTGACGAACAGATTGATGGGCTTGAGGATTTGTATGAACTGATTCAAAATTCGATCTGCGAGGAACCGCCGATCCTGATTCGCGAGGGTGGTATTATCAAAGAGGGCTTTAATGCGGACATCGATCATCTGAGAAAAGCAAAGACCGACGGAAAGAACTGGCTTGCGCAGCTCGAGGAGGAGGATCGGGAGCGCACAGGCATTAAGAACCTTCGGATTAAATACAACAAAGTATTCGGCTATTATTTTGAGGTCAGCAACTCTTATAAAAACCAGGTGCCCGACGATTATGTGCGCAAGCAGACGCTCGTCAACGCGGAGCGCTACACGACGGCGAGACTAAAAGAGCTTGAGGACACAATCCTGAACGCGGAGGACAAGCTCAATGTCCTCGAGTACGATCTGTTCTGCCAAATCCGGGATGATATCGCGACGCAGCTCGAGCGGATTCAAAAGACGGCAAAGGCGGTGGCGCGGCTTGATGTGTTCGCGGCGCTCTCTGTCGTCGCGGAACAGAATCACTACGTTAGGCCGACATTAAACGACAAGGGCATTATTGACATCAAGGAGGGGCGGCATCCTGTCGTGGAGAAGATGATCGAGCATGATATGTTTGTATCAAACGATACATTTCTGGACAACAGTAACCACTGTATCGCAGTGATCACGGGGCCTAATATGGCGGGGAAGTCAACCTATATGCGCCAGTCGGCGTTAATCGTCCTGATGGCGCAGCTCGGGAGCTTTGTCCCTGCAAGGAGCGCCAATATCGGCATTGTGGACAGGATTTTTACGCGCGTGGGTGCGTCTGACGATCTCGCGAGCGGTCAGAGTACCTTTATGGTGGAGATGAACGAGGTTGCCAATATCCTGCGAAACGCTACGCCAAAAAGTCTGCTGGTGCTGGATGAGATCGGACGCGGCACCTCGACCTTTGACGGGCTGAGCATCGCCTGGGCTGTCATCGAGCATATCAGCAACAAGAAGATTCTCGGCGCAAAGACGCTGTTTGCCACACATTACCACGAACTGACGGAGCTCGAGGGCAAGATGAACAACGTCAACAATTACTGCATCGCGGTCAAGGAAAAGGGCGATGACATCATTTTTTTGAGAAAGATCATCAAGGGCGGCGCTGACAGGAGCTATGGAATCCAGGTTGCAAAGCTCGCGGGTGTGCCGGATATGGTGATTGACCGCGCCAGGGAGATCGCGGAGCAGCTAAGCGACAATGACATCACCGCCAAGGTGCAGAGCATCACGGTCGACACAAAGGGCGAGAAGAAAAAGCCGAAACACTATGATGATGTGGATCTGGGGCAGATGTCACTATTTGATACTGTTAAGGACGAGGACGTTGTGAAGGAACTAAAAGAGATCGATATATCCAATCTGACGCCGCTTGATGCGCTGAACACCTTGTACCGACTGCAGAATAAGCTGAAAAACCGGTGGGGAGAGGCGTGAATAAATTAGCATGCTAATAGGAAAGGAACAGACAAATATGGCAGAGATTCATGTATTGGATGACGCTACAATTGACAAGATCGCGGCAGGTGAGGTCGTGGAGCGTCCTGCGAGTGTGGTCAAGGAGCTGGTGGAGAATGCTTTTGATGCGGGTGCGCGCGCGGTCACCGTCGAGATCAGGGACGGCGGCATCGAGTTTATCCGCGTGACAGACGACGGCTCCGGCATCGAACATGACCAGCTGCGAAACGCATTTATGCGCCATGCGACGAGCAAGATCAGTTCTGTCGTGGACCTGATGAGCCTGCGCAGCATGGGATTTCGTGGGGAGGCGCTCTCGAGTATCGCAGCGGTGTCAAAGGTCGAGATCGTCACTAAGACAAAGGACGCCATGACAGGAACGCGTCTGTGCCTGGAGGGAGCGAAGGAGACGGCCTTTGAGGAAGTTGGCGCGCCCGACGGCACGACATTTATGGTGCGAAATCTTTTTTTTAATACGCCCGTGAGACGCAAGTTCCTGAAAACGGCAATGACGGAGGCAAGCTACATCACCGACCTGCTAGAGCACATGGCGCTGTCAAGGCCGGAGATCTCGTTTAAATATGTGATTAACGGGCAGACAAAATTTTATACAAACGGAGACGGAGATCTGAAAGCCATCATCTATCGCATCTTTGGCCGGGATATCGCAAACGAGATGATGGCGTTTCAGGCTGTCGATGGAGATGTCACGCTGGAGGGCTTTCTTGGCAGACCGACCTTAAACCGCGCCAACAGGAATTTCGAGAATTATTTTGTCAATCAGCGGTATATCAAGAGTAAAATCATCTCAAAAGCGATCGAGGAAGGGTATCAGTCCTACATGATGCAGCACAGATATCCGTTCTGCGTCGTACATATCACCGTTCCGACGGAGAATGTGGACGTGAATGTCCACCCAACCAAGATGGAGGTTCGTTTTTCTAATCAAAATGGGATCTATAAACTGATCGCAGAACATGTGGCGGACTTTTTATCCCAGCAGGAAATGATACCTAGTGCAACACTTGGCGCGGATCAGAAAAATACAAAAAAGGATAAGAAGGCAGAGAAAATAGAGGTGCCGGAACCGTTTGAGAAGGAGCGTAGGAGCGCGGAGGAATCCGTACCGCAGACACAGATTCCAAATATTTTGCAGGAGGACAGCGGGTATAACCGTTCTTCTCACGGAAGCAGTTATGACTATGATGGTATGACTGACAACAGAAATATCTCAGATGAACTTTCACAGAATAATCAATTATCTCATAATGGCGACGCTTTTTTTGTGGATAACAGGGAAAATTTTAAGGGCAGCAATTCTATGGGTAATGAGCGTACAGCGGGAACAAGTCCTGCAAAACAAGGCTCCGCTTACGGAAAGATACTGGGTACCCCTCCCAGAGAGACGGACACGAAAAATCTGGGTGTCATCAAATCAAAAGATCAGATCATCGTCGAAAAACCGGAGCAGTTAAATTTCTTTGATGAGAAGATTCTGACGCGGGAGGCGAAGCAGGAGTACAGGATAGTCGGACAAGTGTTTGATACCTATTGGATTATTGAATACCGCGATAAGATGCTGATGATTGACCAGCATGCTGCACATGAGAAGGTGAAGTATGAACAGATATTGAACAAGGTGGAAAACAGTGAAATTTATACACAGACATTGACTCCACCGGTTGTGATCAGCGTCACCCCCAAAGAGGCGGCTTTGATCAACAGTTATGAGCAGTATTTCAAGGAACTGGGGTTTGAGATTGAGGATTTTGGCATGAATGCGTTCGCGATCAGGGGTGTGCCTCTTGACCTGTTTGGTCACGATATTAAGAGCCTTTTTGAAGAGGTTTTGACTCAGATGGTCGAGAGCCCGGTGCGCGGTGTGCCACAGATCATACGTGAGAAGATCGCGTCGATGGCATGCAAGGCGGCTGTCAAGGGAAATAATTCGCTGTCCTACGAGGAAGCAGACAAACTAATTGAACAACTGTTGGAGCTTGACAACCCTTACAACTGTCCTCATGGCAGGCCGACGATTATATCAATGTCGAAGTATGAGATTGAGAAAAAGTTCAAGCGGATTGTGTGAATTTACACGAAAAGGTGTGGTGAAATAAAGATGAACAATAAAGGAACCAAAAAAACTCCGATCGAGAGAGCGTTAGACAGTATCGTCCGCAAAGAGGCGGGACTCACAAAACAGGCAAAGCAGTATCAGACTGCGGGATGGAGAAAAAGTCTGGAGCAGAAAATCCCGCCGAGGGTGTATGAGAACCTCAAGCTTGCTTTTTGCAAGGCATTTGAGTTAATTTTTGAAAAAGGAACAGTCTTGATTGAAAAGACATACTCGAAAAATGAGATTGAACTCGATTTTCAGATACATGATTATGCTGTGGAATTAAAGGGTGGTAAAAAAGAACTTCGACAATTAAAAACAAGTATTGACCGTGGTAATTTTGTCAATATGGCTGTTAGTACAGCTGAGGGCATTGGCCTGGGGGTGCTTGGCGTTGGTCTGCCGGATATTGTATTGTTTCTGTCAGTGATTCTCAAAGGGACATATGAGACAGCGCTTCAATACGGATTTTCCTATGACACACCGCAGGAGAAACTGTTTATCTTAAAGCTGCTGGAGGCATCGATGTCAAAAGGAGAGCAGTGGATTGCCTGTAATGCGGAGGTTGACGGCTTCTTTGTCCCCAATGCCGTCCGGACAGAGACGGGACTCAAGGAGCAGCTTGGAAGGACGGCAGATGCGTTTGCGGCTGACATGCTGCTGGCCAAATTTGTGCAGGGGATTCCTGTCGCAGGGATTCTCGGCGGCATCAGCAATCCGGTTTATTACAGGCGCATTTTGTCCTATGTGCAGTTAAAATACCGAAAACGATATCTGATGCAAAAAGAGGAAACGAGATGAATCCGCTGATCATACTGACCGGCCCGACGGCAGCCGGCAAAACAAAACTTTCCATAGCGCTTGCAAAGTCCATAGATGGAGAGATCATCTCCGCGGATTCCATGCAGGTGTACAGGCATATGGACATCGGCTCCGCCAAGATTCGGCCAGAAGAGATGCAGGGCATCAGGCATTATCTGGTGGACATTTTAGAACCGACGGAAGATTTTAATATTGTCCTGTTTCAAAAGTATGCCAGACAGGCGATCGCGGAAATCTATGAAAGGGGAAAAATCCCGATTATCGTGGGCGGAACGGGATTTTATATCCAGTCGGTGCTCTATGATATCGATTTTCAGGAGAGCGGTGAGGACACGGCGCTGCGGTCAGAACTAGAGCAGCTTGCGCGTGATAAAGGCGCGGAACATCTTCATGCTATGCTGAAGGAATGTGATCCCAAAGCCGCGCAGGAAATCCATGCAAACAATGTGAAACGGGTGATACGCGCGATCGAATTTTACCGCCAGACAGGGCGGAAGATCTCCGAACACAACGCGGCGGAGCGGGAGAAAAAATCCGCGTATGATTCCTGCTATTTCGTCCTCACGGATAAGAGAGAAAAACTTTATGAAAAGATCGATCAGCGTGTGGATATGATGATAGAAGAGGGACTGGTCGATGAGGTGAAGCGTCTGGTTGACATGGGCTGCAGCAGGGACTCAACCGCCATGCAGGGGCTTGGCTACAAGGAAATCATCTCGTATCTTGCGGGCGAGATCACGCTGGACGAAGCTGTCTATACCATCAAGCGGGATACGCGCCATTTTGCCAAGCGGCAGCTCACATGGTTCCGGCGTGAGCGGGATGTTATCTGGATTGAAAAAGATCAGTTTGCATATGATGACGAAAAAGTGTTAAACTATATGAAAACGATAATAGTGCACGAAAGGAAACAACAATGAAAAAAACAAATGAGGACAACACATCTGTTCAGGAGATATACAGGGAACTTGGTATCTCGGACAAGGTATATCATTTTGGCAAAGATATCCTGGACAGCCTGCAGCCGCGCTTTGACGAGATCGACCGGAATGCGGAATACAATCAGTTAAAAGTTCTAAAGGCAATGCAGGACAACAGAGTCAGTGAGGCATGTCTGCTGGGGACCACAGGATATGGATACAATGACATAGGCCGGGAGGCATTAGAGGCGGTGTACGCGTCGATCTTTCACGCGGAGGACGCGCTGGTCAGACCGCAGATCACCTGCGGCACGCACGCGCTCGCGTTGGCGCTCATGAGCAATCTTCGCCCCGGAGACGAACTTCTTTCACCGGTGGGAAAGCCCTATGACACGCTCGAGGAGGTAATCGGAATCCGCCCGTCAAAGGGTTCCCTTGCCGAGTATGGTATTTCTTACAGACAGGTGGACCTGCTCGCAGACGGCAGCTTTGACTATGACAACATTAAAAAAGCCATCAATGAAAAGACAAGGCTTGTCACGATACAGCGCTCCAAGGGATACCAGACCAGACCGACACTCTCCGTAAAACAGATTGGGGAGCTGATCGCATTCATCAAACAAATCAAGCCGGATGTCATCTGTATGGTGGACAATTGTTACGGTGAGTTCGTGGAGCGCATCGAGCCTACCGATGTGGGAGCTGACATGGCAGTCGGTTCACTGATCAAGAATCCGGGAGGCGGACTCGCACCGATCGGCGGCTACATCGCAGGGCGAAGGGAGTGCGTTGAGAATGCGGCATACAGGCTGACTTCCCCGGGCCTGGGCAAGGAGGTGGGAGCGTCTCTCGGCATACTGAGAGATTTCTACCACGGTCTGTTTCTCGCCCCGACAGTGACAGCCAGTGCGCTGAAAGGGGCAATTTTCGCGGCAAATATCTATGAAAAACTTGGCTTTAAAGTTGTTCCGAACAGCACAGAGTCGAGACACGACATTATACAGGCGGTCGAATTTGGCACAGCGGAGGGCGTGATCGCTTTCTGTAAGGGCATTCAGGCGGCAGCTCCGGTTGACAGCTTCGTGACGCCGGAGCCCTGGGACATGCCGGGGTACGACAGTCCTGTCATCATGGCGGCAGGGGCGTTTGTGTCAGGCTCCTCGATCGAGCTGAGCGCGGACGGTCCGATCAAGCCTCCATATGCAGTATATTTTCAGGGGGGACTCACATGGGAACACGCGCAATTTGGCATCATGAAGACGCTTCAGAGTGTGGTCGATGCAGGAATCGTGCAGATTTAAAAAAGTATAAATATTTTCATAAATTTTTCCAAAACAGGAAATATGTCGAAAAAAAACTAATTTTTTTTATGTACAGACTTGATTTAGTGTGGTAAGATAACTAAATGGAGAGCAAGGCATACAATATATGAGCCTTTTAAAAGAATTATATGCAAAGGATGAACTGCCTTATGACAAGTTTATGAGGCTTGGACCGGAGAGTCTTTCGGATGCCGAGCTTCTTGCTATCATGCTCAGAACCGGGACGAGAGAAAAGACTCCCATTGAGCTTGGGCGGGACGTCCTGAAAATGGCGGGCGAGGGCATGGGACTCCTGGGGCTGTATCACTTTAACATCAGAGATTTGATGCAGATTCCGGGAATCGGAGAGGTCAAAGCAGTGCAGCTACTGTGCATTGCCGAGATTGCGAAGCGAACATCAAACATGCAGGCAAGGCCGGATTTAACCTTTGACAAGCCAGAGACAGTAGCGGCCTATTATATGGAGAAGATGCGCCACAGGGATACAGAGCAGCTTCTGCTGGTGCTGCTGGATGCCAAACGGCATATCGTGCATGAGTCCGTTCTGTCGACGGGCACGTTCAATTCGACATTGATCTCGCCGCGTGACATCTGTATCCAGGCGATGCGCAACGAGGCGTCTTATATTGTAATCCTGCACAACCACCCAAGCGGCGATCCGACACCCAGCAGGCAGGATGTGCTGGTGACACAGAAGATAAAGGAAGTATCCGATTTAGTTGAAATTCCGTTGCTGGATCATATCATCATTGGGGATAACAGATATACCAGTTTTATACAAAAAGGACTTTTATGAGAAACAGAAAGGAGTTGTTATGTTGGCTAACAACGCATTTGGTATCGATCTGGGTACCAGAACAATCAAGATTTACAATGCCCACAATGACAATGTTATCGTGGAAAAAAATATGATTGCAATCGAGGATAAGAAAAACCTGTTTGCATATGGTGATTCTGCATTTGAAATGTTTGAAAAGGCGCCATCCAATATCGAAATTTCCTATCCGCTCTGCAATGGAGTCATTGCGGATATTAAAAATATGCAGCTGATTCTCAAAAACTTTATTCTGGACTGCAACAAGGGCTCTGTGAAGCCTGCAGAGTTCTACATTGCAGTTCCTTCTGACATCACTGAAGTGGAGAAGAGAGCGTTTTCTGATCTGGTAAAGGATGCAAATATCAAGGCAAAGAAGATCCTGCGCGTCGAGAAGGCTGTTGCGGACGGGCTGGGACTTGACATCGATGTCAAGAACGCACAGGGAATCCTGGTTGTCAACGTCGGTTTTCACACAACGGAAATTTCCATTCTCTCGCTGGGAGGCATCGTGCTCAGCCGCCTGATCAAGGTGGGCGGGCAGAAGTTTGACGAGTCGATCAAGAATGCGATCCGCAAGGAGTTCAGCCTGATTGTCGGCAGTAAGACTGCGGAGAATGTCAAGATTGATCTGCGCGAGCTTGAGGAGAACAGCCAAAAGGCAGTCGTGTATGGGCGCGATATCGTAACTGGCCTTCCGATGGAAAAGGAGATCCCGACAGAGCTGGTGAGTGAGAGTATGCTGGAGAACTTTAATGTGATCATAGACAATATTCGGGTTATCCTGGAGCGGACGCCGCCAGAACTCTCTGCGGATATCTTCCGGCGCGGAGTGTATCTGACCGGAGGCGCTTCGCAGGTAACACATCTTGCAGAGCTGATTGCAAAAGGGACAGGCCTCAAAGTGAATGTGAGTGAGAATCCCGTCTCGGGTGTCGCTCTGGGACTCGCAAAGATCATCAAGGATGATAACTATAAATCAGTTGCTTATCTTGAAGGAATGGGGCGCTAGAATTCATGAGTCCGGTGATAAAGAGAAAAAGGGATAAATTCTCCATTCCAAGCAAATACCTGCTGCTGATCCTGACATGTATCTGTGTGGCGCTTATGGCGGTGACCTTTTTTACCGACTACTCGGCGACGCCTCTGAATAAGCTGGTCGGCTACGTTATTGTTCCTTTTCAGAACGGTGTGAGCCGCATTGGTACATGGATCTCTGTCAGAATGGATGAGCTTGGGGAATTGAGGATTATACTGCAGGAGAATCAGGAGCTCAAACAGCAGATCGATGAGCTGACTGTTCAGAATACACAGCTTCAGCAGGATAAGTATGAGTTGAACTACCTTCGGGAATTGTACAAGCTCGACGAGCAGTACAGCGGTTATGAGAAGGTGGGCGCCAGGATCATAGCCAGGGACAGCGGCAACTGGTTTCACGCGTTTACGATCAATAAGGGTACAGACGACGGTCTGGCCATAGATATGAATGTGATCGCCGATGGGGGACTTGTCGGACGGATTGTCGATATTGGCTCCAACTGGGCAAAAGTCACCGCGGTGATCAATGACAATTCCAATGTCAGCGGAATGGTGCTTGCAAGCTCAGACAATCTGATGGTTGAGGGTTCCCTTCAGATGATGGAGGATGGTGTGATCGGTTTTGGGCAGCTCAATGATTCCCAGAACAGGGTGGAGGTCGGAGACAAGGTAGTCACCTCCAATATCAGTGATAAGTATCTGCCGAGCATTCTGATCGGATATATCAGTGAGATCGAACAGGACGCCAATAATCTCACAAAATCCGGGAAAATTACGCCGGCAGTTGATTTTGAACATCTCGAGGAGGTGCTTGTCATCTTGAAAACAAAGCAGCAGATTAAGGATTAACAGATTCATGAAGAGAAATATTATATTATTTTTAGTTATATTGTGTGGATTTGTCCTTCAGACAACACTTTTTCAGACATTGAGCTTCGGAGGGATATCTCCAAATATACTGATTATTATCACCGTTTCTTATGGATTTATGTATGGTAAGAAATGCGGCATGATCGTGGGCTTTATATGCGGACTGCTGATGGATATATTTTATGGGAGTGTTCTCGGATTTTATGCACTGGTCTACTTGTACATAGGAGGTGCCAACGGTGTGTTTCACAGTATCTTTTATCAGGATGATATCAAGCTGCCGCTGGCGCTGATACTTGTGAGTGATTTTGCCTATTCATTTATCTGTTATATGCTACTATTTCTATTGAGGCGAAGATTTGATTTTATTTTTTATCTGAAAAATATTATTATACCTGAGATTGTCTATACAATCTTTGTTACAGTGTTTATATATCCGTGTATCCTGCTGCTGAACAGGACAAAGGATGATGTCGAAAGAGGTGACAACAAGGTTGTTTAAAAGGATTTGCGAGGGCTTGTATAATCTGCTCACTTCCAGACTGCTGCTGCTGTTTATCATATTTGTAGGGATGGCCGTGCTGCTAATCTACAGGCTGTTTGACCTGCAGATTGTAAACGGAGAATCATATGTGGACAACTTTCGACTGATGATACAGAGGGAGCGCATCACAGAGGGCACGCGTGGAAATATCTATGACAGAAACGGAAATCTGCTCGCCTACAATGAGCTTGCCTACTCTGTCACAATAGAGGACGTGTACGAGTCAGGTTCCATTGGAAACGAAAATTTGAATGAAACGCTTTTTAAACTGATTCACATGATTGAAGAGAACGGTGATACCATTGTCAGCGATTTTAATATTATTTTGAACGAAAATAATGATTATGAATTTACCGTCGAGGGGACAAGGCTTCTGCGGTTCAAGGCTGATGTGTACGGATGTGCTACGCTGGACAGTCCCAAATTTAAATATTATATGAAAAATGCCTCCGCGCAGGAAATCATAGATTATCTTGTCAACCGCTTTAAGATCGGAGCTTATCGTCCGGGCGATGACGGCGAGAGAACATTTTTTGCAGGGGAGGGCTACACGAGGAAAGAAATCCTTCAAATGGTCACACTCCGATACCAGATGAATCTGTACAGCTTCCAGCGTTATATTCCCACTACAGTCGCGACAGATGTCTCACAGAAGACGGTGGCGGCAGTGATGGAAAATATCGATGAGCTGGAGGGAGTTGCCATCAAGGAGGATATGATACGGAAATATAATTATCCGTATTATTTCTCCCATATTCTTGGTTATACCGGCAAAATCTCCTCTGAGGAGCTTGCAGCCCTCTCGGAGGAGGATGACAGCTATACGATGAATGATACCGTCGGAAAAGGCGGAATCGAACAGGTGATGGAACGGCAGCTACAGGGCGGGAAAGGCTCTGAGACCATTTATGTGGATAATCTGGGAAAAGTTGTCGATATCACGGACATCGTAGAATCGCAGGCTGGAAATGACGTGTACCTGACACTGGACCAGGACCTGCAGGTAGCGATTTATAATATACTGGAACAGAAGCTGGCAGGTATCATTGTCTCCAAAACCAGAAACATATACAATTATGATCCGTTAAAATCCGCGTCAAGGCAGGATATTATCATTCCGATCGACGATGTGTATTTTGCACTGATCAATAATAATGTGATCGACATCAACCATTTCACGGATGAAAATGCATATGATACGGAGAAGGAGGTATATCAGACATTTTTGCAAAAGCAGGCAGATGTTCTCGCATCCATTGAGACGGAGCTTTCCACCACAAAAACGCCGTACAATGAGCTGACAAATGAGTTCAAAAACTATGAGAGCTATATCGTTTCCATGCTGACGGATAAAGGTGTCCTGGTCAGTTCTGCCATAGACAGGGATGATCCGACTTATATTGCATGGACGATCAATGAAGTGATCAGCCTGAATGAATATCTGACTTATGCCATCTCACAGAATTGGATTGACATCACAAAACTTTCTGTGGACTCACAGTACTCTGATTCAACGGAGGTATTCAACAGCGTACTGCAGTACATCATTGAAAATCTGCAAGATAATGTTCGCTTTTCAAAAAAGATGTACCAGTATATGATCAGTGATCAGACGATCACAGGCCGGCAGATCTGTATGCTGCTGTGGGAGCAGGACCAGATCAGCGTCGAGGAGAGTCAGATCTCAGCGCTGAAAAATGGTTCGGTTAACGCCTACAACTTTATGCTGGATATGATACGGACACTGCAGATCACGCCGGCGCAGCTGGCCCTTGATCCCTGTACAGGTTCCTGTGTTGTGACAGATGTCAACACGGGGGAAGTGCTTGCACTCGTATCTTATCCGGGGTATGATATTAATAAACTGGCAAACGGAGTGGATGCAGAGTATTATGCGAAGCTGCAGTCTGATCTGTCCGTGCCGCAGTGGAGTGCTGCCACACAGCAGGAAACTGCTCCAGGTTCTACTTTTAAGATGGTATCTGCTGTCGCAGCTATGGAGGAGGGCGTGATTTCTTCTTTGAGTGAGACAGTGGTCTGTCACAGCGTCTTTGACAAGATTGAACCGCCGCCCCACTGCTGGTCGTCAGTTGGACATGGAGCCATGAATCTGTCGACTGCTATAGCGAACTCGTGTAATGTGTTCTATTATGAGGTTGGTTACCGGCTGGCGCAGGACGCCAACGGATATAACAGTGAATACGGGCTTTCCAGACTTCAAAAGTATGCGGACTGGTTTGGACTCACAGAGAAATCAGGTATCGAGATCACGGAGTCGGAACCTAAGTTTTCTGATGAATATATCGTGCCATCAGCAATCGGGCAGGGTACTCACAACTATACCACAGTGGGGCTCGCAAGATATCTTACAGCAGTTGCAAACAGCGGCACTGTATACAAACTGAGTATTCTGGACAAACTGACTGATTCAAAGGGAAACCTGATCGAGGATTATACACCGGAAATCAGGAATACCATTGATATCGATGACAGTATCTGGAATGCCATCCACACCGGAATGAGAACTGTGGTGGAGAAGAAGTCATATTACAAAGATCTGTCGGTCAATGTTGCCGGCAAGACCGGTACGGCACAGGAGGGGCGGAACCGCACCAACCATGCAGTTTTTCTCAGTTATGCACCCTATGAAGATCCAGAGATATCAGTAACAGTGCGTATTGCATACGGATACAGCTCAGATTACGCAGCGCAGACTGCAAGGGATGTATATAAATATTACTATGGTCTGGCAGAGGAGGACGAACTTCTGACAGGTACAGCAGAAATTCCCGAGACTGTCAGCAGAACACAACAAGACTAGTACAACATCAAAGCACGAAAAGGAGCAAATGTGAAAAATTCTGTTATTTTAAAAAGTTTTCCGAATGGCATATCAGTGATTATGGACAGCTCGATTTCTTTTGAAGATTTGCTGGAAAATATCGCAGCCAAGTTCAGGGAGGCGGATGGGTTTTTCAAGAACGCGTCCGTGGCCATTTCCCTGGAGGGTAGAGAGCTGACCGAGAATCAGGAACGGGAAATATTAGATGCGATCACGCAGAATTCGCGTTTGAACATACTATGCCTTATGGGAAAGGATGAAGAGAAAAATCTCAGGTTTCTCGGGGTACAAAATCATCTGAACTTTCAGGAGGATGAGAACAGCGGACAGTTTTACAGGGGAACGCTGCACGATGGGGCAAACATCGAGACAGAGCACAGTATCATTATTCTGGGCGATGTCTGCGAGGGGAGCTGCGTGTACTCCAACAAAGATGTCGTAGTGCTCGGAGCACTGAGAGGAGATGTATATGCCGGAGCCGGAGGCAGCAATAACCATTTTGTCGTTGCCCTTGACTTCAACCCAAACACACTCCAGATTGGCGATCTTGTCTACAGTGGTCAGCCGCAGAAAACTTCAAGGTGGGGATTCCACAAGCAGCCCCAGGCTGTACCAAAGATTGCATACACATACAACGGTGCAGTGCAGATCGAATCTATTACAAAAGAATTGCTGGACAATTTTACCCTGTAAGCTGTGACGAGCAGGTGTCCGGAGGACCATTATTTGTAATGGAGGATTATTCCTATGAGTGAAGTAATTGTCGTTACATCAGGGAAAGGCGGTGTGGGTAAGACCACCACATCTGCAAACGTAGGAACAGGTCTGGCGGAGATGGGGAAAAGTGTCGTTTTGATTGATGCCGACATTGGACTTAGAAATCTGGATGTCGTGATGGGGCTTGAGAATCGGATTGTCTACAATCTTGTCGATGTGATCGAGGGCAATTGCCGGTTGAAGCAGGCGTTGATCAAGGACAAAAGGCACGCTGGGCTGTTTCTCATGCCGGCGGCCCAGACAAGAGATAAGAATTGTATCACACCCGGGCAGATGGTCAAGCTGATTGACAGTCTGCGGGAGCAGTTTGATTACATAATACTGGACTGTCCGGCAGGGATTGAGCAGGGATTCCAGAACGCGATCGCTGGGGCGGACCATGCGATCGTCGTGACGACGCCGGAGGTCTCAGCGATCAGGGATGCAGACAGGATCATCGGACTTCTTGAGGCAAACGAGATCAAGAAGGTAGATCTGGTATTGAACAGACTGCGCCAGGATCTCATACGGCGCGGCGAGATGATGACAGTCGATGATGTACTTGACATATTGGGGCTTCCGCTTCTGGGAGTGGTGCCTGATGATGAGAACGTCGTGATTGCGACGAATCAGGGCGAGCCGCTGGTGGGCAAAAATTCTGACGCCGGACAGGCTTTCTTCAATATCTGCAGGCGTCTGGAGGGAAAAGAAGTTCCTTTTAAGGATTTTGGAAAGAATGTTACGATCTGGACAAGATTCTCGGGATTATTCAGAAGAAATCTACAGGAGGAGCGGGCATGAGATTATTTCAAATATTTAAACGAAAAACGTCCAGTGAGATCGCGAAGGACAGACTGAAAATTTTACTGATATCAGACCGGGTAAACTGCTCTCCGGAGATGATGGAACTGATCAAGAACGACATCGCACAGGTGATATCAAAGTATATGCAGATTGATACATCCAGTATGGAGGTTCAGATCGCCAAGACGGGTTCCACTGCAAGAAATGGCAAGAAGACACCGGTTCTGTACGCGAATATTCCTATATTGGATCTTCGCAGCTGACAAAATGAGTAGAAGAAAAGGACAGGAAAGGGAAAATGCTTAGAAAATACAGAGTGCGAGACTATGATTTTAAATTGATATTTTTGTTGGCAGCCGTCACCATCATTGGAATACTGGCAGTTGGCAGTGCGCGTCCGGAATATCAAAACAGACAGATTCTTGGGTTTGTCATGGGATTTTTCATCATGATCGTACTCTCATTCTTTGACTACTCCTTTTTCCTGCGCTTTTACTGGGTGATCTATGCGCTGAACATCGCCTTTCTTCTGATGGTCGTTGCTTTTGGAAAAGTGGTGAACAATGCGAAGAGATGGCTGGAGATTGGCGGCATACAGTTTCAGCCTTCAGAGCTCACGAAAATCATGCTGATATTATTTTATGCGCAATATATTATGAAACATCGGGAGAAGCTCAATTCCATGAAGAATGTAGCAGCAATGATCCTGCTGCTGCTGCCGCCGTTGTATCTGGTATACGATCAGCCTGATATGTCCACCAGTATCGTGATAGCGCTGGTGTTCTGCGTCGTATGGTACGTCGGCGGCCTGAGCTACAAGTTTATCTTTGGAACGCTGGCCATAGCTGTTCCGGCTGCAGTGATTCTCTTTGTCATGATTCTACAGCCGGATCAGACGATAATCAACGAATTTCAGCAGCTGCGTATTCTTGCATGGCTGTATCCGGATGAGTATAAACAGACGATCGCATATCAGCAGACAAACGCGATTATGGCCATCGGTTCCGGACAGCTGTGGGGAAAAGGGCTGAACAATACAATGATTTCGGTCAAAAACGGCAACTTTGTGTCAGAGCCGCAGACGGACTTTATCTTTACGATCGTGGGTGAAGAGCTTGGCTTTGTCGGTGGCTGTACAGTCGTGATCCTGCTGTTTCTGATCACCCTGGAATGTCTGAATGTGGCGAGGAAGGCGAAGGATCTGGCAGGGACCTGTATCGCGTCCGGAATGGCAGCGCTTGTCGGGGGACAAAGTTTTGTCAACATCGCGGTTGCCACAGGGATATTCCCCAATACGGGGGTGCCGCTGCCGTTTGTCAGTTATGGCCTCACGTCGCTGGTGAGTCTGTATATCGGGATGGGATTTGTATTAAATGTACGATTACAATGTGTTAGAAAATACAATAATTAGGGCAAAACCTAGTCAGATTGCACAAAGTTAAGGGAAAATGTTAATTTTTTTTGAATTAAATGATAAAAATATAGATTTTTGGATACAAAAGGGTTAAAATATCATTAGCTAAATAATTGACAAAGGAAGGTGCATAGACTATGAATATTGCGTTAATCGCGCATGACGGAAAGAAAAAACTGATGCAGAATTTTTGTATTGCATACAGAGGCATTTTGAGCAAGAATGAACTGTATGCTACGGGGACGACAGGCAGACTGATTGAGGAGGTAACCAATCTCAATATTCATAAATATCTGGCGGGACATTTGGGTGGAGAACAGCAGATTTGTGCACAGATCGAACACAATCAGATAGACCTGGTTATTTTTTTGAGGGACCCTCTCAATTCCAAGTCCCATGAACCGGATGTGAACAATGCTGTGAAGCTATGTGATATTCACAATATACCATTGGCGACAAACCTTGCAACGGCGGAGCTGTTGATCAGGTCGCTTGACAGAGGAGATTTAGACTGGCGTGAAATGTATAAATAGGTTTCATAAGACGATATGTATAATATGTGTATCTTTGATATTCATGACATCTATGACAGGGTGCGGGGCAAAAGAATTTACTTTTGCCTATGACAGAAACAGGAATAACACCAGTTTCTCGACTGCATCCCACACACAGGGAAAGACAATGGAGGCATTTGCGTCAGGATTGTGTGTCACAGCGGGTGACGTCACAGCCGGCACGGATGTAGATATGTCACAGGCGTCAGCAGCAGGACTGTTTGATGTCTCCTCCGGAAAAGTGATCTATGCCAAAAATGTGCATGAGAAGCTCAATCCGGCGAGTCTTACCAAGATTTTGACAGCGCTTTGCGCTTTGAAGTATGGAAATCCTGAGGATGTGCTCACCGCAACGGAGAATGTGTACATAAGTGAATCGGGCGCCGTTAAATTAGGAGTAGCCGCGGGGGATACCATGACGATGGATCAGGCGCTTCATGCGTTGCTGCTGAAATCGGCAAACGATGTGGCAGTGATGATCGCAGAGCATATCAGCGGAAGCGTGGAGGGCTTTGCGGAGCTGATGAATGAAACTGCCAACAGCCTTGGCGCGACCAACAGCCATTTTGTCAATCCACATGGACTGACAGATCCCAATCATTATACAACAGTATATGATCTGTATCTGATCTGCAACGAAGCGCTAAAGTATGATAAGATCGTTGAGATTGTCCACACGGCAACATATACTTCTGTATATCATGACAGCAATGGAGGGGACAAAAATATTGATGTGGCAAATTCAAATGCCTATATCAAAGGAGAAATTCCTGTCCCTGACAATGTGACTGTGGTTGGGGGGAAGACCGGTACGACAAACGCGGCAGGAAACTGCCTGATCCTGTTCGCGAGAAATAATTCCGGAAATCCATATATATCCATTATCATGCAGTCAAGTGACAAGACAACGATGTATACTGAGATGACAGATTTGTTGAGCGAGATAACATAATTTTTTATCAATATTGTAAGTTAGAGTTGTTTTTTGTTCAGGATTCCACTATAATTAAATTAATGGATTTTTCATTACAATTTTTTATTACATTAAAGATATGATTTTAGGAGGTATTGCTTATGGTACAGCTGATTGTTGGAAAAAAGGGAAAGGGCAAGACAAAGATTATTTTGGACATGGTGAATAAGGAAGTGGCCTCGGCGTCCGGAAATATCGTTTATCTCGACAAGGGCAATGATCATATGTATGAACTGAATAACAAGGTAAGACTGATCAATGTGACAGATTATGGGGTTGCCAATGCAGACGAATTTGTTGGCTTCATTCGCGGCATCGTTTCCCAGGATCATGATCTCGAACAGATTTATTTTGATGGATTTATGAAGATCTCCTGCACTGAAGGTACAGATCAGGTAGAAGAAGTGATCAACAAGCTGGATTCCATTAGCAATACATATGGATTTAAGGTGATAGCAAGTATTTCACTGGATGAGGCAGAGCTTCCGGAGAGTTTGAAATCAAAGGTAGTCGTGGCCCTGTAATACTTGAAATCGATTATATATGAATAGGAAGCCTCGGAAGATGTCGCCGGGGTTTTTCTATGTACATGGGCGTCCGGATGAAATATGTCAGCAATAAGGAGAAGTATTATAGTGACATCCCAAAATCGTCAGGCACGTAGAAAACAATTAAATAAATCCGGTAAGACCATGAACCGAATAGAGCTTGCGATATTCGGCGCGATGACGGTCTACATTATCGCGGTGATCGTTTCCTATCTGAAGAGAGAACCGATCCAGGGATATGAGATACAGATGGGTTCTCTGTCTGTTGCAAAGACTTATACGGGGGTTGCAATCCGCAAGGAAGAACTCATAAAGTCCTCATATACCGGTTATATCAATTATTTTGTCAGAGAAGGGGAGCGGGTATCTTCGAGCGATACTGTGTATTCTGTCGACGAGAGCGGAAAACTGGCTTCTCTATTGGAAGCCGGGGACATGGGTGAGGCCTCTTATACGGATGAAGAGCTTGCAGAGTTTCGTTCCGAGGTAATACAGTATGACAGGGGATTTGACAGCAGGGATTTCAACAGTGTGTATGATTTCAAGTCCAGTATCGAAGGTTCTGTCATGAAGCTGGTGAATATCAATATGTATGAAAACCTGGAGACATTGAACCAGTCGAGTCTGGGAGGGATGGTGGCGCTCTGTACTGCAGGTCAGTCAGGATATGTCGTCTATAGCACAGACGGATATGAGGAATTGACACCGGATCAGATTACAGCGGAGATCTATGATCAGTCAACTTATGAAAAAAACAGGGTGAACAACAATGATCTGATTGAAAAGAACGCGACAGTGGGAAAGCTTGTGACGGATGAGAACTGGTCCCTGATCATTCCCGTGGATGAGGAGCGGGCAGCGGAAATGGAGGAGGCCGGATATGTGGAGGTAAAGTTCATCAAGACACAGGAAAATTCCTGGGGACAGGTGGTCATTCACCGCCTCGCGGATGGAGTCTATGCAGAGCTGATCTTTAATAATTCCTGCGTTGCCTTCTGCACGGACCGTTATGTCGATATCGAGCTTGTTGTGAATGAAAAACAGGGGTTAAAGATACCAAACTCCGCGATTGCCGAAAAAGAATTTTTTATCATACCGGCCGATTATATGACGAAGGGCGGGGTGAACGGAAATTATGGCGTCTTGAAGGAAAAAGCTGATGAAAACGGCAATCTGGTCAATGAGTTTGTAGAGACCAATGTTTACAGTTCGGATGAGAAAGAGTTTTATATTGACAGCAGCGATCTGGAGATCGGCAATTATATCTGCAAGATGGATTCCACTGAGAAGATGGCGATCAGCAGGACGGGAACACTGACCGGCGTCTATAATATGAATAAGGGATACGCGGATTTTAAACAGATCACAGTGCTGGCTCATAATGACGAATACTCGATTGTCAGTTCGAATACGCAGTATGGTCTGACGGTGTATGATCGGATTGTGCTAGACGCGACGAGTGTGAGCAACAATGATTTCACATATCAGTAAGGAGTTGTAGAGAATGGTGGAGGATGTAACAATTCGGAAAAATATGAAAGCCGTGGAGGATATCATTGCCTCTGAGTGCCAGAAGGCCGGACGAAAACCGGAGGATGTGACGCTGATTGCCGTCAGCAAGACAAAGCCTGTGGAGATGCTCATGGAGGCATATGAATATGGATGCCGGGATTTTGGTGAAAATAAGGTTCAGGAGCTGCTCGACAAGTATGAAGTGATGCCAAAGGATATCAGATGGCATATGATCGGTCATCTTCAGAGAAATAAAGTAAAATATATTGTGGATAAGGTTTATCTGATTCACAGTGTTGATTCCCTGCGGCTGGCAGAGGAGATCAGCAAGGAGGCTGTAAAAAAGAATGTATGTGCGAATATTCTGGTCGAAGTCAATGTGGCAAACGAGGAGACGAAGTTTGGGACGACTTGCGAAGAAGTAAAACAGCTTGTGCAGGATATTGCAAAATTACCCAATATATGCGTCAAAGGTCTGATGACGATAGCGCCTTTTGTAGAAAATGCTGAAAAAAACAGGCCAATTTTTAGTAAATTAAAAAAAATATCGGTTGACATTATGGATGAAAACATTGATAATATAACTATGGAAAATTTATCTATGGGTATGACAGGCGACTACGCGGTAGCTGTGTCAGAGGGAGCTACCTGTGTCAGAGTAGGAACCGGTATCTTCGGAGTAAGGCAGTATATGCCGTAGAGAAAGGAAAATAGCTATGGGAGTAATGGACAAGTTTTTAGACGCACTGCATTTGAATAATGAGGAGGAATACTACGACGAGGATGATTTCTATGATGAGGGGGAAATCATAGACAATACCGTCAGAAAACCGATGAGAGTGGTTCGCGAAGAGGAAGATTATGATGCACCGGTGGATAAGCCAAGAAAACAGTCCCAGAAGGTCACACCGATCAGGGGCGTCAAGCGTGCCCCCGGAAACGGTATGGAGGTTTGTGTGATCAAACCGAACAGTATCGAAGATGCTAGGGAGATTACAGAGACACTTCTTGCGAATCGTGCTGTCGTGTTAAATCTGGAGGGACTGGATGTTGCGATCGCGCAGAGAATCATTGATTTTTCATCAGGCTCTACCTATGCGATCAATGGAAATCTGCAGAAAATTTCGAACTACATATTTATTATCACTCCGGCGTCTGTTGACATATCAGGAGATTTTCAGGAGATTCTTTCAGGAACATTTGATGTTCCAATCTCGCGCGGTGCAATTTAAGATGTGATCTGGGGATAAGGATAGACTTCCCGTCTGTGGTGATAGATGGGAAGTTTTTTATGCGCAGCCCCGTGCAGAGGAAAGATGCCGTTAAGGCGGCGCACGGGGCGCGCGGCGAGTAGGGGAAAAGGGCAATCCCCTACTCGATTGCAAACGGGCACCCACCAGCCCATGCAAAGGAGGACAAATATGTCACAGCGATTAACAATCAATATGAACAACAAACCGATCTATGATATTGTATATGAACAGGACTTTAACAGTCTGGCAAAAGAGCTGGAAGCGTTTGGGATTGAGGGGAAGAAGCTCTGTATTATCACGGATTCGCGAGTAAAGGGTTTTTATGCGGATGAGGTAAGCGAAGCGTTGAGAGACAGCTGCAGGGAAGTATTCGTATTTGATTTCCCAAATGGCGAGCAGAGTAAAAATCTCGATACTGTAAAGAATATTTATGAATTTTTGATACAAAATAAGTTTGGACGCAAAGATATGCTTCTCGCGCTTGGCGGCGGTGTGGTGGGCGACATTACGGGGTTTGCGGCAGCCACTTATCTGAGAGGTGTTGATTTCATACAGATACCGACAACACTGCTGGCGCAGGTCGACAGCAGTATCGGTGGCAAGACGGGTGTGGATTTTGACCAGTACAAGAATATGGTGGGCGCTTTCTATATGCCGAAGCTCGTGTATATGAATATTTCTACGCTCAGGACGCTCGACGACAGACAGTACTATTCTGGTATGGGAGAAGTGCTGAAGCATGGATTGATCAAGAACGCTTCGTTTTATGAGTGGATTATCGAAAATATGTATGAGATTCATGATAGAAATCTGGATGTATTGGAGGATATGGTCTACAAAAGCTGTACCTGCAAGAAGATCGTCGTGGAGAAAGATCCGACAGAAAAGGGCGAGCGTGCAATACTGAACTTCGGTCATACGATCGGCCATGCCATTGAGAAGGCGAAGAATTTTGAGCTGATGCATGGGGAGTGCGTGGCGCTTGGCTGTGTGGCCGCGGCGTATATCTCGTGGAAGAGAAACCTGCTCTCCAAGGATGAGTATTATGAGATTCGGGATATGTTTGTGCCGTTTAATCTGCCGATTTCCATAGAGAATATCGATCCGGAGGAGATCTATGAGCTGACGACCTCTGACAAAAAGGTGGAAGAGGGCAGGCTGAAATTTATCCTCTTAAAGAAAGTCGGAAAGGCTATGATCGATACGACTGTTACCAGGGAGGAAATCATGGCCGGAATCAACGAAATTTATTTTACGGACGAGGATTGGGATCAATAAAATATGAATAAAAAGAAAAGAAGGCAATTGGCTGTTGACATTCTGTTGGCAATGCTGTTAATTGCGATCGATCAGACAACCAAATATTTCGCGGTCACAAATCTGATGAATCAGAAGCCATGGGTAATCTGGGAGGGTGTGTTTGAGCTTCACTATCTGGAAAACCGCGGCGCGGCGTTTGGTATGCTGCAGGGACAGAAACTGTTTTTTGTGCTGATCTCTGTCATTATCCTTGCGGTGATTTTGTACGTCCTGATCAAGGTGCCTTATCAAAAAATGTACACAAAACTGCATATTACACTCGTTTTTATCGCAAGCGGTGCGATTGGAAATCTGATTGACAGGATACGTTATGATTATGTTGTTGATTTTTTATATTTTAGTCTGATTGATTTTCCGATCTTCAACGTAGCTGATATTTATGTAACCTTGTCATCAATAATTCTGGTGATTCTATTGCTGTTTGTCTACAAGGAGACAGATCTGGAGTTTTTATCATTCCGAACAAAGAAGTTTCGTGATATCAAATAGTTGGTGTGTATATGAATGAAATTGTTTTTGACATCCTCCCTGAGATGGAGGATGAGCGCATTGATAAGTGCATCAGCGGTTATATGGAAGCCTTGTCGCGAAGCTATGTCCAGAAGGTGATCAAGGATGGCAATGTGTCTGTGAATGATACGGTGGTCAAGGCAAACTACAGGGTTAAGGCTGATGATCGGGTAAGGTTCATCATACCGGAGTCTGTGGAGCCAGATATTCCGGCGCAGGATATTCCTCTGGATATCTTGTATGAGGATCAGGATATCCTGATTGTAAATAAACCCAAAAATATGGTCGTGCATCCGGCGCCCGGACATTATGAGGGGACGCTGGTCAACGCGGTCATGTACCACTGCAAGGGAGAACTCTCCGGCATTAACGGGGTTCTGCGCCCCGGAATTGTACACCGGATTGACAAGGACACGACAGGCTCCATTATTGTCTGCAAGAATGATGAGGCGCACAATGCGGTCGCGGAGCTGCTCAAAACACATGATATTACCAGAAAGTACAGGGCGATTGTATACGGAAATATGAAGGATGAGCAGGGAACTGTGGACGCGCCGATCGGACGCCATCCAAACGACCGCAAGAAGATGGCAGTGAATGAGAAACACGGGAAGCGCGCTGTGACACACTATCGCGTGCTGGAGCATTTTGACCAGTATACGTACATAGAGTGCCAGCTAGAGACTGGCAGAACGCACCAGATCCGGGTTCATATGGCAAGCATCGGGTATCCGATACTGGGGGACACGGTATATACAAGCCGGAAAGCGCCATTTCACTTGGAGGGACAGGTTCTGCACGCCATGACGATCGGTTTTGTCCATCCCAGAAGCGGACAGTATATCGAGGTCGAGGCGCCATTGCCGGATTATTTTGAAAAACTGTTGCAGATACTAAGGAACTGAAATCTTATTAGAAAGCTAAAAGGGGAAAGATTTATGAAAAAAAAGTCAATTCTACTCATTCTTTTATTAAGTGTACAACTATCCGGCTGTTCCAATAAGCAGCCGGATTTGCCTGTGCAGGAATTCTCTTTGACTGAAGAAAATGGTTTAAAAGAAAGTCAGACTACTGTTGAAATTTTTCGCGATGAGCGTACGGTATCTGCCACAGAACCTGAGAATCGTTCGGAATCCATAAATAGCGCAGACGAAGAAAAAACAGATTCGTTTTCTCAGCCAGAAGAAAATAACCCGGTAACCGGCAACGATTTCTATCGGGCTGCAACAAATATTTCCTCTGCCGAGGTAGAACTGTATGCGGCGCAAGTCAGGCAACAGTTTTTGATGCAGGATTGGTCGGCAATTTCTTCTGAAATTTCTTATCCGATCACAATATCGGACATAACATATGAGAACAGCAAGGATTTTATGAATGCATCAGACAGTTTTGGCAGTAATCTGAATGAGGCTTTCTTAACGGCGGTTAAAAATGAAGACTGTGTGGAAATGTTTTGCAATTATGAAGGAATTATGATAGGTGAATCTGGACAAATCTGGATTGGTGAAGTTTTGAATGCCGATCTTTCTTCCCAAGGATTAAAAATAACCGCTATTAATGGTCTGTTAAATACGAATTCAGATGACATCATTGTAGATGCCGTGGTAAAAGTATATGATGGAGTTTACATTGAGGAAACAGGTCTGTATGATGCCGACCTTGAGGGCAAAACACTGACATATTATTGCATTCATACCAGCAGGGTTACGAAGGATTCTTTTGATTTTCAAATTGTTGCAGTACCAGTAGATAATGGTACTATACAAGATGATCTATCAAATGTTTTCAGGGCTGGAACAGCATACTTTATTGAAGATGGGAAAAAAGCAGTGTATCATAATGATACTGGGAATTTATACTTCCTATTTGGAGATGATCAGATAGAACCCACATTGGGGAAGATAGAAATAGAAGGAGCTGAGGAACTGGAGGGAAAAGTTTATATTAATAATTCAATTCCGGGACATGAAGCTGGATAAAGATTTGAAATTTGAGGCGCTGCTAAAGCCTGATTGAATTCAAAATGATAAAATAATTGAAAATTTGACCAATACGGGATATAATAATAGTAATACACACAGCCGTATTGTGATAAATCTTATCAATCTGGTGTTTTATGTATCAGGCGGCCAGTGCGGATTAGGAATGTCAGACAGAAATGGAGGTTTTACTATGAATACGATAATTACGATCGGACGTCAGTTTGGTTCCGGAGGACACGAGATTGGGGAAAAGCTTGCCAGCCATTATGGGATTCAGTGCTTTGACAAGGAGCTGCTTTCGAGGGCTGCAAAGGAGAGCGGGTTCTGTGAGGAAATGCTTCGAAATCACGATGAGCGGCCGACTAATTCTTTTCTCTATAATTTAGTTATGGATACATACACGTTTGGCTACAATTCTTCTTCTTTTGTGGATATGCCGATCAGCCACAAGGTTTTCATGGCTCAGTTTGACACGATCAAGAAGATTGCGGAGGAAGAGCCCTGTGTTATCGTGGGACGCTGCGCGGATTATGCGCTGCAGGAATATAAGAATTGTCTGCATCTCTTTATTCATGCGAATGAGGACGCAAAGATTGAGCGTATCATGAAAAAGTATGAGATTGACGCGGACAAGGCGCGCGAGATGATGGTCAAGAAGGATAAACAGCGCCAGAGCTATTATAACTATTATTCCACCAAGAAGTGGGGACGCGCTGACAGTTATGACTTGTCGATCAACAGCAGTATCCTTGGCGTGGACGGGACAGTGAAGCTGATTATTCAGTATATTGAGGATTTTGAGGCGAAGAACCAGAAAGCGAACTAAACAGAATAATATTGCATTTAGGGCATTTCAGAACATTGTTCGATGAAATGTCCTTTTTTACATTATTTTATTTCTGCGCAAGATATATTGATGTTTGCAGATAAAAGTGATATTCTTAGTAAGAACTACATGAATACTGTTTTTTGATAAACAAAAGTTGAGAGGAGAGAAGACAATGGGACTGATAAACATCAGCGAAGAACAATATCAAAACCTGGCGTTTAGCTGGGGACTGCACTATGACCTGGAAAACAAGGTCATCTATGGTGCACGCAAGGGATATCCCTTTTTACTGACGGTTTCCCAAAACTCTGCTCCGTTAATGTTCACCATCATGACTTCAGCCACAAGCAGTCTGTGCCCTAAGATAGGGAAAGCCGAGCAAAAGCTGCTCAAGGACAAGGCTTCCCCGATTCTGATGGTGAGGCAGCGGGACAGCAAGATTATCGTGCAGTGCGGCAATATTTTGGATTTCAACGGTGCGAAGAAGGCTGTTGACAGTATTTTAAGCGCGGTGGTTTCCTTTTTGAAGGAAAAGGATTTTGTGCCCTGCTGTGAGAACTGCAAACACCCAGAGCAAACTAATGTTTTGTTGACTGGGTATGAGTATCGGCACCTTTGCCCCCAGTGCGAGGAGCAGATCGCAGCGCAGAGCAGCAAAACGCTTTCATCTGACAAAGCCGCGAGGAAAAACAGTATGCGTGGGATTGTGAGCGCGGTTGCAGGCGCATTGATAGGGATTATTTTAATGGCTTTCATGTTTCGGTATGTCAACGGTGTAATAGCGTTTATTTTAATGGGGATTTTTCTGGGCGCCACCACGGTCTATATGGGCATGAACGTAGGCAACAGACCGAGCACCGCCGTAATAGTCACAGTTGCTGTCATCCTCATACTGGCCGTATTTGCGGGGTATAATATCGGCTATGTGGCATTGTGGGCGACGGAGTACAAGCGCAAGCTCAGTGTGTACGTTGCCATCAATGCGCATCTTATAGCGCTGCTGCATGGCGGAGTTTATGTGAACGTATGGATGAAACATCTGGCGGTTACTTATCTCGGGGCGGTCATCGGCGGCATTGCGGCCTACCGGTCTGCCTCCAAAGGCTTCGGAAGGTACTGCAAGGTCGCGCATATTGGCAGGGAAAAGAATGAGCGGAGTTAGTGTTCACACAGGACTTAGCATTTACTGCTAAGTCCGTACGAAAACGTAGTGGTTGCAAGCAAAAATCCATTTGCGCCACGAACGAAGTTCGTATTGCAATTTTTGCATGGATTTTTGCCTGTTACTGGAACGAAGTGAACAGTAACTGAGCGGAATTTATAGGAAAGATTTTATACTACAGGTATATTGAACTTTTCATGGCGGAATGTTATAGTAGATGCATGGAGTGGTTTGGAGACGCGCGTCTTGTCAAAGACGCACACAGCAATCGTACATACATGGATTCAGGTTCCACAGTAGGAGCCTCCCCGCCACTCCTAATAGGGCTATAGCTCAGTTGGTAGAGCAGGAAAAAAAGAGCTTTGTCAAAAGCTCATGCAGCAATTTTCTAACCGGACTGTTAATCCCCTTGTCGCTGGTTCGAGTCCAGCTAGCCCCGTTTTTAGCGCGGAAAACCTATAGCGCGATTCATATCATTTTTAGGGGCATAGCTCAGTGGCAGAGCAGCACCCTTAACGGGTGTAGAATAACAGAATCTTGACAAAGATTCTTACAGCAACTTCATCAAAGGACTTTAAATCCTCTAATTCTTCGGTTCGATTCCGAATGCCCCTATTTTTATGCACACGGGCGCATAAGGAAATTAGTTGCTGACGCAACATGCGCCCGGCGCAGCAAGTAGTGGAGAAGGTCATTCCCCTACTCGATTGTTTGAATAAATTATGGAACCGTAGCTCAACTGGATAGAGCGGTGCAAAAAAGGGAGCTTTGTCAAAAGCTCATGCAGCAATGTTAAATATGGAGGATAACCCACAGGTTGCAGGTTCAAGTCCTGTCGGTTCCAGTTCCTGACCATGGGGTTGTGGCCAAAATGGTAAAGGCAGCACTGAAAAGGAGCTTTGTCAAAAGCTCATGCAGCAAGATTCTATAAGGGTAGTGAAGACTGTGCAGGTTCGAATCCTGCCAACCCCATTTCTGACTGTACAGCAAAGAAAATAATATAAGGAGCTGTAAGAAAATAACCGATACAGCTTGCACAGGATGAACAGAGCAGTGCCCATGTTCACTAGAAGAAGGGAATCAAAATGGGATTCATGCAGAATATTAAGAATATGTTGAACAATGAATATAATACATCTGTGACCGAAAATGGCGCGCTTGGCTACAGAACGACGGGAAAGGCACTGCTTGATTTAAATTTTGCCGTTTCCTCGTTTCGGAATGCGTCTGAAAAGGAGATCGCAGACACGTTTGTGAAGGCGTATTATGAAGATCCGAAGCTTGCGATGCGCTGGCTGTTTTATGCGGGCGATGTGCGCGGGGGACTTGGGGAGCGCAGGTTGTTTCGGACAATCATGCTCTATCTGGCGCAGAGCCATACAGAGACGGCAAAAGTCCTGCTGCCGCTGATCCCAGAGTATTCACGGTGGGATATCGTGGTGGCATTGTTGGAATCTCCGCTTGCGGATGAAGCTGTGGAGATGATTCGCAGACAGTTGGAGGAGGACGGCGTCAACAGGGAGAAGGGGCTCTCAATCAGCCTTTGCGCAAAGTGGCTGCCATCTGAGAATGCATCCTCAGACTACGCGAAGCGAATGGCACGTATGCTGGCAAAAAAGCTGTCCATGACAAGCAGACAGTATCGTCAGATGTTGTCGTCATACAGACAGTATATGGACGTTGTGGAAGTGAAGATGAGCAGTGGCAGGTGGGCTGACATCAAATATGAGGCGGTACCGTCAAGGGCAAATCTGGTGTACAACACGGCTTTTTTGCGCAATGACGAGGAGCGGCGCAGGGAATTTCTGGGCACCGTGAAAAAGGGAGAGAAGGCGATTCATGCAGGCGTGCTCTATCCACACGACATTGTTCATTCTTATTTTGATACAAATCGCAGGTGGAATCTGAAAGCCCTCGACGATACGTTGGAGGAATTGTGGAAGGCGCTGCCTGATTACATACAGGGAAATGGAAATACACTTTGCGTTGCGGACGGTTCCGGAAGTATGTATTCCGCAGTTGGAAGAAGTTCAAATGTGACTTGCCTGGACGTGGCAAACGCGCTCGCGATCTATTTTGCAGAGCACTGCACAGGGCAGTTTCGGGACACCTACATCACATTCAGCCAGACGCCGCAGTTTGTAGACCTGTCAAAAGGCAGGACGCTCCATGACAAGATCGAAATCGCCATGAGTCACAACGAGGTGGCGAATACCAACATTGAGGCGGTGTTTGACCTGATCCTGAATACGGCGGTAAAGTACCGTATGCCGCAGAAGGAGCTTCCTTCCAATCTGCTGATTTTGTCAGATATGGAATTTGACACGGCGACCAGAAGCAATGTCAATGGAAACTGGGTATCCCCCAACGAGAAATTGTTTGACACGTTTGCCAGAAAATACGCGGCGCGCGGCTATCGTCTGCCGAGGCTGGTATTCTGGAACATCTGCAGCAGGACAAATACAATCCCGATCAGGGAGAATGCGCTTGGCGTGGCTCTGGTAAGCGGTTTCTCGCCCACGATCGCAAAGATGGTGCTCAGCAATGAACTCGATCCGTACAAGGCGCTCATGGAGCAGCTTATGGTGCCGAGGTATGATGCGGTGGAAGAGGCGGTAATGAATATATAATAATTTAATAATACATTTTCAGAGTCAGGAGGTGAGTATGTGCTAAGTATGTCTGATATAGTAAAAGATTCTGTTGTTGAATTTTCACGATTGCAGAATTGGATGTTATCGGCAAAAGAGAACAACGATACGAACACATATAATATGATGTATGATCGTTATATCGAGCTGAAAGTAATACTTGCCGCGGCGGGAGTAAATATCACAGAATTGGATAAAATCAAAAGTTAAGAGCAAAATAGTCAAAAGGGTGTTGTATCAGACGCCCTTTTTTCTATGCACAGGGGCGCACAGATGAAATTGTTGCTCGCGCAACGTGCGCTCCGCGCGGCGAGTAGTGGAGAAGAGCATTCCCCTACTCGATTTAAAAATATAAAAAGGCTGATCTTTTTTGAAACAAAAACAGTCTTATATAATGTATTGATACAAAGATCATATGCCGGGCAACTGTGGCATATGTCCGAAACCAATTTCCTTGCAGGGGTGACAAATGATTGATCAGAGAGACAGGCAGACGATCGTCCAGGCGGCGGTTGAGAAATATTATGATGACATCTACCGTTTCTGCCGTTACTATACGGGAAACGAGACAGATTCCTATGATATTGCGCAGGAGGTATTTTTAAGGTATCTGAAATACGCAGACACCTGCAGTCACAGAAATCTGAAGGGATATCTCATCATGATCGCGCGCAATCTGTGCTGTGACTATTTCCGCGGCCTGGCGGCACAGAGGGAAAACACGTTTTCTCTCGATGAGGCAGAGGATACAGTCCAGGTACACACAGATTATGGAAGGACGATCGAGGACTGCGACAATGAACTGTTTCTGCGGGAGCTGCTGCAGAGTGTACCGCAGGAACAGCGGGAGATTGTGATCCTGAGAATCCATGACGGGCTGAAATTTGGCGATATTGCCAAAATTACAGGGTGCAGTACATCGACGGCAAAATCGCGTTTCCGTCTGGGAATCGACGGGATTCGGAAAAAAATGAGGGGGTATTATGGCTGATAAATACGATGATATCAGGGAGTTATTTCACAGAGTTAACAAGAGTGTCAGGATTGACAGCGCCAAAAAACAGGAAACCTTTGCACACATAGAACAGATCAGGCTGACTCAAACTGAACAGTCTGCTTTACCGCCAGAAAATGATTTTCGAACAAAAGTTCGAGTAAAGGCCCGCATATTGAAATCGCAGATTTATTACATGGACAAGACCATCCTGGCGATTCATCTCATGGTCTGTCTGGGAATTATTTTTCTGGGGAGCTGTCGGCAGTGGGGGCAGATTTCCATGATTGTTTCAGGCGCTCTGGGGGCATTGTCGCTGTTCGAGGTGGGAAATCTATTTTTCTCGGGAATGACCGAGCTGGGGGAGAGCTGTTATTTTAATGTGCGCCAGCTTGCGGCATTTCAAATGGTCTACTCGGGCGTGGTCAGTCTCGTGGCGCTGATGCTCGCAACGGTGTCCGCCAACCTGAATTATCATCTGGATTTCATGCGGACGGTGCTTTTTATCCTGGTTCCGTTTGTGTTTACAGAATGTACCTGTATGACCGTGATGCTCATGGAGATTGGGCGGCGAAACCTGCTGCTGCTTGTTGCGGTCGGTATCTTTTCGGCGCTGTTCTGGGGCGTGCTGGCGTCGATTCCGGACTTGTACGAGGCGTCGGCGCTTGCGTTCTGGGGTGTGGCATTGATGGCAGGGATTGGCATGCTGGCGGTGCAGGTCAGGAGATTTTTTAATGCACTGGATAAGGGGGAAATATTATGTGCAGATTAGAAGTGACGGAACTGGAAAAGACATATGGAAACAAAAAGCAGGAGAAGCGTGCGGTGCAGTGTCTGACAGCGGAATTTGGACATGGTGTGTACGGGCTGCTCGGCGAAAATGGCGCGGGAAAGACAACACTGATGCGCATGATCGTCGGTATTCTCAAGCCCACGCAGGGGCAGATTACCTGCGACGGCGTACCGATCGGACAGCTCGGCGGGACATACCGGAACCTGCTGGGGTATCTGCCGCAGGATTTCGGGTACTATAAGGAGTTCAGCGCAGTGCGTTTCCTGAACTATATCGCCGCGTTGAAAGCGATATCGCCGCACGCCGCGAAGGTGCGGATTGACCGTCTGTTGGAAATGGTGGGGCTGACTGAGGAGCGAAATAAAAAGCTAAAGACTTTTTCAGGCGGAATGCTGCGGCGGATTGGCATTGCACAGGCGCTTTTGAACGAGCCGAAGATCCTGATACTCGACGAGCCGACAGCAGGGCTTGATCCCAGGGAACGCGTCCGTTTTCGGAATATCATCAGCGCGCTGGGGAAAAACAGAATCGTGATTTTGTCAACGCATATTGTTTCCGATGTGGAATATATTGCTGACAAGATTCTGATTATGAAGCATGGGCAATTGATTCAGTCGGGAACGCCGACGCAGATTTTGGAGCCGGTTGCGGGCTGTGTGTGGAACTGTGTCGTGCCTGCGAAAACGGCGGATGAGCTCAACGCGGCATATGCGGTGAGCAATCTCAGGAATTATATTGGGAGTGATCCTGGAAAAAATCAGAAGGAACATATTGGGAGTGTTCAGGAAACAGGCAATGGGGAATGGGTAGAGCTTCGGATTGTGTCAAGGGATAAGCCCCACCCAGACGCGGTGGCGGTGGAGCCTGTCCTGGAGGATGCGTATCTGTATTATTATATTTGAGAATGGTGAATAAATTGTGACAATGCTGTCATTTGTGTGTTGGAATAACGCTTCGAGAATGGAGGATTCAAATGAGACTATACAAGATGGAATTATATAAGATCTGCTCCAAAAAACTGTTTCTTTTCAGTGTGCTGGCGTCGCTTGCGATATTTCTGCTGTACTTCTGGAGCCATGTCATCGGTGCGGAATCGACGATAAACGGTGTGAAGTATACGGGATATCAGGCGGTGAAGATGGATCGGGAGATTACGGAGGCATTTCAGGGCGCGCTCACGGACGAAAAGGTGGCGCAGATTGTCGAAAAATACGGATTTCCGAGCGGGGTATCGGAGCATGTCAATACATTTCTGGACAAAAATTATCTGAATGATTTTGTCATGCATGGATTTTCCGACGGATATTTTCATGGCATTAACGATTATCATGTGGGAACATGTGTCTATCCGATCGCGGAGACGGAGCTTGGAAAGGCGTGCGCCGCGACAGGGAAAACGCTCCTGTTAGAGTACGCCTATGGCTGGAAGGTGTTCACGGAGGTGATGGAGGTCGGAAATATCCTGGGACTGGCGCTGGTACTGCTTGCGTTATCGCCTGTTTTCTCCGAGGAGAGCGCTGCCAACACGCGGCAGATCCTGTTTACCACAAAAGAGGGGGCATCAAAAGACATTATTGCCAAAATCGCGGCAGGAATGACGGTTGTGGTCGGAGCGTATGTTGTTATGGTACTATTGGATCTCATACTCTCGTGGTGCGTGTTTGGACTGGACGGACTGGACTGTCTCTACGGTCAGGTGATGGAAGATAGTCATATCATTGATTGGAATAACTATCGGAACCCCTCGACAGCTTACATGAAGGAGATTCTCTGTTATTTTGTCTTTTCCAGCTTTTTGGGAATGACGGAGATGGGGACGATTTCGCTGTTCTTTTCCGCCCGCTGCAAAAGCTCTTTCCAGTCGGTTATCGCAGCCGCCATGAGTATTCTGGTTCCGCTTCTTTTGTTTATAATGCACCAGGATGGCGGCTCCCTTTTTATCATCCTGAATATTCTGCCGCTGGTTTTGCTTGGAATCGCACTTGTGAGCTTTGTCCCGGATTTCTCCAAAGGGTATGCCTGTATCGTGAAGATCCTATGCTGTGGACTTATGGCGGTGGCGGGCTACACCCTGAAACGCCGTTTTCTCTTTTACATTACGCTCCCGATCTGGATGATTATGAAGGGCACTTGTTGGGATATGATGACGTGGAAAACGCGCTACCCATGGATGCCGACCGCCACATTAGGGTTTACGGTTATGGCGACTGTAATTTATATTGTGTGCAGCTGGAAGAAATATAGGTCTTTGTAGTTTATTAAGAAACAGATTGAGAAATGCGGATTTTGGGTATATAATAGATGAAAATAGTTGTTTTTACAAATGAAACGTGCAAGAGGGGAAATCTATGTCAGAATATATATGTCCAAAGTGCAGGACGAAAGTATCTGTGAAGGAAGGAAATCGGCTGCCATCGCTGTATTGTAGAAATTGTATGAAAAACAATCAGTTGACAATGCTGCGAATGATACAGCCGCGCGTCCCGAAATCCAGCCCATTAAAAGAAATGCCGGAGGTATAAATTGCCGCTGCATTTTCCTATATGAATATAATCGAGGCATGGGGCAGCGGCATTTGGGGTATACCAGAGAGGATGACGGCTGGATCGTTTATGCGTTTGATGGCTATCCTAATAGCGGCGTTGAAGATGGCGTTGAGCAGTACTATGACGATGAAAGATACGCTCTTTCGTGCAAACTGGGAACGCACTTGGACATTGCGCCGTGGACATACTGATAACATAAGATATATTTTGCCGGATTAAAGTGTAAAGGCAACTGCGTAAACGCAGTTGCCTTTTTCGCTTTATTTTCTAAGCGCGAATTTTTGCACAAATCTTGGATTTGAATCATTATATGGCTTATTGCTGTGTCTGGCTGAGTAGTGCCTGCAGTCTTGCAATTTCAGAGTCCTTTTGAACAAGTTCGGCAGCCTGTCTGGTGATCAGATCGTCCTTGCGGGCGTGTTCCGCTGCATTGTACCGCTCGTAGGCTTCGTAATCGGCGCGGCGCCTGCAGAGCTCCCTGATGTTTTCATCTGAGCTAAGCTCGAAGATGGTATCAGCAGCAGCTTCCATATATTGGTTTGTAGCGGTCATAGCTTTCAGCTCCTTCCATGTTTTGGTTTTAAAAAATGTTACCCACTGATCAATCCCGTAGCGGCGGTCCTCGTCGGTTGCCAGTTCGGTATGGTTTAATTCTATCACAGACAGGTGCATTTTGTCAGTATATATTATATCGTTTTTTATATTTTTCATCATGTAGGTTGCATAGAATTCTGGGTTTTCCGGAAACAGGTCAAAGTCAAGGAAACTGATCTGGATCACAGGAATAGCCTTGATATAGTCATCGCCCTTGTATACATTGTCAAAAGAACGGCACAGATAGGACAGGGAGCGTTCCTTCCAGTTGTGGTAGTTGACAATCTGCATCTCGAGGTTGAGGCGTGTCTGACCGTTGATGATGACATTGATATCCAGGATCATATCCTTGTTTTCGAAAGATTTACCGAGGATGATCGGATTAGTGATCTCAACCTCAATGGATTCGGGGTCGAGATGCAAAAGCGCGCCAATTAACCCTTTAAGGACTTTGGTGTTCTTTTGCAGGACGGCGCGGAACATGTAATCGTTTGTCATGTTATAGCAGAGATTTCCGTTTGCGGAATGGAACTGTGATATATGTTATTGTTTGACATTTTTCCTCCTGGTGTACTGTAATAATTTGTCATGACAAAGGAAAGAGTATACTATTTTGAGAACATTGTCAAATCGAAATGTCAAAATTCGTCCGAAATGTCAAAAACAGCATGAAATTTAACATTTATGTCAGACCAGAGCAGCAGAAAGGAGTACAGTTTGTGGAGTGCCTGAGTCAGATAGGGATCAATCTAAAATGCGATTCAGCGCATAGAGAGCGGACAAAAAATGCAAGACAAATGTAAGGCTGCAACAGATAATATCTGCTAAAATGAAATAATAACATGGAATTTTTATGCATATAAGGGAACCGTATTAAAGGGAGACGACAGCATGAACAGAATTTTGATCATAGACGACGACCAGGAGCTCTGCGTCCTGGTCAGACGGAGCATATCAATCGAAAATATCGAAGCCGACTTCTGCCTTTCCGGCAGGGAAGGACTGAAAAAGCTGAAAGAGAACACATACCAGCTGGTTATTCTGGACGTGATGATGCCCGGCATGGACGGTTTTGAGACATTGGCGCAGATCAGGGCGGAAAGCAATCTACCAATACTGATGTTCACCTCCAAAAACGATCATCTTTCAAAAGTAAAGGGACTTCGCTCGGGGGCGGACGACTACCTGACAAAACCGTTTGACATAGACGAACTGACAGCGCGCATTATTTCGCTGATCAGGCGCTATACCCGCTTTAACCGGAATGAGGGACAGACTGTGCCGCTCGTCTACGACGGGCTGACCATCGACATGGACACCCATTCCATAACAACCGCAAACGGTGCATTTGAACTGCCGCCGAAAGAGTTTGACCTGCTGCTGACGCTCGCCAGAAATCAGGGCAGAATCCTGACCAAACAGCAAATCTATGAGGAAGTGTGGGGAGAGGCATACGTCTATGACGACAGCAATATCATGGCAGTCATAAGCCGTCTGCGCAAAAAACTGGAAGAAAATCCCGCAAATCCCCAGTTTATCCAGACTGTGAAAGGCATAGGCTACCGGTTTAACAAGGAAAAAGCATTAATGAAACCAGAACATAAAAAGGAAGAAGGGGGATTCTTATGACAATCGTCTATATGGCAGTCACTTTGCTATCCGTCTGTTTTTCCATATATATGCTATATATGCTGCACCATGCAAAAAAGCAGATCGGGGAGATGACCGAGGCGCTTGCGGATATTAAAGCTGGAAACGGCAACAGGCGGATTCTGGCAGAAAAACATGAACTGGCAGCTCCGATCGCCTATGAGATCAACGCCATCGTAAAATCCTATGAAGACCGCCTGTCTGCTCTGCGCCAGACAGAGGAGGCAAACAGGCAGCTCATGACAAGCCTTTCGCACGATGTCAGGACACCGCTCACGACGATGATCGGCTATCTCGATGCCGCGCACAAGGGGATTGTCACGGGAGAGGAACAGGACAGGTATGTGGAAACTGCGCGCAGAAAAGCGCATGATCTGAAAGAATACATCGATGTGCTGTTTGACTGGTTCAAACTCAATTCGGATGAATTTGTCCTACAGCCGGAGAAAACAGAAATCGCAGAACTGACACGCAATCTCTTGATCGACTGGATTCCAATCTTTGAGGAAAAACAGATCGCGTATGCCGTTGATCTTCCCGAGCAGCCTTTCTGGGTGAATATTGATCCGGATGCCTACATGCGGATATGGAATAACCTGATCCAGAATGTAATCGCACACAGTCACGCGGACAGGCTTGAAATCACCCTGGCGCAGCAGGGTAGTCGGGTGAAACTCACACTGACGGACAACGGAGGCGGCATTGGAAAAGAGGATTTAAGACATATCTTTGAGCGATTGTACAAGTGTGATAAAGGCAGAAGTGAGAAGGGCAGTGGACTAGGATTATCCATCGCGCACCAGCTTGCCGGAAAAATGAGCGGAACCCTGACCGCGGAAAGTATCCTTGGAGAAGGAACGACATTCACAGTATCCTTTCCACTGGAAGTGCATTAAAAAATGCAAGGTTTACGCAAGGTTCATGTAAGGTTGGCGTAAGGATTTTTTCAGGATGCGGTGGTAGAATAGGGGTATCAAAAATACAGGAGGTTTTACAACAATGAGCAAATACATTATCGAAACCAGAAATCTCACAAAGCAATACGGAACCGTAAAAAGTGTCGCCGACCTGAATATTCATGTGCAGAAAGGGCGGATCTATGGCCTGCTGGGCAGAAACGGTGCCGGGAAAACCACCACCATGAAGATGCTGCTAGGTCTGACCAGACCGACTTCCGGCGAGGTATATATCTGGAAAACGCCAGTACATGGAAATGAGAAGAAACTCCTTCCGCGCATCGGCAGCCTGATCGAGTCCCCCGGCTTTTATCCCAATCTGACCGCGACAGAAAACCTGCGCATTTTTGCGACGCTGCGCGGCGTGCCAGACCGTAATGCCATCAGGCCGGCACTGGATCTGGTCGGACTGCCCTACAAGGACAAGAAGCTGTTCTCGCAGTATTCGCTAGGCATGAAGCAGCGCCTGGCAATCGCCCTGGCGGTCATGCACGATCCCGAACTGTTGATCCTGGACGAACCCATCAACGGACTTGACCCCATCGGAATCGCGGAGGTGCGCGCTTTTATACGGCAGCTGTGCGATGAGAGAGGGAAAACGATCCTGATTTCCAGTCATATTTTATCAGAAATCTCCCTGCTGGCGGACGATATCGGGATCATTGACCACGGCGCGCTGCTGGAGGAGGAAAGTCTTGCGGAGCTGGAAGCGAACAGCAGCAGACATGTGCATTTTATCCTGTCCGACACAGCGCAGGCGGCAAGGATCCTGGAGTGCGGCTTCCAGGAAAAACAGTTCTCGATACAGGACGACCACAACCTGCAGCTGTACAGGCTTGACCTGCCTGTCGCGAGAGTGGTTGCAGCCTTTGTGGAGAACGGGATCGATGTCTATGAGGCGCACACCTGTGAGGAGAGCCTGGAGGATTACTTCAAGCGCGTGACGGGAGGTGAGGGCATTGCTTAAACTGATATTGTGTGAATTTCAAAAAATAAAGCGGAAAAAACTGTTTCGTATCGCATTTCTCACGACATTCATCATGCCGGTTTTCTATGCGATGCTGTTAAAAGGCGGCAACCTGGACGATATGATGTCCGTAGTACGGGAGGAAAACGGTTTTATGCTTTTACTTCCACTGTCGGTTATCGTGGCGGCAAACCTGTTTTTTGAGGAGCATGACTGCGATACACTGAAAAACCTGCTCAGTGTCCCTGTCTCAAAAGGGCAGCTGGCAATGGCAAAGATGCTCGTGCTCTTACTGTTTGATGTCGGCTATATCCTGACTGGTTATGCTGTGGGTGTCTCCATTTCCATCGTGACCGGCGCGTCGATGGACGGCTGGGGGCAGCAGCTTCTGCTTACATTCTGCACTGGAATATTGCTCTGGGCGGCAGCGATGCCCTGCCTGCTCCTGGTTGTGTGGTGCAACAAGTCCTACATTATCTCCGTGATCATCGCGTTTGCATATATGGTGATTGGATATCTGCTGCATATCAGCGACAAGATTGTCATGGTGCCGTTGGGACTGAATATCCAGACCTTTCTCCCTATTCCGGTTATTTTCCGGTGGCTTTATCAGTATCACTCGACGGGCGCGATGGGAGAGGAATTTCTGGCGTTTTACACCCGTTTTCAGCCGTATTTCATATCGACACCTGTGGTCTTTGCCATCATGATGGGGGAAGCCATGGTCTGTATGGCATTGATGGTCAGGATTTATCAGGGACAAAAAATATGAGGAGGATTGTCATGTTATCGGTTATAAAAACAGAATTTCAAAAGATAAAGAGATATCATATTCTGCTGATTGGAATTATCGGCATGGCGTGTTCGCCACTGCTCCAGCTTTTCTCACAGGCTGCTATGTCAGAGGAATACAAAAATCCACACTTTGACTTTGAAGCCCTGGTAAATGCTACCATATGGGGCAACGCCACGATCTTCATGCCGGTTCTGATCACACTGATCGGCGGATACCTGATCAATAGGGAGTATGTGGACGACACGCTCAAGAATGTTTTGCTGGTGCCATTTTCCTTTCGCAGATTTTTGACTGGAAAACTGGCGGTGATCGGTCTGCTGGCAGTGATCATGGGTGTGTACAGCGTTGTGGTTACCCTGATCGTTGGAATCTGTGCGGGGCTGCCGGACAAGACTGTGCCAGTGCTGCTTCGGGGACTGTTCCAGATGACAGGGCTGTCCGTGGGCGTTTTCATTGTGGTGCTTCCGATCATCATTCTGTGCAGTCAGAGGCAGGGGAGTTTTATGAGCGGTTCCGTAGTTGCCTTTATTGCAGGGTACTGCTGCATGTTTTTCAAGGAAGGATTGCTGCGGGAAGTCTACCCGTTCTCCGCGGCGCTGACCATGATCGGATTTGACACCGCCGACTGGGCGGGGACTGAAGGAAAGGGAAATGTTTTGCTGGGAGGCTTGTCCCTTGGCGTGATGCTGCTGATTTCATTGCTGCTGCTTTGTACCGCGAAGTCGCCGGAAACTGCAAATCAGAAAAAAAAGAGCCGGAAGGGAAGCATCTTACTGCGCTCTGCCCAGAGGGGACAGCTGGCTCTTGTCCTGGTCTTTGCATGTTCCGTGCTGCTTACAGGCTGCTCCAAAGATGCCGTCTTAGATCAATACAACCATGTCCTGCAGGCAGCGGGCGACGTGACGCTCACAGGCAGTTTTTCCTTAACCGGGAAGAGAACATATGGCGATGACCATTACACAGGCAGCTACACGGCGGATTACAAGGATTTCTCTAAAACAGAATACCTGTTTGGCGGCACTTCCATAGAGCGCGAGAAGGGCAATGATATTGCCGTCTCGTGTGACCTGGAGGTCACAAGCGGAACAGCACAGGTATTCTGGCTGTTCGGCAGTGATGATCCGGTGATTCTGCTCGATACAGAGGGCAGTCATACAGAAACACTCACATTGCCGGCGGGCGGAAATTATATTGGCATTACCGGGAAGGATTTTACGGGACATCTGGAGCTGACGATTGAGTAGGGCATTGTTCATTAGTTACTGTTCACACAGGACTTCGCATTTACTGCTAAGTCCGTACGAAAACGTAGTGGCTGCAAGCAAAAATCCATTTGCGCGACGAACGAAGTTCGTATTGCAATTTTTGCATGGATTTTTGTCTGTTACTGGAACGAAGTGAACAGTAACGTTCATTATTGTATGATTGCGCAATATTTCAAGAATAGGTTGTCAATTTGAGCGGATTTGTTATAATAAGAATATGACAGTATAAGTGAGAAATGGTTCAGAGAGGAGACATCATATGACAGGAAAAGCAATGCTTCCCATGGGGATTGAAAATTTTCAGGAAATGCGCACAGGGAAATTTTATTATGTTGATAAAACCGGACTGATCAAGACACTGCTGGAGAACTTTGGAAAGGTGACACTGTTTACGCGCCCAAGGCGTTTTGGAAAAACGCTGATGATGAGTATGCTGCGGTATTTTTTTGAGACAGGCAGTGACAGCTCCCTTTTTGATGGTTTGAAAATAGCCAGGGAGAAGGAACTCTGTGACAGATATATGGGAACATTTCCGGTGATTTCCATCAGTTTAAAGGATGTAAGCGGCAGAACATTTGAGTCGGCAAAGGAATCCCTGCGGACGCTCATAGGAAATGAGGCCGTAAGATTCTCATTCCTGGCGCAGAGCGATCAACTATCTGATACAGAACATAAGCGGTATCAAATGTTAATCCATATCGATGAAAAAGGCTCTTTTGATATGGGGAATGGTCTCATGGAGGACAGCCTGCGAACCTTGTCTCAGCTTTTGGAAAAATATTATGGACGGAAAGTTATCCTGTTGATTGATGAATATGATGTGCCGTTGGATTATGCATATCGTTTTGGATATTATGACGATATGGCAGAGCTGGTCAAGAAGCTGTTCGGACAGGCGCTCAAAACAAATGAGAGTCTGTATATGGCGGTATTGACAGGGTGCCTTCGGATATCAAAAGAAAGCATTTTTACAGGGCTTAATAATTTTAGTGTGTACACCGTAAAGGATGTTCGCTACAATGAATATTTTGGATTTACGGATAAAGAGGTTCTGCAAATGCTGGAGTATTATGGGCGGGCAGACCAGTATGATGCTGTGAAAGAGTGGTATGATGGCTATCTGTTTGGGAATATGAGTATATATTGTCCGTGGGATGTCATCAATTACTGTGACGGTCTGCGCGATGAAAGCGTGGCTGAACCACAGAACTACTGGGTTAACACGAGCAGCAATGACATCATCAGAAAATTTGTCAGTCAGGCAAACGCATCGATGAAAAGTGAGATCGAACTGTTGATCAATGGCGGCAGCGTCAAAAAGAAAATTCGGCAGGAGCTGACTTACAGGGACTTAGATTCACAGACGGATAATCTGTGGAGCGTCCTATTTACAACGGGTTATCTGACGCAGTGCGGGAAAGATGATCATGGAATGACAGAACTGATCATTCCGAATAAAGAAATCCAGTGGATATTTGAGGAACAGATTCGGGACTGGTTTGCGGGAGAGACACAGAAAAATACGCAGCGGCTTGAGCGTTTCTGCTGTGCCTTTGCGGAAAACGACGCTGCGTCGGTGGAGGAAATCTTCAATGATTACCTTGGGGACATGATCAGCATCCGTGATACCAATGCCAGAAAAAATATGAAGGAAAATTTTTATCACGGACTGCTGCTTGGGATTCTTGGAAACAAGAATGACTGGGTTGTCCGGTCGAATGCGGAGTCAGGAGACGGATATAGCGACATCAGTATAGAAATCAGAAAAAAACTGACTGGCATCGTTATTGAGCTGAAATACGCAGAGGATGGCACATTTGAGGCTGGATGTCGCGAAGCCGTAAAGCAATTGAAGGACAGAAACTATGAGGAAGCTTTGGTAAAAAACGGCATGAGGACCATCTACAGGTACGGGATCGCGTGCTACAGAAAATGCTGCAGAGTGGTGTCAGTATAGATATCACAACAATCAGGGAACTGTAATATATCCTAGTCGAATTGCCTTGGTAACAGCCTCGACAGTGGAGGAGACATCAAGCTTGTCAAAAATATGCTGTAAATGATTAGAGAGGGTACGCTCGCTGATATAGAGCGTACCCGCAATTTCTTTTCGCTTTTGGCCATCTGCTATGAGCTGCAGAATCTTTTTCTCACAGTCCGTTAATTCCTCTAAAAACGGAATGGAACTGTCAAAGACAAATTTTCCCTGCATGATCTGTGAGAGAAGCGCGATCAGCTTGTCGGGTTCTGTATTTTTGTTGATAAATCCTCTTGCCCCGATTTTTTGGGCTTCGCTGCGGTATACAGGAAGGTCATATCCGGACAATATCACAACTTTCTGCTCCGGATAACGGTATAATATCTGCTTTGCCAGTTCCAGGCCGTCGTCAGACGTTATATTTTTCAGGTTGATATCCATAAGCAGGATGTCCGGGGCGTATTCTTCAATGATTTGATCTAATAGCGTCACATCATTGATGCTTTGAAAGGTATCTATTTCCGGGTAGTCCGACAGTGCAATTTCCAGACTTTTAGAAAACAGAGCGTGGTCATCGACTAACAAAATATTGATAAGAAGCATCTCCTTTCATTGGCAGTCTGATACAGACACAGATTCCATGCGGAATGTTTTGGGTTATCCTTACTGTGCCGCCCATGCTGTGTACACGGTCAGCGCTCAATGCCAGACCTTTATGTATTGACGCGTCTGCACATGTGAGGCTGTCGACATCGGCACTCCCGTTATCCTTTACGCATAGTATGATCATTCCGTTCTCCTGCGTGAGTGTTATCCACGCTTTTTCTCCTGTTGAGTGTTTATATACATTCGTTACGAGCTCTTTCAGAAGCCGGTATATGAAAATATCATATGGCGGGACTAAAAATAAAGAGTCCGGACAGTCAAAGGCAATGCTGATATAGCGTTCAGGAAATGATTGCGCAATAGACGCAAGCAGATTTTGATAATTTTCCCTTATAGTAAGTTTTGATAATAATACCGGATGATAACTCTGCATCTGCTCCCGGATATAGATACTCATCCGATCAAGTGTTTCGGCGATCATATTCTGTATATCCGGTCTGGTTGATTTGGGCATCATATTTTTGATGGAAAGCAGGTCTTGAAGGATATTGTCGTGAAGAAAGTCCGAAAATTCAAGCTTTAGCTGCTCTTCCTGCTGCAACTGCGCTAAGGCGGCATTGTACTTGCTTTCCATACCCATTTTGCTGTTTCCCTGTCTCAGATTCCAAGCCAGTATGATATTGCAGACATAGAGAAACACAGACATGCCATCCAGCATCAGGAGAAGGGATGGCCAGCCGAGCTCCAGTGTCATGGTAATCAGGCCGCAAATGATCATCCCGAAAAGCAGGATTACCATGAATTGAAATCCGTTAAATATGGCCGACAATGGAAAGCTGCGCTGCTCCTTCAGTATAATGCCGTGAATACTCATGAAAAACAGCAGGACAGGGATATACACTCCAAAGTTTGAAAGATTTCCTCTGATTCCCATCGTGGTAAGGCAGTATGCGAGGAATAAGAGGATGATCACCACAAGAGAGAACAGAATGCACTTCCATTCAGCTTTCAGGACAAAAGCAGCTCTTTTCCGATGGCAGACAACAACAAAGATGAGACAAAGCCAGCTTGTCAAAAACTGGATACCATAAAACAATGCAAACACATTGTCCGATATCAAAATACCGGTCAGGGAGCAGATACAGGTCCCGGTCAGGCAGATGTTTGCCGCTTTTTGGAAACGATAGTTGCTGCCCTGAAATAAAAACAGGAATATGAAGTGAATGAATTCACACAACATAACCGGATTCAGGGCGTAAAAAACGATACCTGATACAGCATTGCCGGAAACGGAGAGAAGTATATACCAGCTGTCTAATGCCAGCATGCCGCAAAACAGAGAGATCGCTTTATTGCCCCTGATGTTGCAGGAGCTCACATACGTAGAGTCTGCCAGCATCAGAGATGACAGCAATAGCGCCACGGTTTTGCTGATGCCGCAAGGCGTCTGAATCGTTATTTCCAGCCCCATATATATCAGAAGCAGGGTAGAGTGTATCAAAAGCAACAGCTTAGGATGAATGCGCTTCATATTTTCCTCCCTTTTCCCCTTATCTATGCCTAAATTATATCATTGATCTGTGTGTATACAACCCCAATTTTACACATTTTCGATTTTTCCCAAAACTATTGTTACAATTCACACCCGCCATAATCTGACAACTATTTACATACTTTAGGTGTGAATTATAACAAATATTGCACACAAATTGATAAAGGGCATCAATTTGGCGCATGTTTTTCACTACTTTTGTTGACGACTGAACAGTAATAAACTATTGTATGACAGGCATTGACAGTCATAATATAATAAATCAGATAAATGATCAGTGTCAGTGCGATGGCTGCTATCATAGGCGTGTATAGGACAATGCTGTTCGCCAAAAGGTCCTGCATAAGCGCTGTTTTGTATACCAATGTGGCAAAGATACAGTCTGCCAACCCGAACAGAAACGGAATGCCGAAAAAGGTGATGGTCTGTTTCCGGATGATCTTTTTTATCTTCCTGTCCGCATATCCCATTTTTGTGAGGATATCATAATCGGATTTTGAATCGGCCACAGCCGAAATGTTATTAAAATACAGGATGCTGCCGGTTGCGATAAAAAATAATACCACAAGAAAGCCGATCAGCAGGAAGGTAGAGCTGCTCAGGGAAACCACTTCATGTATCCTGTGGGAATTGCCCTGCAGATAAGGGCTTTCATCCAAATATGCAGACAAAGCCTGAAACAGCTCCTCGTTACCTGTGATGGAATTTCCATTTACACTCAGGACTTTCGTTTCAGGGACAGCGTTTTGAGATATCCTGTGATATAAATCATCGCTTACAATCAGAGTACCGACACTGTTCGCAAACGAAATAGGGTTCTCTAATGTGGTCCTGGTCACGGTGACAGGTATTTGCGCATCGTCTATGAGCAGCGGATACGTGCAGCCTGTCTCATCCTTGCCGGAAGCTGGCTGGTATCTGACGAAGATACACTCATTATTGTTTAGCGCTGTGAATTGTTCCAAAGCTTTTTGACGCCTCTGTGCGTTCAGAATGGCGGTATAGTCAGAATACGAGATACATTCAAAGCCTGCATTCCGCAGAATTTTTTCATTGTCCGCATCCCCCTTGGAGGTTCCGACGCTATATTCCATGGGAAGCTGCGTGGTGGTAGAAGAGGCTTTCACTTTATAAATATCGGTTTGCAGGAATATAATATCCTCTCCGGACGAATATCTGTTTATGATCTCCGTGATTGCGGACAGATCGCCCTCATTTTCAATCCGGCACTCAATTTCCGACGGCGCGATGCGGGATACCGCAGCAATCGGATAATACAGGGTGAGCGCCATAACGCTTGATACAGTCAGGGTTGCGGCTGACAGCAATGTGAGCATGATCAGCGTTTTCGCGTTGGAGCGCATCCGGTATATAAAACTTGGCGAAGTGATAATTCTAGTTTCCGTATAAAATTTCTTTTTATTCTTTTTGCTGATCTGCACTACATAGGGGAGAAATGATGCTATAAAAAGCACTGTCCCCAAAATGATGAGTGTGAATGTAAACATTCCAACAGCATAAAACCCGACGGTAAACCACATAGATTTTTGCCCCCGTAAGATGTCAAGGGCAATACAGTATCCTGAAATGACAAACATAAACCCAATGATTGAGGGAACGGCATGGAACTTTGCCTGCTTCTCCGCGCTTTTTTCAAACCGCACCAAATCCATAAGGGAAGCTTTGAGAAGAAATCTGCCGTTTGACAATGCTAATATGATAATAATGATCAAGACAAAACATGCCGTTTTTAGTATAGCTCTCAGGTTAAAAAACGGAATCTCTGCATTGTTGATTGTCAGATTCAGTAATTTTGCAATGCCAAACACAATGCCCTTGTGAAGCAGGCCGCCCAAAAGGATTCCAATCACGAAAGCCCCGAGGCAGGAGAGCAGATTTTCCGTTGTCAGCAGGGATAGTATCGTGGATTTCCGATATCCCAATAATGCGTAAATTCCCAATTCCTTTGTGCGTCGGCGCAGGAAGAAACGGTTTGCGTATGACATATAAAATATGACGAACGCCATGAGAAATATCGATATCGTGCTGCACATGGTTTCCACCCGCCCATCGCCTGATATTTTTTCAAGCATAATACGATTCATGGAAAACGAAGTAAATGCGAAAAAAATAGTAATCACAAAGGAGACTGATAATAAATAATTATTCTTTAGATTCTTGAGTGCCATATTTCCTATCTAACCTTACCTTTCTGTGTCTAATTTCGCTATTTCCTGTGCGATGGATTCATAGAATGCACGCCTGCCGGCGCCCTGTTTTAATAATTCCTGAATGATGCGGCCGTCCTTAAAAATCATGATGCGGTCGGCAAAGCTTGCGGCATAGGCATCATGTGTGACCATCAGTATCGTCGTGTGGAGACTCTCGTTTGACTCCTTTAAAGTGTTCAGCAAATCTGTCGCGGAGCCTGAATCCAGCGCCCCTGTCGGCTCATCGGCAAATAATATGCTTGGATGCTTCACAATCGCCCTTAGAGCAGAAGCGCGCTGTCGTTGCCCGCCTGAGAGCTCACATGGATATTTATCCAACTGTGCGTCGATGCCGAAGCTTTTTGCCAGAATTTGTATCATGCTTTCTATTTTTTTCGGCGGAAGCTTCTGTAATGTCAGCGGAACAGCGATATTTTCAAAAATAGTGAGACTGTCCAGCAGCAGGTACTCCTGAAAAATAAATCCCAGATGATCTCTGCGGAAATCCGCCGCATTCGAACCAGTCAGATTTTTAAGATGGACGCCGTTTATGGTGATATCGCCGCTGGTGGGCGTATCAATCGTAGAGAGAACATTGAGCAGTGTCGTCTTTCCGGAACCGGAGGCCCCCATAATGGCGATAAATTCGCCTTCCATTACACTGAGCGATACCTTATTAAGGCTTGGGTGCTGTGATTTCGCATAAATTTTTGTTACGTTTTTTGCTTCCAATATAACAGCCATTTTTTATTCTCCTTTGCATTTGATAACAGTATTGTAGTGTTTTCGCGGCGAAAAGGAATGAGTAAATTGCGCAGATTTTAATTTGCCTAATATGTCGGAATCATGTATACTAATATCAGCAGATTATCATTAATTTTTTGGAGGTTACCTATGACAAATACGTATGAGATTACCGAGCTTCAGAAGAGAGTGTCCGGAAAAAGGGAATTTGTTACAAAGTTCGGAGGCCAGCCAAACTGGACCGCTTTCTTCACAAGAGATGAGTGTCCAATCATGAAAAATTTTTGAACAGGTAATAACTGTAAGAATCATTTCAAAGATAAATGCAATAATATTTTACAAAATACGAAAGGAAAAGGACGGAAATAAGGATGAGAAGGAAACTGTATTATGTACTATTTTTCTTATATGCCATTGTGGTAGTTTTTGTTTTGTATCTGAACGGAGTATTTTCAGGGGAATGGAGTTCCTCGGTCAATCTGATCATCAACATCGTGTTTCTGGTTTTGATCGGGATACTCTTTGTCGTGTCCTCGATCAGCTTCGGCAGACTTGGCCGGGTTACCGGTGAGCTGGATAATGCCAGAAAGCGCCTTCAGAAGGAATATAAGGAGGCCGGTGAGAAAAATCTATGGGCAGACTGCAGGAATGATGCGGAATTTTTTGAGGAAAAAAATTTGCAGAAGGCGTTTGACAAGTACCGTCTGCAGGTAAAAAATGTCAAGTCGCGGCGCGGTGCCGGTTCTTCCTGTGATCTTGAGGAGTATATCAATGAGGAGCTTTTGGACAGGGTGGGCATGAACTCCTTTAATTCCGGTGTCTCAGGCACGCTTACGGGAATGGGAATCCTGGGAACGTTCCTCGGTCTGTCCATGGGACTTGGCGCATTCAGCGGGGGCGATATTTTTACGATCTCCGATAATGTGGGTGCGCTGCTTTCCGGTATGAAGGTGGCCTTTCACACGTCGGTGTACGGTATTTTCTTCTCGCTGGTGTTTAACATGATTTATCGAAGCATTATGTCAGATGCATACAATGCGCTGGATGAATTTCTGAATGTATTTCGCCAGACTGCGCAGCCGTTTGCCGTAAAGGAGGACGAAAATGCCGCGACAATGCTTGTCTATCAGGCGGGAATAGCAGGTACGTTGCGGCAGATGCTCGAAATGATGAAGGGCGATGCGCTGGAACAGACGGCGGGCGTAGGGCGTATCGTCGATCAATTTACAAAGCAGATGCAAACAGCGCTGGATACGGATTTTAAGAAACTGGGCAGTGTCTTAAAATCCGCGGGGGAAGCGCAGGCTGCCAGCGCGGCCAACACGGCGGAAATGGTGAAGGCAGTCACAGCCCTGGTGGAGGCGGAGCGCAATGTGCAGGAGGCTCTCACGAGCGTCATGGAGAGGCAGGAGGTCTTTGCGAAGCAGCTTGAGGAGCAAAAGAAAATGCTGGCGGATGCGTGCAGTGATATGAGCGACGAGATCAACAGTCAGATATACACATTTGAGCAGATGAGGAATTTATATGAAAAATAGACGAAGAAACAGGGAAGCTTTTAGGGAGCACAGCTATTGGCAGTCCTATTCGGACATGATGGCGGCGCTGTTGCTGATCTTTATTTTGCTGATCGCGATCACCCTTGCCATCTACAGGCAGAAAACGAATGATCTCGACCGGACAAGGCTGGAGCTCAGCGCCGCGCAGAGCGAGCTGGATGCAACAATCGAGGATTTGGAATTGTCCAAGGCGGAGCTGGAGAAGTCCAATGAGGATCTCGCGTTCTCACTGGCGGAGCTGCAGCAGGCTTATGAGCAGGCGGCTTTGACACAGGAGGAATTGAACAACGCCTATCTGGAGATCGAAAATGCCAGACAGGAACTGACGACGACAAAGCAGGAGCTGCAGGATATCGTCGGCATCCGCACGGATATCATCGGGGCGTTGCAGTCCGCTTTTAGCAATTCCACGATGAAAGTGGATGCACAGACCGGTTCCATCACGTTTTCATCGGACGTGCTTTTCCGCTATAACAGCTCCTCGCTGACAGCGGAGAGCAAAGAGACCTTGCGGAATATCATCCCGATGTATCTCGATGTGCTACTCCAGGATCAGTTCCGCGGTTATATTGCCGAGATTATTATTGAGGGACACACGGACACGGACGGAGGCTACCAGAGCAATATGGAGCTGTCCTATGAGCGCGCGAAAGCTGTGGCGGATTTCTGCCTGAACAAAAGCAACGGACTCAGCGAGACAGAGATCGCGCAGCTGCAGAAGCTTCTCACAGTCAATGGGAAGTCATGGAGCAATCCAGTCTACCAAAAGGACGCCGCGGGAAATCCTACGGAAAAAGTGGACATGCCATCTTCCAGAAGAGTGGAGATCAAATTCCGCCTGAAGGAAGATGAGATGATCAAGAAAATCGCAGGGATATTGGCACAGGAATAAAATACTATTTTCTCAAAGAGATACAGAAATCGTTATAGAACGAGAGCTGTATCTCTTTACTATAAACTCTGATTTTTCATACAATGTCTTTCAAGATGGAATAATCTTTCACAAAAATTTTCCACAAAATATCAATATATCCTTTCAAAAGGGCGTATGTACGGCATTTTATCATGTACCATGGAATACGTCCTTCTAAAATACAGTATATCAGAACGTACGGTTGATCAGATTGCTGTTCGGTGTGAAGCACACGTACTGACAGGGATATTGGTTGACAAACTATCAATTGATTGTTATAATATCAATTGATAGGATAAGACATTGGAGGTGGCTCAAAATGGCAAACAGTACGCTGATTGGCAAAATTCACATGGATTGTCCCATATGCAATATGCTTCATGAGGTGGAGGAATGGGCGAGAATGACCAGCGCCACGATGAAAGGCGAAAAGGTCTTTTATGAGGAGCATTTTTATGTCTGTACGAATAACCAGACGGGAAATAGTGAATTTCAGACAGAGCGTTTGACAAACAATAACGAGATGACAGCGAGAAATGCATACCGCAAAGCGCACAATCTGCTCACTTCCGATGAAATCGTTGCGGTTCGCGAGAATTATGGACTGACACAGGTTGAGGCAGCCAGACTGCTTGGCTGGGGGGAGGCGACCATCGCCCGGTACGAGAGCAAGGCGATCCAGGACGAGGCATACGACACGATGCTGCGCATCATACAGGAAAATCCGCTCAAAGCGATCGCGCTCCTGGATAAAAACAGTGACAAGTTTCCGGAAGCGAAGAGAATGCAGATCCGAACGAAGATGGTGGAAAGACTAGATTCTTACGGAAAAGAATATCTAAGTCGTCAGGTTCTTATGGGAGCATATGTAAAATTTGCTGTCCCGTCTGATTTTAACGGCTATAAGCTGCTTGACATTGACAAAGTTGAAAGTCTGGTCTCATACTATGCGGAGCGGATTGCAGACCTGTACAAATGTCAGCTCATGAACCTGCTCTGGTACGCCGATGCGCTGTACTTTAAGACCTACAGCAACTCTATGACAGGGCTGGTCTACTGCCATGAGCCTGCGGGAATGCTGCCAGTAGGCCATGCGAGCCTGGCGAATCTGAAAAATGTGAACGTACATGCCGAGGAGGACTGTGAGGTAGTCAAATATCGTTTTTATCCAAATACTACGTTAGATTCATTTGAATTATCTAAAAATGAAACAGCAATTTTAGATGCCATCATTGCCAAGTTTAGAAATTATGATGTTTCCCTTCTGGTTTCTTATGTTCAGGAGGAAGCGGCCTATACACAGACGGATCAGGGAAATATTATCCCATATAATCTGGCTAAAAAAATGCGTGCTTTCTGATATCCGGCTGCCAAATTGATAACGCTTTTCTTACGTGGTTTGAAAAACCATAATTAGCAGTAAATGTTAAGTTCTGTCTGAACAGCAATACAATATTTCAACATTTGTTGATTTATGTATTTGATTTTAGTGATAAATGTGATATGATTAGAACAATAAGTTCAATTATTATATTGTTTTATCATATTATTTTATCATGGGGGATTAGCGATGTTGGAAGACCTGTACAAAAAGCTTGATGTTTTTAGGGAACATATAACCGAGGAAAAGGAGGTCAGCAGATTCACAAAACTCGAAAAAGAGATCAACGGCCGACTGGGCTTAACCGGAAAATACGCGGTCGCGATTCCGGAAGCGATGATTGATTTTTATAGACATTTTGGAAATGACATGGAATTTCTGAATGCTTTTGAACACTTTTACGAGTTGGAGGATATTCATGTCGAAGATCAGGCATTGGTCTTTGCGGATAAATATAAAAATACCGGAAAGCTTGGAATAAAGCTGACCAGCTTTGGCGCACCCTATATGTCTGTGAGTTTCTGTCCTTCTGATGAGCACTCGTGGTACAGCGAGGGTATCATGGGAATGGAACATTGCTTTTTTGATTATGCGTGCTGGCAGGCTTTGAACATGCTTCCGTTGATCGCGGTGGTGCGTATGAAAGACAAGATCTATAGGAAGTATATGGCAAAAGAGTTTCATTATTTTAGTGATGATCCGATGTACACGACAGGCGGCGGTATTTATTCCGGTTATTATCAGAATATGCTGCTGTGTTATCTCTCCTTAGAGGAAGAACTGTGCATTGCCACGAGAAGCGAACAGGATTTAAAGGATTTTGAACAAAAGTTTGGATTGAAATTGAAAATGATAAAACCCAAAAAGCCTGCGAAACCGAAAAGCAGCAGTGCGCAAAAAAAGCGTTTTGAGGCGCTGGCGGCGATTCAGCTTGGGGAAATGCTGTCACAGCTTGATGCCTTTAGAAATCAGATCACAGAGGAAAAGGCAGTTGACAATTTGATAGAACTGGGCACGAAAAACGGATTTGAGACACCGGAGGCTTTCCTTGATTTTTACAGACATTTTGGAAACGACGGGGATTTTTTGTCCGCGTATTATTGTTTTGACAAGGTGGAGGAAGTGTGCGTGGAGGAGAGTTCCCTGATGTTTGGCTATACTCATCAGTATGCCTCCAGACTGGGAATCCCCACAGCAGATCTCAATACAGCAAATGAGGAAATTTGTGAAGTCCCTCTCAAAATTTTTCTTTTTCATATAGCAGTCTGGCAGGTTATGAATACCAATAGCGCCATGGCAGCAGTGGAAATGGGGAAGCGGAAATTTGACATGTTCATGAAAAAGGGCGCCCGGTATTTTCACGACAGTGAACTGTTTACCAAAGACAACAGATACCGCGCGGCATATTACAAAAATGTTCTGATGTGCTATATCATTGAGGAAGAGCTGCTGTATGTATCGGCGAAGGAAGATGACGAGCTACACGAATTTGAGGAGACGTTCAAGCTGGATTTGGACTGGTGTTGAGACTGGTAATAAAATTAGTATGAAAAGGAGAAATCAGATATGGCAAAATCAAAACTGTTTGTATTCAGGGAAAACAAAATGACGCGTTGCGATCACGTCGAGGAGATCTATGCGATACTTGATCAGAGAGATGCAGACGGGTTCAATGCGGTTTACATGAGGCCGGAGGAGAAAGAACCATGGCCGCTCATGTCGATACTGATCAAGGATGACATGGCGTTTGTCAATGTTGTGCCCGAAGATTTTCACCAGGGTTACATTTCCCTGTCAGACTTTTCACAGGATTTGGATTATGAAAATGGCAAGACCGTCTTTCGCGAGGGAATGCGTTCCGTCGATGTGCAAAATATGTATGTGATCTCCAGCGACACCTTGCGCGAGGTTGTCAATGAATTTTTCCATACCGGAAAATTGCCAGAGTGTATTATGTGGACATAACTGTAGCAATAATGAAAGGACGAACTAAAATGACAAAGGAAGCAGAGCATGTACTCAAATTGGATAACAGAAAAAAATATACATATTTCATTCATAAAATTGCAGATTTTGAGGAAGTGTGGTCTCTCAGGGATGCAGGCGGCTGGGCGGAACTAGGACTTGGTGAGGAATCCTATTTCCCAGTATGGGCGAAAAAGGAATACTCGGATTTGTGCAGAGCCGAGGAATGGCAGGATTACCACAGTGAGATCATCGACCTTGATGAATTTATGGAAGAGTGGATTCCCAGACTGAAGAGGGAAGGCGTGAGAATCACTGTTATGTGGAGTGAAGGCGGGGGCATTGATGTCGACTGGGACGATTTGCTGCGTGATATTGCAATCGAGTTGGAGAAGTATTAGAGGAGTGTTAATGTATGAAAAAGACAAAATATCTGTTTGATGAATTGATCAATGAAATCAGGGAAATGTATCTGAAAGGAGGTGATAGTGCTTTCTATAAGAATAGCGGTTGGTGCTTGTATGCCCAAAACAGCAAAATCAAATTAGACACGGAATGTTATGTGCTTCCGTATCCAGAGATTGATGATGACTACACAGAAGAACTACCAGAATTTGCCGTGCAAAATCATCTTGAATGTATTTACAGGGACGAAATACTTCAGGATGTCATCGCGGCGGCAATTGATGAAAATGAGGACATTTCCAACAAGAAAATATTGAAAGCGATAAAATATTATGATAAGTATGATACGTTTATGGATTTAGACTGATTGGTAAAACAAATTATACTGGCGGTCGAAAACATCTGTCGTGAGCATATATACGAGGAGGTAGTAGTGTGAAAGTTAGTACAAACAAAGGTGATGTAACATGTACCAGTAAAAATGAGATTCTTGAAATCATGAAACAAGGTGCTGCACTGGAAAAGGGCGATGAAATATGGATCAGCGGTGACAACGAGGAATATCCATGTCTGAATCTACTCGTCAAGAGTAAGTATGCCTGTGCTCATTATTTTGAAGAAGAGGGCGATGTAGTACAGTCATGTGGGGACGATTGTGACGATGATGTTGTATTTCTTGCAGGCGGCGAGGAGTGGGCAGCTCCCGATTACACGATCATTTCATTCAAGCAGGCTGTCAAATGCATGGAGGAATTTTTTGATACCATGGAATGCCCTGAATGTATCGAGTGGGACGAACTGTAAATGTAGTTACTCAATTATTAACCAAATTTAAGTTTCTGGTACATTGATGTAGAATGATTGTTTCAGATGCAAGACGTAGGAAAGAGTTCTACGGCGATTAATATAGATGCGTGTAGGCAATATTACACGCATAAGTTTTGCGTTAGCGATGTTGTTTCCGATAATGACAGGTATTTTCGTAGCAACATAAAATTTATAACATTTCTGGAAGGGAACATATCACTGGTCGGGCATGTATTCTGATCTACAGGCGCTCGAACAAGGCTTATGATTTTGCCTGTGTAATTTGGAAGTTTTGATTTACTTTAGCTTGATTATGCGTTATAATTTACAGAAGAGTACCATTTTACACTATTTAAACTGACGAAGGAACGAACAAGCTATGAAGAATATGAACGACATCAAGCAGATCGTGAGACAGCAGGTTTCATCAGAACGGTTCAAGTACAAGTTGATTATCTATTCCATTACGATGGTGCATATAGTTTTATTTTTGCTTTTCGGTGTTCTACGCATTTGGCCGATGGTTGTTTTCAATATCGGAAGTATAGTTGTTTACATAAAATGCATTAACATCATTCAGCGTGGTTATGATCATGAGATGATCAAGGTTTTTTATATGACTTACTGGGAAATCATTATTCATTCCTTTGTTGCTACGGTATGCGTGGGGTGGAGATTTGGCTTTCCGCAGTATATTATCGGGTTGATCCCCTTTGGTTATTATATGTGTGCGACTCTTTTGGAGGAAAAGAAGCGATACATCATTGCTACGGCCCTTGGATTAATTGCGGCGCTTTCCTTCATCGCATGTCGCTGCTTATCCATGCTGGTCAGTCCGATTTTCCAGTTGGAGCTTTCTATATTGGCAGAACTGCTGATTTATATATTTAATTCGATATGCAATTTTGTATTCCTGTTTATGGTGACTGTGATTTTTGTGTGGGATATGCAGCGAATCACACTGCAGCTACGCAGCCAGAATGTCGCGCTGGATAATATGGCAAGCGTTGATCCATTGACCGGACTTTACAATCGCCGGAGTATGCAGGATTTCTTTGACCAGATATTGAGCACCGAAGAGGATTTCAGCCTGATCATGTGCGATATTGACAATTTCAAACGGGTAAATGATACATATGGACATGATTTTGGCGATGTGGTGTTAAAGGAAATTGCCCATATCGCGCGGCAGCAGGTGGGAGACAAGGGCTATGTATGTCGGTGGGGCGGAGAGGAAATTTTGATTTTGAGCAAGGACAGGCTTGATCATACATGTACGACTGCAGAGAATATCCGTCATGATGTGGAAGAACATGTATTTTGCTGTCGTGGCAAGGAGCTGCACTGTACCCTTACGCTTGGCGTCGCAAGACATTCTGTGGGCGCTGTCATTGAAGATACGATTAAACATGCTGACAGCAGACTTTATTATGGCAAACAGAACGGTAAGAACCGCGTTGTGACACCATTTAATTCACAATAAAACATTCAGCCTTTTCTTCTGAAAATGGAAGAAAAGGCTGAATATTTTTATAATTTTTTGGAAATAGAAGTGCTATATATTTATTCGCAAAAGCATACTTTAACGAATAGTTGGCGTGAAAGACCAATTAAAATCCTCAAAATATCTAGCGCCAACTAGTTCGTTAAAGTATTTGGGGTTCGCAAATTGGTTCATTAAAGTAAATAATTGGCGCAAGAACATTTGAAATCTTTAAAATATCTAGCTGGGGTTCACTCAATAATATTTTCGTTATTTTCAGGTAATTCTTGTGGATGCGGCAAACGTACAGAATTTACATTTCGCGGAGCACATGCCAAATATTTCTTATAGTTTTCACGTCCTTGCGCCAGGGTTTCATGATTTGCTCCACTGTATATTTCCGGGTTATCTTCAAATACATCATTTTCCCAAAAACAAACCGGACATATATCCCAAGAAATATCTTCCTCTGTTCCAATTAATGTATAATAACCACAACATTTACACTTATGACGTTTTTTCATTCGATTTTACCTTGGATCATTGTCAATTTCTTTTGTCCTTTTTTCTTTGTCCTTTTCATGCTCTTGTTTTGATTTCATTTTTTCGTGTCCTTTAACCAGGATCTGTGTGATTTCTCCAAATGGCTTTTTTGCATTTTCATGGAACTCAACATATTCGCTTGAGTCTGCATCAATATATAGTAATCTTAGATATTTTTTCGTATCTGGAGACAAGTCTTTTGCAGACAGTCTTGTCTCGATCAGGGACTTCATGAATGCAAATAAGATAGCAAATATTGGCACGCCGACAATCATTCCTATGATTCCCCAGAGTCCTCCAAACAATGTGATTGAAAAGATTACCCAAAAACTTGATAAACCGGTTGAACTTCCGAGAATCTTGGGGCCTATAATATTTCCGTCAACCTGCTGAAGGATAATTACAAATATCACAAAATAAAGCGCCTGCAACGGATCGATAAAGAGAATCAACATTGTAGAAGGAATTGCACCCAAAAATGGTCCAAAAAAAGGAATAATATTGGTTACCCCGATGATTACACTGATCAGCACGCAGAAAGGCGTCCCCAGTATGCTGGTCACGGCAAAACAAATTAGACCGATAATGATGGAATCCATTATTTTTCCCACGAAAAATCCGCCGAAAGTTTTGTGTGCAAAGCGTACATTGCTGATGAAACGATTTGCACGATTGACAGAACAAAAGGCATACACCACTTTTTTCGCTTGTGCGGCAAATAATTCCTTGCTGGCTAATAAATAAATTGATATGACAAATCCGATAACCAAATTCCAAATTTGTCTAAATATGGAGTAAACACTCATCGAGACAGATGTAATCACATTGATAATACCGCTGAACTGCGACAACATTTCCATGACATTGTTTATACTGTTTAACTGCGGCAGGACTTTTGTGTTGATTATCGTTGTAAAATCCATGGATGATTGATTTATAAACTCCATAACACTTTTTTGGAATTCGGGATTATCATTTAAGAGGTTTGATATCCATAAACCAAATGTGTTGATATAATTAGGGAATTGCACCAATATTGTCCGAATACTGTTGGCAATCTGTGGTATGACGATCGAGAAAAAAGCGTACAATACCCATAAGACAAATACATCAGTAATAATAATAGAAAGAAACCGTTTGGGATTTTTTTTATCTTCCTTTTTGATCAGAGCAAAAAAGGGGGTTGTGATAGCACGTTCTGTGGTATTTACCAGCGGAGCCAGTAAATATGCGAGGACAAATCCATCAATAATAGGCATTAAAATAGCGAAAAGATTATTAATAGATGATGAAAGATTGTCAATATGAAAAATCGCATAATAACTCACAAAGCCTCCAAGAACCACAAAAAAAGTTGTAAGTCCCCATTTGATATAGTCTTTATTATTTTTCATTTTCGAACCGGTCTCCTATCTTGTCCAATATTTTATTGGAATTATTTTGTAAAATGTTATAATATAATTATAGCATATTATTTGGGATATTTATACTAAAGTTTTATTAATTATAAGAGGAGCTGCATTCAAGTGGAGAAAGTAAATAAGTCAACATATCACGATGAAGTAAATAAAAAAAATATAGTACACCTCAGAGAACTTCTGGACACTCTTCCACCCTTTTGTGGACAGTATTTCAGAGGAATGCAGGAATACATATCAAGCAGGACAAGGGTTGCATATGCGTATGATATCCGTGTATTCTTCGAATATCTTCATGACAACAATCCTGTATTCAAGAAAACACCAATCAGGGAATACCGGCTGGAAATCCTTGATCTAATCACAAGACTGGATATCGAGGAATACTTAGAGCACTGCACTTATTATACCAAGGATGGCAAAGAGTATATGAATGATGAGCGAGGCAAGGCGAGAAAGCTTGCCTCGCTGAGGAGCTTTTACAACTATTTCTTCAGAAATGAAATGATTGAAAAAAATCCCGCCGCTCTTGTCCAGATGCCAAAGCTGCATGATAAGGAAATTATTCGGCTAGATCCGGATGAGGTTGCCATTCTGCTTGACACAGTGGAAACCGGGGAGAATCTTACTAAAAAGCAGATGCAGTATCACGAGAAGAACAAACTGAGGGATATCGCCCTGCTCACATTGATGCTTGGTACAGGAATACGAGTATCGGAATGTGTCGGTATCGACATACAGGATGTAGACTTCAAAAATAATGGTATCAAAATACGGCGCAAAGGTGGATATGAAGCCGTTGTGTATTTCGGTGAGGAAGTCGAGCTCGCGCTGCTCGATTATCTCGAGCAGCGGACAAGCATGACGCCTGTTCAGGGACATGAGGACGCTCTGTTCCTGTCTATGCAAAATAAGCGGATCACTGTGCGCGCCGTAGAAAATCTGGTAAAAAAGTATTCCTCTGTCGTCACTACGCTAAAAAAGATTACCCCTCATAAATTGAGAAGTACCTATGGCACGACTCTCTACAGGGAAACAGGGGATATTTATCTTGTGGCGGATGTACTGGGACACAAGGATGTCAATACCACCAGAAAGCATTACGCTGCGCTTGAGGAGGACAGACGCCGCCAGGCAGCAAAAGCTGTCACTTTAAGGGAAAAGCGCTCTGATCACTGACAAATTCAGATGCATAATATGGAACAATGACGTAATTTCCTGCAACAATGTTATCAGAAGTCAGGGAATTTAAATTCTTTACTTCTGCGACATACACATTGATATCCTTGTAGTGATCAGAATCATAATGGTCATTGGCGATGGACCACAAGGTATCGCCCTTTGATATCTCGATGCTCTTATAGTACTTATAGGAAGGTTGGTGCTCCATATCATTTGCTTCTGTTGAAAATGATATAAACAGAATTGATATGGCTAAAATAAGGACCAATGACAGGATTGCGGCCATGATATGATATCGTACCTGCCTCTGGCGCTTTTGTCTGTTGATCAGTGCCCTTGCTGTATAATCTGTATGATTCATAAAACGTTTCTCCTTTACAGTAAAATATGACGAACAAAATTTCCAAACAATTATTCCGAACAGTTGTTTAAAACAGATTATACAGAACAAAGATTTGTTTGTCAATACTTTTTTGAAAAATTTCCAAACAATTTTTCGGAATATATGTTTGCAATTTTCTGTAAGGTGTGTTATAATGATAAAAAAGGAGGCATATAATATGGCATATGGAAAAATAACAGCGAAACAAAAAGAAATCTTAGAGTTTATTAAAGCGGAAATTCTCAGAAAAGGTTATCCGCCATCAGTCCGTGAGATCTGCGAGGCGGTCAACCTCAAGTCTACTTCTTCTGTTCATTCTCATCTCGAGACGCTTGAGAAGAATGGATACATAAGAAGAGATCCGACGAAACCTCGCGCTATTGAGATCATGGACGACAGTTTTCAGATGGTCAGACATGAGATGACCAGCGTTCCTATTGTTGGGACTGTCGCTGCAGGCATACCGATTCTTGCTGAGCAGAATATTGAGGGATACTTCCCGATTCCTGCTGAGATGGTGCCGGCTGGCGAATCATTTGTGTTAAAAGTGAAGGGAGACAGCATGATCAATGCTGGTATCTTCAATGGAGATCAGATCTTTATCCATGCATGTAATACTGCTGAAAACGGAGATACTGTTGTCGCTTTGGTTGATGACTCTGCTACTGTTAAGACATACTATAAGGAAAACGGACATTACAGACTCCAGCCGGAGAACGACACGATGGAGCCCATTATTTTGGATGATGTAGAAATTTTGGGAAAAGTGTATGGCGTCTTTCGTCTATATCACTAATTATAAAGATTTTTAGTGTACCAGATTTGATTTGTAAAAATTTCATATTGGATTATTAAAAATCGAAAGACAGTCAAAATCTTTCATTATTGGTTGTCTTTCGATTTTTTCTTCTTTATTTTTAAATTGAGTTTGTATTGATCGTTTTACCGTCACGCCACATGCGTTCCAAATCATAAAACCCACGACTTTCCTTGTCAAATACATGCACGAGAATGTCGTTGTAGTCCATCAGTATCCAGTTTGCGGTGTTGTAACCCTCCACACTTCTCGGATGGATTCCGTTTATGGCAAGCTTCTCCTGCACGTTATCTGCCAAAGCCTGTATCTGGCTCGCGTTTGCGCCGTTTGTGATCACAAAATAATCCGCGATCGTTGATACCTCGCTGATATCAATCAGCACGATCTCTTCTGCCTTCTTATCTTCAAGAGCATTGACAATTGTTTTTAAAGCATTGTTTAATGTGTTCAAGCGAAATTTCCTCCTTTATATGTAGGCCGCACATAACTGTCATAGGTTGTCTGTGTCATTTGATCTATGGGATTTCCTTTTGCTTCAAGAAATTTAAGGGTATTGGATAAAATTTTTTCCATTGTCCTGTCAATATCTATAAATGCAAGCTGGCGTATTTCATCAAGCTCCGGAATCGGATTGCGGGAAGGTTCTATGTAATCCGCAATAAAGATTATTTTCTCAAGCAGAGACATATCAGGCCGCCCGGTAGTGTGCCATGTGATTGCCTGGAGAATATCCTCATCCTGAATGTCAAATTTGGTTTTTGCGATGTATGCGCCCACCTTTCCGTGCAATAGATATGGATGGCTGACTTCAAAGCTGCTGTGTGGAATACTGTTTTTCTCGCAAATTTGAAGTTTTTTGTCATTGTCCATGCACTTTGCACAGTCATGAAGAAGGCCTGCAATTTCAGCTTTCTTTATGAAATCAGAACTGCTCGTATCAGGATTGTACCGCATAGCCAGCGCAATTGCAGTATATGCAACACCGAGGGTGTGATGATAACGGTCTTTGGTCAAATGTTTCTTTAAGTATTTCTTAATCTTCTTCATAATATAAATGCTCCTGTTCTATATAGTGCGCAACCTCTGGCGGGACCAGTTTTGAGATAGGGATGCCGCTTTTCACTTTTGCTCTTATATCTGTAGATGAAATATCTAATTTGGGCATGTTGAGGTAAATGATATTGGCTCCTGATGCCGCCAAAGCGTTGCCTTTTTCCTGAATTGCATCAATATCATAATCATCACGTACCGCGCATACCAATACTGCCATTTGAAAAATCTGCTCCGGATGCCGCCACTGCTCGATCTGGAACAGAATATCTGCTCCGACAATAAAATAATATTGGGTATTCGGATTAGCTGCTTTTAAGTAGTTCAATGTCTCACAGGTGTAGGTGTTTCCGGATTTCCTTGTTTCGATTAGAGACAGCTCAAAACCAGGATGGTTTTTTATAGCTAATGATACCATATCAACCCTCTTCTGCGTTTCCAGAACGTTTCTTTTCATATAGGAGTTGCCGCTAGGCATAAATAAAACCTGCTCCAGAAAAACCTGCTCCTGTGCCTTTGCGGCTAACAGCAGGTGTCCATTGTGAATGGGATTGAACGTACCTCCCATAATACCGATTCGCCTTCCATTTTTCATGGATACCTCCATTGCTTATCTTGGCAGAACTATTTTAGGATTTTCTTTAAATGGCTTGTACAATATGATCTTCTTTCCAATCACCTGAACCACCTGTGCGTGTGTGCGTTCCGCGACAACATTTGCGATTTCCTTCGGATCGTCAATACAATTCTTTAGAACTGCTATCTTAATCAGCTCATGTGTATTGAAAACCTCTGAAATTGCCTCGATATTTTCCGGCGTCACGGACAATTTCCCAATTTGAAATACAGGCTCCAGGTTCATCGCCAGGCCTTTTAGGTAAGATCTCTGTTTGCTTGTCATAATATATAGTTCCCTTTCCTTTACTCTTTATAATAACTAAATGCCAGACCATACATCCGCACGGTGTCGCCCTCCTGAATGCCGAGAGCCTCCAGTTCATCCAGTATCTCATTGTTTTTGAGAAATTCCTGGAAAAACTTAAAGCCGCGTTCTGAATCAAGGTTGGTGTATCCGAGCATTTTTTCAATGCGGGGACCTTCAACGACATATTCATTTTTCTTTTCGTCAAACGAAACAGTATACGGCTCATTTCCCACAACAATATCTGTATCTGGATTAAATTCCGGTTCAAAGACTGTAGGCGGTTCGTTGATCTGGGAAAGCATATCCTGCACATAATACAGAAGTTCGTTTAACCCCTGTCCTGAGACAGCAGAGATTGGAAACACTTTGATTCCTTTAGGTTCAAACTCCTCCTTGATCTTTGTAACAGGATCTTCCTCATTACTGGCATAGATAGCATCAATTTTATTGGCCGCAATCACTTGAGGTCTGTGGGCGATATCTGTATTATAAGCTTCAAGCTCCTTGTTGATCGCGTAAATATCCGCAATGGGATCGCGTCCCTCTGTCGATGCAGCGTCAACCAGATGAATCAACACCTTTGTCCGTTCAATATGGCGGAGGAATTCATGTCCAAGTCCGATGCCCTCCGAGGCGCCTTCTATGAGTCCCGGAATATCGGCAATGACAAAACCTTTTGCACCATCGAGGTCCACAACGCCCAGATTAGGATTTAAAGTTGTGAAATGATAGTTGGCAATCTTTGGTCTGGCATTTGTGACACGCGACAGGAGTGTGGACTTGCCGACATTGGGAAATCCGACAAGTCCGACATCTGCAATCACCTTCAACTCCAGGAAAAGATTGAGTTCTTTTGCGGGTTGTCCCGGCTGGGCATATTTGGGTGCTTGCATGGTGGAGGTCGCATAATGCTGGTTGCCATTACCGCCTTTGCCACCGCTCAATATGGTCTGCCTACGATTTTTGCCCGACAGATCGGCGATGATCTTTCCAGATTCCAATTCTTTTACAACAGTTCCCTCAGGAACTTTTACAATGATATCCTCTCCGTTCTTTCCCCGACAATTTCGTTTTCCGCCCTGTTCTCCGTCCTGGGCACAGTATTTTCTGATATGACGGAAATCAGTCAGGGTATTAAGACCTTCATCCACTTCAAAGATCACACTTCCGCCGTTGCCGCCGTCTCCACCGTCAGGGCCGCCGTTTGGCACATATTTTTCGCGACGGAAAGATACATGTCCATCTCCGCCCTTGCCGCTTCTGATATATATTTTGGCTCTATCTGCAAACATTTATTTCACCTTTCTGTGCGTTTGAGTTGTTACGATCAAGCAGGGAAATAAACTTCTCTCCTACTCGTGCACCAAACGCCTGTGTATTCAAAAGGCTTCAGGTGAAACCTGAAGCCTTAGTAGATTCGCAATGCGGTCTTATTTCGCCTCCACAGGATAAACGGAAGCCTGTTTTCTGTCTCTTCCTTTTCTCTCGAATCTGAGTACACCGTCAACCAATGCAAACAATGTATCATCTCCACCGATTCCAACATTGACACCCGGATGAATCTTTGTCCCGCGCTGTCTATACAAAATGTTGCCTGCCTTCACGAACTGACCATCTGCTCTCTTTGCACCTAATCTCTTAGACTCGGAATCTCTACCATTCTTAGTAGAACCAACTCCCTTTTTATGAGCAAAAAATTGAAGATTGAACTTCATCATGGTACTACACCTCCTTGATTATGAGCTCGAAATATCGCTTTTTTTTCGAAAAAGCTTTCTTACCGTAGCTTTGTTCGATTCCTTTTAAACCCAACACCAGAGAGTCCATAAAAAGTTTTGTCTTTTCATTGATATCATCAGGAAAATGACATTCAAGATAGCCTTCTTTTTCATCACTTTCGGTAATTACATTTTCTTTTGCCAGCTCCTCTATGGAATTTAGCGTATTAATCACCAGGATGGAAATTGCAGCGCATACAATATCATGACCTGACGGTCCAAAACCTGCATGTCCCATACAGGTGAACCCTTTGTAGCTGTCTTTGGATTTAAAAATAACAATTGTAGTCATACTATCTAAACGAACAACATCTATTAAGCGTTGATTTTATCAATCTTAACCTGAGTGTATGCTTGTCTATGACCGTTTTTCTTGTGATAGCCTGTCTTTCTCTTGTACTTGTAAACGATGACCTTCCTGCCTCTGCCCTGCTCCATAACAGTAGCGGAAACAGATGCATTAGCCACATCAACGCCTACCTTGAGAGAATCATTGCTCACAGCAATCACGTTGTCAAAAGTTACAGTGTTTCCTTCCTCGACATCAAGTTTTTCTACCTTGATCACATCTCCCTCGGAAACCTTGTACTGCTTTCCACCTGTTGCAATAATTGCGTACATATTGCACCTCCTAAATAATTACTCGCTAACTTTGGTGGTATTTTGAATATACTCTTGAACCTAGTTATGCGGCATACTCATATATAGTAGCATTGTTGTGAGGGATTGTCAATGTTTTTTTCCCCAGATATCATGAGAAGGTTCTTCACTGCCATATTTGAGAAACTTTCCTCTAAGAATCTGTTATATGAAAAGAAAGTGAAAACGCCGTCCCCTTCTCACATACGATTTTGAGTCGGTTTGTTCCTTTTTTCAGAGTTAATTCCGCTGTGGATTCTGTGTCTAACGTTTCTGTATTGGAGTAAGCTGTTGTTTCCTGCTCTGTCAATGTGACGATGGTATCGTCTGGAGTAATCAATACTAGCTTTGCCTTTCCGGCTGTCACTTTCAGATTGTAGTGCATCTGCAGAGTCATATCTTTGTCTGCCTGATATTTCCAGATGGTATCCATACCTGTCATCTTTTTGCAGTTTATGGTCGTGATGCCGTCCTGAGTACTGGCTCTGTAATTTATTTTACTGGAGCTGCCATCTAATCTCCCTGCAATCAAATCAGGATTCTCATAAACTGTATATGGCTGAAATATCACAATGAACATGACGACTGCAAATATGACTGCATACAATATTCCTATTATAATGATCACAACTGCTAATTTCTTATTGTTTTTCATCGATTCCTTCCCCATGGTCAATAGATCTAATGCACGAGAGTCCTTTATTGTTTCCTAATTGTAGTTAATTGCCTATTGATATAAGGAACTGTAGAAAAACAAGTGACACATCTTGCTTGTCTATTTCTCCAATCTTGCAGGACAAAAAGCCTCGCCGTAGCCCGCTACGCCTACGTTTTTTCTCCTACAATCTTGAAGAAATATCCTGCGCAATCTGAGCACTTATTTCCCTACAATTCCTAAGCCAAACTGCTCTGCAAGCGATTTTGTTGTTTTTTTGCGGGTAATTTCCACAAGTCCAAGAGCAGTGATGTCAATAATATTTGTCTGAATGCGATCTTCCTTCGCCAGGCTTCTCAACTCCTGCAAAAGTGCATCTTCCTTTTGGGCGTCGTCCATGTTGATAAAATCAACCAGTATCATTCCCGTGAGGTTTCTGAGTCTGATCTGACGTATGATTTCGGCGGCGGCTTCAAGGTTGATCTGATGGATGTACTCCGCATTGCTTTTTTTCGAGATATTTTTTCCAGAATTGACATCAATCACATACATGGCCTCTGTCTTTTCGATGACCAGATAAGCGCCGGATTTAAGCCAGACTTTTTTCGCGAGCAGTTCGTCGAGCTGTGTCTCCACGCGGTAAAGCTTCTGCAGCGGATACGCGTCATCCTGATACAGCGAGATGCTGGCGAGCTGCTCTGGCAGATACAGTGTCGCAAATTCCCTGACTTCATCATAAATTTGTGGATTGTCTGTAAGAATCTGCTGATAGATCACTCCACCGTCCCGCATATTCGTCAGATAGGAGGGAGCCGCATGCCAAATGCGGCTATAGCATGTCCTGTGGATACCATCATGGAGCAGGGTGGATAGTTTGCCGCTCAGATAGCTGATTTCAGCCCTGACTGGTTGTAGTGCTTCCGCTTTCATATCATCCGTAGTTTCTAATGCGGGCAGGAGTAAAGCTGCGTTTGTGCGGATGACTACACCGTAGTCAATTTCCTCTGGAATGGCTGCGCGAAGCTGTTCCTTCTCGGCTTTGGAGCATTTTCTGGATACGCCTTTGTAGGTGTTGCCGCAGGAAACGACGCTGTATTTGCCAGCCAGTGACAGATTTGTGGTAAATACGGGTTCTTTTGACCGCACAGCCTCTTTCTCGAGCTGCACTAAGATTTCATCGCCCGCCAGTATCCTGCCATCATATGGGCGGTTCGTGATGACAGGCGCATATTCCATATCAATAGGCAGATATCCTCTCTTGCCCAGCGCATAATCAATAAAAGCCGCATTGATCTGTCTTGCGACATTGTTCACCTTCGCGACAAAGATATCGCCTATATTCGCATCCTCTGTATTTTTGTCAGATGGTGTGAATACGACGGATTCCATTTTTCCGGTTTTGGAGTCCAGTGTAAATGACAGTATTCCGTCTCTGTATTTTGTTATGATATAGCGTATAGCTTCCATTTGCATTCACTTCCCTTTGACGGCAGGTTATTTTTGATCAATGACGGTTGTCAGGACATTTTCCAATTCAGGATACATTTTTTTCCACAGGATTTCCGCCTCCTGATAATCCTCCTCATCAACAAACCGCTCTTTATAATCATACTGGTCACGCAGGACAAACAATCGATCCAAGCCAGAACGGAATGTGTCATCTAGCTGTACAGTACCGTTCAGGAAACAGCTCTTCCTGCTCTCGCGGTTAAAATAGCTGATGAGTGCATGATGTGAATGATACTCTTTTCCTGTATCAATAATGGATATCCCTTTAACCAGATGATAGATACTATAGTAAAAATTTTTAATCAATTGGCTCTCGTCGGGTTCTGACTGACGGGACTGGTAAATCTGGTAGGCTATATCGTCTGCCATGCCAAGCTCTGTTCTGGCGGCAGCTATCCTGTCCTCCATACTGTTGTATACAATATTTTGGTCACTTCTGATAGTCATATGGTCCCTCCTGAAATAGACATAATATTTGCAATACGAAACACTCCTATATAAATGGCCAACAACAAATCTAAACCACTTACGTTACCAGCCACCCTTTACTCATATCAGTACTCACTCCCAATAAATCCAAGCGGTTTCAGTTGGACATCTTCCGAAGTCCCGACATTGGTATACGTTTCTTCCCGCGTGATTAGCAACCCAAATTCATCAAGTTCCTGACCACTATAGTCAAATAACGCCTTGACAACAAGCACAGGTTTAATATTTCCAGCGCTGCTCGCATCGACAGTCAAACTGATCGTGTTATTTTTCTCGTTATAACTACATGCGTAAATATATGGTTTCATATCAAAAGTCGATTCACTCTTTTTCGTTTTCTTTGTCACAATTATCTCGTTTTGACCAAGAAAGTCACTTGCGACTGAGCTGGTCAAGAAGCAAGGCTGATAGCCTTCCCCAAACACTACGGTATAGCGTGCCGCTGCAACGCTTGCCATTGCATTGCCTGCACTATCAGGCAGCAGTCTGACCTCCAACACCCGGATGCCGTCAACCATCTGTGCATTGAGCGCATCGGTCAGCTCCCTGGAGCTTGTCAGTGTATTGACTTCAATGTCCATATACTCGCCGTTGCTCTCAAGTCCCACGCCGAGCGGGGCTGCAAACGACATGATCTGATGTGGGCTAAAGCCTGTCGTATAGGCAATATCAATGCCTGCGCGGCGTATTGCTTTCTGGAAATAACGCATGACATCCAAATGCCCGATAAATCTGAGCACACCATGCTTGGAAAATTTTATTCTTAATTTCACATTTTACCTCCAACCATATCCTGCACGATCTCCAATTAGGATGATGAGACACAGATTCCACATCGGAATCTTGCCGCCCCGCAGGCATTGCACTGCTGCTGGCAGTTTGGCGTCACCTGTTCGTCCAATGCATGCTGCCACTCCCGCTTTAAGTAATCCTTTGAAACCCCACAGTCGATAAAATCCCATGGAAAAATCTCGTCCAGACCGCGCTCGCGCGTCGTGTAAAAGTTTGTATCGATGCCGCATTCCGCAAACGTCTCCATCCAGATATCGTGTTGGTAGTACTCTCCCCACGCGTCAAATATACAGCCCTTTTGATATGCCTTTAAGATCGGCTCGCATAGCCGCCTGTCACCGCGGGCAAGAATTCCCTCCATGACACTGGCGTCCGCCTCATGCCAGTTATATTTGATGCTCTTCTGATTCAGTTGTTCTGTGATTGCCCGTCTTGTCATATAAGCTTTCTCTAAAAACTGCTCCTTCGTACACTGCGGCGCCCACTGGAACGGTGTGAACGGCTTGGGGATAAAGAAAGAGGTGCTGGCGACAATCTGCACCTTTCCGCTTCTTTTTTCCTTTGGCACAGTCTCATAATAGGCGACTGCGATTTTGTTGGACAATTCCGCAATCCCCCTGATATCCTCCTCTGTCTCCGTAGGCAGTCCTAGCATAAAATAGAGCTTTACCCTGTTCCAGCCACCCTCGAAAGCCAAGGTGGCACCCTTTAGAATCACTTCTTCTGTCAATCCCTTGTTGATCACATTTCTAAGCCGCTGGCTTCCGGCCTCCGGCGCAAACGTGAGGCTGCTTTTCCTGACATCCTGCACCTTTTTCATGACGTCGAGCGAAAAGGCGTCGATTCGAAGGGACGGGAGCGAGATATTGACCTTTTTCTCGTGACATTTGTCGATCAGAAAGTTTACAAGCTCCTCAAGCTGTGAGTAGTCACTGGAGCTCAGCGAACTCAGCGAGATCTCATCATATCCCGTGTTGTCGAGCATTTTGACTGCATAGTCCTTGAGCATCTCCACATCGCGCTCCCGTACAGGTCTGTACAGCTGTCCTGCCTGGCAGAAACGGCATCCGCGGATGCAGCCTCTCTGGATTTCGAGAACTACCCTGTCCTGCGTGCACTTGATAAACGGCACAACAGGCTTTTTCGGATAGTATGTGTCTGACACATCTGTGACAATCTCTTTCAGAATCGTTTTCGGGATATCGGAGCGCGTTGGTTCAAAGGACCTGATCGTGCCGTCCTCATGATAACGTACTTCATAAAACCGTGGCACATACATGCCCGGCAGCTTTGCGGCTTCCGCCAGAAACGCTTCTCTCGAAGCGCCGCTGTCCCTGCACTGTTGATACAAATTCAGAAGGGAACGGTATTGTGTCTCCCCTTCTCCAATATAGAAAATATCAAAAAAATCAGCGATTGGTTCGGGATTGTAGCTGCAGGGACCGCCTCCGATCACAATGGGATGTTCCCAGGTCCGCTCCGCGGCCAGCAAAGGAATCTGGGACAAGTCCAATATCTGCAGGATATTGGTGTAGCACATTTCGTATTGAATGGTGATGCCCAGAAAATCAAAGTCCTTGATTGGCTCCTGTGATTCCAGTGCAAATAAGGGAATCTTTTTCTCACGCATGACCGCATCAAGATCAGGCCATGGCGAGTAGACACGCTCACACCAGGTATCCTCAAAACGATTCAGCATATCGTACAAAATCTGGATACCAAGGTGTGACATGCCGATCTCATAGACATCAGGGAAGCACATCGCAAACCGGATGCTAATATCACATTTGTCCTTCATCACACTATTTACTTCATTTCCGATATAACGCGCCGGTTTTTCGATTTTCAGCAGTATTTCGTCGCTCAAAGCTAAAGTTCTCATATCAATCCCCTACTTGGTTTATGGAAGCTGTGGCATTGCAGGCTGTGGAAGCATTTTTCCGTCGACATCAAAAATATATGGGATTCCGTCAATCTCGACAATTCCCGTCTGCATATTTCCATTTCCGTCAAAATAGTAAACGCTTCCGTTGATCGTCACCAGACCAACTGCCATATGCCCGTCTGCCTCATAATATCTTGCTGACACTCCATCGTTAAACCAGCCTGTATACATTGCGCCATCCGCCGCAAACAGGTAGGAAAGACCATTTAAGTTCACGACACCAGTCATCATGCGTCCAAGCTCGTCAAAGAGATATGTCCTGCCCTCAATCGTCTGCCAGCCGGTAACTCTGTGGCCATCTGCCATTGACAGATAATAGTTGTATACGCCGTCGCTGAACCAGCCGTATGCCATTGGACCATCTGCTGCAAACAGGAATGTCTGATCGCCAATCGTCTGCCAGCCGGTCTGCATGACTCCGTTGATATCAAAGTAATAATATTGATTGTTGACAATACTTAGTCCGGTCAGCATATGTCCGTCTGTCGAGAAGAACCGTTTTCCATCAGGAAAATCCAGGAAACCGACATACATGGCGCCGTCCGGCGCGAAATAGTAGGACAATCCGTTCAGGTTTTGCAGTCCGGTGAGCATTTTGCCATCTATTCCAAAACAGTACATTCCGAGTCCGATCGGCGTAAAGCCCACAGCCATAACGCCGTCTGGCTGTAGGTAGTACATACCGTCGTCAAGCGGCAGCCAACCTGTCACCATGCGCCCGGCGGGATCAAGATAATACTTTGCTGTGCCCAGATCGAGCCAGCCCCGCTGCATTTTATAGTTGATATAGTAATGCAAAAAGCCCTTTTTTGCAACCCAGCCTGTATTGACAATACTGGTGGAATAATCTTTCAACGCATAGTTCAGATCGACATCACCGATGATTCCCGGAACACTTCCCTTGCTTGAGTACTGCCATATTGCCGCATCGGGGATTTCACACGCAGCCGCCCACTGGGCCACCCACTTGTCATAAAAGATCGGGCCTAACCGGTCCCGATACCAGCTGGTGCTGGAATAGACCATCGGATAATACCCCTCTGCCTCGATCATGGCGCAGAATGTGTTTGCCATGAGAGACAGGGTTTCCGGCGAAAGTGTTTTCTGGACATTATCTTCGACATCCCACACTACCGGATAAGATACCTGGACATTCTGGATGGCGTTTAATACAAACTGTGCTTCCGCTGCTGCCTCCTCAACGCTTTTCGCGTAGGAATAAATGTATACGCCTGTCTTGATGCCCGCCTGTTGTGCGGCAAGCATATTGTAATTGAAATACGGATCAATTCCGGATTTGGAGCTGCCGACTTTGATAAACGCAAACGAGACGCCGCTCTGGGCTACGGCCTGCCAATTGATTGCGCCCTGATATTTTGAGACATCAATTCCCTGTGCTGCTGCGGCCGCCTCCGATGAAAATGTCGGTACGCAGCACAGCATACACGCCGCAAGGAGCGCGCAGATAATCCGTGTCAATTTGTTGGCTGATTTTTGTTTCTTCATCAGTCACTTTTCCTCCCTGTATATAATCATTTGTTGCCTATAAACTTCCTTTTGTTGAGAGCACATCTTCTATGCGCTCATCGATAGCTACCGCATCGTCGAGTGCCTTCGCGAAGGCCTTAAATATCGCTTCGATCATATGATGGCTATTTTCACCACTGAGCATTTTGACATGGATATTCATGGCAGCGCTGTAAGATACCGCATAGAAAAATTCTTTTACCAGCGATGTATCAAAGCTGCCAACCATATCATTTGGAAAACTGCAGTCAAACTGCAGATATGGTCTGCCGCACAGATCTATGGCGCACAAGGCTAAGGCGTCATCCATTGGCAGGATGAAATAGCCATATCGCCGGATTCCTTTCTTATCGCCGACTGCTTCCCTGATCGCGTTTCCCAGCACGATACCTGTGTCCTCCATGGTATGGTGGCCGTCGACATGCAGATCGCCCTCTGTCCTGACATCCAGATCAAAGAAACCATGTCTGGAGAAACCTTCGAGCATATGGTCAAAAAATCCGATGCCCGTATTGACCGATGATTTTCCTTTCCCGTCCAGATTCAGTTTCAGACTGATATTGGTCTCTTTGGTCACTCTCTTTATTTCTGCAATTCTGTCCATTTCAATATCCTTTCCAGCGGCCTACGCTTCAAAGCGCACATGTATTGAATTGGCGTGCGCTGTGAGCCCTTCTTTCCTGGCAAAAAGTTCTATGTCATCATGCACCTTTTCCAATGCTTCCCTGGAATAAGCGATCACGCTTGATTTCTTCACATAGTCGTCGACGTTCAGCGGCGAGAAGAATTTCGCAGTGCCATTTGTCGGCAGGACATGGTTGGGACCGGCATAATAATCTCCGAGCGGCTCTGACGAGTATTCCCCGAGAAAGATCGCACCGGCATTCCGTATCCTTGTCATCGTATCGAACGGATTTTTGGTCAGGATCTCAAGATGTTCGGAGGCAATCTCATTTGCCGCCTCGATGGCTGTTTCCATATCAGGCGCCACAAGGATGTATCCGTAGTTGTCAAGCGATTTCTGTATGATCTCCCTGCGTTCAAGAGTCTTGACAAAGCCATCGACCTCATCAGAGACCTTCTTGGCAAGATCTTCGCTTGTGGTGATCAGGATTGCGGATGCAAGCTCGTCATGCTCCGCCTGAGACAGCAGATCTGCCGCCACATACCTCGATGTGGCGCTCTCGTCGGCAAGCACAAGGATCTCGGAAGGACCGGCGATCGAGTCGATGCTGACATGTCCGTATACGGCGCGTTTCGCAAGCGCCACAAAGATATTCCCAGGACCGACAATCTTGTCGACCTTCGGAATCATCTCCGTGCCGTATGCGAGCGCCGCGATCGCCTGCGCGCCGCCGACCTTGTAGATTGCACTGACACCTGCGATATCCGCTGCGACAAGGGTGCCCGGATTGACTTTTCCATCCGCGTTAGCGGGCGTTGTCATGATAATATTGGGAACGCCTGCCACCCTGGCGGGAACCACATTCATGAGTGTTGTTGACGGATAAGCCGCCTTTCCGCCGGGAACATAGACGCCTACATTCTGCATCGGTGTGATCTTTTGTCCTAAGATTGTACCGTCCTCTCTGGCGTCAAACCAACTGTTTCTCTTCTGTTTTTCATGGTATGAACGGATATTTGCAGCCGAGTCCCGCATCACCTGTATAAAATGTGCATCCAGCTCCTGATAGGCTGCGTCAATCTCCGCTCGGGTAACCTGAAAATTTTCTCTGGTGGTAGTGCATTTGTCATATTTCAGGGAGTACTCAAAGATTGCATTCTCCTTGCGCACCCTGACATTATCAATGATATCCGCCACTATTTTCTCATAATCGCCGTAGTCGTTTGTACTTCTCTTTAATAGATTTTCAAGCAGATTTTGCCTGGTATCACTCGTTAATTTTACGATTCTCATAATTCCTCCTTGAGCACCTGTAAGATCTTTTTGATTCGCTCCGCTTCCATCTTCATGCTGACCTGGTTGACAATCATCCGCGCAGAGAGTGGGCAGATTTCCTCCAGGACTTCCAGTCCGTTTTCCTTTAATGTAGAGCCTGTCTCAACGATATCGACTATGACATCGCTGAGACCTACGATCGGTCCGAGCTCGACAGAGCCGTTCAGTTTGATGATGTCGACCGTCTGATGCTTCTGATTGTAGAAATAATCTTTGGCAATCCTAGGGTATTTGCTTGCCACACGGATCATCTCGTGATGCTGCAGCAGCTCCTTCGCGGAGACCGGACCGCACACGCACATTTTGCACTTGCCAAAGCCAAGATCAAGCACCTCGTACACGCGTCTGTTCTCTTCCAAAATGGTATCGCTGCCGACTACCCCGATATCCGCCGCACCGTACTCCACATAGGTCGGCACGTCCGGACCTTTTGCGAGGAAAAATCTGAGCTTTAACTCCTCGTTGACGAAAATCAGCTTTCGGGAACTCTTATCCTTCATCTCCTCGCAGGTGATACCGATCTTTTCCAGCAGCTCTAAGGTTTTATTGGCAAGCCGCCCCTTGCCGAGTGCAAAGGTAAGGTATCGCATGTCCTGTGTCTGTTGATTCATATTGTGTACCTCCCTTTTTATAAAAATATAACCTTAGAAAAATTGTTGTCCGCAGCGAATTTTGTGTACTGCTCTTTTGGCTGCTCCTGCTTCATCAGCACGGTGGAATAGCCCTGTTTCCGATATTCTTTTGCTCTTGCCAGTGCGCTGCCAAAATCCTTCGTATATAAAAGAAGAAGCTGTCTGTTTTCCGGCTCGGGACAGTTTTTTTGTCTGGTGAGAGCGGTCACAAGATCGTCGATCATGACAACAAATCCAGTCGCCGGCGCAGGTTTGCCGAATTTTTCCAGAAGGTTGTCATACCTGCCGCCCTTCGCAATCGCACTTCCGGCCTGATACGTATACGCGTTGAAAATGATGCCAGTATAATAATTGTACTTGCTGACCATGGCAAGGTCAAAGGATATGTACTGGTCCACGCCATAAATTTTTAGCAGTTCATATACCTGCTTTAACCGTTCGATCGCCTTCTGTGAGCGCTCATTGTCCGCAGCTTCCAGTGCTTTATCCAGTATTTCACAGGTGCCAAACAGGCTGGTTACTCCGAGAAGCGCCTGAATGGACTGCTCTGGTATGTTTTTATCCAGCAAAAGCTCCTGCGCGCCAAACCCGTTCCTGCTTGAGATAAATTCGCGCAGTGCGAACTCAGTCTCCTCGTCAAGCTGCGCGTGAGCGCACAGCCCCTTGAAGTAATCAATCTGTCCTACAGACACCTGAAATTCCTTCAATCCGGAATTGAGCAGCGCCTCGACAAGCATGGCGATCATCTCCGCGTCCGCCTCCGGTGAAGCGTCACCGAGCAGTTCCGCGCCCATCTGCGTTGTCTCCTTCAATTTGCCCTGCAGATTACCGGTGTTGATAAAATTATTTCCCAGATAGCAGAACCGCAGCGGAATGCGCTCATCTATAAAATACTTTGCCGCGCACCGTGCTATGGAAGGTGTAAAATCAGGTCTTAGCACTAACGTATTTCCTTCCTTGTCAAAAAATTTGTACAGCTCCTTGGAGGGTGTCGTACCAATCTCGCGGCTGAACACATCAAAAAATTCAAAGGTTGGCGTCTGGATATCCTGGTATCCATAGCTGTGGAGCTTGTCGCTAAACAATCGTTGAATATTCTGTTTGTTGGCATATTCTTTTCCATAGATATCACGCACTCCCTCGGGAGTGTGTACGAGTCGTTTTCCCATAATGTCCTCCATTTTAATTCCTTATTGCGCCAGCTTATATAAAGCTAATTGATTTAGGCTCACGCCTTCCCTTTCCGCTTCGATCACCAGCCTTTGGTGCAGTGATTTTGGAAGCCGGACAACAAACTTACCGCTGTAGTCGCTCGCCGTTTCCGGGACTGGTATGGGGAGATTGTTTTCCATTTTTATTTCGATGTATCCTTCCATTGCTTCATTCAGGCTTTCATACAATCCATTTAAAGTATCACTTGTACTCTGACACCCATCAAGCTCCAAAATCCTTCCATAAAAATAATGCCCGCTCTCATCATTCATTTCCTGCACCAGCCTCGTATATGGTAACTTCATATAATCTGCAACTTCCATTTTCCATTCCTCCCTGCCTCAAGAAACACCTATTTCTATGATTCCGCTCTACAGAACACCAAACCTATTCCCCGATTCTATTTAGGATATCCGCTACATACACCCTTTTCAATGGATTTTCCTGTTTTATGGTTATCAAATCCCCTGTTTTCTTATTCAGATAATGTTTATGGCTGCCTTTTTGCCTTGCTGGCACATATCCATTGGCTTCTAAAACTTTTTCTGCTTCCTCGGGACGTATTCCGTTTGGCTGCTGTTTCATTTTGTCAATTAATTTTTTTACCGTTGGCAACTCGTTTTCTCCTTCTTGTATACAGTATCATCTATAGTACTATTTGTCAATGTAATTATTAATCGCGTAGGGGAATGGTTACTGTTCACTCCGTTCCAGTAACGGGGAATGCCCTTCATGATTCCTCCCGTTCGTTCAGGTCAAGCTGTATCATGTCCAGATATGGAACAAGCTGTCCTCCTTTGTGCCTGATAAAGTACTGTTCCTTTAACTCTTCAATCCGAAAGCTTTTCCGGCCGCCGCTTTCCATTCTTTCCCAAAATATACTTAACTCGCGTATGCTCATATAGTACATGATATCGCGCGCGGTGAAATAAATCAGAAAAAAAGCAATACCGTTCTGCCTGTCAAAATCTCGCATAAACTGCACCTGATGCGGGTGTATCTTCTGGAGCGTGAACAGATCGACCGCGCACTCCTTGGCATCAAAACAGACGGGAATCCCTTGGACGACGCCTATGTAGTCAACCGTGCTCTTCTGGTCAAAGTAGGCTAGGGTGATATGTCTGGTCTCCTTGTCAATCGTGATTGGCGTGATCGGGGTGGGCACCTTTTGAATCAGCGCCAGTCCGTTCTCACGGTACTTCTCGTTGGTCATGTTGACCATTTCTTCCAAAAGGGAGCCGCGAAGTCCCCTGGAATTCCATGTAGGCATATGGTTTCTCCTATTTAAAGCTGCTGCGAGTAGATTCATTCAGCCCTGACGAATCTTGATATATCTTGTTTGATTTTCGCCTATATACATGAACCCATTTTTTGTTACCTAAATCTTGGTCTTGAATATTCAAGATTCTATATTAAGTCACTCAAAAATTTGTGAAAATCAAATGTAAATAACTGGCAGCAAAAATTAATCATTCTATATAAAGTTTTTAAAATTTATTTGTCTATAGACAAAAGGTTATCGAAAATATTCGGTGCCGGACACGTCAGCACTTTGCCCGAAAGATGGGCAAATCTCCCATCGTCACAGGACACTGGAAAAATAAGCTTATACGCATGAAGCAGCTGGCCTTTCACTCCTTTTTTGGCGTAAAGGCGGTTGACCGAGGCAGTTCCGTATTTTGCATCCCCTATGATCGGATGCCCCAGTGCTGCCAGATGTGCACGAATCTGATGCGTCTTCCCGGTAAAAAGTTGTACCTCCAGCAGTGTCATGTTATTGGCGAAACGAATCGTGCGAAACGCGGTATCAATATATGCCGCATCGTCTTTGACGGCGTCAGGAATATCGGATTCCCGTTGGTATACAGATACTTTATTTTGCGTGGTATCTTTATATATGTAACCTGTCATGCGCTGCTGTATGGACAGTTCGCCGGACACCAGACAATAATAATATTTTTCGAGCGTCTTGTCCTTGATGATACTGCTTAAATACTGACTTCCCGTAAGTGTTTTTCCACAGGCCACCATTCCCGAAGTGTTGCAGTCAAGGCGATTGCAGATAGAAGGTCTGAAGGTTGCAAGCAAATCTGCTGTAATGCTGTGCTGTGAAAGCAGATAGCCGATCAGCCATTCGTTGACGCTGATATCCTCCGGCCTTGATTTCTGTGATAAGATTCCCGCAGGTTTGTCGACGATCAGTATATTATCATCCTCATATATGATCTGTAAAGCGCCAAATTTTTCAAAGGCGCGGAGATATTGCGAAGTATCTGTATGATCTACAGGGGTGTTTTTGCGGAATTTCTCAAAGGTTTCCTCTGAGAGAAAAAATGTTACCCCGTCGTCCGCACACAGCTTTTCCGTGCCGTCTGCCTTTTTGCCGTTGAGCACAATATTTTTTTTGCGCAGCATCTTGTATATAAAGCTGTCCGGCGCATTTTTCAGTAATTTTTTTAAGTATTTGTCAAAGCGCTGCCCCGCTTCATTTGCAGAAATTCTTGTCGAAATCATAGCCGTTTTCTCCACGATACAAAATTTTGCCCAGTTTACTGTATTTCTCTTGTGTTGTCCATATTTGCAATTAAGATCGGATCTATGTAATCTATGTCTTTATTCAGTCGTCTTATTTGTAGTTCTTTCAATGCTTCATCATAATTATTTATCCAAAATGTTCCGTAATTCTGTCGTTTTTCTTTTAAATATTGAAAGTCAAATAAACTTAGTATGTCCATGCCTAATAGAGCCTTGCCGCCTATATCTTCTGAAAAAAACAGCTTAATTTTGTCTAACATGATTTCGTCTGTAAGTTTAAAATTTTCTACAATATATCCATATAATTTTAATTCTGTACCTGATGCATCATATGCTATGCCTCTCATGTTACTTTTGAGTATTTTATCTTTATATCTTATCAAGCCTTTATTTCCCAACCCCATAACGGTATAGGTTGCACCTGTATCTATTTTGGCTGTTATATTCAGCGTCTTATTATGAATGTCAAAAGATACTTTTGTAAAATAGGACTCCCTGTTAAATGCCTTTGTAGCCGGATTCGCAGCCTTTTCTAATTCTGACCTGCTAACATTCATAACTTTTATATTTCTCCTTTTGCATATATTGTGTCTATTGTATTTTCGCTTTTCGGGTTATACTCATATGCATCATAGACTACTTTTCCAAATTCTTTGCTCGCAATGTCATCATATTTATACCCCAGCTCTATATTATTAACATCTAGTATAATGTAATAAATATGTGCCAGTGTATAACAGCCTCCTGTACTCAATCTTTTTTTTCCTTTGCGTTCTGATGTTAATAATACACAATATTCCAGGTCTTTTTGCAATTCGTCTACACTAATCTCTTTGTCTGTATTCAACACCTTGTATACAGACGGTTCCACCTGCTCTACATGAAGTCCATATTCTTCAAACACCTTATCCGTATTAACAGTTCCCATACTTGAACACCCTCTCTCTTTACTTCAACTCTGGAACACATCAGCAATACACATTTAAATCTCTCACTTGTTTTCAATATGCAGCTCTATGATGTCCTTTTCTGTCAAGAAATGGCATTATAGACCATTTGAATTTGCAATATAATAAAATGAATCCTCATGATCTCTAAATATTTGATTGCCCAAATAGACCATGCCTATTTTTTCAAGTACTGTCCTGGAGGCAATATTTTCTGGCTGTGCCATTCCGTAAATTCCTACAATGTCAGTACTGGCAAACGCTTCTTTTATCATCTGCTTTCCAAGCTCCGTTGCATAGCCCCTGCCCCAATAAGGGACACCTAGTTTCCATTCGATTTCAGGCTCCCGCTCTTTATAGGGATTCAGCCCGCATAATCCAATCAGGCTATTGGAATGTTTCTCTATGACCGCGCCATGATAACAATCCAGTGTTCTAAAATCCTTATTGATCATAAATCTGATGTACGCATCAGTCCGCTGTCTATCCCAAGGATTGCCTTTATCCTTCGTATAGGTATGGACTTTGCTGTCAGACATGACACGAAATAATTCTTCGACATCATTTAACGTGTATTGACGGACAATGAGTCGCTCTGTTTCAAAATAAATATGCATTTTAATCCCATCCAAAAATATACTTGGAATTTGCAGAATAATAACTGCTTAAAGTTATAATTCCGGAAATCCTTGAAAATCAAGGGGTTTGCCGTTCAAATTCCTTAGACATTATTTTTTGAACGATAAACACATTTTACAGGGAAATATCACATAAAAGTGCCAGAACCTCCGATTCTTTTTTGCTGTGCTCCAAAGCCTGCAGCTGTGTCAGCCGTTCCATAAAACGCGATTTTTCGTGAAAAATCTTGATTGTCACGTTCTTGATGCTGTTCTGTTTGAGAATTCCCTGAATGTGCTCCTCGCAGGCAGCTGCATCGCAGTTTGGAAATTCTGTATAACCGATCAGGTTATTGCCGCGCACAGCAAAACAGTTGACTGGGAAATTCAAGCGGTACGATGTTAGATACATACTGTAAATAACAGAGACTTCACCTGCCTGTTCAGCAATCTCCTGATAAACCGTTTCGCTGTATTGGGGAATCCTAAAGTACATAACAGCTGACACAAAGCTTTTGCTCGATGGCAGCAATCCCAGTACGGCAACGATTGTCAGCAGATTTTCCTTCTTGCCAGTCGAAAAATACCCCAACAAAAACACTGCGATTGAGATCAGAAAATATACTATCGTGCGGAGCGCCACTCTTTTACGTTCATAAGGAGGATATCCAAACTCTCCCTTTTTCTGTCCTGGTATATTCATCTATAATCTCCTGAATATCTACATTATCTCTACATTAAAAGGCGCATCAGTTCTAACAGTACTCTGTGCGGAATGATCTTGGCAGCGATATCAAAGCTTTTGATCCATGCACTGTAAACTGATCGCTCGCGCTTGTGATAGGAGTCCGCGATTGCTCTTGCCACCACCTGGTCAGCGCGGACGAGCGTAAGTTTTTTCACCGCAAGTGTACTTCCTGTCTTTTCTGCGATATCAAAGAAGGGTGTGTCCACCGGTCCGGGACATACCGCTGTCACATAGATCTTCTTTGACCGGAGCTCCTGATTCAACGCTCTGGAAAAGCTGTACACATAGGATTTGGTCGCTGCGTACACCGTAAAATTGGGCTGCGGCAGAAATGCAGCGCTGGAGGCAAGCTGGATGATTCTGCTGTTTTTCCTCATATAGGGAATGCACAGATAGGTCATCAGCGTTAACGCCTTACAGTTTACATCTATCATACCAAGTTCTTCACCGATATTGGAAGCGGAAAAATCTCCCATAATGCCATATCCTGCACAGTTGACCAGCATACGGATCACCGGTTTCTCGTCAGCAAGCAGTTTTTTGAAACGCTCCATCTGTTTCTCGTCTGTGACATCCATATCAAGGACGCGCGTCGTGTGCTCAAGATACTGCGCTACCTCAAGCATCCCTTCTTTGCGGCGCGCGATCATCCAGATCTCATCAATATTGTGAAACACATTGTCAAGCTGCAGTGCAAATTCCACGCCCATACCAGAGGACGCACCTGTAATTATAATAATGTTCATATCATTTTCCTTCCTTTATACGATACCATCTTTTTAATTCTACTATTTTATCCCTCTTTCATACGCACTTCAGTCTTTTCGATCGCCAGTACGATTTTTCGGTCTGTGTATATTTCGGATGGTCTTTTTCTTCCTTGGTTTTTCTTCTTTTTTATGCACACGGGCGTCCAAAGGACATATGTCATCAAACCGATATCGGTTGGCTGACGGACGCCCGGCGCTGCGAGTAGTGGAGAAGGACATTCCCCTACTTGATTGTGTTGGCTTCTCGCTCCGCCTATGCACAGTCTCAGCTGTCGTTCTGCGCGGTCTGATCAGACACCGTTTGTCAAAACCGATCAGATCCTCACGTCCTGCGAGCTTCAGCGCCTCCCGTACAAGGTCGTAATTTTTGGGGTTGCGGTATTGGATCAGTGCGCGCTGCATTGCCTTCTCATGAGGATTTTTGCAGACGTAGACCGGCTGCATCGTCACTGGATCAACTCCTGTATAATACATCACTGTCGACATCGTTGACGGCGTAGGGTAAAAATCCTGCACCTGTTCCGGCATATAGCCGATATCCCTCAGATACTCGGCGAGCGCGACTGCCTCTTTCAGTGTGGAACCGGGGTGTGACGACATCAGATACGGTACAAGGAACTGGTTCCTGCCAAGCTTCTGGTTTAGTCTGCGGTATTTTTCTGTAAATGCTTCGTATACGGCGTTCTCCGGCTTTCCCATCCTGGACAAAACAGCGTCGCAGACATGCTCCGGCGCTACCTTGAGCTGTCCACTGATATGATGCTCCACAAGCTCTCTGAAAAATGTATCATCCTTATCCAGCATCAGATAGTCAAACCGTATTCCGGAACGAACAAACACTTTCTTGACATTCGGAAGGTTTCTCAGCTTGCGCAGGAGTGACAAATAGTCCGAATGATCAACCTCGAGATTCGGACATGGTTTCGGACACAGGCATTGTCTGTGCTTGCAGACGCCGGCCTGCAGTTGTTTTTGGCAGGAAGGCTGTCTGAAATTTGCCGTCGGACCGCCTACATCGTGGATGTAACCCTTGAAATCCTTATCCTGTGTGATCAGCCTTGCTTCCTCGAGGATGGATTCATGGCTGCGCACCTGTACGGTTCGTCCCTGATGAAATGTGAGCGCACAGAAATTGCACCCGCCAAAACATCCGCGATTGCTGATCAGGGAAAACTTAATCTCTGCGATGGCCGGCACACCGCCCTGCGCCTCATAGGAAGGATGATACGTTCTCTGATAGGGCAGCGCGTAGACATCATCCATCTCCTGTGTGGAAAGCGGCTTCTGTGGTACGTTCTGTACTACATACACTCCGTTGGGATATGGTTCTATCAGTGTTTTGCCATTAAAAGGATCTGTGTTATCGTGCTGTATCTTAAAGCTTTTTGCGTATGACAGCTTATCCTGTATCATATCATCATAGGAAGGAAGAAGCTCATAGTCGTATACTGCGGAGATATCTTTCGTCTTGTATACAGTTCCGGCAATAAAGGAGAGATCGCACACGGAAATACCGCTGTTCAGGGCGTCAGCAATCTCTACGATGGATTTTTCACCCATGCCGTATGAGATGATGTCCGCCTGACTGTCGAGCAGGATGGACCGCTTGAAAGAATCTGACCAGTAATCATAGTGTGCCATGCGCCGGAGACTCGCCTCGATTCCGCCGATGATAATCGGAACATCCTTATATCGTTTTCGGATCAGATTGCTGTATACAACAGTGGCGTGGTCAGGTCTTCTGAAGGCTGCGCCGCCGGGCGTATAGGCATCCGTCTCGCGGTGTTTTTTTGATACATAGTAATGATTTACCATGGAATCCATGTTGCCCGAGGACACCAGAAAGCCAAGACGGGGTTTTCTAAGCACGGTGATGCTGTCGTCATTTTTCCAGTCCGGCTGTGAAATGATACCGACATGATATCCATGTGCGCAGAGGAGACGAGTGATGATCGCATGTCCAAAGGACGGGTGATCCACATAGGCGTCTCCTGTGACATATATGAAATCTAACTGCTCTATTCCGAGTTCCAGCACTTCTTCCATTGTCATTGGAAGAAAACCATTCGCAAGTGACAATTCCCTCTCCTCCTGTTGCGGGGTGCAGCACTGCCTGATACTACCGGTCAGGCGTTGTAGCCGTTAACTGTTTTAGATCAGATAACTCCTGTTCTGTGAGCGGCCGACAGGAGCCTTTTGGCAGATCAGTATCCAGGGACAAGGTACCCATCGACAATCGTTTCAGATAAGTGACAGAACCACCGACAGCCTGAACCATTCTTTTCACCTGATGAAAACGTCCTTCTGTGATGGTAAGCTCCATGTGATACGAACAATCCGATCGGGTGATCAGCCTAACCTTAGCAGGCTGGGTAACCGCTTCGTCTCCAATGTCTACGCCATTCTCCAGCATAGCGAGCCCATCCGCGGTAAGCACACCAGAGCATTCCAAGTAATACGTTTTTTCTACATGCTTTTTGGGAGAAAGCAGCCTGTGGGCGAGTTCCCCGTCATTGGTGATCAGCAAAAGTCCTTCCGTGTCCTTGTCAAGACGCCCCACGGGAGACAAATTCTTTCCACAGCCAGCAGGCAGCAGGTCCATCACAGTGGTTTCGTGCTGGTCACGTGTGGCAGTGACGATTCCTGCCGGCTTGTGAAGCATATAGTAATGAAACTGCAGGTATGTGAGCGATTTCCCCATGTAAATCACCGTGTCCCGCCTCTCATCCAGTTTCCATTCAGGTAGTCTGACAGGTACGCCATTGACAGATACGAGACCTTTTTTGATGGCGTCCTTTACATGGCTTCGTGTGCCAAGCTGCAAATCGCATAAAAATTTGTCGAGTCTCATCGCACATGCCTCCAAATAATAAATACTGACGCATAATTCCGGCAGATTTTTTATAAAATGTAACAAACAGAGATTCCGGTGAGTATATGCTGTTTAAAACGTTAGCATATCTTCTGCTTATCATCGTCATATTGAGCAGGCCAGAAGCTACTTTTCAATACGCTTATGAGGGGCTGTATCAATGGGCATCCAAGATGGTTCCCACGCTTTTTCCGTTTATGATGATCAGCTCCATCATGGTGTACAGCGGCGCGGACCTGGAGCTTGGTCGTATGCTCAGCCATGTGCTCAGAAAAATATACAGATACAGCAGTTATGGTCTGTATGCGATATTCATGGGTTTTTTCTGCGGATTTCCCATGGGTGCCAAAGTCGTCAGCGATCTGTATGACAAGGAAAAAATCAGCAAATCGGAGGCCGAAGCGCTGCTTGCTTTCTGCAATAATATCGGCCCGGCTTATTTTATGGGAATCATCATGCCGCTCCTGCGCGCGTGCGGCTATCATAATACCCTGCCCTTCGTATTTGGAATGTATGGAATCCCCGCAATCTATGGAATCGTGATCGGGCGCTTCCACGCTGCCAGGACCGAAATGACAGGTGTGACCATGAAATCGAGTAGGGGAGAAGAGCATTCCCTGGCAGCAACACTCAAAAAATCCTGTGTGGACAACACGCAATCCCTCATTGTATTAGGAGGATATATTACGTTTGCCAATGCCTTTCGGATTTTTCTCGACTTTATGCCATTGTCTGGCAACTGCAAAAATATTCTGTCAAGCTTTCTGGAAATCATTGGCGGCGTTCAGGCGATTTACACAACTACGCTTCTGCCAAACCAGAAGGTATTCTGGGTGATGACGGCTCTGTGTTTTGGTGGGATATCCTGCATCCTGCAGACAAGTAGTTTCCTCGAAAAATCGGGATTACCGATCAGCCACTATCTGAAACATAAAGTGCTGGCAACCCTGATTTCCGCGGCATATTACTGGCTGCTCACCAGACCGTTTTAACACAATGATTACTGAAGCCTGATGACATTGGATTCGGTGCTTCTGTCATACAAATTATAGGCTTTGAAGATCAGTGTATCCTTTTTGCCGTATCCCATGTTGATGGTCACAGTCATGGTAGGACTACCTTTGGTCCATGGCTGCAGCGCGGACCATGTCAGACCGTTGTCGCAGGAGTATGAATAATACTGAATCACAGATTCCGCATCGAGCGCCGTCAGCTCCACTGTCGCATACCTGCCTGTCTGATCATATTTTAACAGATTGGCACCGACATATGAGGGAGCTGTGGTGTCATTGCAGACACGGTTTGCAGGAACCGGAACAGCCAGTGGTGCATAGCTGCTGTAATCTGTTTTGCCGTCTTTTGACACAAGTCCGAAATATCGGGCAACTGCCTCCGCATCGCGCACGCCAAACTCTTTAAGCATCTCAGGAGATTGGATGTAGGGTGCATCATTGTCATTGTCCACATGGCAATGCTCCACGATGATGGCTGGAATATTCCGGAGGGCGCTCTCGCGTATGACACCATAATAATCAGATTTGCCGTTACTTCCGATTCTGGTCTTGATACCGCGGTTGAACAGTCCCATCTCATCAAACTGTGTCAGAAATTCGTTGGCGGCAGAATATCCCTGGCTATACAGCTGTCCGGAGGAAGGTACCCATACCTCGCTTCCGTAGAGGGCATGGGAAAGGGACATGTTGAAATGCAGGGAGAACAGAAAGTCCGCATTTACGCTGGAGGCAAATTCGGCCCGCTCCCTGAGGGACATATCAATATCTTCGGTGTGCGTCAGGTACACTTGTACGTTCTGGTACTTTTCCAACTGCTCTTTCATGTGCAGCGCCACTGTCATGGTGTATGTTTTTTCGGGGATTGGCAGATAATCTGTTCCCAGATTGCTGCCGCCGTGGCCAGGATCAATGACGACTACAATTGGTTCTGCTGCGCTTGTCCGAAATGCAGGCAGCGCAGACAATGGTATCGCCACCATAGCAAAACACAAAAGGGCTGCGATTGTTTTTCTGAATGTTATTCTCATCAAATTTCTCCTTAAACTTCTCCTAAAGTATTATCAGTGGTCTGAGCCTCCGCAACAATCTCGTCAACCGGAACAAGCTCCGCCCTGTTTGTGGTGACAACGTGGTCGATCTCCTGCAGATGGCCGATCAGTGCATTGTAGTCACGCGTGGAAATCTCTATCGACTGCTTCAAAATATTTTCGAGATTGGCGAGCATGCTGTCCGTGTACTGCATTGCCGCTGCCTTCATATTGTTGGCTTCGATCGTTGCATTGTCAAGAATACCCTGCGCCTGCTGTGTAGCCATCTCGACAATCTTATCAGCCTGCGCGTAAGCCTCCTGCATGATCTGGTGCTCACTGACCAGCTCCGTTGTCTGCACTTCCGCATCATCAATCAAGGCCTGCGCTTTCTGTCTGGCATCGTTTAGGATCGCCTCCTTATTTGAGATAATTTTCTGATATCGCTTGATTTCCTCTGGGGTTTTCATGCGCAATTCGCGCAGAAGATCGTCAATCTCCGCCTTGTTTACCATGATCACATCTGTCGAAAATGCCTTGTATTTGCAGTTATCTATGTACTCCTCAATCTCGTCAATCAGCTGCTCTATTCTGCTGCTCATATTACTCCTCCATCACGAAAAATCTATTTTATTTTTTGTCGGCGAACTTTTCATATACAAGTCTGGCTACAAAATCCGGCACGCACTGCGAGATATCCCCTTGAAACGCAGCAATCTCCTTGACACTGGAAGAACTGAGATACGCATACTCGAGGCTTGTCGTCAAAAACACGGTATCAAGCTCTCCGCCTGACAGCATTCTGTTTGTCTGGGCGGTCTGCAGTTCATATTCAAAGTCCGTGATGGCGCGCAGTCCACGCACCGAGATGCGGACATTTTTCTGCCTTGCATAGTCTATCAGAAGTCCGTTAAAGGAATCCACCGTCACATTGGGCAAATCCTTTGTCGCCTCCTTTAATATACTAACACGTTCTTCGACAGAAAACAACGCATTCTTTGCCTTATTATCCAAAACACTCACTGTCAGCTCGTCAAACATTTTGGCAGCGCGCTTGATAATATCCAGGTGTCCAAGCGTCATCGGATCAAAACTTCCCGGATAGATTGCAGCATTCATAATCTCATTCCCTCCTACTATTATCCAATTTTTTGAATGAAAACGTGTTTGTTTGTCTTGTAGCATTTTTCCTTTGTGACGGTATATCCCAGAGTCTCCACGTAATCAAAGGAAGTCTTGAGGGCGGATTCAATGACGATCAATGTGTCCTCATTGACATATGATGCGTTGCGCAGCAGCTCCAATACCATTCTGTCATATTCCTGATTGTACGGAGGATCGAGGAAAATGAGATCGGCGGTATCTCTGATGCTTCCTCTGAGCGCAGCGAACACATCCTGTTTTAGTATGACAGCCTTGTCTGTCAGATGTGTATGTTCAACATTGTCTGTAATACATGCGATTGCTTTTGGATTGTTTTCGACGAAATAAGCTTTTCTGGCTCCGCGGCTCAACGCCTCGATTCCGATGCCGCCGCTGCCGGAAAAGAGGTCCACAAATACAGCGTCCGGCAGATATGGCATGAGCATATTAAAAAGTGTCTCTTTGATTCGGTCCGTTGTCGGCCGCGTATCCAGTCCCTCCGGTGTTTTTAACAAAAGGCGTCTTGCCGTTCCTGCAATTACTCTCATATATTCCTCCATCAGCGCACCGCTCATATGTACTTTATCCAATAGTACGCCGTTTTTTGTATCCATCAATCATTATACCCTAATTTTTGTTCCTTTGGTATCTCTTTTATTAACTTTTAATTTATTTATTGGCACATTTTTGTCCTTGTATGGAATCGAGCCCTCAGAACCAGGCTGGCAGTAATAAACATTTTCGATAGAATCATCTGCTCCCAGCCGCATCCCTCTGACGCCGACAGCAGTTTTTTTCAGTTCCGAGATCTCATCCGTGTCAAATCTCAGGAAGTAACCGTTCTTACTCTGCAGGATGATGTGCTGGTGTTCGGTCATGATCTCAATATTCAGCAGCTCGTCGCCTTCCCCAAGCTTCGTGGCGGCAACAGTGCGTTTCGTCACATCAAATTCCCCGCCGCTCACGATCTTGCACATGCCCTGCTTCGTGACAAACAGCAGCCGGTACAAATTCAGTTCCGATTGACTAGCAATGTTGACAATCTCCTCCGTGCCGGAATTGTAATTGCTGATATTGTCGATAGGCAGCCCCTTATCGCGGAATTTGCCAAACGGAATGTCGGCAGCCTTGATCGTGTGGAGCTGTCCTGTGTTGGTAAACAGACAGATTCTTCCCGTGTTGCGGCACTTCACGACATATTTGAAATCCGTGTGCGCAGCCTCCTTATTTCTCTCATATGTGGCAATGTCGACCGTCTTGCAGTAACCGAACCGGTCCATGAGGAACATAATGTCCATCTCCTCGAGTTTTTTCTCCTCATAGACTGCCTCCTCGGCATTCTCAATACGGGTTTTGCGTTTGTGTGCGTATTCTTTTTTCAGGGCGTCGAGCTCCTGTATGATGACCTGCGCCATGGAATCCCTTCTGTCAAGAATATCCTCGTATTTGTAAATATTGGCGTTGGTTTCCTTATTTTCCTTCATGAGCGCCTCGATCTCCAGACCGATCAGCTTGTACAGGCGCATGTCCAGGATCGCGTTTGCCTGGCGCTCTGTAAAGTTTAGCTGCTGCGCCATCAGCGCGGATTCCTTTGAGCGGAATTTGATACCGTCAGTCACGCCGCCTGTCAGACAGTTTTTGACCATATTCCTGTCCTTGGAGCCGCGGAGAATTTCGATGATGAGATCGATGATATTGCATGCCCTGATCAGACCTTCCTGAATCTCCCGTTTTTCGAGCTCCTTGTTCAGGAGTGTCGTGTATTTGCGGGTGGCGACTTCGTATTGAAATGCTACATTGTGTGCGATGATGCTCTTTAAACCGAGTGTCTCCGGTCTTCCGTCCGCAATCGCGATCATATTGACGCCAAAGGTGTCCTCGAGACGCGTCTTTTTGTATAACAGATTCTTGAAATTCTCGACGTCGGTGTCTTTTTTCAGCTCTATGACGATACGGATTCCTTCCTTGGAGGACTGGTTGGAGATATCGAGAATTTCAGGGGCTTTTTTCTGCTCGTACAGGGCGGCGATGTCCTGCAAAAATTTGCCGATGTTAGCGCCGATCATCGTATAGGGTATCTCTGTGATTACCAGATTCAGCTTCCCGCCCTTTGCCTTCTCCACTTCGACCTTGCCACGCAGCTTGATTTTTCCGACGCCCGTCTCGTAGATCGACAGCAGCTCGTCCTTGTTGCAGACGATGCCGCCTGTCGGAAAATCTGGTCCCTTTATATACTTCATGAGCTCGCGCGTCGTGATGTTTTCATTCATCATGTAGGCTTTGGTCGCATCGATTACCTCCCCCAGATTATGCGGGGGGATGCTTGTCACCATGCCGACAGCGATACCCTCCGAACCGTTTACGAGCAGATTGGGGAATCGACAGGGAAGAACGCTTGGTTCCTTCTCCGTCTCATCGAAATTGGGGATAAAATCAACGACGTCTTTGTCCAGATCTGATAAGATGGCCTCCTGCGTAATCTTCTGCAGCCTTGCCTCCGTATATCGCATGGCCGCGGCGCCGTCGCCCTCAATATTGCCAAAATTTCCGTGCCCGTCAATCAGGGGAATCCCTTTCTTGAAATCCTGTGTGAGCACTACCAGCGCATCATAGATCGAGCTGTCGCCGTGCGGATGGTATTTACCCATTGTATCACCGACAATGCGGGCGCTCTTTCGATAGGGACGATCATAGCGGATGCCTAATTCATGCATGTCATATAACGTCCGCCGCTGAACCGGTTTGAGGCCGTCTCTGACATCAGGCAGCGCCCTGGCAATGATGACGCTCATGGCATAGTCGATGAATGACCGCTGCATGGTTTCCGAATATTCCGTTTTTATAATTCTCTCTTCCATTTGTGATACGCTCCTTATATATCAAGTTCCGCCTCTGTCGCGTGTTCATAGATAAATGTTCTTCGGGGTGAAACATCCGTTCCCATCAGCAGCTCCGTGATCTCGGACGCCATGCGCGCATCCTCGATCTCGATCTGTTTCAGGATTCTCGTCTCAGGATTTAAGGTAGTCTCCCAGAGCTGCTCCGCGTCCATCTCGCCAAGTCCCTTATACCGCTGCAGGGTAAAAGCACTCTTGTGTGTCTTGCGGTATTTTTCGAGTGCCTTTTCATCGTAGAGATACTCCTCTTTTCCCTTCGCAGGCATCGCTTTGTACAGAGGAGGCATCGCGATGTAGATGTGCCCCTCATAGATCAGCTCTGGCATGAAGCGGTAAAAAAGCGTGAGCAGCAAGTTGCTGATGTGCGCGCCGTCCACATCGGCATCCGCCATGATGACAATCTTGTCATACCGCAACTTTGAGATGTCAAAATCATTGCCGTACCCCTCCGAGAATCCGCAGCCAAAGGCGTTGATCATTGTCTTGATCTCAGCATTTGCAAGCACCTTGTCGATGCTCGCCTTCTCGACGTTGAGAATCTTGCCGCGGATTGGCAGGATCGCCTGAAAATTCCTGTTTCGCGCAGTCTTTGCGCTGCCCCCGGCAGAGTCTCCCTCGACAATAAAGATCTCACACTTGCTGTAATCCTTGGACTCACAGTTGGCGAGTTTTCCGTTTGAGTCAAAAGAAAACTTCTGTTTGGTAAGCATGTTCGTCTTTGCTTTTTCTTCCGTCTTGCGAATCTTTGCGGCTTTCTCCGCGCAGGAGATCACGCTCTTTAGTACCTCGACATTCCGGTCAAAATAGCGTGGAACCTCGTCCCCCGTGACCTTGCTCACAGCCTTGGAGGCGTCCTGATTGTCGAGTTTTGTCTTGGTCTGTCCCTCAAACCGCGGCGCCGGATGCTTGATCGACACGACGGCTGTCATACCGTTTCGCACGTCGGCGCCTGTAAAGTTGACGTCCTTTTCTTTTAAGATATTGAGCTCGCGCGCATAGTTGTTGATGATCGTCGTAAACATCGTCTTGAAGCCCGTCAGGTGTGTACCGCCCTCCGCGTTGTAGATATTATTGCAGAAACCGAGTACATTCTCGTGAAATTCATTGACGTACTGGAACGCGCACTCGACGGTGATGTCCTCGCTGACACCTGTAAAATAAATAATATCGTGCAGCGTTTCCTTATTTTTGTTTAAATCCTTGACATATCCGATAATTCCCTCCGGCTCGGAGTAGGTGATCGTCTCCGGCGTCTCACCGCGTAGATCAGAAAAAATGATCGTGAGCTTCGGGTTGAGGTATGCCGTCTCATGCAGCCTGCTCTTCACATCTTCCGCCTTGAACCGCGTCTTGTCAAAAATCGTCGGATCGGGCGTAAAATTGATGGTAGTACCCGTCTCCTTCGTCTTTCCGATCACGGGAAGAAGTCCGTCGACCAGTTCGATGACAGGGTTTCCGTACTCATATTTGTCCTGATGAATCAGGCCGTCACTTCTGACCGTGACGGTGAGCTGCGTCGAGAGCGCATTGACAACAGAGGAGCCCACGCCGTGCAGACCGCCGCTGGTCTTGTACGCATTGTTATCAAATTTGCCGCCCGCGTGGAGTGTGGTGAATACAACCCTCTCCGCGCTGACGCCCTTCTGGTGCATCCCGACAGGAATCCCCCTGCCGTTGTCAGATATGGTGGCGGAGCCGTCCTTCTCAAGCGTGACGCGGATCTCGCTGCACACGCCGGCCAGATGTTCGTCCACCGAGTTGTCGACGATCTCGTATATTAAATGATTGAGTCCCTTTGTGGACACACTTCCTATGTACATGCCAGGTCTCTTCCTGACAGCCTCCAACCCCTCCAGGACAGTGATACTGGAGGCGTCATACACATTGTTATCCGTTTTTGCCATAGAGCAACCATGCCTTTCTGTATTTCCATAATCTTCAAAATCGAGTAGGGGAATGCCCTTCTCCACTACTCGCCGCGCCGGGCGCATGTTGCGTAAGCAACTAATTTCCATGTGAAAAACTTTCATATATGGTTTTTCACATTGGTGCCCGTGTGCATAAAAAATTCGACTTAAAGAGTATACCACATTTTTTCAACATTGCAAATACTTTTGCGTATTTTTTCGAATATATGTTTAATCAGGTTGTGGAAAAGGGCGATTTCCCCGTACAAATAGGGGGAATACGCCCTTTCTTGGCTGACTATGTAGAAATCGTTTTATTGCAGTACGTGTCAAAGTCATTCATATGGCTGATTGCAAGAATTGTCATATGATATTTCTGTTTAAATGTCATCAGTCTCCCGGCGAATATCTGCCTCGTCTCCTCATCCAGCGCACTGGTAATCTCGTCCAAAATGAGTACCTCAGGTTTTCGCAGCAGCATCCGTGCGATTCCAATACGCTGCCGCTCCCCACCGCTGATATTGCCGCCATTTTCCCTGATCAGGAAGTGAATACCCCTTTCGGCGCTGAACGTATCCAGCACACAAGTCCATAGGACCTCGTCAATCTCTGATTGTGTAAAGCAGTCCCCCAATAACAGATTTTCCTGAATGCTTCCTTCAATCAGAACGGTCTCCTGCTCCACCTGTAACATATGTCTATAGTAATCTTTTGCCGCATAATCCCAGATTGGATATCCATTATATTCAATCGTTCCATGCAGCCCATGTAAATCCACCAGCCGACACAACAGTTTTATGATGGTGCTTTTTCCTGCTCCACTCTCTCCCTGGATCAGTGCCATATCACCTTTTTCAATTTCAAATGCCACCGGAGACAGGGCGCTTTGCCCTGCATTCGGATATTGATAAGATGCAACATCCAGATGTATTTGTTCAAAAGCTTCTACCTCGCGTTTCTTGGTTTCCAGCTCCATGTCAGTATAGACGCCTGCAATTCTTCCATATACACCCTCCGCATTTTTCTTATCCAAAATCAAATCAGCTATCAAAATGATTGGCTCGTTTAATTTCTGAGCCACAAGCATAATTGCGATTGTCTCACCTGTTGTCATTTGCCCTGTCTTTACAAACAACAGTCCTGTGGCAAATGTCAGAAGCGGCAGGGTATTCGTCATAAAATTCAGCATTGCATCATTTAGCGCCTGAAATCTGCTTAATCCATGGATCGCATCCCGCTCCCCTCGTTCATGCATTTTTTTTAGCCTTCTATAAAAATATTCACCATTATGCAGTTGGCTGACAACCGGAAAATTCTGCAGGCAGTTATATAGATAAGCGTTAATTTTTCCATAGAACCCCTGTTGTTTCCCTGTAAAAAATGCTTCCCTTTTCCCAAAATGCTGGGATAAACCAAAGACAGCCAGTATGATCAAAAAGGTTATCCCCGTTATCACAAGATTGTACCTTACCATCAAAAGCAGATACAGCAGCAGAATAATGAACTGCCCCGCGATACTGATGAAACCCTTTGACATCCAAAAAGAAACGATCGTGGTGTCATTGTTCATCGCTGAAACAGCTTCCCCCAAATCCTGCTCCATTACCATCTTATGATTCTTTACAAAAGAAACAAATGTATGGCGCTTTAAAGCTGTCTCTCCGTAATAAATCAGTCTCCTGAGAAAATACTGGTCAGCCATGATCGCAGCCAGATAAATCCCCAGTATCACCAAAAACCTTAGTACCAGCTCCTTAAAATATCCCACATCCAGAATCATTGCCGTATCAATCAGCTTCTGCAGCAGATCAATCAATATAAGCCCAGTCAATGTGCTTCCTATAAACGCAAGGAAAAAGAAGCAGCGCTCCCTGCGAAACTGCAGATAGACACTTTTCAGTTTTTCCATTATGTCCTCCTATCCAATTGTTACAATTTTGCTGCTGTATCTTTCAAAATCCTTTTTATGGCTGATGGCAATGATTGTTATTCCATATTTTTTCGCAAATGCAGCGATATTGCCAACAACTTTTTCTGTCGTATCAGTATCTAACGAACTGGTAACCTCGTCCAAAATGAGAATGTCCGGTTTTCGCATCAGCATCCGTGCGATTCCAATTCGCTGCCGCTCCCCGCCGCTGACGTTCCTGCCCTCTGGCTCAAGTATGTAATCCAAACCATACTGCCCGACAAAATCCTGCAGACAGCAGCTTTCAACCACTTCTTCCAGTTCCTCTGGCGTCGCAGCCTGCTCCATTAACAAATTATCGCGCAAAGTCCCTTCAAACAGCACAATATCCTGACTTACATACAGAACATGCCGGTGATATTCTTCCTTGGAAAATTCTGTAATATCAACGCCATTATATTGAATACAGCCCACATTATCCATATCCTGCAGGCCGGCAATCATTTTTGCAAGGGTTGATTTCCCGCCCCCGCTGATTCCCTTTATCGTACAGATATCACCTTTTTCTAGTTCTATATCCGTGCATTCCAGAATATGTTTTCCTTCCTGCATATAACGGTAGCCGTCTATATGAATCTCCATGTGCGCAAATCCGTCTACGGGCAATCGCCCCATATTGCTGATTGTGGTATCCTCTAATACAGTCTCAATCCGCTTTTCAATTCCCATTGCCAGTTTTCTTTGTGGCATCAGCTCTGCGATTGTCTGGATTGAACCGGAAATCTTTACCGTCAAATCCATGATGATGATTGCCCTTCCGATTGTTGATTTTCCGAGAATTGTCAGTACCACGCCAACGAATAACATGATAAACGGAATAATTTCCTGTGACAAAATAAGCTGTACAATAAAAAATGCATGACTCCTGACCAGTTTCTCTATAACAGGCTGATATTCCTTCTCTAAATAATCATCATATTTTTTTACAAAAAAATCAGATTTGTCGAGTTGTTTTATGGTATTCCTACAACGTCCCACATTGATTATATATTGATTTATTTTACTGTTGCACTCCTGTTGTATATTTTTGACAGCTCCCATATTGTCACTGAACCGGTCCGCCCACCAGAGACTCAGTACAACGAGGATCAGCGCAGCTACGGACAAAATGATATCAATGCGGAGCATAAAGCCATACAGACACAGGAGATTCACTGTTTCCAACAGCATTTGAAGCCTTCCGCAGGTATACCATGGCATACATTGATACATATCCTCTGTTAAACTGTACAGAATATTGCCGGATTCATTTCTCACATAAAATGCATAATCCTTAGACAGTACACGCTTTGTGATCTGTGCCTGTCCCTCAAGACTGCCGCTTTTCGTAAGATTTGACACAAGATACTGTTTTATGTATCGAAATATTGCCAGCAATAGATATAATGCTGCCAATCCACCAAAAACTGTAAGCGAAAATGCCATGGAATCTATAAATTGCTGAGTGCATTCCTCCATAATCAATGTAGCAAATGTAATAATAATGGTTATAAGAATCAGCCGCAGCTTTTTCCTACGAATTGATTTTGAAAATTTAATGTTCATATCTCTTTACTCAAATATACTCACGACAGATGAAATCAGCCGTGAGTATTGCGTCAGCCGAAGCCGCGAAATGGTATATTTTGATAGTCAATCATAACAAATAATGCAATATTTTTATTCGTTTTCCGTCAAACTCTTTTGCAGCTCTAATACTCTGGCTTCTGATACTCCTGAATATAGTATAACCTTATCTAATGCCAGATTGTCTTTGAGCATAGTAATAGCATTTTGTTCTCTGCCCTCTTCTCTGCCCTCTTCTCTTGTATCTTCTAATTCTGCAAGCATTGACATGTACTCAACTCTTAATTCTTGACTCGCTCTCACTCTTTCCACCTCACTATCCAGTTTCTTTGTAAATTCGCTCTAGGCAATTTCTTCCTTTAAATAGTCAAAGAAAGATTTAAGTCCTGCTGAAAGTCTTTTTGCATTGCCATAAGGATTGATGAATACCTTTGCAGTGTCATCTCCAAGCTCTAACTTAGGTTCTTCGACACATTTATTCCTAAATGTATAGATTGGCAAGTCCTTACCAAACGGATCAAACATGCAGATAAATATTACATAGCTCTTCCTTAAATCATTGTACTTCGCGCCTTTGCTTATCGAATTTAAATCTATCATACTCTGATAGTACCTCGAACGTTTTGGCAAATTGCGTTTTGCTGTTACCTGCATCTCTATGTCGTAAACAGTACCGGCAGCGTCCTCGACATATACATCAAACCGAACACTCTTACCATCAGGTGTGACATCCAGTGTCTTTTCCTTATCCGCAAGCACTACTTTCTTTATCTTAACTTTTAATATAAGTTCTAACAATTCTTTACATAAATCAAGGTTATTTTCTAAAACCTTGCAGAATATGAAGTTATTTGTAAATTTCAGCTCACTGTAATCCATGATTTCCCCCTATGTTGAAGTTTACATTTAGTATATCACAGAATCATAGTAAGGACAACAAATCTGGGGATTTTCCTACTTTTTACACATCTGTAGGTGTTAAATTTCAATCCCCCTCTAGCACCTGTACACTTACATCATGAAGCGTCTCATCCGCCTGTATCCGCACGGCGTTGATCTCCTTCTGATACCAGTAGTAATCGGCACTGACGCGGATTAGGTAGTCATGCATTCCTTCTGTCAGCGTCATGCTAAAACTACATTTTTCGGAAAACTGCCCGTTTTCATACCAGCCCGCAGCGATTGTGGCGGATATAGTCTCATCTTCTGTTCGGTACTGTCCTCTTGTATCACTACCATCATAGGTGGCGCTGATTTTCAGATAATTCCCGTTCTCTCCCACTGTAATCCCGCTCGTATCAAACATATAAAATCCGTCCTGATATGCCAGCTTTGCAAGAACCTGATTGTCTGCAGCATTTTTTGTGTCGGACTCAGCCCATATTCGCGCGATATGCCCGATATCATAATGATGCAGCGCGCTGATATAGCTGTAGGTGACAGTGCCATTCGCATCAACATTTTCTATAGGCCCATCATATCCGTAGTCGATAAAGTCACAATATGGCTTTATCACAAAGGATGAAAGTCTAATTGTATGGCTGCCCGGGATACTCCAGCGCAGACGCGTATATTTCGTTATTGGAATTGAGAACTCTGCTATCCCGTTCATCTCTACAGAAACCGATTTTTCATCTGTAAAGTTTTCACCTTTTTCCGTCGTGTAAAACATCGTCATCACGCCTGATGCGTCTGCCGTATACCCTATCCTGACCAGTATATTCATGCCTTCAAACGTTTCTAAGTCCATCAGATTCTGCAGCTCACAGACTGCAGCTGCCCCGTTTGCCGTAACCAGCGTATATGTACTGTCTGTATTTTCTGTCAGTTCACAATTGTCAAAGAGTAGTCCACCGTAGTCTTCAATCTGTTTTAGATAGTCTGTTCCCGTTACCAGTCCTTCTGCCCTCGCACGATACTCCTGCGCCCGGTCCCGCAGACACCAGACCACATACATGCTGTCATATCTGCACAGTGGAACATAATTTTGGTAAATGTATTCTGCTACTTTATAATTTCGATAGGCATTTGCCAAACCATCCAGTGAATTTGATGCGCGGTCGTTGTCGGAATCCAGGGGCATGAGTACAAGTGGGACATCCCGAATTTCCTCAATAAATTGTCTCTGTGTAAACTCTCCCGATAACTGTAATGGCGACTGGGACACATAGACTGGGTTTTCTTTTCCGAGCAGGGAATAGATCAGCGTCTTGTTGATAAAATCTACAAATGTCTCATCTTTGCCCAATAAATTATTTAGGACAAGGCCATATGCGCCTACCTTGTTTTTCAGATCCTGGCCAAGCAGGACTCGCTCGACCACCTTCTGTTCATCTTTCAATTTTTGCCAGTATGTCATCAGGCGCTCGTCCACCCTGTCGTCCTCGTCAATTACTTCTCCTCTCGCAAGCATCCTGTCCTGCGCAAATTTCAACTCCTCGTATTCTTCTCTGTTGAACCGACCTATCCGCCAGCTCTCTATGATGGCTGATGGCGTTGATACCGCGCTGTCCGCGATCGGAATGGCAGCAAAATTACTGCCCTGCGACAACAGCGTGCTGCAGAGCATAAAGGCCATAAACACTGGCAGCAGCAGCCTTTGGTTATTTTTATAACAGCTGATAAACAGGGCAAGGAACAGATAGCTGCTCCATATGACACACGCCCCTAAGCCCTCCGCCAGGGAATGCCGTACCAGTCCCCTGGAAAAATTTGCATGATAGGAAAATCCCAAAATCATCAACAGTATCCACTTTTCCTGTCCGAGCCGCTTTTGCATGTTTTTTGAACAGACAGTACCGATCAGGCACAGAACCACTAGAAACGGTATCAATATATAAGACCATGAAAACATCGTGTTTCCGTCATAGCCAATCCACGGATACGCCCAGTTCGTCAACAATGACAGAAAAGGGCGTTACCCAGTATCAGCTTTTAAAAAATAAAGTATTGGATAACAAAACGCTGGATTCGCTAAAGAAAAATAAAAATATTACACTGCTGACTTTAGAACGGCTGTGCAACGCATTGGACTGCACGCCGAATGATATCGTTGCATTTCATAAAGAGAAGTAAAAATCGGATTCTCTATTGTCATGCAATGTCTTTTTGTCGTTTTGTCTATATGTTTTTGTGCTTTTTTAACAAAAATAATTTTCCCTGCACAATTTTCAATACAACCATTGCAAATGAAAAAAATATGTATACAATAGTATTTAGAAACATACGCAAGCCCTCTAAACATCATGATGTAAACGCTTTCATGGTTTGGCTGCAAAATCAAAAATTCAAAAGGAAAAGGAAGGATTTTAATTATGTATGGATTTGGTACAATGATCGATCAACTGAAAAAGAACCCGAAGACGATCGTCTTCACGGAAGGTACGGACCCGCGTATCCTGGAGGCTGCTTCCCGTCTCCTGGCCAGCAGCTTCCTTCACCCGATTCTGGTCGGCAATGAGGATGACGTTCTGGCAGCAGCGGAGGAGGCCGGCTACAACATCCGTGGCGCGCAGATCATCGACAGCAACAATTATGACCGCTTCGAGGAGATGGTTGAGCGCTTCTGTGAGCTGCGCAAGAGCAAAGGAATGCAGCCGGAGGAGGCCAGAAAGATCTTGTCCCAGCCAAACTATTTCGGTACAATGCTCGTGGAGATGGGCGTTGCGGATTCTCTGCTTGGCGGTGCGACATACTCTACTGCTGACACAGTGCGCCCTGCACTCCAGATCATCAAGACAAAGCCGGGCAACAGCATCGTGTCCTCATGTTTTATCCTTGTCCGCCCTGGCGCTACCGGTGAGAACGAGGTGCTTGCGATGAGTGACTGCGCGATCAACATCAATCCTACAGAGGATGAGCTGGTTGAAATCTGCGGCGAGACGATTGAGTGCGCAAAGATTTTCGGCGTTGATCCGAAGGTTGCATTTTTAAGCTACTCTACACTTGGCTCCGGCAAGGGACCTGATGTGGAAAAGATGAGAAATGCTGCAGTAAAGGCAAAAGCAAAGTATCCGACTACTCCGATCGAGGGCGAGCTGCAGTTCGACGCTGCTGTATCTCCGCGTGTAGCGCGCACCAAATGTCCGAAATCCGAGGTTGCCGGTCACGCCAATACCTTTATTTTCCCAGATCTGAGTTCCGGAAACATGGGATATAAGATCGCACAGAGAATGGGTAATTTCGAGGCTTACGGACCAATCCTTCTCGGATTGAACGCACCGGTCAACGATCTCTCCCGCGGCTGTAACGCAATTGAAGTATACTCTATGGCAATCATCACTGCTGCGTTGGTATAGGATAAACATATGCAGAGAATAAAAGGGGAGCAGAAATGCTCCCCTTTTATTTTCTGCATATGTTTATCTATGGTTTCATTAACTCATCGCAGCTTCTTACAGCACGTCACCGCCAGCGCACCTGGGCCGATATGACAGGATACGCTCAGAGACAGCGGATCGACTGCCACGATTGGATAATCAGGAAACTGCGCCTGTACCTCCTGTCGAAAAACCTGTACCGCTTCCTCATTCTGCGTGTGGGCGAGCGCCAGATAAATCTGATTGTCCGGCGTGAGTCCGCCAAAGCGCTTCTCGATATCGCTCCTGATTGCGTTGATCATCATAGACTTTGCCTGTGTCACTGTCCTTGCTTTTGCGAAGGCGTCAAGCTTTTCGCCCTGTATCTGGAGCACCGGCTTCAATCGCAGCAGGGTGCCCAGCGCAGCCGCTGCAGGCGTGATACGTCCGCCTTTCTTGAGATAATACAGTGTATCGATCATGATATAGATGCTGGAATTAAATTTATCTTCTTCCAGAATCTCCTTGATCTCACTACCGCGCTTCCCCTCCTTCGCCAGCTCCATGGCATCAAAAGTTGATTGTTTCTGTGTGACAGAGATTCTCTGGTTATTGACGACATGAACTTTTCCATCGTAATCCTGTGCCAGCATCGCCGCTGTCTGACAGGAGCCGCTCAGCCCGCTGGACATCGGAATATGGACGATCTCGTCGTTTTCCTGCAACAGCGCATCCCAGAGCTGTGTGATGGATTCCGGTGACGGCTGCGAGGTGGAAATATCCGCATTCTGGGCTAACTTCTGATAGAACTCCTCCTGACTGAGCGTGATTTCCTCATAATATGTTTCGCCATCAATCATAAAAGGCATTGGCAGTACAGATATTCCAAGCTCCTTCGCCTGATTTTGTGTGATACCACTGTTACTGTCTGTAACGATCGCTATCTTTGACATCTTATTCCCTCTCCCTGCATTATAAAAAATGATTAGATATTGATAAAGTCAACATTGGAGGCGACATTCTCCTCATAATGTTTCCAAAATGCATCATATTGGTCAGTTTCATCTGTGGATATTCCTCTATGAATATGTGCATCATACAGCTCTGCCGCGCAGCGATGCGCCTCCTGCAGTATCGCTGCATCCTGATAAATGTCACCGAGCTGAAACTGGAACTGACCGCTCTGCCTGATGCCAAACAGATCACCCGGACCGCGCAGTCTCATATCCTCCGATGAGATAAAAAATCCATCATTGGACTTGTTGAGCACCTGCAGCCGCTCCAGCGTATCATTCTGGCTGGATGTCGTGATAAAGATGCAGTAGGACTGGTCCCTGCCGCGCCCCACACGCCCTCTGAGCTGATGAAGCTGTGCTAGTCCGAAGCGCTCCGCATTTTCCACCAGCATGACTGTGGCGTTCGGCACATTGATGCCAACCTCGATCACCGTGGTGGACACCAGGACATCGATATGATGGGCGGCGTACTCTTCCATGACAAAGTTTTTCGCTTTTGGATTCATCTGTCCGTGAAGATATTCCACACACACGGTATCAGGCAATGCCTTTTTGAGCTTTTCTGTGTATTCAATCACATTTTCGAGGACAGGCTGGTCACCCATGATCTCGTCAGCTGCCTCCACCATAGGGCAGATCACATAGGCCTGTCTGCCATTTGCCACTTCCTTTGCGATAAACTCATATGCTTTTCTCCGATAATCCGTGTTAACCACGCAATTCTTGATGGGAAGCCTGTTCGCTGGAAGCTCATCCATCACAGAGATATCCAGATCGCCATACAGAATCAGGGCAAGCGTCCTCGGAATCGGCGTGGCGCTCATAACCAGAATATGGGGCTGTATTCCCTTCATGGCAAATGTTTCGCGCTGCTTTACGCCGAAACGATGCTGTTCGTCGGTAATCACCAGACGAAGGTCATAAAAGTCAACATCGTCCTGCAGCAGGGCCTGTGTCCCGATGATGACATTGCAGGTGCCAAGCACAATGCTCTCCTTTGTCCTGCGCTTCTCCTTTGCTGTCAGGGAACCCGTCAGCAAGACCGGCTTCAAAGGCAGGTCATACTCCTTGGCCAGCTTCACGATTGATTCGTAATGCTGCTTTGCAAGCACCTCTGTAGGCGCCATGAATGCTGCCTGATGATGGTTCATCACACACATAAACATTGCAAGAATCGCAATGATCGTCTTGCCCGAACCAACGTCGCCCTGAATCAGCCGGTTCATCAGATGCGTAGAACACAGATCGCTCTCGATCTGCGCCCATACCTTTTTCTGTGCGTTCGTGAGCTCATAGGGCAGCCTGTCGATCAGATCCTGACAGGCGTCAATCCGCATCATCGGGGCATCATTGATTTCCTGTGTCGCCATGTCTTTTATAAACAGTACAGACACGATAAAAAACAGAAATTCCTCAAAGACAATGCGCTTTCTGGCAGCGAGCATCGCATCCCTGTTTTCCGGAAAATGGATTCCTGTCAGGGCGTCTTTTAAGCCGGGAAGCCCGTATTCTACACGCATAGATTCCGGTATGTAGTCCGCTCCGAGGTCCAGCACTTCGATTGCCATGCGCATAACCTTGGTGATCGCTGCGATCGTGAGTCCCTTTGTCGTGGAATAGATCGGAGATAGTCTGTTCACATTCTGCGCAAACTCATGCGGACTGACAATCTTAGGCTGATCGATCGTGATATGGTTGTTTTTTAACATCACGCGCCCGCGAAAGATATATTGTTTTCCCGCCTGAATGCTGTTTCTGATATACGGCATATTAAAGTATGTGATATCACAGGCGCCGCTGTCATCCCTGACACGCACGGTGGTGATCGTCATATTTTTCCTGATATGCACTGTCTGGGGAGCACTGATGACCATGGCGCGAATTGCGTGCACCTGATTGGCCCTCAGCTCCCCGATCTTTACAATATCGCGCCACTCTTCGTAGTCTCTGGGATAATGCCTGATCAGATCGGCAATCGTATAAATGTTTAGTTTGTGGTACAAAGCGGCGGTCTTTTCCCCGATGCCTTTCAATGATGTAATCGGATCACTTAACTGCATAATACTCTCTTTTGCTCTCTTTTATTCTCTTTATTCGCCTTATTCTGCCGATATGATATAGGAATAAATCGGCTGTCCACCGTGCTGAAGCTCCACATCACAGCTGCCAAACTCAGCCTGAACCATATCCGCCAGCTTCCTGGCCTGCTCTTCCTTGATGATATCGCCATAATAAATACTGATCAGCTCGTACTCATCCGACATCATTTCCTTGACCATACGGAAGGCAACATCCTGCAGATCGGTTCCGACAGCTAATATTCCCTTGTCGCCGATTCCCATAAAGTCGCCCTCGTGGATTTCCTTGTCGTCGATCATGGTGTCCCTCACAGCATAGGTTACCTGTCCGGTAGCGACACGCTGCACTTCCTCCGTCATGACAGCCTCGTTTTCTCCGATCGAGATGTCAGGCACATAGTTGATAATCGCTGTGATGCCCTGCGGAACCGTTTTCGTGGGGATCACGATTATATTCTTGTCTGTTGTCAGCTGCTTTGCCTGATTCGCCGCAAGGATAATATTTTTGTTGTTTGGGAAAATGAAAATATTATCCGCATTAATCTTCTCAATGGCATTGAGCATATCCTCTGTACTCGGATTCATCGTCTGACCGCCCTCGATGATATAGTCGACGCCAAGTGAACGAAAGATTTCATTGATGCCCTCGCCGATGGACACGGCTATAAATCCGGTCTCCTTATGCTCAGTGGAGACAGCCTCACTGCCAGAATCCGGCGCTGACCGGTCCGGAAGCTCAGGACTCTGCATCTGCTTCTCCATCATGTCAGAAACTTTTTCATCGCGCTCCAGGCGCATATTTTCGATAATAATTGTCGTGAGCGAGCCATACCGCAATGCCTTCTGCATCGCGAGTCCCGGATCATTCGTGTGCACATGGACTTTGACAATCTCGTCATCAGCGACAACGACAATCGAATCGCCGATGGAGGAGAGATAGTCCTTGAAGTCCATCTCCTGCTTGATGTTAAAAGGCTTGTTGAGCATGATCAAAAACTGCGTACAGTAACAGAACTTAATCTCCGCATTGGCCTGTGCCTCGATATTGGAGGTCATTTTACCTGTTCCGGGCGTCGTCTGTGCAGGAATGTCAAGCGAAAGGTCGATCTCCTTGCCGAGAAATGCATCCAAAGCGCCTCTGAGCACCTCCACAAGTCCCTGTCCGCCGGAATCAACCACACCGGCCTGCTTTAACACCGGAAGCATCTCGGGCGTCTGTGCCAGAACAGCGTCGGCTTCCTTAATGACTTCGCTGATAAAGACCTCCAGGTCCTTCTCGCCCGCCATCGCGAGATCGTTTGCCCGTTTTGCGGCTCCCTTCGCAACCGTGAGGATCGTCCCTTCCTTGGGCTTCATGACAGCCTTATACGCTGTCTCTACGGCTTTGTCACAGGCGGATGCCAATATTGCCACATTGATCTCATCATACTCCTTGATGACCTTCGTAAATCCCCTGAAAAGCTGTGACAGGATAACGCCCGAGTTGCCGCGCGCGCCTCTCAGGGAGCCGGAGGAAATCGCCTTTGAGAGCGAGACCATATCCGGCTCTGCTATGGCAGCCACCTCTCTGGCAGCAGACATGATTGTCATGGACATATTCGTGCCGGTATCACCATCCGGAACAGGAAAGACGTTCAGCTCATTGATCCATTCTTTTTTATGCTCCAAATTCTTTGCTCCGGCAAGAAACATTTTTGAAAGCATTTTCGCATCGATTACATTTAATCTCACTTCAGAAATCCTCCTTAATCAATCACTCGAACGCCTTCAACAAAGATGTTGATTTTTTCGATTTCGAGACCTGTGAAATTTTCGACCTTGTATTTTACATTGCTGATCAGGTTGTCGCATACAGTGATAATACTAACGCCATAAGCAACAATTACGTGAAAATCAAGTATTAATTTATTATTGACAATGTTGACCGATATTCCATGCGTGATGCTCTCCTTCATGAGGAGCTTCACCAAGCCGTCCTTCACGTTGACTGAGGCCATGCCGACAATGCCAAAGCATTCGACAGCGACGCTGCCCGCATACTGGGCAATCACCTCAGGATCAATATAGATATTACCCATGTGGGTATTCATAGATCCTTTCATAGAAATCCTCCTTATAAAACATTAATGTTATTATTATAACCGTTTTTTGGAAAAAAGGAAACATATAT
>VSNM01000109.1 GCA_009774245.1 Lachnospiraceae bacterium | reverse complement strand
GTAATAATCTAAATTTACTTGAGGTATTTTTTTGTGTCAATCTCTTGACCTATTTAAAGTATACAGGAAGCTTTCTTTTCACTGTAATGTATTCCTCGAGCTCCCTGAGTTCATCCTCCGACAAGCTGTTTCCGTCATACAGCGCCGCGAGGAAATTTTTGGCGGAATTCTGATACAGGCGTTTCAGGATACTCCGGCCCTCCATCTGCATGTAGCTCTGTTTGTCTACCCGCGCGATGTATACGTTATTCTTTCCTGATTTTTGCACTTCTAGGAATCCTTTTTCCTGCAGACGCGACAGAAAAGAAAGAATCGTCGTGGGGGACAACTTTCGCTCATGATTTAACCGCGCCTCAATCTCAGATCTTGTCACCGGCTTATCCATGTCCCATATGATCATCATAATCTCCAACTCTGAATCTGGTAAACGTTTCATGGTCTATCCTCCTTAATCATCTTCAGCAAGTGCCGAATATGAATACATTCTACACTTGCCGAAGATGATTGTCAATAAGGATTGTAATATAAATTCCTTACTGTATGTTGCAACAAAAGAGGGGGCTAAAGCCCCCTCTTTATCAGTCGATGATTTAACGAACCACATCAAACGCCTTATTAAACAAATCTGAAATCTCATTTGATGAAAACACGCCGTTTTCAATCCCGGTCTCGATCGCAGAATCCAGACTTCTTAACAGCTGCTCCTGGAGATGAGTTTTCTGTGTGATTACGTCAGCTGCCACTGTTTTCCCTTTGAGATCATCATACATCTTCTCATAAAACCGCAGCATCTGCTGGTTAGTGGTTTCTCTGCACGCCACTATATTCCCCAGCGCCATGGCTTTCTCTCCGCCGGAGCTGTCCTCCATCTGCCGCAGCTCCGATATCGCCTGATTCAGATATTCCGTCTGGCGTCCAATCCGCTCGATCTGTTCCAGACAGTATTCCATCGTATATTTTGACTGTCCGCCTACGGCATGGGTATCTGCACCGGTATTTGCAGATGCCCCATTCGCTGTATCGCGTTCAATCGTTTCGGTTTCCATCATTTTATTTTCAATAGTCTGCTCTGACATATTTTTATCCTCCAAATCCTGATCTGGCGGACACGCAAGGCAATGCATAAGGCATAGCACATTCTGCGCCTGAAAGCGTGCCCTGCCCTGTTTCACGAGCCCCTTAGCCCTCTTTGGATAAGTGGTTCCATATTTTTTACCATGCTCATCGATCACAATAATGTTTTTTGTCATGGGTGTCTCCCCCTTGTCCCGATTTAAATACTTTTATATGAAAAGGTTTACGTTTTTTGTTATGGGTGTCTTCCCCGCCTCTCCTATCCAGTATAATATGATTTTCAGACATTTGCAACCAGAAAAATGTTAAAAAAGTGGGTAAAAAAATGTGGGTAATCAGTAACCTGATACCCACATTTTCTACCTTTTAATTATTATTCTTTAGTTCTGCGCCTCGTCAGGAACAGTGAAATCTGTAGCGCTATTGAAATTAGAGCATGTCATACTGATCTTCATCTCAGGAACAGACATACTTACGCCCTCTGCCTGATCGCCCATTGCCTCGAGCATATTCTTCATCAGAGTATCCATAACTGTCGTCATATCCATCTCATACTTCACAGGATAATAAGTTGCCTCGTCAATCCAGACATATGCAGTCACATCGCCTAATTCGTCGAGCATGCTGTCTACCTGGCTGACATCCAGTCCAAGCTGGCTGACAGAATCCAGCGCACCTGATTCCTGCATCTGCTCTTTCAGCTCAGCCTCTGTCAGAACATAAGAATACTTGTATGCATTTGCTCCGTTTACCTGCTCGGTTCCCTCCTGTGTATACTTGGAGCCATCGCCAATGTAACCCAACATACTGTTGCGCGCATCATACTCCGCAAAATCCGCCTCACTCGCCTCACCGCTTGTCCAGCTCTGTCCGTCATACATGTACATGGTATATGTACCGCTGTCAGAAGGCATTACATAGACCTGCATGTTTGTGCTTCCCTGAGCGCCCATATCCATGGTCATGTCTAATTTTATCTTCACTGGATCATTAAAACAAACCATGTCCATGGTTGTCGTTGACTCTACGGCCTGCTCCTGTCCCTCAGCACTGACTGTCATGTCCATATCCATGATCATCTGTGCTTCCAGATTTGTGACTGATTCCATGTTTTTCACAGCCTCTTCCATGGGATCTACATCGGGCTGTGCCTCGGATGCCGGCTCTGCATTGTCCTGTGCGTCTGCCGACTGTGCATTGTCCTGAACGCCTGCCTGTGTATCAGTATTCACGGACGCATTTGTATCTTTGCTGCTGTCACCGCACGCTGTAGCTGATGCTGCTAAAACTCCTGTTAAAATAAGTGCCAAAACTTTCTTTTTCATAATAAAAACCTTTCCTCTTCTCCCTTTGTTGAACAGTTACCCTATTATAATAACACTAATTTTGAATTTGTCAAATGTTTTATTTTACTTTTTGCCTCTTTTCCTGTTCCTTTCTCCACTTTTGTTGACTTTTGTGCGGATTTGATGTCATATTTCCATATTTTTCATATATTATTTTATACATCACTACATTATTTTTTATAGAAAGGCGGCGGTTACAGTATGTCCCAGACTCATCACAGGAAACCATTTCTCCGTCTGGATCACGTAAACTTTTCCTACTACAGCAATCTCGGTGAGGTAAAAGTCTTAAATGACATCAGTCTTTCCGTCGAAAAGGGAGCATTCGCAGCGCTGGTCGGTCCGAGCGGCTGCGGTAAATCCACGATTCTCTCCCTGATTGCGGATCTGCTGAAACCGGTAAGCGGATACATAACTTTTTACTCAGAGGACTTTAGCGCCCTGCGCATAGGATATATGCTTCAGCATGACCATTTGCTGGAATGGAGAAATGTCTATCAGAATATAACACTCGGTCTCGAGATACAGAAAAAGAAAACACAGGAAAATCTTGCGCTAGTGGACACGTTGCTAGAGAAATATCACCTGTCACATGTCAGAAACCAGAAGCCCTCTGCACTTTCTGGAGGAATGCGGCAGCGAATCGCACTGATCCGGACACTTGCAATCCGTCCTGACCTGCTTCTGCTCGACGAGCCGTTCAGCGCGCTCGACTACCAGACGCGGCTCAATGTATCCAAGGATGTCCACGACATCATCAAATCGGAACAAAAGACTGCCATCCTTGTGACACACGACATCTCAGAGGCCATTTCCATGGCAGATGTCATATTTGTGCTTACAAAATCTCCCTGTACGGTCAGGGATGTGATTCCAATCGAGTTTGAAGCCAACGGAATCAGGCGAAAGGATATGAGAAAATCAAGTCTTTTTCAGGATTATTTTGATCAGATATGGAGGGAAATGCAGGATGAAAACACGGAAAAATAACCATAACGCAGCCATACAATCATCTGCGTTCACTGTCGGACAAAGAAACTTTCTGCGGCGGCAAAAACTGCAGAAATTATATATTTTTTGGAGCCGGATTCTGGTATTTACCGCCTTTCTGGCGCTATGGCAGATCTCAGCTGATCAGGGGTGGATTGACAGCTTTTATTTCAGCTCACCCATCGCTATCCTGAGATTGTTCTGGCATGATGTTGCAGACAGATCTCTGCTGAGCCATATCGGCATCACACTCTTGGAATCGGGTGTCAGTTTCCTGTTGATTATCGCACTCTCTGTGTTGATTGCCACATTTTTCTGGTTTTATCCTTCCCTTGGAAAAATGTGTGAGCCCTTTCTGATCGTGCTGAACAGTCTGCCGAAGTCTGCGCTTGCGCCGCTCATTATCGTCTGGTTAGGCACCGGTCCCCGCACTATTATTTTATGCGGTATATCAGTCGGAATATTCGGCTGTATTCTCAATCTGTATCAGTCTTTTGCGCAGACAGATCCGGAGAGGCTGAAATTGATCGAGACTTTGGGCGGCACAAAGCTGCAAGCCTTCACGAAGGTGGTATTTCCAGGAAATATTCCTACTTTTATATCATTGTCCAAGGTAAACATCGGGCTTGCGCTTGTGGGTGTGATCATCGGGGAGTTTCTGGCCGGTAGAAAAGGACTGGGATATCTGATTATTTATGGAAGCCAGGTATTTAAGCTGGATATGGTCATCCTAAGCATCGTGATTCTATGCATGATCGCCATGGGAATCTATGGACTGCTAAATATGCTGGAAAAGAAAATAAGTTATTAATCGAGCAGGGGAAAAGCCTTTCCCCTGCTCGATCACAAAATCCCGATCACAAAATAACATTACACCAGCGCCATCATAACCCGTCCTGTTCCCCGATAGACATTTACAAGACCTTCGCCTGATGCCGCGGAGCCGACAAGCGTCTTGGTCGTGCGCTCTACTGTAAAGCTCAGGCTCGGTGACCAGCATACAGCGTAACTTCCGTCAATCTTGAGAACATCATTGTCAAGTTCGACGACGACAAGTTCTTCCTTGGGACACGGTGACTCCAATAAGCATACTCCATTCCCCTGGACGCTGAGATTGAACAATCCCTCCCCGCCCAGCAAAGCGCCGCTCACGGAATTGATCGGCGTTGTCTTGAGTGTGAGCCCCATGCTTGCGTAGTAATAACCGTCGTTCATCACCATTGCACCGCCCCACTCGCGAATATCCTCAATGAGCAGATGCTTGTATGTAGGTTCCAGGATCAGGACGCCGTCGCCTGTATACTCTGGCTTGATGCCTCTCTCTCCTGTAACTGCGCCGCCAAAGGCTTTCCGCACGAGGTCGCCTGCGCCTTTCACACCAGTCTCGACAGAGACATTTCCGACCATTACCTGCATCGCGCCTGCGCTCACAGTCCATCTGTTATTGTTCAGGCTGATGACCGCCTGTCTCTTGCATACGTTCATTCTGGAAGCGTAATATTCTGTCATCGCTTCCCCTTTGCCAAGCGACAGGTCGCGGATCATCTTGATGATGGTCACGCCCACCTGCTCATTTTCGCACACGATCTCCACGTTTTTGTTGTCCAGTAAATTCAAAATATTTGTTCCCATTTCTTCCTCCTTGTATATATGTCAATATTATCCTTGCACCACACTCTGTATCGATCACAAAATCTGTCCCAGAGCGTGTTTGAAAAATTGTAAAAATCCATCCTCCACCGCCACCTGCTCCAATGCCTGTTCCGGCAGGTCATAATAATATTTTCCGGTCCGGATATCGACGGACAGGCTGTCCAGCGGAAATCCCTGCTTCCGAATCGAGGAGTGCGGCTCTGCGACGATCAGAAACTTCTCACTCTCCATAGACGGCTCCATCGCCTCAAACAATTGCGTGTCATCATAGACAAAACAGATGGCGTTTTTGTATCTGGCTGTGAGATTGCCGTATTTACGCGCAAGTCCCGAATAATATGCGAGCATCTCTTCATCTGTGAGGCTCCTGCCGTGCACCGTCCGCACATGGACACCCGGCTGATCCGCATCAGGTACATTGTCAAAATACAGACCGGAGTCACAGGAAAACACTGGTATATGAAATGCCTTATAGTATGCGACCGCCTTCTGGTGCGCATTTTCTAAAGGTGTACTGCCATCCTCCGGCACCTGCGGAATTTCCGCATCCAAATCCTTCAGACCGATGAGTTCTACGCCATATTTCTGATTCAGACCTTCCAGCCTGCTTCTCATTGATGACAATTTTGCGGGATTCCCTGTTCCGTATAAAATCTTCATTTGTTTCTCTCACCTACCCCGTGTGCAATGTGCGCCCCTGTGCAATCGAGTCGGGAAGAGCCATCTTCCCACTCGCGCGCCGGGCGTCCGTCAGCCAACCGATTTATCGGTTTGATGACATATTTCCTTTGAACGCCCGTGTGCATAAAAAGAGACACAGCCAAAGCCGCGTCTTTCATAAAAACTTCTTAAAATTTTTAAGAAAAGCTTCCAAAGGGACTCGAACCCTCGACCTACTGATTACGAATCAGTTGCGCTACCAACTGCGCTATGGAAGCCTGGTCTGTCAACCACGAAAATTATTATACAAAATTTTTTCTGTTTTGTAAAGGATTATTTTGTAAAAATATCATTTTTTTGCAAGTGACACACCGGAATCCGTATTCAAATGCAGCGAAACCTGCTGATAGGGAATCTCAATCCCTGCATCGTCCAGCGCATTTTTCGCATTTTCCAGCAGCCGCCAGCGCACATCCCAGTATACAGGATTCTCGCAGTAACAGCGCATACCAAGCTCCACGGCGCTGTCTGCAAGGGCATTGACATACACGAGCACCGGTTCACTGTGCAGCACATCCGCGTCGCTGTCCATCACACCCCTCAGCACTTCCTTCGCCTCCCGGATATCCGCGTCATAGGATATACCGACAGCAAGATCAATCCGTCTGATGGGGGAATCCGTTGCGTTTGTGATGGAGCTGTTCGCCAGATTGCCGTTTGGCAGGACAACCATCTTGCCATCCGTAGTCGATAGTTTTGTGTAAAAAATTCCGATTTCCTTAACAGTCCCTTCTGTTCCCTGTCCGGATTCCATGATAAAATCCCCCACACGAAAAGGTTTCAGCAGCAGGATCAGCACACCGCCGGCAAGGTTGCTCAGGCTGCCCTGCAGTGCGAGACCGATTGTCACGCCGGCGGAGCCTGCGAGCGCCACTACGCCCGTGGCGTCAAATCCAAAATTTCCGGCGATCACCAGCGCCAGCAGACCATACAGACACACCTTGATCAATCCGTCGAGAAACTGTATGATACCAGTCTCCACATTTGCCCGCTGGAGCGACTTTTTTGTGATTTTTCGCGTAAATTGAATAAGTTTGGAGCCCACGAAAAATAATACCGCCGCGATCAGCACTCTCACTCCGAGGCTGATCGCCTTCTCTGGCAGGGCGTCAAAAAATTTCTCAAAAGCATTCAGATTTTCTGCGATCTGATTCATATCTAATGCCATCTCATCTAATAATATCTTCTCCACTATGAACTCCTTTTCACGTTTCCCTGATCACATGAATAAACAACCCGCTTCTGAGTTTTGGCTCAAACCAGGTAGACTTAGGCGGCATCAGCATATTGGCGTCGGCAACACGGAAAAGCTCGTGTATGGAAGTCGGATACATGGCAAACGCGGCCATGCAGTCCGTCTGCACCCTCCGCTCCAGCTCTTTGATCCCGCGAATACCGCCCACGAAATCAATGCGCTTATCTGTCTTAGGATCAGCAATGCCAAGGATCGGGGACATAATATGGTTTTGGAGCACTGCCACGTCAAGTCCGTCCACAGGATCGGTACTCTTGTATTCATCCTTTATCTCCAGCAGATACCATGTATCATCAACCAACAGAGACAACTGTCCCTTATGCGCAGGTCTTTGACAGACTGTATCCTTGGAGACAAGATGGCAGACCTTGCTGACATCCTCCAAAAACTGCGCCGGCGAAAGCCCGTTCAAGTCCGTCACAACCCTGTTGTAATCCATGATCATCAGCTCTTCATCGGCAAACAGGACGGACAGGAAATAATTAAATTCTTCCGCACCCGTGTAACCTGGATTTTCTGCCCGTTTCTTCAATCCCACCTTGACGGCAGACGCGCAGCGATGGTGTCCATCCGCAATGTAGATCTGCGAAATCCCTTCAAAAGTATGCTGAATCGAGGCGATATCCGCATCATCACAGATACACCAGACTCTGTGCGTGATACCATCCTCCGCCACAAAATCATAGAGCGCCGGTGCTTTTTTTGTTTTTGCAATGATCTCCCTGAGCGTATCGTTCGCCCTGTATGCGAGGAAGATCGGTCCGGTCTGCGCCTCGCACGCCTCCACATGCCGAATGCGGTCCAACTCCTTGTCAGCGCGTGTATTTTCATGTTTCCTGATCACCTGATTCTGGTAATCATCGACACTCGCACACGCCACGATTCCTGTCTGCACGCGCCCGTCCATCGTGAGTTCATAAATATAATAAACCGGCTTGTCCTCCTGGATAAAATCCCCCCGCTGTATCCTGTCCCACAGCAAATCATGCGCCTTCTGATACACTTCATCCGCATATGTATCGACGCTGCTGTCAAACTGCGTCTCTGCTCTGTCGATGTTCAGAAAGGAAAGCGGATTGCCCTTCACCGCCTCACACGCCTCCTCCCTGTTGTATACATCATAGGGGAGCGCCGCTATCTTCTCCTCAAGCCCCTTCCTTGGTCTGTATGCCTGAAATGGTCTGATTACTGCCATATGTTCATTCCTCCTGTCCTGCTGCCGCAGATTGTTTGATGATCAAAAAATCATTGCATTTATTTTATCAGAAAATCAGGCGGAATAGAATATATAAAATATAAAATCTTTTATTAAATGAGAAGATAGTTACAATTCACACCTATGCCAGTTTTTATCAGCTTATGAGTTAATGAGGTGTGAATTATAACAGATTTTGCACACAAAATGCTAAAAGGCAAGCATTTTGGCGCATGATTCCCACTACTTTGGCGTGGGTGTGAAAAGTAACAGAAGATACTATAAATCAGGATTGTCAAGAATCCCGACAAATAACGGTATCTCCTTGTCCATATCCATAATCATATAAACAAATGGTTCATTAAAATATACTTCCTTAGGCTCCTGCGGTTCCATCGCGGCTCCGCACGCCATAATCGCCTCTGTCACAGCGGCAGCCTCAGTGCCCTCCTCATCCACGATGATTTTTGCCTTCTGGCGCACCAGGCTGATGTACAGATTGTCGCCGCTCTGCGTCTTACCCATCTGGTTAAAGTTGGCTTTTTCCATGTCAAAGCATTCTGACAGCCCCATGCTGGACAGCACCTCATTCAACTCCATGTCAAATGTGATTTCAAATTTGGGCAGTTTCAAATTGACTAGTTCAGTCTTCTTATTGACTAAAATATCAGCCACGACCTCGCCGGTCAATCTGTTATACATCTCCCTGACATCACTGCCTCCCGTGGGCTTTAGTGCGATAAAAGCCAGCGTATCACTGCCTTCCTGGTCATCATTTCTTTGATATGGCAGGATCACTCCCTCCGCAAAATCATTTGCAACATAATCCAAATCAGTCAGATATAGATTCATCATGTCCACCTGCTCTGCCGCACTCTGCTCCCGATCTGTATAAAAATCCTCCTTGCGCGTGTCAAATGCCTTGAAAGGAATCTCCCATTTTCCCTTAAAATATATCGTGTTAAACAGCGCAAGCCGTGCCGCCTCGTCCAAGGGCTTTTCCAGCATTTGATCGATCAGCCCATTTGTCCTGTTGTCAATCCATTGATTGATCTCGCGCATCGTTTTCTCCGTGGAAAGATCTGTCTGAAAGACCTCCGCGTCCATCAGCGAGCTTACTGTGCCAACCCAGGTATCGTCCACAATCATTTCATCATCAATCCACGCAGAATCCGCGATGGACAAATTCAACAAATCCCCCTTAGCCGGAAGTGTGTTCATCATATCGTCAGATAATGCCATCATGTCATTTCCGAGTACGCTGTAAAATTCCTCCTTAGTTGTTCCATCCGCACCGCAGCCAGCCATGGTGAGCGCCAGATACGCGGATACTGGCGAGAGCACCGGATTTTTGTCCTGAATACACTGCATGAGCAGATCATGGCTAAAATTCTGCACGCTCTCATAAGATTCGATATTGTAATCGATTGTAACGCCCTGTGCTGTCTGTCCTGTTATGTCTGTCGTTTCTGCTGTTTCTGATTCCATTTTCTTCTCCTCCTTCTCGCCATTGCCAGTTGATTCTTCCTGCCTGACCTCGTCTGTCTGTGTCGGAAACGTGCCTATGTTTTCCGTCTCTCCGCATGCACCGAAAAGACACGCGGCTGTCATAATTGCAGCTGTCATAAAAATATGTTTTCTTCTCATAATCATTCCCCCTTCGGATTGTCCATAATGCCAATAAAAAGCGGCAGCTCCCGCTCCATATCCATGATCATGTACAGAAACGGCTCATTAAAGTAAAGTTCTTTGGGATTGTCAACGTACCCGGCGCCATCCCTCATGTCAATCTCAGTCGCAGCAGCGGCTTCCGTGCCCTCCTCGTCCACGATGATTTTTGCCTTCTGACGCACCAAGCTGATGTACAGGTTATAACCACTCTTTGCCTTGCCCATTTTACTAAAATCTGCCTTTTCGCCATCAAAACACTCAGTCAGTCCCATATTGTATAAGCTATTGTTTAGCACTTTATCAAATGTGACTTCAAATTTCGGAAGCTTTAGATGTACCATCTCATTCTGGCGGTTCAGTAGCATTGTTTTTATGTTCTCCGCAGTCAATTTGCTGTATAAATCCCTGATGTCCCCGCCATCTGTCGGTTTCAGCGCTACAAATGCCAGTCCTGCGTCCTGATACTCAATACTCTGATGCGTTTCACTGCCCTCCACGGGGTTGTTCTGATACGGTAAAATCACACCCTCTGCATAATCCGTCGAGATACAGTCCAGATAAGTCCAATACAGGTTCATCATCTCCACCTGCTCTGTCTGACTCTGCCACTGATCTGTATAAAAGTCTTCCAAGCGCGTATTCTCCGCCTCAAAAGGCGTCTCCCACTTTCCCTTGAAGTATAATGTGTCAAATAGAACAAGCCTTGTCATGTTATCCATTGGATTTTCGATCATCTTGTCAATCATGCCGTTTGTCTGCCTGTCAATCCAGTCGTTCATGCTACGCATGGCGTGCTCTGTGGAGAGATCAGCCTGAAATGCCTCCGCACACATCAGGGATTTGATCGTGCCCAGCCACTCTGTATCCACGATAAACTCGTCGTCAATCCATGCGGAATTTGACAACGAAAGGGTTAATAAATCCCCGCTTTGCGGCATATGGCGCATCATGTCGTCAGAAAATACATCCATGCCCCCGAGTACATTGATAAACTCGTCCGCCGTCGCGCCGTCTGCGCCGCAGCCTGCCATAGACAGCGCCAGATATGCCGATACGGGTGAGAGCACCGGATTCCGACCGCTGATATTCTGCGCAAACAGCTTATATCCAAAGTTTTGTACATCTTCATATGATTGAATCGCATAATCAATACAGATTTCCTGTGTTACCTTTTCTGTGAGATTCTCAACTTTCGTCTGCATGTGGCTGTCCTCCTTTTGTGTGTCTGTCACATTCTGCTCCCCTGTCTGTACATTTGTTTCTTCAGGACGGTCTGTTTCCAGTGCAGATACCGCACTCTGTCCGGTTCCCTGCCCGTTAGGCTCCTCGCTGTTTCTGCTGACACAGGCGCTAAAAATGCATGCTGCTGCTATCATAACTGATGATATCAAAAGTCCTTTTTTTATCATAGTATCATTCCTCCTAATCTAGAACATGTTAAAAAATGCTTTCCGTCAGATGTGCGCCACAATTTGTGGGAGATTTGTGCCAAATGAAGGGCGCATAGTGGGGTATGTAACCTGAATTTGGCGCAAATATCGCGCAAAGTGGGACGTGCAGATGGCGGGAATAATTTTTCAAACACGTTCTAATATTCACTCGCAAACCGGAAGGTATAGCCGTACTCCGGCGATGCTTGGAATGTGTCAAGTTCCACTTTGGTAAACGTTCCTGTGAGTTGGAAATCCTCGGAAAGCCGCACGGCATATCCAAGGTCGATCAGGCGTCGGTACTCCTGTTCGATCTTTTCATTGCCATCATTGGTATTCTCCAGTTCACAGCAAATGACTTCGCCGTCTTTTTCAACATCGCCATATATGTTGATCACAACATCATATGCATATATCGGACTGTCTGACATCTCGGATATATTTACTGAGCTATCTGTGATTCCAGATACATCTTCCAGCGCCGCATAGTATTTCATTGTCTCCTGCAGATAATGGTAACAGAAGAATTCTCCCTTCTCCGGAATTGGATAATCGTAAACGAAGTCATCTTTCTCACCATAATAGTCGCTGATGACCGTGTACGACAGGCTTTCCGTCTCTGTTATCCCATCTTTCAACTCCTCTGATTTGGCTGTCTCAACACCACCTTCTTTGCTTGCTGCCGCATCCTCCGCAGAATTCTGTCTGACATGCTCCTTGTCTCCTGACACAGCGCTGCCTTCCGCGCCTTCACTGGCGCCGGCTGTCATTGTACTACCATCCTGTACACTGGCCGCGGCCGTATTGCCGCCGCCAGTATCGTTTGTTGCCGCAGTATCCTCTGCCAGTGGCGGAGCTGCAGTATCTGCGGCTCCCGAATCCTGATCATCTATGTATGCCTCCTGTCCGTTCTGATGCGGCCAGAATACGGTGGCAGAGATCGCGAGCACAACTGCGCATGCCGCCGCCATTCCCCACTTTGATGCTGTTATTTTCCTGCGCGGAAAAGCGGCTGGATCCAGGGCCTCCTCTACAAGCGCATCGTCAATCTGTTCCATGCATTCGAGCAAATCTTTTCCTCTCATAAATGAATATCCTCCTCCTCCAGGTGTTTGCGCAGTTTATTTCTCATGCGGAAAAGAATCGACTTCACCTTGCTCTCGCTGATCTGAAGCATACCTGCGATGTCCTTGATAGAATCCATATACCAGTAGCGGCGCACAAATACGGTTCGCAGCTCCTTTGGCTGGCTGTACAGAAACTCGCTGATAATGCGCCCGATCTCCTTGCTGTCCAGCTTTTGCTCCAGGTCATTTGGCGCTGGGATACAGTTCTCAATCTCATCGCTCAGCTCCACGACAGTCACACACCGTTTCTGTGCATGGTAATAATCATATTTTCCAAACGAAAAGTTGCGCGCCAGCTTTGCCAGATATGCAAAAAAGTAGTTTGGCCTCTGCGGCGGCAGCGTATTCCACGTCGCATGGTACGTATCGTTCACGCACTCCTCCGCATCCTGCCGGTCGTGCAGGATATTCATGGACAGCGTTTGGAGACGTCCGCCGTATTTTCCGGCCGTCTCCGTGATCGCCCGCTGTGAGCGCTGCCAATATAGCTCGATAATCTCATTGTCTTCCAAAGTGATCTCCTCCTATGTTCGAATCAGAAAAGGATACTTATCCCTCTATGGTATAAGAGGGAATTGCCCGCGTGCGGTTGCAAAATCCTGTTAAATTTTACGATCGAGTAGGGAAGAGCCATCTTCCCCTACTCGTGCGCCGGGCACCCGTCATCAAACCGATTTATCGGTTTGATGACATATTTCCTTTGGACGCCCGTGTGCATAAAAAGAGAACTGATTATCAGTTCTCTGGTTTAAATAGTTTATGCTCTTAGTCTGTTCCTGTTTTTTGCAGCCAGACGAAATGCTTTTTCCATCTCAGGTGTCAGCTCAGGGGAATCTTCATCAAATGTAATCGGATATTTTCTCGCCTCTTCAAGCATTTTTTCTCTTCATCTGTCAACTTTTCATCTTTAGATAAGGTCGCTGTTATCATAACACCACTTTACAACTTTTGAAAAAAAGTAACGCACAAGGCACATTTCGTAGTATTATAAGTTTGCAAAT
>VSNM01000108.1 GCA_009774245.1 Lachnospiraceae bacterium | reverse complement strand
GATTTATTTGCAAACTTATAATACTACGAAATGTGCCTTGTGCGTTACTTTTTTTCAAAAGTTGTAAAGTGGTGTACATATAATCTCTGTCGTATCAATATGTTCTTGCATGATATTGGCTATGAGAAGTTTAACATTGGACACGGAGATACATTGATTGAACCGTTGCATTGGGACGATGAGCCTTTTGAGGCGATTGTGTCTAATCCCCCATATTCGATTAAGTGGGAAGGAGACGATAATCCTATTCTTATCAATGATGAAAGATTTTCTCCGGCAGGTGTACTTGCGCCAAAGTCGAAGGCTGATCTTGCATTTATTATGCACTCATTATCATGGCTTGCGACAAATGGAGTGGCTGCTATCGTATGTTTTCCGGGGGTAATGTACCGGGGCGGTGCAGAAAAGAAGATTCGAAAATATTTGATTGATAACAACTATGTGGAGTGCATTATCCAGTTGCCGGGAAATCTGTTTTTCGGGACAAGTATTGCAACTTGTATTATGGTTCTGAAAAAGAGCAAATCAGAAAATAGTACATTGTTTATTGATGCATCAAAGGAGTGTGTAAAGGTTACAAACAATAATAAGCTCACAAGTGAGAATATAGAGAATATTCTTGCTACTTATGAGGCGAGGGAAGATAAAGAGTATTATGCAGCAGTTGTTGCAAATGACAGGATTGCTGAGAACGATTATAACCTTTCTGTTTCCTCTTATGTGGAGCAGGAAGATACAAGAGAAAAGATAGATATTAAGTTACTGAATGCCGAGATTGAACAGATTGTAGCGAGAGAGCAGGTACTTCGTGATGAAATTGCTAAAATCATCGCAGAAATTGAGGGAAAGGTATGAGTTGGGGAAGGGCTTTTATAAGTCAAGATTATGGCAGACCAATATATAAGCATAAAGACTTACCTGTATATATTACGGATGAATTTGACTTTTTTAGATGTGTAGAGTTTAATAATGAATTTTATGAAAAAACGGCAAGCATACTTTTTAATGGCAATTTGCGGGAGTGTACAGGAAGATATTCAAAGTTGTTTCCTAATCAAAAATTGTCTTATTGGGCAGATAGTCCTATAACTGCCAGAGCAGAAATAAAAAAGCATGGTGCAGGAAATAATATTTTGACATTCTGGGCTTATGATGATGGAACAAGTACATTTCCTACGTTGCAAAACCAAGAGCCATTGATAATTATTGATGGTCGCAAATGTGGTGTGCAAGATTTATTAGATAAGGCAGACAATGGTATGCTGTTTACAAAAACAGAACAAGATTATATGGCTTCTTTGCTTGCACAGGAGCCTGACTGTTTGGTATTTGATTCTCATGCAAAAAAAGGAGGAGAAAATTTTATATTTTTTGAAAAGGGATTTCAGAAATTATCCTTGCGGCAACTGAGGCTTCGCTTTGGAAAGCGAGACGGAGGGAATTATAATCTAATTGTTTGTGCTGACACTTGTGATTATGCTCCCTATATAGAAGCTTATGGGCAATATTTTATGCCAAAAGCAAAAGTGGCAATGGAGCAAACATATTTGCAGAGTAATGAATATATATTGAGAAAGCAGATGCTTGAAGAATCGTATCGTAGAATGCGGGAGGCTGTAAAATGAGCAAACTTGATGAATTGATACAAGAACTCTGTCCGAATGGAGTTAAGTATATAAGGCTTGGTGATATTGGACAAGTGTGTATGTGTAAACGAATAATGAAATCTCAAACAAGTAGTGAAGGGGATGTTCCGTTTTATAAGATTGGTACATTTGGAGGAAAACCGAATGCTTTTATCTCAAATGAATTATATGAAGAATATAAAAGGTTGTATTCGTATCCTAAAAAAGGAGAAATACTGATATCTGCAGCGGGAACCGTTGGCAGAACAGTGGTTTATAATGGAGAGCCTGCTTATTTTCAAGACTCTAATATTGTATGGCTGTCAAACGATGAGAGCAAAGTTTTGAACACTTTTTTGCATTATTGTTATGAGGGACAACCGTGGCGAATATCAACTGGTGGAACTATTGCAAGAATTTATAATGAGAATATTCTTAATGCGAAAGTTCCTGTACCTCCGTTGGAGGTACAACGTGAAATAGTCCATATTTTGGACTGTTTTACGTTACTTACAGCCGAGCTTACAGCCGAGCTTACAGCCCGAAAAAAGCAGTATAATTATTACAGGGATGCATTACTTTCATTTGATAATAAAGTTAAAAAAGTAAAGTTGAAAGATATTGCTGTTGATATATACCGAGGAGCAGGTATTAGAAGAGAAGAAGTAACGGAAACGGGTATACCTTGCGTTCGATATGGAGAAATTTATACTACATATAATACTTGGTTTGATGCTTGTGTATCGCATACAAAACTAGAGTATGTTTCAAATCCAAAATATTTTGAACACGGGGATATTCTATTTGCAATAACCGGAGAAAGTGTTGAGGATATTGCAAAATCTGTGGCATATATAGGAAATGAAAAATGTCTTGCTGGAGGAGATATTGTTGTCTTAAAGCATAATCAAGAGCCTCGTTATCTTGCTCATGTTTTATCTACATATGAAGCAAGACAGCAAAAAAGTAAGGGCAAGATTAAAAGCAAGGTTGTTCATTCAAGTGTGCCTGCTATTGAGGAAATTGAGATACCATTACCGTCTATGGAAGTACAGACAAGATATGCAGATGTATTGGATAACTTTGAAAAAATCTGTAACGATTTGGATATCGGACTTCCGGCGGAAATAGAGGTGAGGAAAAAACAGTATGAATATTATCGAGATGTACTGTTGACATTTGCTGAATGTGGCGAGACAATTTTAGACAGACAGACAGACAGACAATAATTAGATTGATCCAGTATGTATTTGGTGTTATTTATTTAGAACTTGGAAGTGTTGTAAAAGTATTTCGTGGTGAATGTATAACGAAAAAGGATACGGTTAGTGGGGATATTCCTGTCATTTTAGGTGGACAGGAACCAGCTTATTATATTGATAAGTTTAATCATAAAGGGGAAGTGGTTGTTGTAGCTCGCAGTGGTGCTTCTGCTGGATTTGTTTCATATTGGAATCGACCTGTTTTTATTACGGACGGATTTGGGTATGATGCAGATGAAAATACTCTTATTCCAAAATATTTATATTATGTTTTGAAAAATATGGAGAAACAATTTAATGGTATGAAACGTGGTGCAGGTGTACCGCATATTAGTGGTGCTACATTATTGGAAACGAAGATACCCGTTATATCATTATCTGAACAAGAACGTATTGTCACAATTTTGGATCGTTTTGATACGCTTTGTAATGATATTTCAGAAGGACTTCCGGCAGAGATAGAAGCAAGGCAGAAACAATACGAGTATTATAGAGATAAACTGTTAAATTTTAAAGAAAAGATATGAGTTGCTTTTAGATAAGGGGGTAACAATGGATAAATTGACTTTTCGGAATACATATTGGAATTATTATAAGCAATTGGAAAGTGATTTCTTTTCATATAGTCCATATTGCGAAATTGATGAGTGCAATGATGGTGCTTTTTCGGTAAGATATTTACAGCTTTATTTATCTATATGTGGTGAAATTGATACAATTTGTAAAAGATTTTGCAAATTACTGGATGATAATCTGAAATTGAATAGATGTGGCATCAATGATTATATCTCTATTTTGAATCGAGAATATCCGACAATCGCACAGGAAAAAGTAGAGTTGTTAAATTATAAATATGACGAAATGCAACCATGGCAATCTATTAAGGATGGTGAAGTACCGAGTTGGTGGACTACATATAATGCTATAAAACACCATAGGGATGAAATAGAAAATGGGAAAGAAAATTATAAGTGCGCAAATCAGAAAAATGTGATAAATGCATTATGTGCGTTATATGTTTTGATTGAGTATTGGGCAGCAAAGAATTTTGCTATAGATAAAAATGAAACGCAAAATTCAGTTATGATTTTGTTTGTATCTAAGAAATTGAGATTGATTCATTGGAATTTTTATGAGGCATTTATGGGGAAATGGTTTAATACAAAAAGGTTCTATGAATATTTAGAAAAGAAGGTAGTATAATGAGCACATTCAATATGGTTGCATCCATGAATGAAAGTACGGTGGTGGCAGAGTATACATCGGAGAGCAGGCGTTCCGACAGATATCAAAGTGAGGCGGAGCTTGAAAAAGAGTTTATCCGTATGCTGACGGAACAGAGTTATGAATATCTGCAAATCCATTTAGAAGCAGAGCTGATAGAAAATCTTAAACATAAGTTAGAGCAGTTGAATGGCTATGATTTCACGGATAGTGAGTGGGAAAGATTTTTTCGGGAATATATTGCAAATGCAAACGAGGGTATTGTAGAAAAGACACGCACTATTCAAGTGGACTATACAAAAGTTTTAAAGCGTGATGACGGAAGCACGAAGAATATCAGGCTGATCGATAAGGGAAACATACATAATAACCGATTGCAAGTGATTAACCAGTACGAGGTGTTGGGAAAAGCAGGAAATGCTACAGAAGATACGGCTAATCCGGCTAATTACGATAACCGATATGATGTGACAATTCTTGTGAATGGGTTACCGCTTGTTCATATAGAACTGAAAAGGCGTGGAGTGGCAATCAGAGAGGCATTCAATCAGATTAATCGTTATCAGCGTGACAGTTTTTGGAGCGGGTGCGGACTGTACGAGTATGTGCAGATTTTTATTATCTCGAATGGCACAAATACAAAGTATTATTCTAACACCACAAGGTTTTCACATTTAAAGGAACAGGAGAAAAGTTCAGGTAAAGGGAAAAAGACAAGTAATAGTTTTGAATTTACTTCTTTTTGGGCAGACGCAAATAACAAAGTGATACCTGATCTTGTAGATTTTACAAAAACTTTTTTATCCAAGCATACTCTTCTGAATATTTTAACGAAGTATTGTGTATTTACCTCAGAAGAACTGCTCTTGGTTATGCGTCCGTATCAGATAGCGGCTACGGAGAAGATATTAAACCGCATAGAGATAGCTACAAATTATAAGAAATGGGGAACGATTGACGCAGGCGGGTATATCTGGCACACAACTGGAAGTGGAAAGACATTGACTTCCTTTAAGACAGCACAGCTCGCAAGCCAGCTCGATTTTGTTGGCAAGGTGCTGTTTGTAGTTGATAGAAAAGATCTTGATTATCAGACAATGAAAGAATATGACCGTTTTCAGAAGGGAGCAGCGAACAGCAACACATCTACTGCAATTTTGCAGAGACAGTTGGAAAATAAGGACAAGAATGGTAATTATCACGAGTACAAGATAATTATAACCACCATTCAGAAATTAGACGGATTTATCCGCAAAAACAAAGGACACGAAGTATTTGACAAGCATATTGTCCTGATATTTGATGAGTGCCACAGGTCGCAGTTTGGGGATATGCACACAGCGATTGTCAAGAACTTTAAACGGTATCATATCTTTGGGTTTACGGGGACACCGATATTTTCGGTCAATGCAGGAAGCGGCAAACACGCTGATTTGCGTACCACACCGCAGGCTTTCGGAGAGAAACTGCATACTTATACAATTGTTGATGCGATTAATGACGGAAATGTACTTCCATTTCGTATTGATTATATTAAAACTATTAAGGACAGTGATAAAGCAAAGGACAAGCAGGTATCGGCAATAGATACAGAAAAGGCACTCTTAAATCAGGCGCGTATTAGTGAAATTGTATCCTACATATTAGGACATTTTGATCAAAAGACAAAGCGAAACCGGGGAGACAGTTTCACATTTTCCATTTTGGAAAATGTGGAAGAAGTAGCTACGGCAAAGAATAGAAACGAGATAAAGGAAAAGAAGAATAAAATTCGTATAAAAGGTTTTAACTCCATATTTGCAGTAAGCTCCATAGAGGCTGCAAAGCTCTATTATACAGAATTTAAGCACCAAATGGAGAACTTGCCAGAGGCGAAAAGGCTTAGGATTGCCACGATATTCAGTTATGGCGTCAATGAGGCGGAGAATGATGATTTTGTGGTTGATGAAAATTCCGAGAATACAGACGGACTGGATCAAAGTTCACGGGATTTCTTGGAAAGTGCTATTGACGATTATAATAGGTTGTTTTCCACTACTTATGATACCTCAAGCGACAAGTTCCAAAACTATTATAAAGATGTATCGCTTAGAATGAAAAATCGGGAAATTGATATTTTAATTGTTGTGAATATGTTCCTTACCGGATTTGATGCGACAACGCTGAATACTCTCTGGGTGGATAAGAATTTGAAGTACCATGGACTTCTGCAGGCGTTCTCCCGTACCAACCGGATTCTCAATTCTGTAAAGACATTTGGAAATATAGTTTGTTTCCGTAACTTGGAGCAGGAAACAAATGATGCGATTGCACTTTTTGGGAATAAAGAGGCAGGCGGTATTGTCTTGCTGAAAAACTATGCAAGTTATTACAATGGATATGATGAAAACGGAAAACACTATGAGGGATATACAGAACTGATTGACAAGCTGCAGACGCTGTTTCCCCTTGGGCGTTTTTCGGAACTGGGAGAGCAGGACAAGAAGAAATTTATATCTTTGTATGGTGCAATTTTGAAAATAAGGAATATCCTGTCCGCCTTTGATGATTTCGTTGGGCAAGAGATACTTTCACCACGGGATTTTCAAGATTATCAGAGTGAGTATATAGATCTTTATGAAGAGTTCAAGCCGAAAAAGGGAGAAAAAGAAAATATCAATGATGATATTGTATTTGAAATCGAACTTATAAAGCAGATCGAGGTCAATATTGATTATATTTTAATGCTTGTGAAGAAGTATCAGAAAGACGGGAATAAGGATAAAGAGATTGTAGTTACGATTGAAAAGGCAGTCAATTCAAGCCTGAACCTGCGGAGCAAAATAGCGCTTATCAGAGAATTTCTTTTGAGGGTTAATGCCGATACCGAAGTTGACGGGGAGTGGTTGAAATATGTTGATGAACAACGGGAAAATGATCTTGTTGTAATTATAAAAGATGAAAAGCTAAAGGATAAGGAAACACATATTTTTATAGAAAATTCTTTCCGTGATGGGGTATTAAAAACTACAGGTACAGACGTTGATGCGATAATGCCTGCAGTATCAAGATTTGGTAGTGGTAGTGCAGGGAACCGCAGTGAAACGAAGAAAAGAGTTATTGATAGGTTGCTTGCGTATTTTGAGAAGTATTTGGATTTAGTTGGGATGAAATGATATTGTTTATATTTTATAAAAAGTTGTGACAGTGTCACAACTTTTTGGAAGGTGGTATTAATGAAAAGCGAAATAATGTTATCGGATACTTTTGATAATGTATATCAGGAAATAGACGCTTTAATAAAACAAAAAAAAGAAGATGTTAAACGGGTGGTTAATGATGCTATGGTTTCTCTATATTGGGGAATTGGGAAAAGATTAGCTGAAGAAATAACAGGCGTCAATAAACCGGAATATGGGAAACGAGTGGTTCTTGAAATTAGCAAAAGGCTATCCGTTGATTATGGCTCAGGATTTGATAAGCCAGCTATTTCTCGGATGATAAATTTTTACCAAGAATTTCCTGATTACGAAAAAGTTGTGACACTGTCACAACAATTAACGTGGTCGCATTTTCTTGTACTATTACCAATCAAAGATGAGCTGCAGAGAGATTTTTATGCCGCAATGTGTAAAAATGAAAACTGGTCAGTTCGTACATTGCGTGAACGTAAAAAATCCATGCTTTATGAGCGTACAGCAATTTCAAAAAAGCCTGATGAGACAATAAAAAATGAGATTGAGGAATTGAACTATGAAAAGAAAATGTCAGTGGATATGTTTTATCGTGATCCATATATGTTAGATTTTCTTGGATTGAAAGATACCTATAGTGAAAAAGACTTGGAAAATGCCATTCTTGCTCAATTGGAAAAATTTATATTAGAAATGGGTTCAGATTTTGCATTTTTAGCACGTCAAAAGCATTTTGTTCTTGATGGTAAAGACTATTTTATGGATTTGCTTTTTTTTCATCGGACATTGCGACGTTTGGTTTTGATAGAATTAAAATTAGGAGAATTTGAACCACAGGATAAAGGACAAGTTGAATTGTATCTTCGCTGGCTTGAAAAATATGAGAGGGCAGAAGGCGAGGAGAAGCCGATTGCTTTAATATTGTGTGCAGAGAAATCGCAGGAAACAATAGAATTGCTGGAACTGGATAATGGCAGTATTCATGTGGCACAGTATTTGACAAAGATGCCACCGAAGGAAGTTTTGGAGAAAAAGTTGTTACAGGCAATAGCAAATGCGAAAGAGCAGTTGGATTTGAGAGAACAATAAGTCTTAACTACAAAGTAATATATAGTAAAAGGAGTAGATTATGGGGATGATTATCAAAATAAAAAATTGTAATTGTATATCAGATGCAGACATATATCTGGAGGAAAATTCGTTAAATATAAAGTATGGTTCTAATGGAACGGGAAAGTCAACAGTATGTAAAGCTATATTTGCAAAAGTCAACGGAAGTGCGGAAAAAATGGGTGAATTACGTCCATATGGAATTGAGGAAAGTGACGAAGAACATCAGCCAGATGTTTCCGATATACCATATTCAAATGTAAAGGTATTTGATGAAACATATGTTAATTCATATTTATTTCAAGATACAAGTTTTTTGGAAAATTCATATAAAGTTTTTTTGAAATCAGATAAGTGTGAGCAGCTGAAAGAAGAAATCAACGTGTTACTTGCAAATTTGCAAGGTGTATTTGAAGAAAATGAGGAAATAAAAAAATTACGAGAATTTCTTCCTAAATATTTTGATACGATAAAATTTTCGGATGGGCAAATTCAGAAAAAAGGTGGAGTAGGGGAGTTTTTGAAGGGGAATGGTAGTGGATTTGAAAATTATGATGAGATAAGGTCATATAGCCCTTTTTATGAAAACAGGGATATGGGCGCAGTATCAAAGTGGGCAAAATGGAGAAATGATGGTATAAAACAAATGAATGGAGAATCATGTCCGTTTTGTACTTATCATATGGAACCAGAAAAAATTAAGAAAGAAAATGCGATTATCTCTAAAGTATTTAAAAATTCTGCGTTATCAACAGCAAGTGCGGTATTGGAATATTTGCAGGAGGCAGTCGAAGCAGGATATATTGATATTAGTGCAGTGGAGGCTATGCAGGGATATATAGGGAATCAGAGTAAGGAAGATGCACTTTCTTCAGAGCTGCAGCAGTTGGCTATAGAAACAAATTATCTGCTAGTCAAAATCAACAAAATTATTTCATTCCGCCCAATGAATGTAACACATGATCAGTTGCAAAGTATAGAAAACAGTTTGGGTGAAATGGTCATTGAAACAAGGCAGTTAATGAAGTTTTATAATACGGAATTGATTAAAAATTTGATAGAAACTATATCCAATAATGTAGACGAATTAAAGAAAAATACTGGAAAATTGAAAGGTTTATTCGCCCAACATGAAAAGAAATTAGAAGAATTAATTGCAAATAGAAAAGAAGATATTAATCAATTTTTCACATTAGCAGGATTTCCATATAATTTTGTAATAAAAGGAAATGGAGAAGATAAAGCGGTGTCCTACTTGATACCAACTGATATGACAGAGCAGGATAGGGTTATGCAACCGGAGAAACATTTAAGTTGGGGAGAGCGAAATGCTTTTTCTTTGGTTATGTTTATGTTTCAGGCAATAAGTGAGAATGCGGATATGATTGTGCTGGATGATCCTATTACTGCATTTGATAAAGATAAGAAGTTCGCAATTATAAGGAGATTATTCGATAACAAAAAAGATAGTTTTAAAGGAAAAACAGTATTAATGTTGACGCATGAAATACAGCCAGTGATTGATTATATTTACGGTGATTTCTTTAAAAAATATGGTTTGGAGACACCTGTGTTAGCACGACTCATTCAAAAGGAAGGTGGAAGCATTAAGGAATACGAAATTGAAAAAGCGGACTTGTTAAATTCGGTAGAATTGGCGAAAAGAATTGCAAAAGATGCTACATATAATATGGCTGTTCGAATAGTGAATTTGAGAAAGTATGTTGAAATGACAGATTCAAATTTTGCTGCAAGTCCAATTTATGAAGTATTATCTAATATTATACATGGAAGAACAGAACCCACGGACAAGGAAGGAGCAGCTTTGGATTTAACCGTTCTTTCGGAAGGACAAGTTGCTTTATCAGAGTTTTTGGGGGAAAATACATATGAAGCTATAATCAGTGAATTGTCTAAGGGAAAGCTAATGCAATTAATTGACGGTAATGATATTTACAGTAAAATAATTGCGATTAGATTACTATTTGAAAGATATAACGGACTATTGAGTGGATTGCGGAAGAAATATCCGGCCGCTTGTAAGTTTGTCAATGAAACGAATCATATAGAAAATGATTATATTTTTCAACTTAATCCATTCAAATTTTTTGAAATACCGGAGATTTACTTAACTGAGCTAAAAGATTTTATTTCTTCACAGCAGGAGTTGCAATGACGAGAATTTGGAATATTGTAATTCGCTACACGTGTGTAGCGTATTGGAAAAAATGAGGGAAATAAGTATGACAGAACATCAATGGGAAGAACTATCTAAATATTTTTTGGATAATGGCAATCGAAAGTTATCTACAGAGGAAAAAGAAAAAATAAAATTGGGAATAGATCAAGCAAATAATTTAAATGAACTGTTGCAAGTAGCGTTTGCCAGTTTAACTATTGATGCACACAGATGATTATTGTGAATCTGTGGTGTGGGTACAATTTGGGTACACTAGCTTCAAAACTACATAAACAAGCAACAAAAACCGAATCAAAATGATACGATTTTAAAAGAAAAAGCAATGCAAAACAGGACTTGCAACGAACAGGAAAAAGAGTTCGAGTGATGAAATGGACTTTAGAAAGCTAGTGTTTATGCGGGTTGCAAGCAAATTTGTTTAGGCTCTGGCAACGATTTGGCAACATTTTCAACATCACGCACTAAATAATTACATCAATGGCATAAAAAAAACCTTGCTGATTTTCAGATATGGAAACTGAATATCGGCAAGGTCTTTTTTATGCTTATTTCTGCTTTTTCTTTTTAGATGTTTTCTTTTCTTCTTTCTCGATTTTCTGAAATTCTTCCATGAGCATATCACTGACCGCCTGTGAGGGGACTTTCGCCCAATGCTTTGAGGTGTCCAGTTCCGGGTACTTGTACCGCCACTGGTCGTATTCCTCTTTGGTAATCTCGCCCTGTTCCAGTTTGGCGGCTTGCTCCTGCCATGCGTGGAACATATCAAACATGGACGTATAAGTGGAATAGTCGGACTTGTCAAGGCGCAGGCAGATTTCCCCGTCAATCTCCCCGATTTTCAGCCCGTACATATCTTCCAACGCAAAGAGCGTGTGCATAAGCCCGGTATAGGTATCAATATCCGGCACGGTGAGGGCGTGGGTGCTTACATCAAAGATATTCGCCATTTCTTTTACAAGGTCGTGCTTCGGTGTCCTTGCTTCGGTTTCATACTGTGCCATACGGACATCAGAGGTCTTTCCGAGAAATCCGAGGATTTCGCCTAACTGTTTCTGTGTCATGCCCTTTCGGTTGCGGAAAAAGCGGATACGTTTGCCGATTGCCATAATAAAACCTCCGTTGTAGTGAAAGTGGTACAGCCTGCATGACTGTACTTAAACAAATCTGTTGAAGTCAGTATAACATGGTGCAATAGAAATAGCAAGAATAACTTAAATAAAAAAAGTTAAGATTTTCTCGAAAGCCACTTGACTTAACGGAATTTATTTAGTATTATATCAACAAGACTTAAACAAAAACAGTTAAACATTGAAAGGAGAGGGTATCTGAATGACAGAAAAATCATTTATGACAGTGGAGGAAGTGGCAGCGGAACTGCGTGTGTCGAAGTCAAAAGCCTATCAGATTGTAAGGGAACTGAACGCAGAAATGCAGAAACAGGGCTATCTGACGGTGGCAGGACGTGTGAACGCTACATTTTTTCATAAAAAAGTATGTTACAGCGAATAGGAAGGAGATGGTTTAGATGGCTGTATACAAGGACAACGCTACGGGGACGTGGCGGGTTATCTACCGCTTTACCAACTGGAAAGGGGAGAGGAAACAGACACAAAAGAGAGGATTTGCAACCAAAAGGGAAGCGCAGGCGTGGGAGCATGAAGCCATGTTAAAGCAGGGCGCAAAACTGGATATGACTTTCGGCAGTTTCTTTGAAGTGTACGAAGCCGACAAGAAGCAGCGTGTCAAGGAAAGCACTTGGGAGTCCAAAAGCCATGTGATACGGACAAAGATTTTACCGTACTTTGAAAACCGCAAAATCGCAGAAATTGAAGCAAAGGACGTGATTGCGTGGCAGAATGAGTTAATGGCATACCGGGACGAGAAAGGCAAGCCCTATTCCGCAGATTATTTGAGGACAATACACGCACAACTGACGGCGATATTCAACCATGCGGTAAACTTTTATAATCTCTCCTACAACCCTGCAAGACGGGCGGGGACGATTGGAAGCGAAGCCGTCAAGGAAATGGACTTTTGGACGAAAGAGGAATATCTGAAATTCTCCGAAGCCATGATGGATAAGCCCCGTTCCTATTATGCGTTTGAAATGCTCTACTGGTGCGGTATGCGTTCCGGCGAACTGCTTGCGCTCACGCCTGCTGATATTGATTTTGAGAAACAGACGGTCACGATCAGCAAGACTTTCCACCGTTCCAAAGGGCGGGACATTATCACAAGCCCTAAGACGAAAAAGAGCAACCGCACAATCAAAATGCCGCCGTTTCTGTGTGAGGAAATGCAGGAGTACATCAAAATGCTTTATGACATTAAGCCGAACGAGCGTTTATTTATGGTTACAAAATCCTATCTCAATCACGAAATGGAGAGAGGGGCGAAGCAGGCAGGCGTTAAGAAAATCCGTGTCCACGATATTCGCCATAGTGCGGTTTCACTCTTAATCAACATGGGATTTTCGGTATTAGCGATTGGGGAGCGCATGGGGCATGAAGCGGAGAAAATCACTTACCGTTATGCCCACCTGTTCCCCACGGTGCAGACGGAAATGGCGGAGAAATTGGAAATGGAGAGAATGACAAAGGAGGATTAGGGAGAATGGAAAAATCACTGGATTACAAGGGAAGATGGCGCAATCATACGGTGGCGTTCCGGGTATCGGACGAAGAAGCAAAGTTATTAAATGATTTGGTGGCATTGTCGGGACTGACAAAGCAGGACTACATCACAAGGCGGCTCTTATGCCGGGACGTTGTGGTGCAGGGCAATCCGAGGGTGTATAAGGCACTGAAAAATCAGATGGCGGCAATCCATGAGGAATTGAAGCGCATGGAAAGCATAAGCCCGGACAATGACGAACTGCTCTACACGTTACAGGTAATCGCAATCACGTTAGACGGTCTGAATAGGGAAAATCCTCTGCTCCTGCAAGGGCAGTCGCATTTTCCTACGGAAAAGGTAGTGTCAAGTAATCTATGAAAAACTGAACCAAAAAACTAGGCTCAATTGAACCTTGAAAATTGCAGATACT
>VSNM01000107.1 GCA_009774245.1 Lachnospiraceae bacterium | reverse complement strand
AAAGATACGATTATCGTTTTCATTGGAATAGAGAAAATTCAATTATTGAAATATGGATACCAATTAAGGGTTAGTGAGATTCTAGTTTTGTGGTGAGTGAAAAACAAGTGCTGACTTGAACCCAGAGGATAGTTATGTATAAGAGAATGTTAAATAAGCAGGTTGTATCTTCTATGATAAAGACGAGGCAGACGAGGGCTGGTCAAAGAGTGGAAGAAGTCGCTATTGAACGATGGTATTATACCAAACCAGATCTTGTTCCGAACAAAGATGGAAATATCATACTAATCTCAAAAAAATCTTTTGGACCGCTCGAGGTTTATGAATGGGGAATAGATTCCGATAAGAATGCCTATGAACGATATCAATGGCTTGAAAATGAATTTTTTGAGGACACAAGTTACTGCATAACGATTGAAAGAGAAAGACTGTTAAAACAGATATATTCGGTCATTTCGTTGTTTCGGGACAATGGATTGCCGGAATGGGCTGATTTTTATGAGCGCGTCATAGTGTATCTAAATACGGAACAAATAATCTAAAAACGAAATGATCAGAATAGTGGAGGGATAAAATGACAGAACAGGAATTTGTAACAAAGGCGACTGATTTAACGAAGCAGATCGTGAACGCGGTTGCAGACAAAGAGTACACGAAGCTTGCCTCCCTTGCACAGATAGATTCTTCATGGGTAGAAGAAGGGCAGACACAGGAAGAGGCTTTTGTATCATTTGGGGAATGGTTGGATGGACAACTGGCAATGTGGGAAGAGGACGAAGAACGGAGTTTCGTTATCGATCATTTTGACGAATCGTGTCTGGAAGAAATCGTATTGGAGGAGGACAATACCTCCTTTGCAACATACAATCTAACAAACGCAGGGGAAGAACTGGATTTTTGGTTCGAATTAAAATATCGGATAGAAAATAATGAACATATCATCGTGACATTGAATGTTAATATATAACCATTGGGAAACAAATTATAAATATACATTGTAAATGGCAGATAAAGACTTTCACTTTATTAAGGGAGGACAAAACAGTGAACAAAGAATGGGAAAGATTATATGAAGAAGCAATGAGCGTTTTGAATCCCCATGATGTTTCACGGACGACTCTATAGGGATGTGCGCGGAAAGAAATGCCTTATCCACAATGCTTACATATGGCGAAAGTGAGATTACAAAAGTGGTTTCAGTATATAAAGATGGAAATATAATTCCATCTTGTGGTATTTGTAGGGAATTTATGATGCATTTAGGCGGAGATGTGGAAAATATTGAAATTTTATTGGATAAAGAAGGGCGGACAACAAGATTGATTGATTTGATGCCTGAATATCCACGACATAAATAACTTTCATATAGAACTGTTTGATTGTTGATGATTATGTGATTTATGTAAAAATATACTTTGTATTTTAATATATGCATCGGGAAAATTTTCCTGAAAAGGAAGATATGATAATAAAAGTATATCAGCAGAATGGAGGAGAAAAATGAGTGAAAAATTAAAGGTAGGTATCCTTGGAGGTACTGGTATGGTAGGACAGCGGTTCATCGCCCTGTTGGAGAATCACCCGTGGTTTGAGGTGACAACGATCGCCGCAAGTCCGCGTTCCGCAGGCAAGACGTATGCGGAGGCTGTCGGCGACAGATGGAAAATGACCACACCGATGCCGGAGGCGGTAAAAAATATCGTGGTCATGAATGTTAATGAGGTTGAGAAGGTGGCCTCTGAGGTGGATTTCGTATTCTCGGCGGTAGACATGACAAAAGAGGAAATCAAGAAAATCGAGGAGGAATACGCAAAAACCGAGACACCTGTAGTCAGCAATAATTCCGCCCACAGATGGACGCCTGACGTACCGATGGTCGTGCCTGAGATCAATCCTGAACACATGAAGGTTATTGACTTCCAGAGAAAGCGCCTCGGCACGACGAGGGGATTCGTTGCCGTGAAACCAAACTGCTCGATTCAGAGCTACGCTCCGGTGCTGACTGCATGGAAAGAGTTTGAGCCCTATGAGGTGGTTGCGACGACCTATCAGGCGATCTCCGGCGCAGGTAAAACGTTTAAGGACTGGCCCGAGATGGAGGGCAATATCATTCCGTACATTGGCGGCGAGGAGGAGAAGAGTGAGAAGGAGCCCCTTAGAATCTGGGGTGAGATCAAGGACGGCGTGATCGTCCCGGCAACATCGCCTGTGATCACATGCCAGTGTATCCGTGTACCGGTGCTGAACGGTCACACTGCTGCCGTGTTTGTCAAGTTCAGAAAGCAGCCAACCAAGGAGCAGTTGATCGAAAAATTAGTAAATTTCAAGGGCGTTCCGCAGGAGTTAGGGCTTCCGAGCGCACCAAAGCAGTTTATCCAGTATCTCGAGGAGGACAACAGACCGCAGGTGAGCCTTGACGTGGATTATGAGAATGGCATGGGCGTCTCCGTGGGGCGTCTCCGCGAGGACACAGTATATGACTGGAAGTTCGTGGGACTTTCACACAACACAGTGCGCGGCGCCGCAGGCGGCGCAGTGCTCTGCGCAGAGCTCCTCAAGGCGCAGGGGTATATCACGAAGAAATAAGGATTATGTCGAAAGAGCAGTGTACGATTGCTCTTTCTGGAGCGTGTTTGAAAAATGCTTTCTGTCATATGGCAGAAATGATTTTCAGACACGCTCTAAATGTTTAAAACAGATTTGGTCTTGATTTCTACCCGGTTTTCGGATATTATTTAACTAGAGTTGAGAATAGCCGAAAGAAGGTCTGGTTATGAAATATATCACAAGAAACCTGGAAAATGTGGTGCGTGCAGTCATAAAAGAATACCCGGCCGTTCTTGTCACAGGTCCAAGACAGGTCGGAAAGACAACAATGCTCCAAAAATTGATGGAGGGCACAGACAGGGGATATGTAACTCTGGATGATCTGCACGAGCGGGCAATTGCAAAGACCGATCCGGAATTGTTCCTGCAGTTGCACAAACCGCCGATTCTGATTGACGAGGTTCAGTATGCGCCGGAGCTGTTCACTTATATCAAAATTGATGTTGACAAAAATCACGCGCCCGGTTCCTTCTGGCTGACAGGTTCTCAGATGTTTCAGATGATGAGGGGCGTGCAGGAATCACTGGCGGGCAGGATAGCAGTGCTCTCCCTGACTTCACTGTCACAGGCGGAAATCTACGGCGGCGTGACGGAGCCCTTTACGATTGATCTGGAAACGCTGTCTGCGAGGAGAGAAAACAGATCGACGGCAGACACAAGGGATATCTTTGAGCGAATCTATAGAGGTTCCATGCCGGCGATTGTCAGTGGTGCAAACAGCAGCAGCCAGATTTTCTACAGCAGCTATCTGAGTATGTATATCGAACGTGATGTGAAGGAGTTGTCCGATGCTATTGATTCATTGAAATTTTTGAGATTTATTACTGCGGTGGCGGCAAGATGCGGTCAGATGCTCAATACGGCAGAGATTGCCAGAGATGCCGATCTCAATCAGGTGCAGACCAAAAACTGGCTTGGGATTCTGGAGACGCTGGGAATTATTTTTTATCTGCATCCTTATTCCAACAATATGCTGAAACGTCTGGTCAAAACACCCAAGCTGTATTTTTACGACACTGGACTTGTCTGTTACCTAACGAAGTGGAGCAGTGCGGAAACGCTGGAATGGGGCGCGATGAACGGCGCGATATTGGAGAATTATGTAGTTTCCGAAATCAGAAAAACGTATCTGGGTTGTGGAAAAGAGCCTTATCTCTATTATTACAGAGATAAGGACGCGAAAGAAATCGATATTGTACTGGAGCATGACGGCGTGCTGAATCCAATTGAAATCAAGAAAACATCAAATCCAGGCACAGAATTAGTGAAGGTATTTGGCCTGCTCGACCAGTCGTCAGCCCCGCGCTCAAAAGGGGCAGTCATATGCATGAAACCGGAATTAGGCGCGATTGACCGTGACAATTATATCGTGCCGGTGTGGTTGATTTAATGAATGATGTAGAAGCAATCGTTTCCAAGATATTAACAATGCAGCATTCCGAAATGATTGACAAGGAACCAGAGCGTATCATGGAGTTTGCAGTAGAGTATGTCGGGCGAAATCCCAATCCCATTCTATTGGAGGAAACAGATTATGCACGAGGAGGGATCCATATGAAGCAAAAAGTGTTACTGATGGGCGGAACTGGTCTTGTGGGACGCGCCATCAAGGAAAGTCTGTCGCAGGCGTATGACGTGGTTATCACTGCAGGGCATCACGAAGTGGAGGGCGGCTATCAGTTACAGATAACGGATACAGATAAACTGTTAGAAATCTTGGAGAGGGAGAATCCGGAAATCGTGATTTCTTCCCTGCGCGGGGATTTTCAGGCGCAGTACAATTTTCATGTAAAACTGGCAGACTGGCTGAGCGGAAAAAACAAAAGGCTCCTTTTTATATCCACAGCAAATGTCTTTGACAGGGACATGTCCCAGCCGTGGACGGAGGAGGCGCAGCCAAGTCCCGAATCAGACTATGGAAAATATAAGAGTGACTGTGAGGCGATGCTGACAGAAAAACTTTCCAAACAGTTAATTATTTTCCGTTTACCATCGGTGTGGGCGCCGGATTGTCCGCGGATACAGATGCTGCGCGAGTACAGCACAAGCAGAAAGCCGCTGTCCACATATCCGAATGACTATGTGAATGTAACCCTGTCCTCGCAGGTCGGGGCATATGCAGAATATGTCCTGACGCATGATTTAAAAGGCATCTTCCATGTGGGAAGCACAGATATGGTGGATTATTATGAATTTCAGAAAATGGTCTGCGACCTGTTGCAAATTCAATATCCGGCGTTTGCGTTGGAGGACATTCCGGAAAAAGTATATCAGGCAGTCATACCCGCGAGAACCGAAATTCCCGACGCGCTTCAGATTACTGTCATGCAAGTACTGGAAACGCTGGGAGGGCGAGTTATCAGATGACGAGCTGATAGACTTGAAAGGATTTGTAAATACTATCACTACACATATTACAAATGGAAATAAAAATGAAGATAGGTTGGTAAATATTATGGGTGGGACAGTTATTGAGACGGAATCTGAAAGGATAAGGCGTGTGGCATGGACGCAGGCAATTATAAAAATGGGGCAGGAGTACAGACTTGGTGACGAAGAAGTTTTAAGGCAGTTGCAAGAAAATGTCGGGATATCTTTAGAGCAAGCGAAAGCCTGTTTGGAGCAATATGGCAAGCAGCTTGTTTAATCAAGTGCAAGGGAGCGGAGAATGAGCAGCAAGGAGTAAAGATGAATAAATTATTCAAAGATATAAGACACAGTAATATAGAAGCAGTGCAGGCGGCAATCGCCAAAAACAGCGCCGTTGTCAATGAGGTTTACAATGCAAAAGCACCGAAAAAGGATATCGGACAATCGCCGCTGCAGGTGGCAATTAAATGCGGGGAATTTGAAATAATAGAGCTACTGCTTGAAAACGGGGCAAATCCCGATTTCATGGAGGACATGGCGCTTGTCCCGCCCCACAGCGTTTGTATGCCCGTCCTGCATGATGCCATCATAGGCGCATTTTCCACCCTATGTTATAAGCGATACAGTGATTCCGAGAAATACGTCGATTTGATTCAGACACTATTGGAGCGAGGAGCCAATCCCAATCGTAAAACATCATCAGGGCTATATCCAATCGGTATGGCGGTAAATTGGGCGGAAACGATTTTGGAGAGGGAAAGCATCTATTCGGATATACAGGAAACCACCAGAAAGAGATTGTTTGAAATCCTTGACCTGCTAATCCAATATGGCGCGGACAAGGAAGAATGGTTTCGACAGAATTTCTGGGGCGTATCCAACAAAGTACATTACTTTGAGGAAAAAATGTATGGAGCGGACAATACTGACATGAGGGAGCATATTCGAATCGCCCTTGAGGAATATTTCGGTGAATCCAAGGAGGACTAAGTGGGAAAGAAATTAATCATAACGGAAAAACCCTCCGTGGCGCAGGACTACGCGAAAGTGTTTGGCGTGTCGGGCAGACAGAACGGGTACATAGAAAATAACACCTTTATCATAACTTGGTGCGTCGGTCATCTGGTGGAGATGGTCTATCCGGAGGAGTACGATATCCGCTACAAAAAGTGGATGCTCCAGGACCTGCCATTTTTGCCGGAAACATATAAATACGGCGTCATCAAAAATGTCAAACAGCAGTACGATATCGTCCATTCACTGCTGCAGCGCGAGGACATCGATACCGTATACTGGGCCGGTGACTCTGGAAAAGAAGGACAGACCATCGAGGAAAATATCCGCAATTATGGCGGCGTCCGCAAGGGAATGCAGGAGCTGCGCGTGTGGATTGACTCCCAGACCGAGGAGGAGATCAAGCGCGGCGTGGCGCAGGCAAAACCGATGTCGGCATATGAAAATCTCGGCAAATCCGGCATTATGCGCTCGATCGAGGACTATGCCATGGGCATCAATTTTTCGCGCGTCATGTCCGTAAAATATGGGAAGCTCCTCAACGACGCGGCGGCGACAAAGGGTTACACCGCGATTGCCGTGGGCAGAGTCATGACCTGCGTGCTCGGCATGGTTGTCAACCGTGAGCGGGAGATACGTAATTTTAAGGAAACTTCATTTTACAGGGTTGTAGGGGATTTCACCGACGCGAACATCGAGGCGGAATGGAAGGCGGTGGAGGGCTCTGCTTACTTTGAATCCCCGAAACTCTACAAAGAAAACGGCTTTAAACAAAAGGAAGATGCAGAGACATTAATCACCTCTCTTGAAGGAAAAGAGGCAGTTGTCAAGACACTGGAAAAGGGCATCTCCAAGAAAAAAGCGCCGCTTCTTTTTAACCTGGCGGAGCTGCAGGCGGAGTGCTCCAAACGATTCAAGATCAGTCCGGACCAGACCTTGCAGGTCGCGCAGGACTTGTATGAGAAAAAACTCACAACCTATCCGCGAACGGATGCAAGGGTACTGACAACGGCCGTCGCAAAAGAGATTGACAAAAATCTGTCTAAACTAAAGGGATACACGCCGACACAAAATTTTACCGACCATATTTTGACGAAAAAGCTCCATACAAATATCGCCAAGACGCAGTATACCGATGACAGCAAAGTGACTGACCACTATGCCATCATACCGACAGGACAGCTGACGGAACTCGGGACATTGACGCCGCTGCAGAGCAAGGTTTTTGACCTGATTGTAAGGCGTTTCCTGAGTATTTTTTATCCGCCCGCAGAGTACCAGACGTTAAAACTGGTAATCGGCATCGAAAAAGAGTCCTTATTTGCCTCCGCAAAAGTGTTAAAGACGCTCGGCTATCTCGAGGTGTTGGGCAAGATGCTCGACGATGCCGATGAGGAGGAAAACACCGCTGACGGACAAAATAAAGGCAATACGGCGGCACAGACAAAAACAGGCGAAAACGCGGAGGAATTCGCCAAGGAAAAGAAGATCAGTCCCAAAAAGCTGCTCGCATTGGCGGATACGCTGAAACAGGGCGATATCCTAGTCGTCAATGGTTTTGAGATTCGGGACAGCAAGACCACGCCGCCCAAGCGGTACACGTCCGGCTCCATGATCCTAGCCATGGAAAACGCGGGACAGCTCATTGAGGACGAGGAGCTGCGCGCCCAGATCAAGGGCTCCGGCATCGGGACAAGCGCGACGCGCGCGGAGATTATCAAGAAATTAATCCGCATCGGCTACCTGAACCTCAACCAAAAGACACAGGTCATCACACCGCAGAATTTTGGCGAGATGGTGTACGAGGTTGTCGCGATGACTGTTCCGGCGCTGTTAAATCCCAAGATGACCGCCTCGTGGGAAAAGGGGCTTGACGGCATCACCAACGGAACCGTCGACGTGAACGACTACCGCGCAAAACTCGAGGACTTTATTCGCAGGGAAACCATACAGATACGGGACAAAGACCTGACAAACCAGCTCGCAGCACAGATTAGTCAATTTACCGGAAAAGGAGCCAAGGGACCAGGCGCGCGCAGAAAAATCGGTGTCCAGTGCCCGTCGTGCGGCGGAGATATCGTCACAACCCCGTTTGGCTATGGTTGCGCTAACTACCAGAAGGACGGCGGCGGGTGCAACTTTGTGATCGGCACAATCGCGGGCAGAAGTCTTTCTGATGAAGAGTGCATCGCTCTCATAAAAGACGGCAGAACGAGTGTATTGAGCGGATTTGAGTCCAAGAAAAAGAAAAAGTTTGACGCCTGCCTGATGCTGGAGAAGGACACTGACGAAAAGTATTCTGTCGTATTCAATTTTGACCAGGTGGAGGCAAAAAAGATCAAGGATGTAGTCTGCCCGCTGTGCGGCGGCGAGATCGTTCAGACGCCTTTCGGCTACGGCTGCGCCAACTATGATAAATTCGACGAGACCAGTTGCAAGTTTTCCATCGGCAAGATGGCAGGCAAAGAGCTCTCCGAGGCGCAGGTCAGGGAACTCTTGACAAACGGGAGAACCGCGACGATACGCGGCTTTAAGTCCAAGGCAGGCAAAAAATTTGACGCGCGCGTGACATTTAGCCGGGACGAGGACGGAAAGATTACCGGATTAAAATTTGACTTTGACGATATCGAGCAGCAAAAGCTCAAGAATGTAAACTGCCCGGTGTGCGGCGGGGAGATTGTCAAAACAATGTTTGGCTACGGCTGTTCGAATTACAATAAAGACGACGCAGAGCATAGTTGCCGCTTTGCAATCAATAACAAGATTGCCGGACTGAAAATCAGTGACAGCGTTGTAAAGCAACTGCTCACAAACAAAAAAACCGATGTGATAGAGGGCTTTCTGGCAAAGAGCGGCGCCAAGTTTGACGCGGCGCTAAAACTGACAGCCGACGGTCAGGTTGCATTTGATTTTCCTGACAGACCTGCGCCGATTGAGACAAAACTTGCATGTCCAAGGTGCAATGTGCATAAACTGAAAAAGAGCCAGTGGTATTACGAATGTGAGTGCGGCTTTAAAATCGGACATACCGTAGCGCAGGTGCCTATTTCGGAGGAACTGATGCAGGAGCTTTTCGCCACTGGAAAGACAAGTGAAAAGATAACCGGGTTTGTGTCGAAGGCGGGGAATCCGTTTGACGCCCACTTAAAATATGCGGATGAAAAGATACAGTTTGATTTTGACCGTCCAGGCGGGACTACGGCCGAGAAATCATCTGTGGTACCAACGCCGCAGCCATGGCTGGACACAGAGCCCGCCGCAGACGAGTACTGGGCGTCGCTGATGGCAGTGGCCGCAGACGAGACAGCGACAGATGAGATCATTGTCTGAAAGGAGACAGACAAATATGCCCAAATTACGAATAACCCTCCCGAAAGGATTTACGGAATTTTGTAGCGAACATATGCTCAACTGGCCGGCGGAGAGTGTTGAGGAATGCAAGCAAATGCTGCTCCCATGTGATCCGAATGCCCGCGAACGCAGTTATTATAAGGAAACGGCATTGCATAAATGTATCCCTTTGGAAGTGGTAAAATGGCTCGTGGAACGCGGCGCGGACGTAAATCTCGCAAATGCCTATGGAACGCCTCTTTTTAAACATGCAGCATGGGGACATTATGATATCTGCAAATACCTGATAGAACATGGGGCTGATGTCAATATTACAGCACATGCAGAGCGCACTGCGCTGATCAGTGCAGTTTTCATCGGAAGAACTGGAAACTACGATACCGTCTGTCTGCTCCTTGCGCATGGCGCAGATCCGTGTCACCATACAGCAGTATGGGATGACAACAGAACGCCGCTGCAGTATCTGATGACAGGCAGGGATATATCATGGTACAAGGACAAGCCGGACATTGCGGAGGTATTGATTAAAGCGCAGAGAGAGCAGGGCGGTATTCCAGAGGAGGAGTGGATGAAACTGCAGGAAAATGTCTCTTATATGGGAAATGAATTTGAACTTCTAAAAAAAGATTGGAGTGATGAGTATCGCAATGAGATTGAGACAATCATGAATCGATTTTATGCCATTTTTGACGTGACTCCGGCAAAACCTGTATTAAAACACGATGGAAAGTCCCCGATAGAAGTTGACAGGAATCTTTCCGTCGTGGAACAGCACAGTGCACTCTGGGAATACCTTGTTCCTGCAAGTGGTAAGTGCTCAACTGTGCAGGGCGAGGTCATCCGCATTACTGGTCGCGTGGACGGCGAGGCCAATAATAACGGCGGAGCAAACTGGGACGCAGAGTACCGAAAAATGCTTGATGCACTGGAGCAGTATTTTTTGCAGGGAAATGCTTTGGGTGAGTATGATCTGAATGAAGCGCGGGATGCAATCATAGAGATAAATCATTTCAAAGCAGCTCCAGGATGCTACGGTTGTCAGAAACAGATTGATTATTTGATAGAACTTGCAGTAAAATGGATCTGGCAAAATCCAGAGCCGATTAAGCTTGGCAAGGTGGCATATAAACGGTGATAGTTGGAATTTGGATGTTATTTGGAAAGGTGTAAAAATTATGGAACAGTTACAGATCAAAAATCTCTACAATTTGGATGAAACAATCGCGGCACCACTTTTTGACGGTGCGGTTTATCCATGGGAACTGCTACCGAAAATCGGTGCGTACATTGTGGAGCTCGGCAATTCACTCCCAGAAGAAAAGTACGAGAAACGTGGCGAGAACATCTGGATCGCAAAGTCAGCGACAGTAGCGCCAACTGCGTATATCAACGGCCCCTGCATCATCGACGAGGAGGCGGAAATCCGTCACTGCGCATTTATCCGCGGAAACGCCATTGTCGGAAAGGGCGCCGTTGTCGGCAACTCGACAGAACTCAAAAACGTGATACTCTTTAACAAAGTGCAGGTTCCGCACTACAACTATGTGGGCGACAGCATTCTCGGCTACAAGTCGCACATGGGCGCCGGTTCCATCACCTCCAATGTCAAGAGCGACAAGACGCTTGTGGTCGTCAAGTCCCCGTATGGAAATATTGAGACCGGCCTGAAAAAAATGGGCGCAATGCTCGGCGACAACGTGGAAGTCGGCTGCAACAGCGTGCTCAATCCGGGAACCGTGATCGGGCGCAACTCTAACGTTTACCCTACATCCATGGTAAGGGGGTACGTGGAGGCGGACAGCATCTACAAGAAACAGGGCGAAATCGCAGGAAAAAACTAATATTTGACAATTTTTAATTGCTATTTCTTGAAATATGTGCGAAAATGGAAAAGGTTGTAAGGAATTGTTTAAATAAAATAATTTTGAAATGGCGCGTATTTTGAGATAGGAGGTATTGTGATATGAGCGAATTTGCGATTCAATTTCTGAACTCGGAGGATCAGCCAATCACACAGGAAACGGTCGCGGAAGTGGTTGAGGGTATCCGCAAGGATCGGATCAGCGATGCATGGCTTGGACTGGATGAATACGGGGAGGAGGAATTTCTCTCAGTGGACCTAAGAGACGGCTGGGCTGCGATCTGCTTTAACACATATGAGGGGGGAAACGACGCCCATATGTATATGCCCGTCAATCCTGCGTATGCGGATTCAGAATCCAATGAGGATTCGCCCGTGGATATTGGAGGACAGACGCCGATTGGGAAACGAAACGCGCTGGACGACCTGAATCTGGCTGCGGACTGCGTTTACCATTTTGCCAAAACTGGGGAGCTGTACCCCGGCGTGAAGTGGGAAAAAGACTCATTAGATTCATGATTGTATGGGAGCGTTTGTTTTTTGACAAAAAATTGACAAAAAATTCAAAATTTAATTGCTATTTTTTAAGATATGTGCGAAAATATTTATGTGCGGATAGCCTGTCAAAGCCAATTTTTGCAGAATACATGTTTTTTTACGCGTGTTTTGTGGAAAACGCTTGATAAGCTATAAAATGTGGGGCATAAGTCTCGCATTAAAAATATAAGTTAAGTAATCGAAAGGAGTTTTCACATGATTTATTCAAAGGAAATTGAAGAAATGTGTGTAGTAGCACGTGACGGTAATCATGGTTGTGCACCTATCCCAGAAGAGGCGAAATGGGTAAAGGCAAAGGAAGTAAAAGACATTTCCGGCTTTACACACGGCATCGGCTGGTGCGCACCGCAGCAGGGTGCCTGCAAGCTGTCCCTGAATGTAAAAGAGGGCATTATCCAGGAGGCGCTGGTTGAGACGATCGGCTGCTCAGGCATGACACACTCCGCAGCGATGGCAGCAGAGCTGCTTCCGGGCAGAACTGTCATGGAAGCATTGAATACAGACCTTGTGTGCGACGCGATCAACACCGCCATGAGAGAGCTGTTCCTGCAGATCGTATACGGCCGTTCCCAGTCCGCGTTTTCCGAGGAAGGTCTGCCTGTAGGCGCTGGTCTTGAGGATCTTGGAAAGGGTTTGAGAAGCCAGGTAGGTACAATGTACGGCACATTGAAGAAAGGACCTCGCTATCTGGAGATGGCAGAGGGCTATGTCACAGGAATCGCACTCGATGCTGACGACAAGATTATCGGTTACAAGTTCGTAAGCCTTGGCAAGATGACTGACTTCATCAAGAAGGGTGATGACCCGAACACAGCATGGGAGAAGGCTTCAGGCCAGTACGGACGCGTTGCTGATGCTGTTAAGATTATTGATCCCAGAACAGATAAGGAGGTAAAATAATTATGGCATTATTCGAATCCTATGAGAGAAGAATAGATAAGATTACCGAAGTATTAAAGAACTACGGTATCAACTCCATCGAGGAGGCAGAGAAGATTACAAAGGACGCAGGTCTTGATGTATATGACCAGGTTAAGAAGATTCAGCCGATCTGCTTCGAGAATGCATGCTGGGCATACACAGTAGGCGCGGCGATCGCGATCAAGAAGGGCTGCAAAAAGGCTGCAGACGCGGCTGCAGCGATCGGAGAGGGACTTCAGGCATTCTGCATTCCCGGTTCCGTAGCGGACAACCGCAAGGTAGGTCTCGGACACGGCAACTTAGGCAAGATGCTCCTCGAAGAAGAGACAGAGTGCTTCTGCTTCCTGGCAGGACATGAGTCCTTTGCAGCAGCAGAGGGTGCGATCGGTATCGCTGAGAAAGCGAACAGGGTTCGCCAGAAACCGCTTAGGGTTATCTTGAACGGTCTTGGAAAAGACGCAGCGGAGATCATTGCCCGCATCAACGGATTTACATTTGTCGAGACAGAGTATGATCCCTATACAAACACCGTAAAGGAAGTATTCAGAAAGCCTTATTCTGATCCCGAAGGTCCTCGCGGCAAGGTAAACTGCTACGGCGCGAACGACGTTTGCGAAGGCGTTGCGATCATGTGGAAAGAGAACGTTGACGTTTCCATCACAGGCAACTCAACCAATCCGACAAGATTCCAGCATCCAGTTGCAGGTACATACAAGAAAGAGAGAATCGAGGCTGGCAAGAAGTACTTCTCTGTAGCTTCCGGCGGCGGTACAGGCCGTACACTCCATCCGGACAATATGGCGGCAGGTCCGGCTTCCTACGGTATGACAGATACTTTAGGACGTATGCACTCTGATGCACAGTTCGCAGGTTCTTCTTCCGTTCCGGCTCACGTAGAGATGATGGGACTCATCGGCATGGGCAACAACCCGATGGTCGGCGCTACTGTGGCGGTTGCAGTTTCGATTGAGGAAGCAGCGAAGGCAGGCAAGTTCTAAGAAATATCTTGATTTATAAGGGATTGAGGACTCTTGATAAATAATTGAGAGTCCTCTTTTTAGTATGACGGGCATGCCCGTGTTCTGTAAGCGGCAAATAATCGGCGTCTTATAATTAGTCTCCTATTCTGGTAGTATTGTTCTAAAATACTATCAGACAGG
>VSNM01000106.1 GCA_009774245.1 Lachnospiraceae bacterium | reverse complement strand
CTTTCAGTCCGAGCTTCCTCTCTATCCAGTCTGTTACCGAATACATGACACGCTTTGCGCTTGCTTCGCTTCTGACTGCTATCACGCAGTCGTCTGCATACCTCACAAACCGAAGTCCACGTTTCTCCAGCTCCTTGTCCAGTTCAATCACATCGACAAACTGTACGATATCCCCGAGTTTGCTGACCAGTATGCTGACCTGTTCCTTCACCGCGCCGGTCACAGAGCTGGTCTCCGCCGACTGCTGCGTCATCTGCCGAACCATGTCCATACCTGTCGAGACGGTCTGCTTCGTCGTATTAATGTAAGCGATCATGTCCTGAATATCCGCGTTGACCTGCTTGATCCTCGCAGACAGCGCCTCCATCATGGCATTGCACATGTCGATTTCCGAATCTTCCTGCGTAATGTTGCGCCCGATCTCGTCAATCTCCATTCTCATGTCGTGCACCATCCTGTTAACGCCCCCACTGGATTCACTCACCTGAATCCCGGAATCGGACACCTGGCGCATGACCTGCTTTACCATGTCTATCAGTTCCCTGATCTTTTTGACCGTGTTCTGTATGGCCGCATACAGTCTTCCAAACTCATGTTTCCCATTTTCCCGCGTCTTTACCGCAAGATTTCCGCCTGCGACTTCATTCAATGTATGTATGCTGGCACCAATGTTGGAGCTGATTCCCCCGATGATGACGCATACCAGCAAAACCGCCGCCACACCCGCGAGCGCAACCATAAACAGCGTAATCCTTCTGATGTGGTCCGCCCTGCCTGTTATCGAGGATTTTGGCACCATCACGACAAAATCCCCGCCGGTTGTCTCGCTCTGCCTTGCCATATAAAAATATTCCACGCCATTGTATGTGACATACTGTGTGGCGTCCTCCCCAGTATAGAACTCAAGCTCCGAAATCCGAATGCTCTCGTCCCATCCGATCTCCCTCCCGTCAGCCGTGATAAACGCCATATAACTGCCCTCGCCGAAGTCGAGCTGCTCCATCAGGCTGCGGACTGCCTGTGCGCGGATATCGATGATGACCAGTCCGCCCTGCTCTTCTGTACCGACACGGTAACTGCAGTATAAGATATAGCCATCCTCTGAAAGCCCGCACCGCTCATCCACAAACGGATGCCTGCTCCCCCACACAAGCCCGGTCTCCTGCATCATTCCCTGATCCTCGGACTCCCGCAGCCTCTGCATAAACCCCTGCACGTTGGCGTTGGAGGTGTTTGCCGTCGTCATCGCGATAATATTTCCATTTGGAATGATGTGGATATTTTCAATAAAGTCATTGGTCGTCTGCTTGACCAGGATATCCTTCGTCACGGACTGCCGCGCCGTGCTCTGCCTTGAGGAATCTACGTCAAATCCACCCTGCACGTAGGAGGATACTGTAGTGTTATTTGCGAGCTCCAGCGCATTTGCCACACAGGGCGCAAATCCCCTCTCCATGCATTCCATTGTCATATCGAGCGCATTGACAGCGGAGTTTTCATAATTTTCAATCATGCCAGACGAGGCGCTGTAGTAAGAGACCATGCCCACCACCACCATCAGGATAATCGGCACTGCAAAACCGATGACCAGTTGTACCTTGAGAGAAATCCCAAACTGCACTTTTTCCCTGCGTTCTTTTTCTTTTTGTTTCATTTGTCCGCACCCTCTTTTTTGTTTTGCTGATTTCTGTTATTTATTAGCATAAAAAAATCTGATGCGGATTTCAGTGTGGTATTTTTTATTTTAGGTGCTGTTTTTTTGTTTGGGTGCCCGTGTACTCCACTACTCGTGCGCGGGGCGTCCGCCAGTCCCCAGTTTTTCAGTTCAGATGCAATTACTTTAATAATTTGTTTGACATTTTTACTTTATGGGTTGACTAATATTGCATAGATGATATAATGTGCTTGTACATTAAGTACATTATAAAACAACGGCGGTGAGGTATGGAAATCATTATCAGCAATAATGCCAACAAACCCATATATGAGCAAATCACATCACAGCTGAAAGCCATGATAATGAGTGGAGAATTGCAAGCTGGTGACGCAATCCCCTCCATGCGGGCATTGGCAAAATCAATCCATGTAAGCGTTATCACTGTTCAGAAAGCCTATGAAGATTTGCAAAGGGATGGCTTCATAGAAACTACAGTTGGTAGAGGAAGTTTTGTATCTGCACAAAACAAAGAATTTTATCAGGAGGAACAACAGCGTATAGCCGAAGAACATTTACAAATAGCTGCCGAAATTGGGAGAACAAGCAACATTTCTCTTGAAAAATTGATGGAATTATTAACTTTATTTTATAACGAGGAGGAATAGCATGGAAAATATTTTAGAATTACAGCAGGTTTCCAAGACATTTTCAAAATCAAAATTTTCATTGGAACATGTGTCCTTCAATTTGCCGTATGGGACAATTATGGGATTTGTCGGCGAAAATGGAGCGGGAAAAACTACGACGATTGGCTGCATATTAAATACAGTCAAAAAGGACAGCGGAAAGATAAAACTATTTGGAGAAGAAATGTTTGATGCTGATACAGATATGCGGGAAAAAATTGGTGTTGTCTACGACGGCAACAATTTTCCTGTCAACTGGACAGCAAAACAATTAGCAGGAATTATGGCAGGCTTTTATACACAATGGGATAACGTCCTGTTCCAGAAATATGTAGAGAATTTCAATTTACCCACAAATCAAAAAATCAGGCACTATTCCAGAGGAATGACAATGAAATTAGCGATTGCGGCTGCCTTATCACACCATCCACAATTATTAATTTTAGATGAAGCTACCAGCGGGCTTGACTCCATTGTGCGGGATGAAATGTTGGATGTATTCCTTGATTTTGTACAAGAAGAAAATCACTCTATCTTGTTATCTTCCCATATCACAAGTGATTTGGAGAAAGTTGCTGATTATATTACATTTATTCACGACGGAAAACTCATTGCGACTGTATCAAAAAATGATTTGATATATAATTATGCTATTATGCGTTGCAAGGAAAGTCAGTTTCTCGAATTAGACACTGCCGATATTCTTGCATACAGAAAGCGGGATTTACAGATTGATGTGTTGGTATCTGATATGAAAAAGGCACAGAAAAAATACAAAAATGTTGTAATTGACCATGTTTCAGTTGATGAAATATTTTTAATGTTCGTAAAGGGGGAGCGTGTATGAAAGGGCTTTTTAGAAATAATTTCTTCACTGTATGGATAAACGCAAAAGTTTTTTTGATTTTTCTGTTTTTGATGGGAATAGTCGTTACTGTTATTCCCGCACAGACATTGCAAATGTATTTTGTAATGATTGGGATTGTTGGATTTTCAGTAATTGCAGCAACAGCCATTGGAAATGAGTTTTCCTCAAAATGGGGAAAATATAAACTTACTTTGCCAGTGAGACGGACTGATATTGTAAAAAGCTTGTTCCTAAACCAATTTTTTTGGATTATCGTCGGAACTCTTTTGGTTGGTATTGTAACAGGTTTATCCTATATGATACATGGTTTTTCTTTTGACCAGTTTTCAGGTATATTCAGTTTATTTATATTGGCAATTAGTATCAGTTTTTTCATGGGAGCTCTATTTATACCAATGATTTATTTGGCGGGAGAAGATAAAATTGTAGTAGTTCTCATAATCTCCCTGGTTTGTGCAGTTGGTATTGCTGCAATGCTTTTTAATATCCCTCTATTTGGAAATGTTATTATTATTACTTGTGCGTTATTGCTTTTTATTGTATCTTATCCATTAACCATTTGTATTTTTAAGAGGAAAGAATACTAAGAAACTGTAGAAAAATAAGTGATTATGAAAGGAAATTTTCAAGATGATAAAAATATTATTTGTCTGTCACGGCAATATCTGCCGCAGCACAATGGCAGAAAGCGTCATGACACACCTTGTGAAACAGAAAAAACTGGAAAACTCATTCTACATCAACTCTGCCGCCACCAGTCGGGAGGAGATTGGCAATCCTCCCCACTACGGCACGGTCGGCAAACTGCGTGAGGTCAATATACCACTGATACCGCACCGCGCAGTGCAGATGACGGCACAAGATTACACACAATACGACTATCTGATCGGTATGGACACCGCCAACATCCGCAATATGACACGCATCGCAGGCGGTGACAAGGACAGCAAAATCTATAAGCTTTTATCCTTTGCCAGTTCCGGAAGGGATGTCGCCGATCCATGGTACACTGGGGATTTCGATGCGACATACGCAGATGTGACCGAGGGCTGCAACGGACTCCTCAGACACATTCTCGAGCACAACCGTGGCCGGCTGTAACTCCCCGCATGCAGTGTGGACATTATCGTCTACACTGCATAATGCAGACTCTTCTCCCGCATCTTTCGGATTTCCAGATGATCTATGATCAGTTTCTTCACTTTTCTGACGTACTCCTCCTCATAATCTTCATCATAAGTAATTTTCAGCTTGTCGCCTGCGACCACTGCACAGTTCTTTTTCACGTCATATTCACTGTCCGCTATCCAAAATCCCACTGTCAGTATTTCATTGTAGTCATCCTCGGCAAAACAGATACGAATCTCCTCATCGGTAAAGAAATCAACATTTCTGTTTTGGGCATACATCGGAGCTCCATTCTTGAAATAAATGGTAAAATTATACCGTTCCTGTGACAGATTGATGATATTCAAATCCTCGACCGCACTATGAAAGCTTTCCCCATTATTCACTTCAAACACTATGGCTCTGAGACAGTCATAATTGAGATCCACTTTTCTTGAAAATGCGACAATCGACTCTATCTCATGATAATGCGTCTCCCCCAATTTATCATAAAGATATGTCCTGATCTCATCAGCCGACGGATAATCAAATCGGAAATGATAGTGAAAACGCCCCGGACGATTTACAATGAAATCATTCAGCTTCCGGATATCATTGCATGTAATGACAAACAGCTTCTTCCCCTGCGATATCCCGTCAAACAGGCTGAGCAATGCTGCCTGTGGCTCAACCTCTCCCTCCGACGGCCTGACATCACCAAAGGTCTTGTCAAACTCATCAAACAGCACCATAACTCCCTGATCAATCGCTTCGATATAAGAAGCAATCCCCGGAATGTACTGGTCCACAACAATGATTGGAATGCCTTTCCTGATCGCTTCCACCGACAGGAGCTTTGCAAACATTGACTTACCAATTCCCTTAGCGCCGCTTAAAATCACCCCGAGGTTTCTGTCAAATTTCCCATATGCACACAGGACTTTCTGTACCTTCTTCATATGTTCCCCATAGATTTTGTCCTCGTTCACCTGAATATCCGCGTACTCATCCAGATAAAAACCTGTCATTTTCTCAAACCTTACAATGTAAGCCCTGGCGGGCAGCTCATTGTAGGTCATCACTGTGTCATTGTAGATCTCAACCTTTGTTCCTATTTTGATTGCCTTCATATGTTCCTCCTTATCAAACGTTAATCAAATGTCACAATTTCCTTTGGACGCACATGTACAATCGCGTAGGTGAATGACCTTCTCCACTATTCACCGGACACCCATCAGCCAACCGATTTATTGGTTTGATGACATATTTCCTCTGAATGTCCGTGTGCATAAAAAATCCTCCAACCTACACTGATTATTGTGTCAATTAGAGGATATCTCATTTTCTGCATTTTGTCATTGGACGTTTAATCCAAACCCGCCTCTCCAGCTCCTTCGGCTGCATAGTTTTTACCCGAAAACAAAAAACGACCTTGCATTTCTCTTTGCAAAGTCGTTTTTTTTCTATGTCGGGGGCTGTGTGTTTTTGCCTTTTTCAGAATAAATTACAGTGCCCTACGACAACTCACTCTAGTGTATTACTGTTGAGCTATAGCTGCCTGCGCCGCCGCGAGGCGAGCTATAGGAACGCGGAACGGTGAGCATGATACATAGTCCAGACCGATCTTATGGCAGAACTCTACGGAAGAAGGATCTCCGCCGTGCTCGCCGCAGATACCTACATGGAGCTTCGGATTAACCGGCTTGCCAAGCTTCAGGGACAGCTCCATGAGCTTGCCAACACCTGTCTGGTCAAGTTTTGCAAACGGATCGTTCTCGAAGATCTTGGTGTCATAGTATGCATTCAGGAACTTGCCAGCGTCGTCTCTTGAGAAGCCGAATGTCATCTGTGTCAGGTCATTTGTACCGAAGCAGAAGAAATCAGCTTCCTTAGCAATCTCATCTGCTGTGAGCGCTGCTCTTGGAATCTCGATCATTGTACCTACTTCGTACTCTAACTTCACGCCCGCTGCTGCAATCTCGGCATCCGCTGTCTCTACCACGACCTTCTTTACGAATGCAAGCTCTTTTACTTCACATACAAGCGGAATCATGATTTCCGGCTTTACGCTCCAATCAGCATGCTCTTTCTGAACCTCGATTGCCGCGCGAATCACAGCCTTTGTCTGCATCTTGGCAATCTCAGGATACGTTACAGCAAGACGGCATCCTCTATGTCCCATCATCGGATTGAACTCATGCAGGGAAGCAATAAGTGTCTTGATGTTCTCGACAGACTTACCCTGTGCGTTTGCAAGCTTCTCAATGTCAGCTTCCTCAGTCGGAACAAACTCATGAAGAGGCGGATCAAGGAATCTGATCGTGACAGGATTTCCTTCGAGAGCCTCATACAATGCCTTGAAGTCGCTCTGCTGGTAAGGAAGAATCTTCTCAAGCGCTGCCTCTCTCTCCTCAACGGTGTCAGAGCAGATCATCTCGCGGAATGCTGCGATTCTGTCCTCCTCAAAGAACATATGCTCTGTACGGCAAAGACCGATGCCTTCTGCGCCGAGCTCTCTAGCCTTCTTTGCGTCTGCCGGTGTGTCTGCGTTTGTTCTTACTTTCAGTGTTCTATACTTGTCAGCCCATGCCATAACCCTGCCGAACTCGCCAGCGATCTGCGCATCGACTGTCGGAATCTGACCATCATAGATATTTCCGGTTGTACCGTCGATTGAGATGTAATCTCCCTCATGGTACTCTTTTCCAGCCAGTGTGAACTTCTTGTTCTCCTCGTCCATAGCAATATCGCCACAACCAGATACACAGCATGTACCCATACCACGTGCAACTACAGCTGCGTGCGATGTCATACCGCCGCGGACTGTGAGAATACCCTGGGAAGCCTTCATGCCGGTGATATCTTCCGGTGATGTCTCAAGACGTACAAGGACAACCTTCTCGCCTCTTGCGTTCCAGTTCTCAGCATCTTCTGCTGTGAACACAATCTTACCGCATGCAGCGCCCGGTGAAGCGCCAAGTCCCTTGCCAGCCGGTGTGGCAGCCTTCAATGCTACGGCATCAAACTGGGGATGCAGTAATGTGTCGAGGTTACGAGGATCGATCATGGCTACTGCTTCTGCCTCTGTCTTGTGTCCCTCATCTACCAAATCACAGGCAATCTTCAAAGCAGCCTGTGCTGTTCTCTTACCATTGCGGCACTGCAACATATAGAGCTTCTTATTCTCAACTGTAAACTCCATATCCTGCATATCATGATAATGGTTCTCGAGTGTCTCACAGACTTTGATAAACTCTGCGTATGCCTCAGGGAACTCCTGCTCCATCTGTGCGATCGGCATCGGTGTACGAACACCGGCAACAACGTCCTCGCCCTGTGCGTTCTTTAAGAACTCACCCATGAGCTTCTTCTCGCCTGTAGCCGGATCACGCGTAAACGCAACACCTGTACCGGACTCGTTATTTAAGTTACCAAATACCATCGGCATTACGTTAACCGCAGTACCCCATGAATAAGGGATATCATTGTCACGACGATATACGTTTGCACGAGGGTTGTCCCATGAGCGGAATACTGCCTCGATCGCAAGCTTTAACTGCTCTACAGGATCGGAAGGGAAGTCCTTGCCAAGCTGCTTCTTGTACTCTTCCTTAAACTGCTCTGCCAGTGTCTTTAAGTCTGCCGCTGTGAGGTCAACGTCGTACTGAACGCCCTTCTCCTCTTTCATCTTGTCGATCAGCTGCTCAAAATACTTCTTGCCGACTTCCATAACCACATCTGAGAACATCTGGATAAAACGTCTGTAAGAATCATATACGAAGCGCTCGAAGGCGGGATCAGGATTGCCCTTGATCATCGCGTCAACAACTTCGTCATTTAAACCAAGATTTAAGATAGTATCCATCATACCAGGCATCGATGCGCGCGCACCAGAACGCACAGACACAAGCAGAGGATTCTTCAGATCGCCAAACTTCTTGCCATTGACTCTCTCCATCTCTGCAACGCCTTCCATAGCCTGCGCCATGATCTCATCGTTGATCTTGCGGCCATCCTCGTAATACTGTGTACAAGCCTCTGTCGTGATCGTGAAACCCTGTGGTACAGGCAGTCCGATGCTCGTCATCTCTGCAAGGTTCGCGCCCTTGCCGCCGAGAAGATTACGCATGGTCATGTCGCCCTCTTTAAATGAATATACCCACTTTTTACTCATTGTTTTTCTCCTTTACTAAATTGGTTGCTTTACATTGGCGCCGCTGCAATCGAGCAGGGAATACTTTCCCTACTCACCGCGCACCCCATGCGCCGCCTTAGCGGCATACTTCTATGTGAAATTTTTTCACATTGTGCACGGGACTGCGCATAAAAAGGTAAAACCTCCCAGCGACACACTGCATAAAATAAATGATAAACATAATATGTTCAATTGTCAAGAATTTATCAAGGACTTTTTAAAAAAATTTGCTATTTTCTTCCTATTTTCTACAGCTGAATGACTTTCCGCTCCTCCCTGTCGTAAAAATACAATGAATAAGAGAGAATTTCTTCTGCGTTCACCTGTGTGTCATTGATCTCCCTGATCATGTGTTTAATCTCCCTGCTCTCCTCCTCCTGCCCCGCAGGAAGAAGCAACAGCTCATGTATCGAGGATGGTATAATATACAGACTGCTGCCAACTGCATCCGCAAAATCCCGAATTAAGTTGGGATACAGCATACAGGCCGCGCCTTCCACCCTGCTCTTATTGCTGAGTACATACATCGGAACATTTTCCGAGAGCTCTGTCACATAATCCTCATCATCGGCTTCCTCCGGATTTTCCGTCCTCACAATTTCACGCAAAACCTCTGCCATGGTCTTGATTTCGTACTCCTGAAGCCGCTGTGTATTTTCCCTTGCTGCCTGATATAGCTTTTCCACAGATACATCCCACAGCTTCAAATGTACATTATGGATTAAAATAGATGCCCTTCCGAGCTCCTCCTGCGCGATCATGCACTGAAATACGATCGACAAGTCGAGAAAATCGATATGCGGAATATCCTCCAGCAGCTCCTTATTTTTCTCTGTGTTGACCAGCTTGTACACGATACTCTGCTTCACGCTCTCATAGTTCAGAAAATACCGCATATCGACACTCTGATTGACTTTATTTCTGCGGTATGTGTCCATCACATCATTGACGACATTGACAAGCGTCGCCCTCCCACTGATATACTCCTCATAATAATTGTTCAGATAGATCGTCGGCGAGATATTGCTGTCGTCCTGCATCACTGTAAGCCCCCTCAGCACAACGCCGTTATTTTTCCTGACATCATTGAGCCTCACACGGTAGTTGTCGCCGGTCCTTCGCTCCACTTCTTCCCTCACCAGTGTTGTAAAATTTGTAAATTCCATTATCATTCATACTCCTTTTCATTCAATCTATTCATAACCCCCCTTTTGCCGCTGTCTTTTTACAACGCAAAAAGACAACATGTTGTCTATTACAATACAAAAAGACAACAAGAAAAACGTACTGCAACAAAACGCTTTTTCTCATTGTCTTAATCTCTTTCAGTCTGATAAAACGACCATCTATACTCTTGACAAATACTCGCCTGTCCTGGTGTCGATCTTGATGACATCATTTGTCTCTACGAATAATGGAACTGCAACTGTAGCGCCCGTCTCAACCGTAGCCGGCTTTGTCGCGCCTGTCGCTGTATCGCCCTTGAAGCCCGGCTCTGTGTCCGTGATCGTAAGCTCCACAAACAATGGCGGCTCGATCGCAAATACGTTGCCATTGTGCGAGCACACCTTGACCATCTCATTCTCCTTCACAAACTTGAGCGCATCGCCCACCTTGTCCGTATTGAGACCAATCTGTTCATAGTTCTCTGTATCCATAAAATAGAATAAATCGCCATCTGCATATAAGTACTGCATCTCTTTCCTGTCGATACGCGCCTGCGGGCACTTCTCAGTCGGTCTGAAGGTCTTCTCCACAACGCCGCCACTGATAATGTTCTTGAGCTTTGTCCTGACAAATGCTGCTCCCTTACCAGGCTTTACATGCTGGAACTCGATGATCTGATAGATGCTGTTCTCATACTCTATCGTAATACCGTTTCTGAAATCTCCTGCTGATATCATAAAAACTATTCCTCCTACTATTCACTTTTCACGTTTACAATCCGTTAACCATTTTATAACAAAATGAACAATATTTCAACTATTATTTTTTACATTTCGCGATAATAAAATCGATTGCCATCAGATACCCGTCCAGACCATGCCCGTAAATCTGGTGGTCGCACACATCCTTTGTGACGGAAACGCGCCGGAACTCCTCCCGCTGCGTGATATCCGAGATATGGATTTCCACCTTTGGAATCGTAATGCTGGCAAGCGCGTCGCGAATCGCATACGAATAATGCGTGTATGCGCCAGGATTGATGACAATGCCCTCTGTGCCGTCGAAATACGCCTCCTGGATTCTGTCTATAATGGCACCCTCATGATTGGACTGGAAACACTCGATCTCGCAGCCTGTCTCCTTTGCCTTATCCTGAATCATATTGACCAGATATTTATAATCCTGTGTGCCATAGATTCCTTTTTCCCTGATTCCAAGGAAATTCAGGTTTGGCCCGTTTATCACTAATAGTTTCATATACTAATTATCCTTTCATAAAAATAAATTTGACTCATATGCTTTCGATATGTCCATTTTTTGCATTTCCATTTCCATAACGCCGTCTGCCCTATCATATAAAATATGCCCCTTATCCACTGCATTTTGTGAGAATTTCCGACGCTGCTTCTGACTGGCTTAGCTCGTCGACTTCCACAATAAACATGGCACCAGCCTCGTATAAAGGGCTTCGCTCCACGATCATTTCCTCGATCCGTTCCAGGGGATTTTCGCACTGCAGAAGTGGTCTGGTCGTATCGCCCTTGATTCTGTTATAAATCGTCACAGGACTGGCTTTTAGATATACAACTTTACCGAGCCTCGCCAGGAGCTGCTGGTTCTCTGTCCGCAAGGGCATTCCGCCGCCTGTAGAAATGACCAGATGTTCTCTCTTTTCGGCAATCAGTTGTCCAAGCAGCGCCGTCTCCATATCCCGGAACGCCCGCTCGCCGTCTGCGGCAAAAATCTCGCTGATGCTTCTGTGCTGCTGTTCCACAATCATTTCATCTGTATCAACAAATGTGTAGTTTTTTCGCTCTGCGGCTATTTTTCCAACTGTTGTCTTGCCGCTTCCCATATACCCAATTAATATGATATTTTCCATGAAAGCTAGCACCTACCTTACCTTTTCGCAGAGCTTCTGATACACTTTATCCGCAGCTTCCTCTGTCACCTTACAGCCATTCCATAATTCAAACGCATCGATTCCCTGGTACAAAAGCATCTTGAGCCCATTGAATGCCACGCCGCCGTTATCCGAGACATATTTCATAAATGTTGTCTCCCATGGTGTATAGATCAGGTCATATCCAAGCTTCACATAGTGGTAAAAATCGCCGTCATTTATGACTACATCTTCAACATTGGGCGCAAGTCCGACACTGGTGCACTGCAGCACGACATACCTGTTCTCCGCCCCTTTTAAAAGTTCCTTGTAATCCGCAAGCGCCATTGCTGTCACGCAGTCCTGTCCATATCTGCCAAGTTTCCTGTTGACCTCTGCGGCCACGGCCTCCGCCTTGGCTGCATCCCGGTTCAGCAAATACACATGCTTAGCGTGCTCTGCGCACAGATATGCGACTGACCGCCCCACGCCGCCTGCGCCGAGTATGATGACTTCCTCGTCCTTTAGGGACACACCGTCGCTCTGCATGGCGCGCCAGAGCCCGGAAATGTCTGTATTGTGGCCGATAAATCCCTCCCTGCCATCACGTGTGTCGCGCACAAGCGTATTGACCGCACCGATGTCTTTGGCATGCGAATCCAGGATGTCTGTCAGATAGGGAATGACCGCGCTCTTATATGGTACTGTGACATTCATACCCTGAATATTTAACCCATATGCACCTTTTAACGCTGCCTCGAGCTGCCCCTGCGCCACATGAAACGGCACGTACACCATATCGATACCCAGCGTGTCCGCAAAAATGCCATGCATGAACGGTGATATGCTGTGCTCCACTGGATTTCCTATAATACCAAAAACCTTTGTTTTTCCACTAATCTGCATTAAACTACCCCCTATGATTCAGAATCTGACAGAATCTCCTCTGCTGTTCAGCCATTTTTATAATCAGATCTTTTTTTCATATATCTACGATAACTGGCTAACACAATCTTTTCAGGATAACGCTTTAGAACAATCTGTATCTCCTCCTTTGGGTGAATTGGTTTCACCAATATGGAGTAAATGCCTGCTTTGTTCGCCCCCCACACATCGGTAAAGATCTGGTCGCCGACAAACAGCGTGCTCCTCTCGTCCGTACCCATATTTTTCATGGCTTCCCGGTACTTCGCCGGGTTAGGTTTGCCTGCCTTGTAGATGTAGGGAGCGTCCACCGCGTCACAGAACATTTTCACGCGCGGTTCCTTGTTGTTTGAGAGCATCGTGACTTTATAGCCTATGCTTTTCAGGCGTTTGAACAAGGCAATCGCGCGGTCATCCGCCGGAAGTCCATGCGGCACCAATGTGTTGTCAATATCGAAGATAATACCTCTGTAGCCCTGTCTGTACTTTTCCTCGAAATCTATCTCATATGTTGAAGCAAGATATTCATTTGGATAAAAACATTGCAGCATTTCCATATCCTCCATCTACATACTGATTTTCTTTCTTGCAACAATGCCATTGGGAAGATCAATCATTTCAAACCCATGACGAATATACATTGAAGCAGAACCGCCACAGTCGTTTATCGTAAATTCTCCCTTGACTGGATAGCCCTCTACATAGTCATATCCATTTTCTTCTGCATATTGACAAGCATAATTTAGCATTGTTTTTGCAATTCCTTTCCTACGCATATTAGGATCAATAATAAAACATACAATAGAAAGTATTTTATCATTGTCATTGAACCCCTGCCAGCTATTTGGATGATTTTCTCTGTTCAGCCTAAAATAATTCTCTTTTCTATCTGAATTGCAAAAACCAACAATTTGATTATCACAAAACGCCACAAATCCATTTAATGTACCATTTTGTATCAGTTCTTTTGCATAATTCCTTTTACAATATTGTCTTTCATCTTCTGGCAGTAAACTGCGTTTCAGTTCATGTTGTTCTGTCCAATGATGCCATACACAATAACATCCTCTCTCCGCGCTTCCGTCAGAAAAGGCTCTTTTATCAAAAAAATCTATATATTCCTCAGCCATATTGCGATTAAGTCTGCACACCGTAACATTCATTGCTTCTTCTCTCCCTCATTCCTTATCAATGCTGTACTTGCGTGGCTCAGTCGAAAAACTTACCCTGAAAGAAATTCTCTCCGCCTAACGGTTTTGCTGTCAGTCTGAACAAAACACAGCCGTCGGGACACATAATCACCTTGCTGTATTTACTATCCCCACCGATATTTTGCAGATCGCCGCCACTTCTGACTGCTTCCATGACAGGGAACATCAGCATCATTACCTTGGAGCAGATTCCCTGTCCCTGCGCATTTACCGGGCAGCCATACGTACATGTATATTTATCCCCGATCTCCTCGCCGTTGCGGCAAAATCTTTCCGTCTCCTTGTTGTCCTTATTGAACCCGATCACTTCTATTTCCCATTCATACTCTTCATCATACCATTTTTTCATAACTCTCCCCCTAACTATGCTCCGGTAGTGTCAAGTCTACTACCTGTTTTTTCTATTCAAAGCCTTTATTTTCGGGAGTTTGCAAAAAAATGAGCAA
>VSNM01000105.1 GCA_009774245.1 Lachnospiraceae bacterium | reverse complement strand
ACGAACAATCTATTGTGGATTACTTTCCGGCTAAAATAATCTGCCTATCGGATGCTTTTTTAATCTGAAGAACAACACAAGTACCCGGAACTGGACACCTCAAAGCATTGGGCGAAAGTCCCCTCACAGGCGGTCAGTGATATGCTTATGGAGGAATTTCAGAAAATCGAGAAAGAAGAAAAGAAAACAGTGAAAAAGAAAAAACAGAAATAAGCATAAAAAGACCTTGCCGATATTCAGTTTTCATATCTGAAAATCAGCAAGGTTTTCTTCTGCCATTGATGTAATTATTTAGTGCGTGATGTGAAAAATGTTGCCAAATCGTTGCCAACGCCTAAACAAATTTGTTTGGAAACCGCATAAACACTAGCTTTCTAAAGCCCATTTCATCACTCGAACTCAATCGTCCCCGGCGGTTTACTCGTCAGATCGTACACTACCCGATTAACTCCCCGCACCTCATTAATAATCCGGTTCATCACTGTCTGCAGCACTGCAAAGGGTATCTCTGCGCACTCCGCCGTCATAAAATCAACCGTTTTGACCGCCCGCAGTGCCACCGCATAATCATACGTTCGCTCGTCCCCCATAACTCCCACAGACCGCATATTCGTAAGCGCTGCAAAATACTGGTCCGGCTTCCATACGGCCATCGTGCCATGCTCCTTGGCATAGACCGCAACCGCCCTATCTACCTCTTCCCGATAGATCGCGTCCGCATCCTGCACAATCCGCACCTTCTCCGCTGTTATCTCACCGATAATCCGAATCCCAAGCCCCGGTCCCGGAAACGGCTGACGGAATACCAGCTTCTCGGGAATCCCAAGCTCCAGCCCCGCCTTTCGCACCTCATCCTTAAACAAATTCCGCAGCGGCTCGATAATCTCCTTAAAATCCACATAATCCGGCAGCCCACCGACATTATGATGCGATTTAATCACAGCCGACTCACCGCCAAGACCGCTCTCCACCACATCAGGATAAATCGTCCCCTGCGCGAGGAAATCCACTGTGCCAATCTTCTTCGCCTCTTCCTCAAATACCCGAATAAACTCTTCGCCTATAATCTTGCGCTTGCGTTCAGGCTCCGTCACTCCCGCAAGCTTCGCATAATACCGCTCCTGCGCATTCACGCGGATAAAGTTCAAATCAAAATCTCCATCTCTTCCAAAGACCGCCTCAACCTCATCCCCCTCGTCCTTGCGCAAAAGCCCATGATCCACAAACACACAGGTAAGCTGCTTCCCAATCGCCCGCGACAGCAGCCCCGCCGCCACCGACGAGTCCACACCACCCGACAGCGCAAGCAGTACCTTGCCATCACCAACCTGTTCCCGAATGTGCTTTACTGACTCCTCAACAAACGAATCCATTCGCCAAGTACCCATGCACCCGCAAATCCCCCGCACAAAATTGTAAATCATCTTTGTCCCTTCAACCGTATGCAAAACCTCCGGGTGAAACTGTATCGCATAAAGTTTCTTCTCCACACATTCCGCCGCCGCCACAGGGCAGTCCGCCGTATGCGCACAAATCGAAAAGCTTGGAGCAGCTTGAGAAATGTAGTCATTATGGCTCATCCAGCAAACCGTCGTCTCAGACACATCGGCAAACAGCGCAGAAGATGACTCCACCGTTACCTCTATCTTTCCATACTCGCGTACAGGCGCCTTCTCCACCCTGCCTCCAAGCACATGCATCATCAGCTGTGCGCCATAGCAGAGTCCCAGCACCGGAATACCCAGTTCAAACAATACCTTCGAATAACTGGGGGAACTTTCCTCATAGCAACTGTTCGGTCCACCTGTCAATATGATTCCCTTTGGCTTCATCGCCTTAATCTGCTCAATGTCTGTCTTATACGAATAAATCTCACAGTACACATTGCACTCTCTGACACGCCTTGCCACAAGCTGATTGTACTGACCTCCGAAGTCAATTACAATCACTTTTTCCATGGAAAGTCCGCTCTCCTTGTCCATCCTGTCTCCTCCCTTGTAATGATTCAAACCATCGTTGCTCAAATATATGCTATATAGTATCATGAAAATATGATTAAATCAACAAATTTTTGCCGCCCTTTGATCACACTCTTTGATCAGTTTATAACAGTATACTCGCAACAGATGAAATCTGCCCTGAGTATCGCGTCAGCCACAGCCGCAAACATCACATATCCCGTTTGAGAAATTATCATAAACGAACACGCTGCGCAGATGGGCAATTGACATTTTTTCTTGTATTAGTACCCAAATAGCGATACAATATAAGAGGATAATCGTAACCACATAATTGATTATACAAAAACACATAAAGGGGGGGCAAAATGAGCACACAAAACAACCAAATCCAGGAAACGAATTGCAGACGAAATCATGTACCAGATCGGCAAGAGCGTAATTCTCGTATTCCTCATTGTCGCAATCGTTGCAATCGTTATGGTCGGATGGACCATCATGACATCCAAGGAGACTGAACTGACACTGGAGTCATCCGCTGCCGCCAACCAGCTGACCGGCTTTCTGGAACAATACATCAAGGGTGTCGAGCAGCTTGCCGTCAATCCTGAGATCAAGGATGTCATGCTGCAGACTGAAGCCGACGACGATATCCTGCAGGCAGACAACATGGACACTGTCAGGGCGAATCTCATAAGCATCGCAAACACAGATCCTGAAAACACGATGGCTGTATGGATTTCCGACCTTGATGCAAGCGTCCTGACACAATCAGATGGATTCACATCTGGGGAGGGCTGGGATGTCACAACCCGTGAATGGTACAAATGTATTGATCTGGGCAAGACGATCCTGACAGAACCCTATGTTGATTCCTCGACCGGAAAAATGATACTCAGTGCTGTATCCCCCGTTTATGACGATGCGACAGGTTCCGCTATCGGTGCCGTCGGCATTGATATTTCTATGGAACATATGACAGAAGTCATGAGCGAATACAAGATCGGACGTAACGGCTACATCCTGCTGTTATCCGAAAACGGTACTTTTATCTATCATCCGCAGAGTGATATTGTGGAGAAAAATATTGCAGAGATCGATATCTCTCAGAATGTTGTCAACGCAGTCCTCTCAGGCAGCGATGTATTTCTGCGTTACACTGTCGATGGCGTGGCGAAGTACGGTTCCGTATCACCTGCAGGCAGCACAGGATACATCGTGCTCAGCAACCTGCCATTGACCGAATACTATTCGATGCTGATCCTCATGGTTATCGCACTGATCGTGATCTTTGCACTTGGAATCATACTCATAGCGGTCAGCATCCGCAAGAGCGCCGCAAACCTGACCAAACCGATCTTAGAGCTGAACCACACGGCACAGCAGCTTGCAGAGGGAGATCTGGATGTGCACCTCAAGATCGATTCGGAAGACGAGATCGGTGAGCTGGGTGAATCCATCGGAAAGACGGTTTCCCGATTAAAAGAATATATCGTATACATAGACGAAACCTCCGAGGTACTCGCACAGATTGCAGATGGCAAGCTGAGTATCAGCCTGAAAAATGATTATGTCGGTGAGTTCCAGAAGATCAAGACCGCCCTGCTCAACATCTCCTCCTCCATGAATGAAGTTATGGAAGGCATCAATGCAACATCTGAGCGTGTGTCTGTAGGAGCATCCGAGCTGTCATCAGCCGCCCAGATGATCGCAGAGAGTTCCGAGCTGCAGGCAGCTTCTGTGGAGGAGCTGGCAGCAACAACAAATACCGTTGCAGACCATGTGGAGGAGAGCCGCCGAGATGCGGAAGCATCCGCGAAGGAGACAGATAAAGTCACTGCAATGATTGAACAGAATCAGGAAAAGATGACGATGATGATGGCGGCCATGAATGAAATCCGCCAGACATCACAGCAGGTTGTCGGCATTATCCAGACAATCGAGGAGATAGCCGACCAGACAAATCTCCTGTCGCTCAATGCTTCCATAGAAGCTGCCCGTGCCGGTGAAGCCGGAAAAGGATTTGCAGTCGTAGCTGACGAGATCGGCAAGCTCGCTCTGGAGAGCTCCAAAGCAGCAAGCTCAACAAGAGAACTGATCGAGATTTCCATGGAGGAAATCAGCAAAGGAAGCACGATTGCCACTGACGCCATGGATTCCCTGAAAGAATCTGTAAGCGCAGTTGATCATGTAAACAAGATGATCAAAAAGACCGCCGAAAACTCAGCCGTCCAGGCTGAAAACATGGAACAGCTGCGCGTCGGCATCGATGAGATCGCGCGCGGAATCCAGGACAACTCCGCCGCATCGCAGGAAACCTCCGCAACATCAGAGGAACTTGCAACACGAGCCGAGCTTCTGAATAGAATGGTACAGAAATTTGAATTGATTCACTAAAGTAAAGCACTATAATCGATGACACCCTTGCAAAAGGGTGTCATTTTTATAAATCAAAAATACGGCTGCAGATACGCTCTGCCAGAGAAGGGTTGTGCGTAATGACAACAATCCCCATATTGCGGCTGTCTGCCTCGTCACAAATCCTGTTCCAGATCTGTGCCTGCGTGACGACGTCAAGCATCGTACTGATCTCATCGCAGATCAAAAACGAAGGGCTGCTCATCAGGGCTCTCGCCACGCAGAACCGCTGCAACTCTCCCCCTGACAGCTCCCTCGGAAAACGATCCAGCCACTCCCTCTCAATACCAATGGAATCCAGCATGTCCTTCTGCATCTGACCGCTCTCCTCCAGCACTCTCCGGAGCCGCCACCGGGGATTGACCGCATACTCGGGGTGCTGACAGATGAGCTGTACCGGACAGACACCTCTGGACTGCATTGGCATTCCATCCAGTAAAATCTCTCCCTTAGAAGGCTTCAAATAGCCCGCCAGCAGCATTGCCAGAGTTGTTTTGCCATAACCGCTGGGGGCCAGCAAACCCACGCGCTCTCCCTGCTCTACACCAAAATCCAAATCCTGCAAAATCCATGATTGTCTTGTGTGATAGTGAAAGCTCACTTTTCTTGCCTCAAGTCGCATCGAAGCACCTCACTTCCCCGCCGCGCAGCTCCCGCATAGGCGGCGCCTCCTGCTCGCACCTTGACGACCTGCAGCCGCATCTTGGGGCAAACAGGCATCCCTTGGGCAGATTCCCCGCATACGGCTGATTTCCATCCATCGGTTCAAAACCATTTTGCGGCAGCGCCCTCCAGAGCGCTTTGCTGTAGGGATGGCGCAGCGCATCCGGTCCCTTGCAGAAATCCGAAGCGCTGGCTATTTCCACTGTCGTTCCCGCATAAAATACCGCGATCTTATCCGCAAATGCATATGCCAGGTCAATATCATGCGTGATCAGTATCACTGCCTTCCCGTCATCAGCCATCTCCCGAAACAGCTTCAACGCCTCCAAAGCCTGGTCAAGACTCATGCCCGGTGTCGGCTCGTCTGCAATAATCAATTTTGCATCAGCAATCAGCGCTGTGGAGACCAGCACACGGCGCGCCATACCGCCCGAAAGCTGAAACGGATAGAGTTTTTCTGTGTTTTCGGGCAGACCAAGCCGCCCAAAGATCTCCCTTCTCCTCCCTGTCGGACAGGGCTTCTTGTGCCCATCCGCCTGCGCTCCAGCCCGCATCAGCGGATCGAGATAAGCGACCGACTGCGGCACGAGCGCCATCTCTGTTCCTCTCAATTTTTTCTGTAGCCCCGGCGTCAGGCTTTGACCGTCATAGCGCATTTCCCCGGCAGTAACTGCATTCTCCGGCAGGATTCCCAGTATCGCTGACGCAAGCAGACTCTTTCCGGAGCCGGACGAACCGGCAATTGCCAGAATTTCCCCTGCATCCACCTTGATGCTCAGATTCGAAATCACCTGCAGCTCTCTTTGCCCCAGCACACCGTCATACATCCTGAAATAAACCGACAAATCACAGATCTCAAGAAGCGAAAAATCCATAAAACAACCTCTTTCTTCCCGCATTTTTACCACATTTCTTACTCCTGTGCACTGTAAGGATCAATCACCGTCCGCAGCTTCTCCCCCAGCCGGTCGATCAGCAGGACGATTCCAACAAGCAGCAGCCCTGGAAACACCGCCATCCACCACATGCCGGAGGAAAGATACCGCATACTCTCCGCCAGAATAATGCCGACTGCCGGCTGCTCCGGCGCAAGACCATATCCCAGAAAAGAGACGGACGCTTCATGCAGAATCGCATGTGGAAACATCAGAACAAGCCCCACTATAAACTGCGGAGCCAGATGCGGCAGCAAATGATGCATCAGAATCCATCCGCCTGATTTCCCCAGACGGCGGGAGACTGCGATATAATGCCTGCTGCGAAGCTGCAGCACCTCTCCCCTTATCAACCGTGCAAGGCTTGTCCAGTGTGTTGCTGCGATACCGGTCAGCAGGCCTTTCATCCCCCTTCCAAGAGAAAAGGAAATCAGGATAATCAGAACAGTATGTGGAATCCCCATCATCAGGTCAATCACCCAATTGATGCTCTCATCCACAAATTTGGAACCTGTCGCCGCCGCAATCCCGATCAAAATGGCGATCACCGCACTGATACAGGAGGCCGCAATCCCCACTGTCATACTGACAGACAAGCCCTTGAATGTGCGCATCAGCAAATCGCGTCCCAGATTGTCAGTGCCAAACAAATGCTCCCACGAGGGCGGCTGTCCCGCATTCAGGACATCCGTGCTCACTGTCTCGTCCGAAATCAGCAGGCCGGACGCATAGACCACCAGCAGCACAACCGCCAGCAGCACTGTCAAAATCAGTGCCTTTGTCCGCTGGTTACATCCTTTGGTATATCCTGCCCGGCTCATCGGCTCACCTCCCGCATCCCAGGATCGATCACCCCGTACAGCAGATTCGCGATCGTATTCCCCACACAGACAAACAATGTGGAGAACAGTGTGATTCCAAGCAAAAGCGGCACATCGGAATTGAGCCCCGCCGCGGAAACCGCCGAACCCAGCCCCGGATAAGAGAATACATTCTCCGCCAGCACAGAGCCACCAAATAGCTCAGCGAAAGAGGCGAACTGCAGTGTGACCGCAGGCAGAACTGTGTTGCGCAGACCATGGCGGCAAAACAGCGTCCACCGGCTCTCCCCGCGGGCGCGGGCAAACAGGACATACTCACTGTTCATCACATCGATCATTTTCTGCCTCGTGTGCAGCGCAATATTGGAAAAAGTCGCCAGACTCAACGAAACTGCCGGAAGCACCAGATGATGCAGCCGCTGCCCGATCGTCACCTCACTGCTGCGTATGCCGATCGGCGTCGAGAAACCGACCGGAAACCAGCCCAGCATCACGGCAAAGACCATGAGAAACACAAGACCAAGCCAGAATGTCGGCACACTGCTCAACAGATAACAGAGCTTTCGGATGATCTTATCCTGCCACCGGTCCCTGTTCATGCCCATGACACAGCCCAGTGAAAAACCAATGATTCCCGAAAATACCCACGCGCACATCATGAGGACGAGGGAATTTTGAAACCGATCCGCGATAATCTCGATCACCGGACGGCGATACAATAATGATGTGCCAAAATCCCCGCGCAGTAAAGCCGACAGCCAGCTAAAGTACCGCTCCACAGGAGGCTTTCCAACACCCCAGTACGCTTCAAGCGCTGCTCTCTGTTCCTCCGACACTGGTCCGATTCCCATGATATACTGCTGCACCGGATCGACCGGGGAGGCGTTCACGAGAGCAAAGGCGATCACACTGACCGCAAAAAGCAGCGAGATCACACGTATCATATAGATTGTAAACCGTTTTGCCATTTTCATTTTTATAGTCCTTCCCACCTCCACTCCGCCAGATTCTGGAGCAGCGGCATGGACGAACCATGCGGATGAAGCTGCTGCGCGCCAATGTCAAGCCCATCACGAACATAGTACAGATGCTCCACATTGACAATCCACACCCACGGACACGCCCCCCGCATGGATGTTCCCGTCCTGCCATCCCACTGGGCAAGCTGCCAGTTCCGGTACGCCTCCTCTGTCGTCAATGCTTCCATGGCGGCCGATAGATACTGATCCGTCACCTCCGACTGATATCCCTCAGGATTGTAGAAATCATCCCGAAAGGCGCCGCCGCTCTGATACAGACAATAGCTTTCATACGGACTGGCAGCACCCCAGCCCATCATAACGCCATCCGAAAACATCCGCTTCGCCAGATCATCCCAGCTGGTCCCCTCCACCGTGATGTGAATGCCGATCTCCTCCACCTGCTCGGCTGCGGCAAAAGCAATCGCCTGACGAACAGAGTCCCCGCTGGGATACAGCACCGTAAAAGCCGCCTCGACGCCATCCCTCTCCACGATACCGTCCCCGTCATTGTCAGCCCAGCCCGCATCCGCAAGCAGCTTCCTCGCATAGTCCACATCTGTGTCGATCACCACCTCAGGATTGTTCCACGGCATCCCGTCATTCTCAGAATAGCAGGGTGTGGCAAACCCGTTCAACGCCACATCAGCGACCAGCTCACGGTCTATGGCATAGGCGATCGCCTGACGAATTTCCAGATTACAGGTCACATCGTTTCCAATCGGATACCCGCTCTCAGTAACCCTTCCTTCCGCCGGCAGCATCGGCAGCGTAAATCCACGGTTGTCAACAGAAGTAACACGCGCGACATGATAGCCGTCCATCTCCGTGCGCGCAAGCGTCGCCGCTGTCAGCGCTGCATCGACCTGTCCGGCCCGGACAGCGGCAAACGCAGCGTCCTCTGTCATAAAAACGATTGTCACATTTTTAATAGAAGGAATCGTTCCGTAATAGTCCTCATTCGCTTCCAGCAAGAGCTGCTCCTGTGGATTCCACTGGACAAACTTCCATGGGCCGGAACCAACAGGATTGGTCCCATAATCCGCACCGTAGGAATGCTCCGGAACAATCCCCACAGACGCCGCCGTGTTCAGAAACACGGCGGTCGGTCTGGACAATGTAAATCTGACAGTCGTGTCATTTATTGCCTCGGCCTTCTCCATAAATGTGAGGTCAATGGATGCCTGCGCCGCCTTTGCCATCTCAAAGGTAAACGCGACGTCATCCGCGGTGACCGCCTCCCCGTCCGTAAATCGCGCATCATCGCGCAGTGTAAATGTCCACACCAGGCCGGACGCGTCAAGGTCATAATCGACCGCCAGATCATTCTCGAAATCCATGCCGCTGCGATATTTGATGAGCGTGCTCTGGATCAGGGGCGTATTTCCATGCCCCCAGCCCTGAATCGGATCGAGCGTGGACGGCTCTGAGGAAATCGCCACAACCACACTATCGCGCTTCTGCGGCGGCTGTGAATAATCAGTCGAGTGCGCGCCGGAAGCACATGCCGAGAGAATTCCCGTCACCATCAAGCCGACAACCGCCAGCGTCAATCTCACATGCCAATATTTTTTCATCCCAGTCTCCCCCTTTTCGCCGTGTGCATAAAAAAATTTCAGTACCGCACTGATTCCTGAAAATCTGTGCAATACTGAAATCTATTATATATCAGACCGGTTCTCCACGTAAGCCGGTGGAGGGGTTATTTTTGACTATCAATTAATTCGGACAAGGGGCGAAAAGAGTATCCCATATCCTCCCATCTTGTCAGCAATTCGTCCAGAATCTCACCGTTTGTCTGGGATGTATTGTGCAGCAGCACGACCGCTCCTGGATGAATGCGCGACGTGAGTTTGTCGAAGGCTTCATCGTGCCCCGGCTGTTTCTCTGTATCCCAGTCCACATAAGCCAGACTCCAAAAAATCGTGTTGTATCCTAGTTGCTGCGCCATCCTGATATTCTCCGCATTGGCTTTCCCCTGGGGCGGACGGTAATACGGCGCCAATGTCGCGCCCGTGATCTCGCCAAACAGAGCGGCCACATCATCCAGCTCCTTCTGAAAGGCGTCCAAATCCGATATGGATGACATATCCGGATGATGGTAGGTATGATTGCCTACCGTATGCCCTTCCTCCACCATACGCTTCACGAGATCGGGCGCCGTCTCCAGAAAATGTCCCACAACAAAAAATGTTGCCGTTGCGTTGTGTTTTTTCAGCGCGTCCAGAATCGGCGCGGTGTTGCCGTTTTCATATCCACAGTCAAAGGTCAGATAGATCACCTTTTCGCTGCCATCGCCCATAAAGTAAGCGTCATACCACGCCAAATCCTCCGGTGAGGCATTTCCCACAGGCTGCGCGCCGGATTCCCCAAAGGAAAGCCCCCAGTCCTCTGAGTTCAGTACCAGCTCAAACCCTTCCGGCGGCTGCTTTCCCGCCGCAGCAGCATCCATGTCACTCTGCGCGCTGTCGTCAGTCACCTCTGTCATGTCCAGGTCTTCTGATTCCTGCCCTTCCGTCTCTGAAGGCGTAGGTGACGAGTGGTCCTCCAGGTCGTCCATATTTACAACTGTCAGTCCCTCCGGCTCTGCCTCGCTTCGCGGCGTCCCCTGTTCACCGGACTGGCTGCACCCTGTCAAAAACATTGTCACCACGATCGCTCCAAATATCCGGATGATCTTTTCGCTTCTTTTTCTTTTCACTTTTGTACCTCTCCTGTCTCTCTCATATTTCTTTCATACGTACTCCTTAGAAACTGTCTCCCTCCGCCAGCTTCACTCACAGCCTGCAGATGACATTCATTATAAAACAGGATTGTATCATAACTGCATCATATTTGCATCATTTTTGTTACATCTTTCATTTGATTCTTCATTTTTGCAAAATGTCCCCGTCCAAGTATGCTATAAGCTTTTCATTGTTTTCATTTCCTGTAATTATCAATTTCGGTTAAAAGTTTTAGATTTTCTCTCTCGTATTCATTAAATATGCTATCATCAAATTCTTCTGCACTCATCAATGGTATATACCAAAGCTGTCCCTTAAAATAATTATTTAAATTTACATCCTTAAATATATATCCATGTCGTGCGTAAATTTCATTTTTAGCAAGATGTATGATCAGCGGTGGCACATCCTGAAAATCTTCCTTAGTATAATACTTTGTATCTGTTGCATATAATGAATTGATAAATAGATCGATATCTGTTACTTCTCTGACACCTTCCATATAATGCAATACTTCTTCATAATATTCACAGTTTTCAAAATACTGAATTCTTTTGCTAAATTCCTCTAATATCTGTTCCTCTGTCCAATTTGAATTATATTGTTCTAATTCCACTGTCTGTGACTCAAAAACAATTTCTTTACTTTGCGCACGAGTCAAAATATATGTCCTGTCAATCCCAAAACCAATCATATTGGTTTCACTCATTTTATAATCCTTTACCTCAATCACAATTTCATCTTGTTCGAATTGGATAAATAAGGTACCACTGTCTCCCCAACCATCATCTGAAAATGAGTATTGACACTTCCCATTTTCGATCACACATACAATATCCTCTACCTCAGCGATACGTTCTGTCATTCCCTGCTGAGCATATAGATACCCTTGTAATTCATTCTTATTTGTAATTTCTATATAGAACTCTACGCCACCGTTTTGAAGAAGTTCTTCGTGAGAAATACCCTCTTCTGTCCAAAATCCAGAATAATCCTGATAATTTTTTATTTCGTTGTCATGTGGTTCTTCCGTATTAATTATCGTTTCTTCTGTTTGAATTTCGCTGCTTTCTTCTATTGCTTCATAGTCCATTTCCAGTTCTTTGTTGTATGCAGAACATCCGCACAAAGTCATTAATAATAATGTCACTAAAATATATTTCTTTTTCATAATCCTTTTTGGTCACCTCTTTATTACCAATATATATTATCACACTATGCTCTTTATTTCAATACCATTTCAACATCTCCAAGATAAGTCTAATGTAAAAACCTATTTGAGTCATTTCTCCTCTTTTCAAAATACACAAATTTGATAAAATGAATGCAAAAATATGTAACCCACACAAGACTTTCCCGTGTCTAATGATAAAGAACCTGATGAACCGGTTCTTTGGAAAGGAGATCTACGCCATATGAGTGACGAATTATTGTCGAAACTGATCGCGAAGTACGGGGACAGCATACTGCGCATGTGCTACCTCTACCTCAAGGATTACCATTTGGCGGAGGACGTTGTACAGGAAACCTTTATCCAGGTATATAACCACTATGACAGCTTCCGTCATCAGTCCTCTGTCAAGACATGGATTATCCGCATCGCGATCAACCTTTGCCGAAACCAGATGCGCACAAGATGGTTTTCTCTAGGAAGAGTCGATGAGTTTCCAATCCTCCCCTGCTCCGAAGCTTATGACGGCATGCTGGAGCATGAGCGGCTGCTCGCAGAAATCGGCCGATTGAAACCTCACTATAGGGAAGTCATCCTCTTATTTTACTATCAGGAGCTGACCGTGAAGGAGATCGCCAGTCTGCAGGGTAAAAAGGAATCCACAGTCAAACAGCGTCTAAAACGCGCCAGGGAACAACTCAGAAAAGCATTGAAGGAGGAATTTTAAATGAATGAAATCAAAAACTGTATCGACACTGCGCTTAGTGAGATGAACTTATCTCCCGATTTCATAAACCAGATTACACAAAAAACAAAAAATCCCCGCCGATTACATCGCACTCCGCGTCAGCAGCAGACTGCACCTGCCCCTGTACCGAGACTTGCCCGCGCTGCTGCCGCCATCCTGTGCATCGCATTGCTGGGCACATCAGCCTTCGCGGCCGGTTCACTGCTCTATTCTAAGATCAGCGTTAACCAGCAGACCATGCCAGAGCTGGAGCCCATGAAAGTCATACCCCTTCAGCCTGTCGACGCAGCCGCCAACGAGTATGGTCAGATCAAAAAAACGTACTCCTCAATGGAAGCGCTGCAGGACGAGCTGGGAGTCCAACTGCTGGGCGCCGGCCCCGCCGCTGACAACCCTTATATAAAAATATTCTACACCAAAACGGGCGATGGCTTCAACGAAATTGATATCAGGGAATACCTTCTTGGAGATCTCTCAGACATCAGGGAATGGAACGGGGAGGCGATCGACACCGCGACAGAGGGAAATGATGAATGGTACGTCTGGACACAGGGAACAATTTACAAAAGCCCCATCAACCTGAAAATCAATATCCTGTCTGCCCCATCGCAGCAGGAACTGGACATGGAATATATGGGTTACTTTCAATATGTCGAGACCTTCACCTCCGAACAGGGCTATACCGTCAATGTCCTGCAGGACACAGTTGCCGAGGAGCAGCTACCTGGCCTTCCGGATGACTTTGTTCCCCAGACGCACATGATCTTTGTGGCTGACGGAATCCAATATACACTGCAGGGACGCGTACCAATTCAGACAATGAAAGACATCATCAATAAAATGGAGTAGGCGCACGCCTACCCCTTTTTTATCAATTAAATTTTTTCCACAATCCATTGAACCCTTTTTGAAGGTCTGCCCTTTTGCATAAAATCCCCCATAATATCCCTCAATATATCAACGTTTTCCGTAATCATATGGCGTGGATATATATTTCCTGCGATCTCTATACTGTCATCCCCTTCGCCTGAATCATAATAATAAATTTTATTTGAAATTTCATCTATAATGCTTATACAGATCTTTTTGTTCTCAAAGTACACCACAAGGGTTTTTGAGCATTCTTCTGTTTCCATTGTCATTTCAAGAGAACTTAGCTCCTGATTATTATAGAAACCAACAAATTTCGCATTTAATTCTTCCACCGTGGCTGTCTGCAATTCCTGTTTTTTTATTTCATATTTTTTGTTTGCCGTGAGACAATATTTTATACTGCTTACTTTCTTCTTTGGCGGCAAAGCTTCAAGTACTACCTGTACATTTGATTTGACCTCTTCCATTCCCCACATTTTCTGTAGGCGTTTCTCAATATTTTTGTTTGATGTTTTTCTTAAATGAACTGTTACCATTTCAGGCTGTAATGCACTACACTTCTGAAACATATTATTGCAGACACAATCTACATTGAATATTTCTATCGGATGATTTAAAGAAATACAATCACGAAACATATCCCAACATCTTTCGATATTTTTGCCTAATGTAACAGATTGATTAAAATCACTGCACCCTACAAACATACCATCACAGCACTCCAAATTATCGGGCAATGTTATTTTTTGGTTAAATTTCTTACACAATTTGAACATTCCTATACTAATAGTCAGATTTTCAGGCAGGTCTATTGGTTGGTTAAATGACTCACAACCTACAAACATTCCTGTAGTTTTTACAACTTTTGCGGGTAGTGTAATCTTTTGGTTAAATGACTTGCAATCTCTAAACATTGCCTCACATATCTTAGGAACTATCACAAAATTATTTGTATATTTTAACCATCTGTGTTATGCTATATGTCATATACAAATCAAGAGATT
>VSNM01000104.1 GCA_009774245.1 Lachnospiraceae bacterium | reverse complement strand
GTCAAGGATGGTAACTTTGGGATGCCATACCTTCCGGAAAAACTCTATGCGGAACTTCGCAGGTTATCGATGTTCAGGGACCAGCTGAATGAAGACAGGATCCGGACAGTCAACCGGATGCACAGGGAGATGAAGATCTATTTCCTGGAGTATAAGGATGCATTGGGAAAAGTCGATGGTGCATTCAGCCTGGAATTGCTGAAACAGGCACCATTCCCAGATGAACTGGTAACACTCGGTGAAGATGGGATAAGACAGATCTGGCATGATGCTAAGCTTAGAGGACGCGGCTATAGCAGAGCCAGAGAGATCTTACAGTATGCGAAAGCAAGTGTAGGGATCAAGGATGGAGCCGCTGCGGGCAGGAGCGCTGTAAAGTGGTTTGTCCAGAAGATTCTGGAGCTGGATGCTGAACTTGCTGTCGTAGAAGAGCAGATCGATCAGAAATGTCAGGAAATACCGCATGCCAGTAACATTCTGGAGATATCTGGAATTGGAGAAAACACTCTATCCGGGATCCTTGCGGAGATGGGAGATATTTCACGGTTTGATGATGTAAAGGAAATACAGAAACTGGGTGGATTGGGTCTGGTAGCATGCAGTTCCGGTAAGCATAAGGGAGAAACCAAGATAAGCCACAGAGGATGTAAAAGGCTCAGATACTGGTTATTCCAGGGAGCGAAGTCAGCAGTGGCTCATGCGGAGGAATTCAGGGAACGCCATATATACTATACAACACGGGCCGGTAATCCATTGAAAAAGATGCAGTCATTGATCGTGATAGCCTGCAAGCTTCTGAGGATCATCTATACGATCCTGAAGAATGGAACGGTCTATGATCCGAAGAAGATGTTAATGGACATCAGACATCCGGAAAAGAAAGTGGATGCGGCATAAGAGATTTAGACAGCATCATTCATTCCAGAGCCTTGCCGGGTTCCGGAGGATTCCGAGATCGGGCAGGGTTCTGGAATGAAACCCGATAACGTTGGAGTACTATAGGTACTGCATCATTACAAAGACCGGCTGGATAATGCAGGGCAAGCGTCCACGGAATATCCGTACCCTGCGGAAAGGGCAGGTCAGTAAGATCAAGATACAAACAAGAGCTGTAGCCGGCAGTAGTTCTCTCCGTAGGGCATGATCCTGTTAGAAAGCTTAGCGGGCACTCGGTGTATGGGCAGGTGGGACGAAGGAAGTTGGGACACGATCCCTTTAGACACGGAAGGTTCACCATCATAGTTAACAGAGGATTTACAGCCTTTATAAAGCGAAACCAGAGGACGCTTTATAAACTGTACTCTCTTTTAGCTGTTCAGTACAAGATACAATGACTGTCATACACTTTTGGCTCTGTTTTATGAGGTAAATATTTAAAGAAAAGCCTGTAAAATTAATGATTTAGGGCTTGACATTATAGGAAGGAGAAATATATCATGAAAAAATTAACATTGTCATTATTATCAGTACTTGGAGGTGCAGCCACATCAGCAGTTGCGGTCAGGAAAGTTACAGGAAAGGCGACGGAGGTACAGCGAAATATGTCAGAAAAGCATCTTGCGCTGTTTCTGATGATGAATCAGTGGGTGGCAGTTAAGCAGGAAGGGAAAAATCTGGCAGATTATTTTGAGAAACAGGGATATAAGTCGATTGCGGTTTATGGTATGAGTTATGCGGGAGAACGTCTGTTGGAGGAATTAAAAGGCAGTGATATCCAGGTGCAATATGGCATTGATAAAAATGCAGATAACATTTACATGGATGTCAATATTGTAACAATGGAGGATGAATTGAAACCAGTCGATGCGATTGTGGTTACTCCCATTTTTTTCTTTGATGATATTGAAGAGGAATTGTCCCAAAAGATAGACTGTCCGATCATCTCACTGGAAGATGTCCTGTATGAAGTGTAGGTCAAATAGTGCTACGTGTAAAGTGGCAGTATGCATATTGAATTATTTGAATTATAAGGAGACTATCGACTGTGTAGACAGTGTCTTGCAGCAGAAGGGCTGCACATATCGGATTATTGTTGTGGACAATGGATCCGACAATGAATCCTATTCTCTTCTAAAAAGAAAATATCACGGTGAGCAGAAAGTCACAGTGCTGCGGGCTCATAAAAATTATGGATTTGCCAAAGGGCATAATATTGGCATTTGTTATGCACGCAGATATTTTGCAGTGGAATATGTTCTGCTTTTAAACAGTGATATTATATTGCCAGAAGAGGACTATATTAAAAAAATGGTGGATGCTGATGAGGATGGCGTGGGAGTTCTTGGCAGCAGGATCATCCTGCGGGACGGAAGAGAGTATCAATTTGAAAAGCAATATACTACATTCCCAGCAACAGCATTCCGCTATCTGCAGTTATTATTTTATTGTAATGGAGTTTACCAGATTGCGGATTATCTGGAGCAGAAGGCAGAAAAGAAATATAAGCGTGAAGAAATACTGCATGGTTCTGCGTTTATGCTGACTCCTGAATATTTTCGTTATTATAATGGCTTGTATGATAAGACATTTCTTTATGAGGAAGAAACGCTATTATATTTTTATTGTAAAAGGCGCAATTTAAAAGAAAAAAAAGTTAACAATGCGTCTGTACTGCATAAAGGTGGTCAGTCGACGAAAATATTTTACAATGGAAAACTGTCAAAAAATGAAAGGTATATATTTAAGTCATATAAGTATGTGTTATATGAAAGTATATGCGATTTTATTCACAGAAAAAGGATAACATGACATAAAATATTAACATACTGACTGGGGAGGGAAATTCATGCGGCTGTCTGTAAAGGAAATTATAGAAATTGTCCATAAAATGAAAACATATGGCTGTGTTTTATTTGGAGCAGGAAATCAGGGAAGAATAGCATTTAGAATGCTGGATTCTGTAGAGATAAGAGTGAAGGCTGTTTTTGACTCTGTAGAGGGAAAAGAGATTATGGGAAGAAAAGCACAGTCGTTGAATTATGTGGATCAATATAGTCCTAAGACGGTCTGCATCGTTACACCTGCAAAAGATATTACTGATATCTGGAGTAGATTAAGCACTTATTTTGAAGTGGTAATTGATATGCAGATATTTGACTGGATGATATATATGGTACCTGACAAAGAGAATTCCATATTTATGGATAAGGGAGTGTTGCATCCTTTCAATTTTTATGATTCACCGTATTTGTCAAAGAAAGAATGGACATATTATGAGGATACATCAGACAGATGGCAGGAAGTAGTGGATATAAATCTTAATATAGCAAATCAGAAGATTTTATTACATAATTACAAAAAATATTTTATAGAATTTCAAGATATTCTGTGCAATAACAATGTGCAGCTGCGATATACAGAAGAGAATGATATGTTTTCCCTGCCGGATGCGCTAATGCTGCATAGTATGATACGGGAGTATAAACCCAGGCACATTGTTGAGATTGGAAGTGGATATTCTACATTTGTAATGCTTGATACAATAGAGTTTTTCATGGAAGACGATTGTTCCATAATATGCATTGAACCATATCCTGACAGATTATTTTCTCGGCTAAGGAAGGGTGATCGAGAGAGAATAACGATTTATGAGCAGTTTGTTCAAAAAGTTTCATTAGAGTTGTTTCAAAAATTGGACGCAGGAGATATTCTGTTTATTGATTCTTCCCATGTTGCTAAAATGGGAGGAGATGTTTTATGGGAGTATTTTTATATTTTGCCTTGTTTAAAGCCAGGTGTACTGATTCATATACATGATATGTTCTATCCTTTTATGTACCCATTAGATTGGATGAGGGAGGGGAGAGCTTATAATGAGGCATTTATTGTAAGAGCTTTATTGATGAATAGCAGAGAGTATCAAGTTTTGGCTTGGAATGATATGATGCTCAAGAAATGTTATGAGGAATACTTAGAGAACTGGAAGCGCGTATATATGCCATATGGTGTGAGTATGTGGCTGCAAAAGGGTTAATATGTATTGAAAGGAGAAACAAGCCATTTTATGAAGACTCCTGCAGTATCAGTTGTTATTTCCATATATAACGGCGAACAATATCTGCCAGAATGTCTGGAAAGTATTCTGGCACAAACGCTGGAAGAAAACATAGAAATTATCTGCGTGGATGACGCATCGACAGACGCAACGCCCCAGATTCTTGACAGATATGGAGATCGGATTACGGTATTGAGGAACCAGAGAAACCTTCGTGCAGGCGAATCAAGAAACAGGGGACTTGCGGCTGCCAGCGGGGAGTATGTCATTTTTCTGGATGCGGACGACGTGTTTGAGCCGGACATGTTAGAGAAAGCATATGGGAAAGCGCAGCGCTGCAATGCAGATATCTGCATTTTTAAGGAAGATGAGTTTGCGGGCAGTATTCAGAACCGCCATGCTTATCCTTATGCGGAAACGCTGATGGCAAAGCTGGGGGAACGGAAATTCTTTTCGCCGCTGGAATACAGGGATATTCTGTTCAGCCTGTGGAACGGATGGGCATGGGACAAGCTGTTCCGCCGTGAATTTCTCATTGATGCGGGGCTGAAATTTCCCGGCATTCAGACATCGGAGGACGGCTTTCTGGTACATGCAGCGATGGCGTCAGCAGACAGAATCTCCTTCCTGAATGAAGTACTGGTTCATCACAGGACTGGTAACGGCAACAGCCTGTCAAATGCGAGGGACTGCGCATGGGAATCCTGCCTTATTTATTTGAGGGAACTGATGCGTTATCTGAAGCAGAAGAACCTGTTTCCTGTTTTTGAGAAAAGTTATATAAACTGGGCAGCGGATTTTTTGTACTGGAATTACCGGACATTAAGCGCTGGGAACAGGAAACAGCTGGCCGGCAGAATGAGGCGCTTTTTTTCGGAGGTTTGCCCGGCTGGGCGGTATAAGGAAACGTTTTTTAATAACGCTTTTTCACATTGGTTTGTCGGCTGTGTTGTCAGTGGCAGTGAAGATAACATTCCGCTTACGGAAGAAAAATGTTACCAGATGACATATCAGTTAAATGTTTCAAAGCTGGAGAGGTTATATAAGTATTTATCAGGGCATTTTCAGGGGATTGCCTTATGGGGCGCAGGCGTCCGGGGGCAGGCATTTGCGAAGGTATATGGAGGAAAATGGACACGGCTGCAGGACGTATATGATATGGATCAGGGAAAGCGTGGGCAGGAATTGTGCTCCGGTCTTATCGTGAAAGAGTTTGATCTGAAAAAGAATGAGGCAGACTGTATCATGGTCCTGAATGCAGCTCATATTCGATCTGTATACGGAATCTTAAAGGGGGAACACATTACACTTTTTGACATGAATACGTACCTTACCTTGCCGTTTGGAATTGAGGAATGTCTGATAGACTGCAAAAACGACAGATTATAGATGTGTGATGAAGGCAGATGGAGAAACAGATGAAAAATAAGGAAATTAAAGTATCCGTTTTAGTTTATGTCCTGAATGATGCAGCGCATATAGAAAGAAGTGTGCGGAGTGTCATGGAACAGACACTGCAGGAGTTGGAAATATTACTGATCGATGGTGGTAGTACGGACGGAACATTAGAGAAGCTGGAACAGCTTCGTGATGAGGACAAACGGATTCGGCTGATCAGAAGTGAAGCAGGTGTGGGATGTCAGTTTAATACTGGGCTGGCAGCAGCAGTTGGAAAGTATATAGGCATCTGTGAATCGGATGATTACATATTGCCGGACATGTATAGGCGGCAGTATGAAACGGCGGAAAAATACGGTCTGGATGTGCTGAAGGCAAACGTACTGCGTTTTTGTGAGTCCGGCGGAGAGGAGTATTCTTTTCCGTTCTCGCTGACTGCGGATCAGGGAATGTTTGATGTAATTTTGTATCCTGGGGAGGATACACGTTTTTTGAGGTTAGGGGTAAATGGTTTCTGGAGTGGATTATACAGAAGGGAATTTTTAACTGGGAATGGACTCTGGATGAATGAGACAGAAGGGGCATCGTATCAGGATATCACATTTTCTTTCCTGACAGAACTGTGTGCCAGACGTGCATATATTATGAAAGAAGCATTTTACTGCTATAGGATGGACAATCCGGATTCTTCAATCAATAATCCCAGGAAAACGACCATGCTTCATACCGAATACCAGTTGTTGAAGGGGCAGCTGAAACAGCGTGGACTATGGAAACAGAGTAAAGAGATCTATTGGAGATGGCGGCTGGACAGCTGTTTTTGGTTCTATGATAATCTGTCAGATGCAATGAGGGCAGAATATGTCCCATCGCTTTATCAGGATATAAGAAATGAAGCGGGAGCAGAGGCATATAACGGAACCGAATTGACCGAAAGGGAAAAGATGCTTTGCACGGCGGCAGAGACTTCATGGGAAGCGTTCCGGAATTTTATGGTGGAAACTGACATGGAATGGCAGCAGATGGAGCAGAAAATCAGTATGCTGACACCAGAAGAAGATGTGGCCATATTTGGTACGGGTAATCTGGGAGTGCTTGTGAACGAGTACCTGAAACAGAATGGAAAGGCTGCAGTGGCGGGAATCGACAATAATTCAGGGAAGTGGAACAGGCGTATAGACGGCCTCATGATTCTTATGCCGGGTGAAGGTGCGAAAAAGTATCCTGATGCAGTTTATATTATTGCAAATGCTGTCCATGCGGACGATATGCGTGAACAACTGGTGCAGCTTGGAATCAGGGAGAAACAGATCATTGTCTGCAAAAACTATGATTTGTTCCTCAAGAAAATGTTAATCAATAAGATTAAAGGAAAAGGGAATATGGAATATCAGGGAGTCTGCGATAAGATTTTTAAAATAAGGGAAGCGTTGCAGGATGAACAGTCAAAAATTTTGTTTGATGCGCGTCTGAATTACAGCATCAGCAGAGATAAGTGGCAGTTATATAAAGCGGTAGATCGTTTTGAGAGGGAATGGCACTGTCCTGTGCTTGAGACGTTTATGAACCAGACGCAAGGAAACGGGCTTGTGATATGGGGATGCGGGCATGACGGCAGGGAAGCCAAAAGGACGCTTGATGTATGCGGGTATCATTTAGATTATTTCTGTGACAGTGACAGCAGGCTTGTCGGAACGCAGATTGATGACATCCGGGTTCTTTCTGTTGATGAAATGCTGGAGAACTGTAAGGGATATTCTGTGATTGTTGGATCATCAAAATACAGGGAGGAAATGCAGAAAACCTTATCGGATCATGGATTTCCAACACGAAATGTGTTGAGTCTGGGGTATGGGCATTTACAGGCGCATAATGGAAAGAAGCAGTATTTTAATGTGTTCGAACCGGAAAAAGATGAGGTGTTTATTGATGCGGGAGCATATGATGGCGGAACGATACTGGATTTTGTGCAGTGGACAGGCGGGAAATACCAGAAAATATATGCAATGGAACCGTTACATGATATGTACTGCAGGATTAAAGAAATGTGTGAGCAGAAACATGTAGATCATATTGACATCAGGGAGATCGCAGCATGGAACAAAGAGGAAAAACTGTATTTTACGGAAGAGTTGACCGGTTCCAGGGTGGAGGAAGAAGGCAGGATCGTCGTAAATGGAGGGGATATTGACAGTATCGCAAAGGAAGACAGGGTTACATATATTAAGATGGATATCGAAGGCAGTGAACTGAAAGCGCTGGAAGGGGCTAAAAAAACGATACAGAGAAACCGTCCCAAGCTGGCAGTCTGCCTTTATCATAAGTTTGAGGATATCGTGGAGCTTCCGGCATATATTCTGGAATTAGTTCCAGAGTATAAGTTTTACATCAGGCATTATTGTTCCGATGTATGTGAGACGGTACTGTATGCGACTGTATAGTGTGAAGGCAGGATCCGAAGTTTTATATTAATGTTGTAGGAACGCAGGGAATGTATCGGAGAGCAGATGACAGGAGGCAGGGTATTGATACAGAACATACAGAATATTTATAACCATCTGGGCGATGAGGAATCCAGGAGAATGTATGCGGACCGCCTGTTGTTCAGTCTGACAGGCGACAGGAGATATATGACGGATATTATTAAAAATACTGCATTATATCAAAAAGTGTATGAGATCTTAGGGAATGATAAACGCAGGAAATACATAGCGAGCGCCGGACAGTGGGGAAAGATCCTTGCAGATTTGTTTGAAGAGTTTGACTTTTCCGGGATGATTGATAATCATGTGACAGGCAGTTATAAGGGATTGCCGATCATGTCCATGACAGAGTTTGCAGAGAACATATCAGATGGAACCGTTTACATTGCATCTACCAGTTTTCATGCAGAATTTAGCCAGATGTTGGAAAAGGCAGGGATCGGAGGGGACAGAGTCATTGATGTGACAGGGATGATGCTGGATGTATACCATCACCAGCAATATTTCGACCTGCCGTTTTTAATGGGACATCGTGAGGAACATGAGGTATTTGTTGACGGCGGATGTTATGACGGGGAAAACTCCCGTATGTTTGCAGAGTGGGCAGGCAGTGTGCAGAAGACGATCTTTGCATTTGAACCGGATGAAAATAATTTTAGAAAGTGTAAAAACGTTTTAGAAAAAATAGATAATTTATCCTATCAATTAATCTCGAAAGGGTTATGGAACAGTGAGACCGTATTGGATTTTCGTGCCAGTTCCAATGAAGGCTCAAGATTGGTGGCTGGCGGAGGTACGTGTATACCAGTGACAAGTTTAGATGCAGTGATCGACGGGAAAGTCACGTTTATTAAGATGGACATTGAGGGTGCGGAGTATGAGGCCCTGAAAGGAGCCGAAAGGCTGATACGGGAATATAAACCGAAACTGGCTGTTTCTGTTTATCATAAGCCGGAAGATATCTGGGAACTGCCGGGGCTGATCTTATCTTTCTGTCCAGAGTATACTTTTTATCTCCGGCATTATTCTCTTTCGAGTGAGGAGACAGTTTTATATGCTGTCTGATGATTTGTTTTTGCGAAAAGTGAAAGGAAACAGTTCCCATGCTCAGTGTGATCGTACCAATTTATAATGTCAGACCGTATCTGGGGCAGTGCATAGAGAGCATCTGTAATCAAACTTACAGGGATTTGGAGATCATCCTGGTTGATGACGGTTCGTGTGATGGCAGTTCTGGGATCTGTGACCAGTACCAGGCAATGGATGACCGGATTGTGGTCCTGCATAAAGAAAACGAAGGTCTTGTAAAAGCCAGAAAATCCGGGCTGCAGATGTCCCGGGGGGAGTATATTGCCTATGTGGACGGGGATGACTGGATTGAGCCTGAAATGTTTGAAAGGCTTTATAGTACAATGGCAGAAAACAATGCGGATATCGTGATGTGCGGTCATTATATTGATACAGGAAACATATCAAAAGAAGCATACCATGACGTTCCTGATGGGTACTACGGAAAGAAACAGCTGATAGAACAGATATATCCTGAGATGATTGTTGGCAGGGAATTTTTTGACTGGAAGATTTATCCGGCGTTATGGGATAAGCTTTTTAAAAGGGAGTGTATCATGCCGTATCAGATGGAAGTGGATGATAGACTGAGAATGGGAGAAGATGCGGCATGTACATATCCGGCATTGTTAAATGCAGATAATATATACATATTGCACGAATGCCTGTACCACTACCGCCAGACTACGGCATCCATGGTTAAAAATATACAGGATTACATCGAGGAAAGGCTACAGTTCCAGACATTATATGCTTCCGTTGCCCAAAGCCTTGGGCGGTATAAGGATATCTTTGACCTGCGGGGACAATGGCTGAGATATGTGCTGTTTCTAATGATTCCGCGTTCGGATGGATTATATGAAGGATATGACGGACTGGATTTTCTGTTTCCATTCAGGGATGTAGGCAGGGGAACCGATATTGTCCTGTACGGCGCGGGGACATACGGGCAGAGGCTTTACTGCTATCTGGAAAAAACGGGCTTCTGCCGGGTAGTGTTATGGGTGGACAGAAACTATGCAGAGCTGCAGAAAATGGGGCTTGATGTAGAAAATCCATCAAAGCTGCAGGAGTCAGATTGTAATATTGTGGTGATTGCCAATACATATGAGCGGTCAAGAAAAGAATTATACAGAGAGCTATCGGGGAAATATCCCACAAAACAAATCTGCGTGATTGATGAACAGCTTATTTTGTCGATACAGACGCGAAAAGCTTTTGGACTGGTATGAAGTCGTGGAAAGGATATGCTTCAATAATGAGGAAATTGGAGGGGAAATTATGGGATATGTTTATTGGATCACAGGTCTGTCCGGTGCAGGAAAGACATCAATAGGTATATTATTATATGAAAAAATGAAACGAAAATATCCCAACACTGTCTTCCTCGACGGCGATGCGCTGCGCGAGGTATTTGGCAATGATCTCGGCTATACGCGGGAAGAACGGATTAAATGCGCAATGCGGTATGCGAGGTTATGCAAAATGCTGCAGGAGCAGGAAATGAATGTCATATGCTGTACAATCTCCATGTTTGATGTGATCCGCAGCTGGAATAGGGAAAATATAAAAAATTATAGGGAGATATATGTGAAGGTATCCATGGAAGTGTTAACAAAGCGGAATCAGAAGGGATTGTACAGCAATTCCATGGATTTAATTTGTAAAGACGTTGCAGGTATCCATGTAAATGTTGAGGAACCGAAAAATCCGGACATGGTTCTGGAAAACAATGGAGATGTAAGCATATCAGAACTTGCAGACAGTATTCTTGAACGGTTTGGTGAACAGTAAGGAACTGTTCAGCAATAACTTTTAATATCGCTTGTCTTTTTCTCCGATATTAAAAGTTATTTCTTAACAGTTCCTAAGATATTTTAGATGGCAGGGGAAGCATTGATGAAAAAGATTATATATACCCAGCGGGTAGAGGTTGTTGAAAGCTATGGCGAACGCAGGGACTGTGCCGATGTGGAGATTGCGAAGCTGATCTGGGAATGTGGATTCCTGCCCCTCCCGGTCAACAATGTCCCACAGAGGATTAATGAATTTCTGGAGCAGATCAGACCTGACGGAATCCTTCTTACAGGTGGAAACGACCTGTCAAAATACGGAGGAAATGCACCTGAACGTGACGAAACAGAAAGAAGGATGATTCAGTATGGCATTGAAAACAATGTTCCGGTTTACGGTTTTTGCAGGGGAATGCAGGTGATTGCTGATTATTTTGGTGCGGAGCTGGTGAAGGTAGCAAAGCATGTAGGCGTAAAGCACAGACTGGAAGGAATTGCCCCATGGGCTGGAAAAACTGTGAACAGTTTCCATAACATGGCGGTGAAAGCGGCGACGGATGATCTGATGATCGAAGCGGTATCGGAAGATGGCGTGATTGAGGCGCTAAAAGTCAAAGATAAAAAGATATATGGTACAATGTGGCATCCTGAGCGAGAGAGTCCGTTTCAAAAAGAAGATATTCAATTGATAAAGCAAATATTTCTGGATGAGGGAGTGTAAGGTTATGAAAGCAATTATTTTAGCGGCAGGGCAGGGAACAAGATTAAAAAAGTATACAGAGAATCTTCCAAAGGGCATGCTGGAGTTTGATGGAAAAACAATTATAGAGAGGCAGATAGAGACATATCATAGGTGTGGAATTACGGAAATTATTGTGGTCAGGGGTTTTGCAGCGGACAAAATTACGTATTCTGGCGTGAAATATTATGAAAACGCGGATTATGCCAATACGAATATGGTTGAGTCCCTGATGGCAGCAAAACAGGAGTTTGATGATGACATTGTTGTCAGTTACTCTGATATTCTTTTTGAGGAAAGCATGCTTAAGGGGATGATGGATAGTAAAGATGATTTTGTGGTTGCGGTAGATGAGAACTGGCAGGAATACTGGCATGCAAGGTATGGAAGAGTGGATTTTGATACGGAAAGTTTAACACTTGATAAAAATGACAATATTACCGAGCTTGGTCTGGAAGCGCCAAAGCTGGAAGACATTGATGCCAGATATATTGGTATTTTGAAGTTCTCAAAAAATGCACTTGGAAAAATTGTTTCAATTCATGACAGGGATTATGAGGCATACCAGGACAGACCATGGAAGCAGTCAGGTAAAACGATAAGAAAAGCTTATATGACTGATTTGCTTCAGGCGGTGATTGAGTCTGGAAATCAGGTTAAGGCTGTAAAGTTTAGAAATGGATGGATTGAATTTGACACCAATGAGGATTATGAGACGGCAGTGAAATGGGTTAAAAACGGGACACTGGAAAAGTTTATTAGACTGTAAGTAGCGGCTTTGGATAGCGGAGAGACAAATGGAACGAAACATTTACATAGTCGGCGCTCATTCGAGAGCGCGCACACTTGGGGTATACCTGACAAAGATATATCCTGACATGAAAATCGAGGCATATTTGTATGATAATGACGAATCGAATGCCGCGGATATTGAAGGAGTTCCAGTAGTCCGTTTTGACCAGGATACCAGTCTGCACACACAGTATCCTGTCTATCTGGGGACAAGGGGCGTGTATCACCCTGTATTGACAGAGAAATTAAAACAGATGGGAATGGAGAAGATCATTCCGGTCACACCACAGTTAGACATGGAACTACGCAACCGTTTTTTGACACTTTACTTTGCAGAAATGGGCAGGAGTTATGATAAGTTCGACGATATTTCCGAGTCGGCCTGTATCTATGTGGTGCGGTCTGTTTTGGACAAGCCGCTGCAGGGTGAGTACCAGTTATCTGTATTTCAGAAAGAAATTCAGGTAGGCGCGGCACTGACAGAAGACAGGATATGCAGCCTGACAGACGATACAGGTGAAAATATTTCTGGACGGAATTGTCAGTTCTGCGAACTGACGGCACTGTACTGGATCTGGAAAAACGCGAAACAGAATATTGTGGGACTGGAGCATTACCGCAGACACTTTTTACTGAAAAACGACTGGTATCAGAAGATGAAAGAAAATGACATTGATGTCATTTTGCCCGCGCCTCTTTATGTGGCTCCGAGCATTGCGCAGAATTACAAGGACAGGCATACAGCGTCTGACTGGGATTTTATGATGGATTACCTGAATCGGATATATCCTGAGGATTATAGGAAAGCAGTTGATTTCTTTGATACAAATCTATATTCGCCCTGTAATATGTTTATCATGAAAAAAGAAATTCTGGACGAGTTGTGTAAATGGCTTTTTCCCATTCTGTTCGTCTGTGCAGAACATAGCAGAGAACGGGAAGATCCATATCAGAACCGTTATCCAGGATTTTTAGCGGAAAGACTGATGACATTTTTCTTTGAGAAGAATAGGAATCAGTATAAGGTAGCGTATGCGGATAAGAATTTTTTGCAGTGACATGTAAAAATTTTAGAGATTGTGATTGAAAGTAATAAAGGAACCTTGACAACAGCATACTTTACATAAAAACTTATCATCGAAATCCAACAAGTATTTGAGGTTTTACATGAAATATGATATCATCATTACAAATACAAAAGTAAAAAGGTGGCAGAATATATGGGAAGACTCGACGCGCTGACAAAGGAATACATGAGACGCCCGGACATATTTGCGGATGTGTTCAACCAGTTTTTATATCATGGGAGGCAGATCGTTATTCCGGAAAGACTGGTTGAGCTGGATACAACAGAGATCGCAGTTCCATATGGTGCGGATTATGCGTCTGTACCAGAGCAGAGATACAGGGATGTGGCCAAGCTGCTGATGGCAATGACAGATGGATATGCAGCCTATTGCATACTGGCAGCAGAGAATGAGGGGAAGATTCATTACGCGGCGCCTGTAAAGAACTGCCTATATGATGCAATCCAGCTTGCGCATCAGGTTACGGCGGCAGCGGCTTCGCATCGGAAATCAAAACTGGCGGATAAGAATCTGTCGAATAAGAAACTGTCGGGTGATGAATTTCTGAGCGGTTTTTGGAAGGAAGACAGACTGCTCCCCGTAGTGACTGTTGTGATCTATTTTGGGGCAGAGGAATGGGATGGGCCGCTCAGTCTGCATGAAATGTACTCGGACTGCAGTGAGGAAATCCGCAGATATGCCATGGATTACCGTGTGAATCTGATAACGCCCAGCGGATTGTCCGACAGTGAGATTGATGAGTTTCAGTCTAACATGCGGGAGATCATGCGCTATATCAAATATTCCAAGGACAAGAAAAAGCTGCACAGTGTCATCGGTACAGAGCTGCGTTTTAAATGCGTGGAGCGGGATGCGGCGGAGATTATTAATGCGGCGACTGGTTCAAACATGAAGATTGATAAGGGAAAGCTTCCTGTATACTTTAAATAGGTCAAGAGATTGACACAAAAAAATACCTCAAGTAAATTTAGATTATTACTG
>VSNM01000103.1 GCA_009774245.1 Lachnospiraceae bacterium | reverse complement strand
CAGTATCTGCAATTTTCAAGGTTCAATTGAGCCTAGTTTTTTGGTTCAGTTTTTCATAGATTACTTGACACTACCCTCACCCTATCTTTATTGTACCATAATTCCTAAATGTTTCAATAACTATCCTGACTTTTTCCATGTCTTTTTTCCATGACATTTATCCTCGGTCATTTACCAGTTCCGCACAAGGAATCCCCTTTTTCCTGCAATACGCCTCCGTCCTGCTCCCTTTCGGGCAGGATACGGTCAACCCTTTCTGTTGTTCAAAGGTCTCGCCCAGGATGCGGTTTGGAATGGACTCCCATATTTTTATCGCGCGCAGCTTCGGACAATCTACGAAAGCCTCTGTGCCAAGCTTTTTCACTTCCCCGCAGATGCATACCTCCTCCAGACTGCTGCAACCTGAAAACACACCCTTCCCAATCTCTGTCACAGCCGCGGGAATGGTGATGCTTTTCAGGGACGCGCAGCCGGAGAATGCATGGTCTCCAACCTTCTCCACAGTCTCGGGAATCATGAATTCTGTCAGTGCGCTGCAGCCGGAAAAAACGGATTTGCCAAGCTCCCTGATGCGCCCGCGGATATCCAGTCTGACGAGCGCCTGACAGTCCGCAAATACATACGCGCCAACATTCTCCACGTTTTCGGGCAGACAGATATCCGTCAGTGCAGTACAGTCCTCGAAAGCGTGTGCGCCAATCTGCCTTACGCCCTCACTGATATGTACCGATTTTAATCCGCAGCATCTGTCAAATGCATAGCCGCCAATTTCCTTCACGGAACGGGGAATCGTGATATCCGTCAGCAGGTAGCAGCACTCAAAGGCAGCTCTGCCAATTTCCCTCACGCCCTCGCAGAGCTTCACTTTTGCAAGCTGACTGCATATACAAAATGCAGCCGGGCTGATTTGCTCCACTGTACCGGGAATGGTAACACATTTCAGCGAACGACAATCTCTGAACGCATCCGAGTCAAGCCGCTCCACCCCCTCGGAAATGGTGACGCTCTCCAGTGAACTGCAGCTTGCAAACGCCATCGAACCGATCGTTTTCGTCTGCGCGGGAATGGTGATATGTTCCAGTAAACTACAGCCGTTAAAGGCATGGTCGCTGATTTCTTTCACGCTATCAGGGATTGTAATATTCCGAAGCCGAAAACATCCGTCAAAAGCATAATGCCCGATTATCTCCACTCCGTCAGGAATCTGAATCTCCTCAAGTCCCTTCAACCGCTGAAAAGCAAAGCCGAAAATATAGCGGAGCGATTTGGGAAGGGTGACTTTCAGCTTTTGATCGACAAGCACTTTTAAAAATGAACGCCCGAAAGATGTGCCCCCGACTGCCGTGACAATGCTCCTGCCAATCCTTTCCGGGACTGTAACCTCGGCGCACTTTCCCTTATATTTCGTGATCAGGAGCGTGCCGTCCTCCTGCTTCTGCCAGCTCCACATTTTCTTTAGTGCAAAAACGGAATCGGGGGCGCAGTTTAGCTCCCGCATCAGCTTTCTGTCCGCCTTCTCCTGCTCAGCGGCAAGATCGGCGGTGCGGTTCTTATACTCCAGCAGCCACGCCAGGATCTCGGTCTTTCCCTCCTCTGACGCATACGCGATCATCTCGTCCCTCTTTTTTGGCATGGCAAGCCATCCTTCACGCACCACGACCTGAAACGCCTCGGCAGCCTCCACATCGATCAGACCGCGCATCACCGCACTTTTATTCATTTTCTCCCGATTGAAATGGGCAAGAAAAAATTCAAATATTCTTTCGTCGCAAAACATCTTTTTCGTACTGTCAAAAATGCCCTCTGTATAGCGAAATAACTTCCCATCCAGCTCTAAGGCAAGCTGCTGCATCACTCCGAGATAATCCTCACTGGTAAGCCGCCGCATCAGGTCGACATACTCGTCCCAGTACCCATTCGGCGAAAAGGCGCCGTCCGCAATGACAGCGACACGCTTTTCGGGAATCCTTACCTGCTGCCTTTTCAGCTCATTTACAAGCGCTGTATCGCGGTAAAAGATCGCATAATACAGCAGTTCTTCGGGGTGAAAGGCTATTTTTTCCCTGTTCTCCAACAGGTATCTCAACACGTCGGCGCGCTCCCCATCAGGAAGAAATGTCAGCAGGCTGCCATCCTCCCTTGCCATCTGCTGTTCCATTACCATGCCCGTCAGGCAGTAAAGCGGCAGGTCCGGACTCTTTCCAAATGCCTTCAATAAGTACACGGAATAATTCGTGCGGTAATCTCCTTTTTTCGTCCCGGCATAGCAATGATATGTCTCCCCGGCTTCCTCCGTTGACGGGAAATCAAACGAGGCGCCCGCATTCACAAGACACTTTACCACGTCAAGCCCCCGGAACCTGCATGCCAGACCAAGCGCCGGTGCTGACATCTCCACAAAGCCTAATTCGCCATAAATTTTCGAAAGCTCTTCCACGGAACTGTTAATCACTGCCCGCTGCAAATGCGCGGCTTTTTCCTTTTGCGAAACCTCCATTACTATACTCCTCCTCCACTCTTAAACCGAACCCGCTTCTCCTTACAGTACGCCTCCGCCCTGCTTCCCGGCGGGCAGTATACGGTCAGATTAGGACATCCGCTGAATATTTCGCGCCCATCATATAAAAGTGAATATAATTCATCCCAATAGGTTCCCAATTCCTGAACGGACTCCGGTATGATGACCTTCTCCAGACTTCTGCACACCGCAAACGCATCCTCCCCGATCTCGGTAACGCCCTCACAGATGTGCACACTTTTTAGCTTCGCGCATTTCTTAAAAGCAGCACCGCCAATTTTTTTCACGCTTCCCGGAATCGTAATGTCTTGTAAGGACACACATTCAAAAAATGCACAAAATCCAATCGCATTCACACTATCTGGAATATGAATTTCTTTCAATGCCGCCATATGGCTGAATGCATGAACCCCGATTTGCTGAATCGTCCCCGGCAGCGTGACCTTGGTAATCCTGCAGTGATGCTGTTCTGCCTTATTTTTACGATGGACATCTCCCAGAAAGGCGCGATCCCCGATCGCCGTAACAACATTCTTCCCAATCTTTTCGGGAACGACGACTTCAAGTTCTTCGCCTTTGTACCGCTTGATGCAAAGCGTCCCGTCCTCCCTTTTCGCATAGCTCCAGATCTTTCTGAGCGCAGTGACAGAATCCGGTGCCATGCTCAGCTCCCGCATCAGCTTCTTTTCCGCTTTTTCCTGTTCGGCAGCCAGATTGGCCGTGCGGTTTTTATAATCGAGCAGCCATGCCGTCGTCTCTGTCCTGCCATTTTCCAGGGCGTACTCAATCAGTTCATCACGCCTGTGCGTATTTTTGAGCCAGCCGTTATTTTCTATGATTTCCAGACAGCAGACTCTTTCATTGTCAATAATGTCCATCGAGATTTGCTTCTTATTCATCTTGGACTGATTAAAATGTTCCAGGACAGACGCAAAGAAAACCGGCTCAAAAAAACGCTGGCGGTTCGTTTTCCAGAGTATTTCCGTGAAAAACAACTTTTTCCCCTCCCCGATTTCCATGCACAGCGCAGCGGTGACACGCATGAACGCGTCATCGTCGAGCCCCGCCAAAAGCGTATAGTACATAACCCACCGGTCGTTATCGCGTCCGCCGTCCTCCGCCAGCAGCCTCCTGCGCTCCTCGGAAAAGCCGATCCCCCTGTTTTTTAATGCACTGACAACATTCCATTCTTCTGTCAGTATCGCAAAGTAAAGGAAATCACCCGGGTGGATATGTACCTTTTCGCTCTGGTCACATAAGTACTCTATGACTTTCATGCGCTCCGCCTCACAGACTGGCGCAACGGCATTCATCTTTCTGACGGGCGTATACCCCTTGATTCGGTCTACGCCCGTCAGCAAAAACAGGATAAAAAAATCCGAAAGCACCATTGCGTGGTGGTCGCTGTAATAATATGAGGTGAAATGCTCCACCTTCCGAGCCCTGTTGATCTCCTCATATTCAAAGGAAGCGCCGCTTTCGACGAGGGCTTTTACCATATCCAGACCGCGGCCGCGCCCCGCAACCCCCAGAACGCGCGCCGTGAGCAGGGGGATATCAAACTCCCTGTAAAGCGCTGCCGCCTCGTCGGGCGTGCCGCCAAGTATTGCCTTCTCGATCGCTGCCAGCTTTGGTTTTTCCTCTTGTGTCATTTTTATTGTTCTACTCCTTCTTATATGCGGCTGAACTGCAGCCATTTCATATCAATTTTTCAAATAATAACTCAATATTCCTTACAATATCTTCCCAATGATAATCTGTAGCATAATCATATTTGCGCTGATATATTCCCCATTGTTCCATCAGCCCAGCATCCGATTTAATCTGTTCCAAAACATGCTTTGGATCTGATAAAAGTTCATATGAATTTCTTTTTCTGCTTGTAGCTTCAAGCGCTTTCGCTAAATCAGCATAATTGATCGCATCTGATTTAACAACATTCAAAATCATGAGGTCATAGTAATCTCTCATTCTTGTGTTTAGGGTTCCCCTTGAAATGATGGTTTCCATCTTTTCCGCCAATACCGTTTCAAGATTATAAGCCAACAAGGGTATGCTGCGTTCTTCAAACATCAGTTTGTATTCATAATGCACTTCCTTTGGCATAATCACATCATCTGTTGAGATATCAATTTTCAAAGGTGTTTTCATGGTATCCAGTGTCGATTCCAATTTAAAACGGATTCCCGGATATTCTGCTTCATCCATAATGTTTTCAACACCCTTAACGGTAAATCGTATTCCATCATCAATGGAAATAGCAATGATATCCTCCATCATTTTTCCTGCATCCTCTGCTGAAAGATTATAATTCCGTATCGTGGTATCTATATCCATTGTTGCCCGATTATCAAGTCCCACCATGGACGCGATCAGCAATCCGCCTTTTAATATTAAATTTCCGCTGTATTTTGATAAAGACATTCGTTCCAAAAATCTTTCCATCACAAAATTTCTGATCAATGTCATAGCCTTGGCATTATCTCCATGAGATTTATTTCTTACCAACGCTTTCAATTGCGTTGATGTATGAATCACAGCAGTACCTCCATATATTGCTTAATTTTTTTCTCTACCTGAAGCACTTTGGCATATTCCATAAGTCTTGGCAGGTTTTTCTTTCCATTCAGATATTCTTTCACGGCAAACTGTTTTTCCTGCATTTCTGTATCTGTCCTGAAAATATCGCACAGGGTTCTTTCTGCGTTATAGCATGGTACGGTATGACCATATGGTGTAACAGCAGTATCCATGCCTAAGGAATAGCGTTCCATTACTGCCGTTACCTTTTTAAGAGGACTTTTCCCTCTGTAATTCACCTTATAGCCCCTTGGTATAGTCACAGTAAAACAAATTGGCTCCCGCTCTGATAATCCAAGCAGATATAACGCTGTATCGTAGGAATAGACAATTTTTTTATATTGCAGGGAAATAATATACAAATCATCCTGCCACGCATCTGGTGCCAGATATACGCCTTTTGCAACCCTTTCACAATTTCTATCCTGCAAATATTGAATTGCGTACTGCTTTGAAATGCCCTCAGCAACAATGTCAGCAATCTGTATAATCCCTTGGTTTTGTGTAATTTTTGCTTCGATGATTTCTTTTTTGTTTACTTTCATACATCATATTATAACGAAATGTAGTGTAAAAGTCAATTTTTGTTTCACACAAATGGAGTTTACAAATTGCTAACTATTTTTCCACACAAGGGACGGTCAAAAACCGAAACCCCTTCTCCTTACAGTACGCCTCCGCCATGCTTCCCGCCGGGCAGTATACGGTCAATTCAGGACATCCGCTGAACACTTCGTTCCCTATACCACTATATTGTTTTGTGGCAGTCATCAGGCGCTCAACCGATTTCGGTATATGGATTTCCTTCAGAACGCCGCAGTCTCGGAAGGCTCTCTCCCCAATCTCGAGAACACCCTCGCAGATCTGTACTTTTTCAAGTGTATCACACCGCGCAAAAGCGTAATTTCCGATCTTCTTCACAGTCCCCGGAATCGTGATATCTTTCAGGAAACTGCAGACAAAAAAAGCGTATTCGTCAATCTCCTCCACGCCCTCAGGGATATTGATCTCCTTTAACGCCCACAGCTCACTGAAGGCGCCTTTCCCAATATGCCGAATCGTCTGTGGCAGCGTGATTTTAGTGACCTTCCTTTGACGGTGCTTCATCTGCTCCCATGTCGCGTAAATCGTAATGTCAACCCGCCCTGATGCTCCCGCAAACGCACCTTTTCCGATCGCCGTGACAATGCTTTTGCCAATCCGCTCTGGCACTGTGACCTCTCTATCCGTACCTTTGTAGTTCGTGATGACTAATGTGCCATCGTCCTGTTTCTTGTAACTCCAGATCTTCTTTAATTCTGCGACAGAATCCGGCGACGGCATCCTGCTCGGATTCCCACTCAGACCGCGCATCATCTTCTTCTCGGCCTTTTCCTGCTCGGCGGCAAAGTCAGCTGTGCGGTTCTTGTAGTCCAGCAGCCATGCAAGCGCCTCTGTTTTCTTATTCTGCGACGCGTACTCGATCATCTCGTCCCGCTTGTGCGGCGCCTGCAGCCAGCCCTCCCGCTCTATGACCGGCAGCGCATCCAGGGCGCCCTCGTCGATCAGGCTTCGTATAATCTGATACTTCTTCATCTTATCCTGCCTGAAATGGGCGAGGAAATATTCAAATATGCGGCTGTCATGAAAACGGTTCCTCGTGATGTCAAGCATCTTCTCCGTATAGTAAAACAGCTTTCCGTCAAGCTCCGCGGCAAGCCGCTGCATGACCTCAAGATAATCCTCATCAGCAAGCTTTCCTGTCATGGAGCCATATTCATGCCAGTAGCCGTCTGTGGCAATGCCACCTTCCGTAATCGTCTGGATCCGCCTTTCCGAAAGCGTGACGCCATGCTTTTTCAACACCTCATAGATGACCGTATCTTTTGCATAGATCGCATAGAACAGCATTTCCTCCGGCTGAAACGCAAGTTTTTCCTGATTCTGGATAAGGTACTCCAGCACAGCCACCCGCTCCTCATCCGCAAGAACAGGCAGCGGCTTTCCCGTATCCCGCTTCGCGTTCTGTGTGAATTTCATGCCCTTCACACTGCAGGCGCCCTTTAGCCCGCCCCTGAAAATCTTCAACAGATACAAAGAATAATTTGTCCTGTAATTCGCATATTTCTGACCAATATAACAACGGTACTTTTCTTCGATCTCCTCCGTTGAAGGAAAGCCGAAAGAGATACCCTTCTCAACCAGTAACTTCACCGCGTCAAGCCCGCGAAAGCGGCACGCTAAGCCCAGCGCCGGTGCTGACATCTCCACATATCCAAGCTCCTCGCATTCCTTAGAAAGCTCCTCCAAAGAGCTGTTAATCACCGCCCACTGCAGTCGCGCGGCTTTTTCTTCCTGTGTAAATTCCATATTCATTCCTCCCTGTCAAGGCTATCTTTAAATCTCATTTTGCGCATATTCAGATCGTCATCTGTGAACTTAGAAACCAGATGACGCACGATTCACCCCTGCAAAGGAAACGTATTTTCAACCCGCAGATGCATTTTCTTACAATATTCCTCGATTCTGCTCCCCTTTGGGCAATATACCTTCATCTTGGAATAAGGATTATATCCAAATATTTTGAGAATAGCACTGCCCTCTGGTTCCACAGCCAGATTTTGAACGGATTCTGGTATAATAATTTCCTTGAGGCTGCAGTTCGAAAACGCAAACTCTCCGATTTCGAGAATCCCCTCGCTGATGAATACCAATTCAAGCCTGACGCAACCCTCAAAAGCATACTTTCCAATCCTCTTTACCGTTTCGGGAATCGTAATGCTTTTCAGAAATCTACACCTCCAGAATGCAAAGTCGTCTATTTTTTCCACTCCTTCGGGTATATGGATTTCCTCCAATGCAGGCATATCGCAGAAAGCATACTTCCCAATATATTGCAGTGTCCCTGGCAATGTGATTTTTGTAATCCTGCCGTGCTGCTCTATCTGTTCCTCTGTCACTTTGGGATTAAAATGATTTCCCGCAAAAGCACCCTCTCCAATTCCCGTTACAATCCCTTTTCCGATCTTTTCCAGAACGGCAACTTCAGTATCGATACCTTTGTAATTCGTGATGAGCAGCGTACCGTCCTCCCGTTTTCGGTAGCTCCATATCTTCTTTAACATGACAACCGAATCCGGCGCGGCCGTCAGCTCCCGCATCATCTTTTTCTCCGCTTTTTCCTGTTCCACAACAAAGTCAGCAGTGCGGTTTTTATAGTCCAACAGCCACGCAAGTGATTCCGTACTGCCTTTTTCCGAAGCATACGCAATCATCTCATCGCGTTTCTTTGGTGTCGTGAGCCAGTTTTCCCTCTCAACCACAGGCAGCACAGCAGCGGCATCGATCTCAATCAGACCGCGTATAATCTGATATTTTTTCATCTTTTCCTGTTTAAAATGGGCAAGGAAAAATTCAAATACCCTGACATCATAAAAATGTTTTTTCATAATCTCATATAGATTATCCGTGAGGTGTAACCGTTTTCCGTCACATTCCGCAGCAAGTTGCCGTACGACTGCAAAGTAATCCCCATACGAAAGCCGCTCCGTCATGGCGACATACTCCAACCAGTACGCGTCCATTGCCGGGGCATCATCGGTAATCGTATGAATGCGAACTTCAGAAAGTTTCACGCCATACCCTTTCAATTTTTCCACAATTACCATATCGCCAAAATATATGGAATACCAGAGCATCTCCTCCGGTTGAAAGGCAATCTTCTCCCTGTTTTCCATCAGACAGTTTAGTACTTCAACGCGCTCACCGTCTGGGAGAAATTCCAACGGTTCCCCTGTCTCTCTTTCCGCTTGCCGGCGCAGCGTCATTCCCTTAAAGCAATATGCCCCTCTTAAATCTTCCCCAAAAACCCTTGACAGATACATGGAATAATTTGTGCGGTAATTGGCATAACGCCTGCCAACATAACAGTTGTATGTCTCCTCAATCCGCCTCTTTGAAGGGAAGTCAAAGGATGCCCCCTTCTGTATCAAAGCCTTTACCACCCCAGCCCCACGGAAGCGACACGCCAACCCCAGCGCTGGCGCCGACATCTCCACAAAACCTAATTCATCATAAATTTTCGAAAGCTCCTCCACAGAGCTGTTAAGTACCGCCCGCTGCAAAAGCGCGGCTTTTTCTACCTGTGTCAGTTCCATTTGCATTCCCCTTCGTATACAATCCGCCCTCTCCACCATTCCTGTTTCATGCAGTTGACAATTGTAATCTGCATATCTAATGCATTGTCCATTCTGGTCATACTGACTTCCTCCCTGTCTGCCGCCTGATTAGATCTCATCCTTTTGCAGCACCAGCTTCATAGCCCACGACGGAACATCGTAATTATTGTACGAATCATCGATAAACACAAACGCCGTGTCATAAGGCGGTTTTTTCTGTGGAAAAACACCGCATCCGTCTGTAAAGTAGACAAGCCCTTTAAGGTTCTCAAACTCACCTGTGTCCACAAGCGTATTGACATACGCAAACACCGGGCGGAAATCCGTGCCTCCCAGACCGTGAATCTGCATGGTTTTCAGATACGCGTCAAACTCCTCCTGGCAGGTGATCTTCACGTCCTCCTGAATAATCGTGTCGCACTGCACAATATGCAGGTTTATCTTTGTAAAAAAACTTTCCGTGCTCTTTAAAATATTATAGGTTTTCTGCACAAATGTCTGCACGAGTTCGCCGCTAGTCGAACCCGATGTGTCGATCGCGACCACAAATTCCCGAATCCGCTTGATCTCCCTGTATTCCAGCGGTTCAATCAGCGGCATGTTCTCATAGAGCTGTAGACCATAGGTATAATAATTGTAATCAAACTCATCGGGATTGAGCTTCATCACCTCGCCCCTGACGGCGAATTTTTTGAGGAACTCCGTGTAGTCATAGCGCTCCCTGGTCACTTCTCTCAGATTCTGCGTCAACAGCCCCGCCGCAGTCCCTCGCTGCTTGACAAACATCTCAAGTTCAGTCTGCATGCGTATGGCAATGCCCGACCAACGCTCCAGGAGCACGACCTGGCTTACCAGATAAATTTCATTTTCTGCGGCACTGCCATAGAGCCCCATGCCTTTCTTCTGCTCCTCCGTGAGATACCAGAGCACATGATCGTCGCCCTTGAACAAAAGGGACAGCCTTTCCACCAGGTCGTCAGAGAGCTTTTCGTCCAGAAAATAGCTGTAGATCTTCTCCGCAGTGATGGTCTGAACCTTTTTCTTAAAAAGGTCAAAAAACTGAACCTGTTCCTTCGCTTTACTGATATTCAGGTAGTTCAGCTCCAAGTCGTTGATCGTGCTCTCCACCGCAATGTCGCACGCCAGATCCCACATCCTCTGGTTGACCAGCGTGTTCACGAAAAAGTGCTTAAAGACACAGTGCAGCACAGTATGGAGGAAATTCCGTATGGGAAGGTTCTCATCCAACATGTACGCTTTCAGAATATGATCCGGGGCATAGATATATATTTTCCCATCGCTCGCGGTAAAGGGCGTTACGTCGGGTTTTGGGAAAACCTTGAACTGATTGAGCGACATATCCATAAACCGCATATTGACGAGCAGCTTGTTCTTTGACATCTGCAAAATCTCAGCAGCTATTTTTTCTGTTTTCTTCTGCTTTTCCTGGTCCATTCCGTTTTCTCCGTAATTGTTTTCATAGAATTTGTTTTCGATTGCATCTGACACTTTGTTTTACCTCATATTTTATAATAACTTTTTTCATATCACCTATTTTTGTCTATCAGATTTATTTTACGCCGCTAAACAATCTCCGTCAAGGCAGCAAAACACCCGTGTGCATAAAAAGCACGATACACGCCCTCATGCGCATATCGTGCTCAATAGAATACCATTTTCCGCTTGTCATGCCTCGCAATCCGCCTTCCGCTGAAGAGAATTACATGCAAACAAATACTTATTGGTAATATTTCATGATTACTCTGCAAAATCCATCAGAATATCATCAATTTCGTCCCATGTGTCCTGTGAGATAATGCCATCCTCAGTATCAATGTCATAGGACTTTGTGATCGGTTCCCTGTAGGATATCTCATCCACCTTAGGGCGAATCGCATCCAGCATAGCCTGTGCGTACTCATCTCCGTCAAGACCACTCTCTGCCACAGCCTGAACATCTTCTATGATCACGTCAACAAAATCCGTCGGATACATTGTGATCTCGAAACTTCCCCACAGCGCACCGTCACTCAGATCAACAACAGGATCGTCCCATTTGAATTTTGCCAGAACAGCCTTTGACACATCGTAGAAGCCTGTCAGAATCCCCTCATCGACCGTCTCAGAATCAATATCCAGGAAATACATCAGGTTCTGCGCATAATAGTCTACCTCAGAATCATATAACTCCTGTGCTCCCTCCTGCGTATCAAATTTATTCTCCACATAAGTATCAAATTCACCATAGAAGCTTGCCTTTAACGCATCATTGATAAACTGTACACACTCTTCAGCATTGGTCACAGAGCCCCAGTTTGAATCGGCAAGCGCATATGTCACGTTCGTCACCTTGTCCATCATCATCAAGATCTCCACGACAATATCAAGTCCATCACTGCTTGTATAATAGTAACAAAGCGTATCCGTGTCTTCCTCCTGCGGTTCGCCGTAAGCATTGATCACATCTTCCTTCGTGCTCTTGCTGTTAATCCCGCCGGGAAGGATAACTTCCAAGGAATCTTTTGCGTCAGAAACTTTTATGGAAAGATAAGAAACAGTAGCCTGTTCAATCTTTACAGGATCACGTTCGAGGTTGATCGCGCACATCTGAACATACTTTGAATCCTTCTCATCATTATACACTTCAAATTCTGTCGATTCCACGTTGTTCTCCAACTCAAAAGTATCTATATTCGCGTAACTGTTGGAAATATGCCATCCATGTTCTGTCCAGTCTGTCATAGCTGATGGAAAAGAATATTTCGCTTCATCAATCAGCAGTTCACCACTCTCCAGCTTATTGCTGATGGCCGCCGCCTTTTCACGGGCCACTTCATTGCTGTCTGCTTTCCCCAAGCCACCACATGCTGTTATCTGAAAGCATAAAACAGTACACAATCCCATTAATACGTACTTTTTCATTTGTTTGATCCCCTCTCTTTAAACCTTTGTTAGCATGTATAAACGTAAAAATTATATTACATCTGTCGGATTCTGTCAATACAAACCGCACAATTTCTATTTGGAATTACTTTCCGCCTGATTTGATTCAGCAAAGAAACGGTATATCTCCTCCGCCACATTCGCTGTGATTCCCGGCACCTCGGAAATCCGGGCGACATCAGCAGCGCGCAGCTCCTCGATCGACTTAAAATATTTCATCAGCGCTTTCCTGCGGCTTGCCCCCACACCCGGTATCTCATCCAGCACAGAGTGCACCTGCGCCTTGTTCCGCAGCGACCGGTGGTATGTGATTGCAAAGCGATGCGCCTCATCCTGAATGCGTGTGATCAGCTTAAACCCCTCGCTATGGACATCGATCGGCAGCTCCACATTGTTGAAATACAGCCCTCTCGTGCGATGATTGTCATCCTTCACCATGCCACAGACCGGAATGCTGAGACCGAGCTCATCCAATACCTGCAGCGCGATATTGACCTGACCGCGGCCGCCATCCATCAACAGCAAATCTGGAAATTTGGTAAAGCTTCCAAAATCTTCCCCGACACTGTTCTCGTCAAGGCGCATCTCCTCACGCTCATCCAATCCGTGGCGGAACCGTCTCGTAAGCACCTCGTGCATGCAGGCATAATCATCTGGTCCGGCGACCGTCTTCATGCGGAATTTCCTGTAATCGCTGCGCTTGGGTTTTCCCTTCTCATACACAACCATGGAACCAACATTCGCAAAGCCGCTGGTATTGGAGATGTCAAACGCTTCCATGCGCGTCAGCGGACGAATGCCAAGGATTTCCTCGATCTCCTTCACTGCGCCGATGGTCCGCCCCTCCTCACGCCTGATGCGCTCCCTGTCCTGACTCAGAACAAGCTGGGCATTTCTCGCTGCCAGGTCCACAAGCCGTTCCTTAGAGCCCTTCTGCGGCACACGCAAATGAACGCGCGCTCCCTTTCTGCCTGTCAGCCAGCGCTCCACCAGCTCCATGTCCTCGATGGCTTCCTGGAGCATGATCTCCCTCGGTATAAATGGCGTCCCGGCATAAAACTGTTTCACAAAACTCGTGAGGATATTGTCTGCGGTCGGCTCCTCCACCTGCATCATATAAAAGTGTTCCCTTCCGATCAGCTTTCCATTCCGCAGGAAAAATACCTGCACAACCGTCTCATTTCCGTCAATCGCCAGCGCAATAATATCCTTGTCCTCACCTACGTTGTCAGACATCTTCTGCGTCTCACTGACCTTTTTGACACTCTCGATCAAATCGCGGTATTTGATTGCCTCCTCGAAATCCATCCGCTCCGAAGACTGCTGCATCTTTTCCTTCAATTCTCTGATAATGGGCTGCTGCTTTCCATTCAGGAAATCAATCGCCTGCTCAATCCGCTGTGCGTACTCCTCCCTGGAGACATTTCCCTGACAGGGAGCGCAGCACTGACCGATGTGGTGATTCAGACAGGGGCGCTCCTTCCCGCAGTCCCGCGGCAGTTTCCTGTTGCATGTGCGCAGCTGGTACAGCTTGTTGATCAGGTCAATGCTCTCCTTCACTCCTCCGTTTGTAAAAGGCCCGAAATATTTTGCCTTATCTTTCTTCATCTGGCGCACAGACATGACGCGCGGATACTCCTCGCCGAGTGTCACCTTGATATAGGGATAAGTCTTATCATCCTTCAACAAAGTATTGTATTTGGGAGAGTATTCCTTGATCAGGTTATTCTCCAGCACCAGCGCCTCCAGCTCGGAATCTGTCACAATGTATTCAAACCGCGCGATCAGCGAGACCATCTTGTCGATCTGCGGCCCTCGCCCGATATTTTCCTTGAAATAGGAGCGTACTCTGTTGTGCAGGTTCTTCGCTTTCCCCACATAGAGAATCGTATCGTCCGCATCGTGCATGATATATACGCCGGGCTTGTTCGGAAGCTTGTGCAGTTCATCCTTCACGTCAAATTCTTTGAGGTCTGTTTCCCCAGTATCAGTCATTTTTTCTTCATCATTCATTTCTCAACTTTCGCCTCTAGCCTCTGCCAGCATACGTTTCAGTTCTGCAATCTCCATATTCTTTTGCGCAAGCTCTGCCCTGTTCTCCTCAAGCTCTGCCCTGTTCTCCTCAAGCTCTGCCCTGTTCTCCTCAAGCTCTGCCCTG
>VSNM01000102.1:745-15188 GCA_009774245.1 Lachnospiraceae bacterium | reverse complement strand
TTCTATTAGTATGTTTATACCTAATATTGCTATTCAGGTATATGTATCATTAGATAAAATCTTATTGGGAAATGTTTTAGGAAACTATCAGTTAGGATTATATGAGGCATCTTGTAAACTTGTTGATGCAACGGCATTGGTACAGGCTGCCGTAGTGGCTACAACACCTACTCTTGCATTCCTGTATGCTAATCAGAAAAAGGATAGGTTTCTTGAACAGGCAAAAAAAACGTTCAGAATGATTAATTTTTTGGCTTTTCCTATGTGCTTTGGGATGATTGGAATTGCCGCAAATTTTGTTCCATGGTATTTGGGAAAAGATATGATGGAAGTAGTAAATTTAATGTATCTGTCAGCATTTTTTATATTAACTAAGTGTTGGTCATGCGTTTTTGGCGATCAAATTTTAATGGTATCACAAAATCAAAAATATTATACATATGGTGTTGTCACAGGCGCTGTGCTAGACATCATTTTAAATATTTTACTGATATACCCGTTTCAGGTTTATGGTGTTTTAGTGGCATCTTTAGTAGCGGAATATATTGGAATGATTATCATGATGCAGGCAGTTAAGAAAAAAATAGGCATTTCAATTAAAAGATTATACAAAGGAACAGGAAAATACCTAATACTTTCCATCTGCATGTGTATTTTGATTTATCTGGTAGGTTTAAAAACTCCTATATCATTGCTGGGAACATTTATGCAAGTAGCAATAGGCATAATTTTTTATTTTGTTATATTATTTTTTTGCCATGATGAAAATATTACACAAATAAGAAAGATTTTGTTGCACATATAATCGAAATTCTGGAAGGTTAAGAGAGTTTGAGGTTTGTTTTGTTGTGACCGAATTATAACCTAAAAATAATAAATCAATGGATACAAAGTAAAAAATTCAGTATATTTGGGAGGTTAGGACTGAAAATATTAAACTCGTTATAATTTTTTTCAGAATCAAGGTTATAACACACAGAAAGGATTTAGGTTATAAGTCAAATTACTTTTTGGGTAGGAAGAAGTATTATTGTATATAGAAAAGTGTTTAGGATTGGAGGCAGACAATATTTAGAATATATTGGGGAGAATATCTGGTGGATAATATGTACCTGCATATCCATTGTTTTAAGTATATTGATCGACGGACTATTTCCGCATAATAATTTGGCTGTTTCATCTATTCGAATGTTTGTTATATGTGAATTAATTAATTTTATTGTTCAACTAATGGTATTGAGGTTTAGTTGTCGCCGTAAAAGGGTTATTAGATTAATAAAATCTTGTCTGAAATTAAATTAATGTACGTGCACCTTGACAAATTGATACTTTACATTAGATTGAAAAACTCTTTACAGATAAATCGAACATATGATACAATTATTCCTGACGAACAAGAGAGGAGAAAAAATCATATGGGAGATATTGACATCAGTGTCAAAAATTTTATTAAAATCAATTCCGTATTTGCACAGTTATTTGAAAAAGGCGTCTACCATGGAACAGCGCACATAGATAGCGGCAGTTTAAAGGAACTGGATGCCGCAAATCAGGACATGATAGACTGTGGTGATGGAACATATGAATTGATGGAAAGATTCAGGGATGCCGAAAGAGTGACAATGCTCTTTAAGGATAACGCAGCATTTCAGATTGTCCTGGGAGTGGAAGGACAGACGGGTGTACATTATTACATGCCCGTAAGGTGCATGGAGATTGACGCGGTATCCTATTCCGCCCAGTGCAGGAAAATATCCCAGAGGGCAAAGGAAAATAAAACACTGAAAAAGTATGCCGACGGCGTACCAAAGGGGACTAAGATCGTGCCGGTAGTGACGCTCGTATTTTACACAGGCAGTCAGCCGTGGGATGGTCCCAGAAGTCTGTATGACATGCTGGATGTTCCGGAGGACATGAAAGGCTGGCTGCTCCAGGCAACACCAGATTATCAGATGAATCTGATAGACGCAAGGCACATGACAAAAGAGCAGCTTAATGAATTTGAGGGCGACCTGAAATCATTTCTGCTGATGCTGCAGGAGCGTTACGATAAGGAACAGCTCAAAACAGCCCTTGCAATACACCGGGAAACATGGTATGCTCTTAGTAAAATAAAAAACGACAAAAGATATGCGGAATATATAGACGAGATATCTGATGAGGAACTGGAAGGAGGCATATATATGGATGCAACATTGGATTATATCGAAAAGCGCGGAGAAAAGCGCGGAGAAAAGCGTGGAGAAAAGCGCGGAGCAGAGCTGGTAGTAGAGCTGTATCAACTGCTTGCTAATGACGGGCGGACGGATGAATGGAATGAAGCCGTAAGGGACAAGGATAGAATGATTGGTCTGCTTAAAGAGTATTCCCTGCTTGAAGACGATGTATGATGCTGCGGCAGGGAAGCAGCTGCAAAATTGAATAGTATATATAAAAAATCTGGTGCAAAGTATGGGATTATCATAGCTGCATCAGATTTTTTTATTCTGGCGATGGGTTCATGTGCAGCTTGAAAAATTCATACATGAAATTACATGGGAAATCCGAAAAAAGAGGCAGGCATAATGATTTGGACAGAGAGGTATTGGATGTGTGGTAAACAGAATGATTAAGGAAAGGAATAAACTTTTGGGATAATGAACAGAAATAGAAACATTGATTTTGACATTTATAAGGGGATTGCCTGCTGGCTGGTCATCTGGGGGCATACAATCCAATACTGTTATGCCGGTGGACAGGAATTTTATGAAAATTTGGTTTTTCGGTTTATCTATGGATTTCATATGCCATTTTTCATGATAATAAGCGGGTATCTGTTCTGCGCGTCCTGCCACAGATATGATCTGCGTGTGGTGCTCAGGAAGCAGATTCAGCATATTGCATATCCCCTGATCATATGGAACGCGATTAATTTTCTCTGTAAATTGGTTTATGAAGCGGGAACGGTACATTCCCTTTCGGATTTTGCCAAATCCATGTACCAGTCGTTTACCGGACTATGGTTTTTGTGGAGTATTTTGATTATATCTGTTTTGGTGGCGGAGGTATATTACAGAACGGCAGCGCCAGTTCAAAGAGGAGCAGGATATCTGACTGTTTTTGTAATTTTGATTTTATTGCCCGCAAAGATAGAACCCTGCAAGACAATGAATATCTGGATGTACCCCTACTTCCTGACAGGATTCCTGTTATTTGAAAAGAAGGATGCTATCCATCAATTGAAATCAGGGAAACAAAATATAGTAAAATATATGTCGGTTGCTTTGTACCCTGTACTGCTTCATTTTTTTCATTATGAGGATTATATATACACATCTGGAGTCAATCTGTTTGGAGCAGAGTATGGATTTACCAGACAGCTTCAGATTGATATTTACAGATGGATTTTGGGATATTCAGGGATACTTTTTATAGTTGTAGTATTACAGTTATTATTTCAAAAATCACATGTTAAAAATGCTTTGTTCCGACTGTTTGGAAATCTGGGGCAGATTACGCTGCAGGTTTATATCATACAGAGGATATTGCTAGAGGAAATATTTGGCAGAATATGTAAACTTGCTGTATCTTACGGGGGGGGGGTAAATTTGATTACCCGAAATATGTATCTATATAATCTGGTATTGACTCCGATGATTGGTCTGGCTCATCTGGTTGTAATATATAAATTGATCTGGTGGATTAAAAAACATAAAAGGTTAGATCGGTATTTGTTTGGTGAAAATTCCCTGATTTCGTAGACCTAAGGCTCTCAAAGGCAGTGAAGGTTTGAACCATTTACCTAAGATTGAAGAAATAAGAGGTGCACAATGAAAAAGTCAATTACAAAGTTCTTTTTTATCATGTTCACATTTGTACTGATTTTTATGACAGCAGTATTTTCTTTCTTTTCATGGATTCTGAAAGAATACTCGGAAAGTAACTGGGACTGTCTCTAATAATGTGGCAGATGACATGGCGATTGAGGGCATGATAAAAGGCATTATGATGTCAGAATAAAAGGGTATCATTAAAGTATGGTATCCTTTTTATTATAGTACAGTACAGAGATTTTGTTTGCTATGAAATATCTATTGTGTTACAATAAAAATAGTAGAATTCTTAACAAGTTCAGGCAGATAAGCATATGCTGTATTGTTATTTTAACAGCGTATGTATAAAGAGGATAAATTTTTATGAGCAAGAATGATAATTTTACAACGTCCGTTTCGTCTGTTGCGGGAGACTGTTCCGGCAGGGGATACTTATTATGCAGGGCTGCACAAGGTCTATACAATATGGTTCTGCAATGCATATGTACATTTTATGAGTTATAGTACAAAGGAGATATGCAGGAGCCTGAACAGGGAATGCTATCTGTATATACACAAGCATAATATACGCACATGCTATGATGAGTTTCCAGAGCATGTAATACCGGCAGAACCCGAGTCAGACCTGATCGAGATTGATTTCGTGGAGCTGCCTGTATTGCGGCGAAAAGTCTGGGATGGCAAGGCGGAGAACTATGAAAAATTATTCCTGCAGTTTATGGAGAGTATCGAAAGCTCCTTGCTATTAATGGAGAAGGAGTATGGAGTAGAGTTAATGAAGTATAAAAAAGGAGTGAGTGATGCGATGAACCTGGCAGAGAGATATGAGTTAAAGCTGGAAAAAGAAAGAGAGGAAGCGGATAAGAAAGCAGTATTTAGTACTGTCAGTGTGTGATTTAAGTTTAAAGCTACGAAAGAACAAGCATATGCTACTATTTTAGAGACCAATCCTAATGTTTCGATAGAACTTTTCAAAAAAGCCATACACGAAGTTTATGGAGAGTAACGTAAGTGGAGCCTTGTATCAGGATTATCTGATGCTGCAGGCGTACAGTTAGATAATCGGATAAAGTGAACTGTTTGAGGGAAAAGTGGTATGGAGCGATGAGAGATATTATCTGGGTTAGTGAGAAGGGTGTATTGCACCATAAAAGCGGATATAATGGGATTAACGATTATATATTTAGAAATGGAGGGTGGAACAGATATGTTAGGCAGACCGGCTCTCGGATATCAGAATTATGCGGAAGTGATCGAGGAGAATATCTTCTACATCGACAAGACAGATTTTATCAGGGAATGGTGGGAGTATGGCGACAAGGTGACGCTGATCACCAGACCGCGCAGATTTGGCAAGACGCTCAACATGAGCACGGTCGAATGTTTTTTCTCGAATAAATATGCCGGACGTGGCGATCTGTTTGAGGGGAAAGTGATATGGAATGATGAAAAGTATAGACAGCTCCAGGGGACATTTCCGGTAATTTTTATGAGCTTTGCCTCAGTAAAGACCGGTAATATTGCAGGAATTAAGACCGCTTTGAAGCAGATTATCTCTGATGTGTACAGCAAGCACAGGGACATAATGCTGTCCGATGTATTTCATGACGACGACAGGGCGTATTATCATACTGTAAACGACACAATGTCGGATGAAGCTGCGATGATAGCAATCAACCGTCTTAGTGGATATATGGAAAAATGTTATGGCAGGAAGGCGATCATACTGCTCGACGAGTACGATACACCGATGCAGGAAGCATGGCTGGCCGGAAACTGGAATGACACAGTTGAATTTTTCAGAAGCTTTTTCAATGCCACATTTAAGACAAATGATCATTTGTTCAGAAGCATCATTACAGGCATTACAAGAATCTCAAGGGAGAGCATCTTTTCAGACCTGAATAATCTTGAGGTAGTGACGACAACCTCTGAGGAATACGCGACGTGTTTTGGTTTTTCGGAGGAGGAAGTGTTTGGTGCGCTTGACGAGGCGGGACTTGGCAGCGAGAAGCAGAATGTAAAGAGATGGTATGATGGATTTACGTTTGGAAGTTATAGTGATATCTATAATCCGTGGTCCATTGCATCATTTATCAAAAAGAATGGGCAGTATGATGCATATTGGTCCAACACAAGCGGAAACGGACTGGTCAATTCGCTGATACAGAAGGGCGACATCGATATCAAGCAGACGATGGAGGGGCTCCTGAGAGGGGAAAGCTTTGAGACGAAAATCGATGAGCAGATCGTGTTCAGCCAGTTGGATGGCGATGCACAGGCAGTCTGGAGCCTGCTCGTGGCAACCGGTTATCTGAAGGTACTGCGATTGAGAGTCGTAGATGCCGACGATATGAAGGATTGTGATGAGGAGAAGGACGTCTGGTATACGCTGGCGATCACCAATTTCGAGGTCAGAAAAATGTTCCGGAAAATGGTAAGAGGATGGTTTGGCGGAGCTGCGAAAACGGCTTACAACGACTTCATCAAGGCACTTCTGCTCAATGACAAAAAAGCCATGAACCGCTACATGAACAAGGTAGCGCTCGTGACGTTCAGCAGCTTCGATACCGGAAACAAGCCCTCTGAATACACGGAGCCGGAACGGTTTTACCACGGCTTTGTGTTGGGGCTTATGGTGGACCTCGTGGACAGATATTCTGTCACCTCCAACCGTGAGAGCGGGTTTGGGCGGTATGATGTGATGCTCGAACCATTGAATGAAACGGATGATGCGATCATCATGGAGTTCAAGGTGCATGATCCAGAGGATGAGAAGTCTCTGGACGAGACAGTCCAGAATGCGCTTGCGCAGATCGAGGAGAAACGCTACAGTGCATCACTCGAGGCGAAGGGAATCGCGCCTGGCCGGATACGGAAGTATGGGTTTGCGTTTCAGGGGAAAGAATGTAAAATCGGATAAATAAGATTGGATAAAAAATAGAACAAAGAGGAACTCCCAACGTAAGGTATGCAATTGTCAAAAGACATTAAGTACTTTACGTTGGGAGTTTTTTTGATGGAGAAGATATATTCGAATACCAGAGAGAACATCGTTCTGATCGGTCCGGTGTATCCGTACAAGGGCGGTATATCGCACTATACAGGGCTGATGTGCAGGGCATTAGGCAGGGATTACAATGTGACAATGGTGTCATATAAGTTTCAGTATCCCAGACTATTATACAGAAAAGAACAGAAGGATTACAGCAACGACAGATTTCGGATTGACGGTACAAGGTATCTGATTCACACTGCCAATCCGCTGAACTGGCTGCATGTGGCAAAAAAGATCAGAGCCATGAGCCCTGCAATGGTCATCATACAGTGGTGGCATCCGTACTTTGCGCCATGCTATTATATGCTCTGTAAATGTCTGAAAAATACGAAAATCCTCTTCGTGTGCCATAATGTCTTTCCCCATGAGAGATTTCCGCTGGACAGGGCGCTGACAAAGGCAGTATTAAGACAGGGGAGCTGCTATATCGTGCAGTCTAAGACGGACGCGGCAGATCTGCGGACAATTATCAAAAATCCTGTGTTTAGGCAGACAGTGCATCCGACATACAATGCGTTCCGGATTGAAAATGTGTCAAAAACGGAGGCGCATGCCAGGCTGAATATCAGCGCGGATGAAAAAGTGCTTTTGTTCTTTGGATTTGTGCGGGAGTACAAGGGCCTGAACTATCTGATTCAGGCAATGTCCGCGGTCATTCAGCGCATCGCGGACATCAGGCTGCTGATCGTCGGAGATTTTGCGGGTGAGGAATCCAAAAGACAGTACGAAGATATGATCGCGCAGACAGGGAGCGGAGACCATATTACGATTTATGACGGTTATATTCCCGATCGGGAAGTAGAGAAGTTTTTCGCGGCATGTGATCTGGTGGTGCTCCCGTATATCAGCGCCACGCAGAGCGGCATCGCGCAGATTGCCTACTTTAAATTAGTGTTTTTCGAAAATATTTTCTGATTCTATCCAAAAAAAGTGTTGACGTCCGAACAAATATTTGATACAGTAAATTCGAACAATTGTTTTGAGAATTGATAAAACATTGTAGCAAAAGACAACATGGAGGAGTAGAATGCGAAAAGGAAAACAGAGGTTAAAACCAAATACAGTGCTCAGAGAATACTGGGATAATAATGAAAGGTTTGCTGATTTATTCAATGCACAGCTTTTCGGAGGTGAACAGGTCATCAAGCCGGATGAGCTGCTGCCCGTTGACACCATGGCAGTATCTGTATTTGAACATGGTGAATATGCTGAAAGTATTGAGTCAGCCCGCGATAAGATCAATATATGCAGGCACTCTACAGCATTGGGCGTGGAACTGGAGATTCTTGGGGAAGAAAACCAGGAGCACATACATTATGGTATGCCGATGCGGCTGATGGGATATGATTATCATGTATACAAAAAACAGTATGACGACAACGCCCAAAAGTACAAAAAATGTTTGGAAGGATTGACAAGAGATGAGTTTCTCTCTAAAATGAAGAAAACGGACAAGTTCGTTCCTGTCATCACGATTGTAGTGTATTATGGAAGTGAACCGTGGGATGGGGCGAGATCATTGCATGAGATGCTCAATATTCCCGAGAGGGTAAGACCATTTGTCAATGACTACAGCATGTTGCTGATAGAAGCGTGTAGATGCAGTCTGCCGTTTGAAAATCCGAGCAACATAGACCTGTTTCATCTGCTTGGCACAATCAAGTACGATGATTCCAGGCAGAAAGAGATCATGACAGCGGAGATAATGGACTATGTTCAGGAGAAGAAGGTAGGCGAGGATGTCATAAGGACGGTATCAAGCCTGACTAAGGGAAAATTTAACATGAATGTGAAAAAGGAGGAGACTGGCGGAATGTATACAATATTTGACAAAGTGGCAGACGATGCTGCGATTGAAGGCGAGATCAAAGGCATCATAAAAACGGAGCGAAGGCATAATGAAGATGATGAAGTGATAGTTGGATGTCTCATGACAGAGTGCAGCATTACCGAAGCAGATGCAAGAACATATATGGAGCAATATGACCGGACCGGAAAAGTCACCCTGATCGAAAATTAAAATCAAACTGAATAAAGAATATACAAAAATCCTAATTTAAAGTATGAAATTGTGAGTGGAGCAATAGAGACTTTAGATTAGGATTTTTTATTTTGGTCAGAAAATAAATGGTGAAAATGATTGAGGATTAGGATTAATAAATGAACATTGTAGTTACAGGAGCAAATGGTTTTATTGGCAGATGGCTGATTACCGAGCTTGCGCAGTATGAGAAATATCAGATTACAGCTTTAATACGAAAGGGCAGTAATAAAAGCGGCATGGCTGAAGGTCAAAGAATATCTATAAAAGAGGTTGACTATCAGCAGGATGCAGCGAAAGAAGTCTTTGAAAATCAGGATGTCTGTATTCATTTAATTGGTGTATTGGGCAGTTATGGTGTCAGACAGGAAATATATGAGAGTGTGAATGTAGAATTAACATTGAGGATTTTAAAGTGGTGCAGGGAAGCAAATGTAAAACAGTTTGTTTTTTGCAGTACACCGGGTGTCCAAGGATTTGGGCATAGACTGGCTGTCGAGAAAGAGAAATATGCCCCGCGAAATTGTTATGAAAAGACGAAGGCGAGCGTTGATATAGTTCTTTTGAAGGAAATTCCTCATTATATTTTTCGGTACAAGTTTAAACTTAAAAATATAAGGTACTATATTAGGAATTCTATTAGTATGTTTATACCTAATATAGCTATCCAAGTATATGTATCATTAGACAAAATTTTATTGGGTAACATTTTAGGAAACTATCAGCTTGGATTATATGAAGCGTCTTGCAGACTGGTTGACGCAACAGCATTAGTACAGGCCGCTGTAGTGGCTACAACACCTACACTGGCGTTCTTGTATGCAAACCAGAAGAAAGAAAAATTTTTGGAACATATTCAAAGAACCTTCAGCCTTGTAAATTTTTTGGCATTTCCCATGTGTTTTGGAATGATTGGCATTGCTGAAAATTTTGTCCCATGGTATTTGGGGAAGGACTTAATGGAAGTTGTAAAATTAATGTATTTATCAGCATTTTTTATTTTGACAAAAAGTTGGTCGTGTGTTTTTGGAGATCAGATTCTAATGGTATCACAAAATCAAAGGTATTATACGTATGGTGTTGTAACGGGTGCAGTTATTGATATTATTTTTAATATTTTATTTATTTATCCATTTCAAGTGTATGGTATTTTGGTAGCATCTTTAATAGCAGAATATACTGGAATGTTTATAATGATGCAGGCAGTGAGAAAAAGATTAGACATTTCTGTTAAAAATCTGTATAAAGGAACTGGGAAGTATCTTGCCTGTTCTGTTAGTATGTGTATTTTAATTCATGGGATTGGTTCCATAACTCCGAAATCAATGATTGGAACATTGATGCAAATAACAGTGGGAGTAATATATTACTTTGTCATTTTATTCTTTTATCATGATGAAAATATTTTGCAAGTAAAAGGATATTGTCGCGTTCATACATATGATAAAAAGTCTAATTAGAAAAAGGAATACATATTGGTGAAATGTGCTTAAAAAGAAACATTTCAGCGAAAGGGATCTGCAAATTCTAGGGAGGAAAAATGGATGGTAAAACAAATATTTCGATTGGTGTATCAAAACCGCGTGAGTATATCAATATATGTCACGTTTTTGTTGGTGACAGCAATATTATTTGTAAATAAAACAAATATGCATATTGATGAAATGTTAAGTTATACACTTGCCAATAATGAGGGAATCGTGATGGATTTTGAAGAAAACAAAACCTATGTTCCGGCTGAACAGGTCTATCTTCAGAACCTTGTTGTAAATAATGCGTTTGAACAGTTTAATTTTGCAACCGTGTGGAAAAATCAAACGAATGATGTTCATCCGCCGCTTTATTATTTGATTCTGCATATCATCTGCTCCTATAATGCAGGTAAATTCAACATATGGTATGCTGCAATTATTAATATTTTTTTGGGGATATTGACATTGCATGTTTTGCGGAAATTCATGTATTTGTTTATTAGTGATAAAGTGATTGTGGAGTTTTGCTCTATTTTATACATACTGTCTCCTGGAATTCTTCAAAATGTGTCATTTCTCAGGATGTATGTTTTGGCAATGTTCTGGGTGACTCTGACAGCATATTTGTTTGTCAGATTACATGAAGAAAAAGTTTCATGGAAATTATGGCTGCAAATTGGTTTTGTTGCAATAGCCGGTGCGTTGACACATTATTATTGCATTATTTATCTTTGTGCAACATGTCTGATAGTTGGTATATGTATGCTCATAGAAAGACGATGGAAGGATATATTGACGCTCTTTGCGTGTATGGCGGTGTCAGCGGTCATGTCTGTTTCTGTATTTCCGGCAATGGTTCAGCATATGTTTTCAGGATACAGGGGAACGGAATCGATAGAGAACCTGACAAAAGGAACAGGAGCTGAATATTGGGAAAGAATTAAAAGTTTTTATGGGTTTATGAATGATCAAACGTGCGGAGGGATACTGGGGGGTATATTGCTCCTGGCGTTGGGATTTTTGTTATTTGTAGTTATTGATAAGAAACGCAATATTGCAGTCATAGTTTCTGATAAAAGAGCGTATATCAAATGGATAATCGTTGGAATACCTATTTTGATTTATTTCATCTTTGTATCGGAGTCAGCGGTTTATGTGACTGACAGATATTTGTTTCCGGTTTATGCGGTAGTTTTCGGTATTTTAATGTGTGTGGCAGCAAGTATACTTGGGAAAACAACTGAATTAAAGTGCAAATATGCTGCAATATGCCTGATAGGAACATTATTTGTGGTGAATGGATTTAAAAATGCGCACTGGGAGTATTTGTATAAAGCATCTGCCGATTTTCTAGATAAAGTGAAGATTTATTCTGATAGGAATTGTATTAGTGTTTATGATATAAAGTGGAAAGAACAGCCGGCATTTTATGAGATGAAGAATTATAAGAGTGTTACGTTTATTTCCCAGAACAATATTGATAGCATTATGCAATATGGAGATTTGTTTGAAGATGGATTTGTATTGACTGTGATTGGTGGAAATGATGATGAAATTATTACTAAGATTCAAAAATGATGTCCGTATTTGAATCAATATGAAAAGATCGGACAGTACGCATACGCCACAACATATTATATATATGAGAATGATAATTATGCCAATGTGCCATAGATTAGGTTAATAAAATCTTGCTTGAAATTAAATTGATATATGTGCACCTTGACAATTTCATACTTTACATTAGATTGAAAAATCCTTTACAGACAAATCGAACATATGATACAATTATCCCTGACAAACAAGAGAGGAGAGAAGATCATATGGGAGATATTGACATCAGTGTCAAAAATTTTATTAAAATCAATTCCGTATTTGCACAGTTGTTTGAAAAAGGCGTCTACCATGGAACAGCGCACATAGATAGCGGCAGTTTAAAGGAACTGGATGCCGCAAATCAGGATATGATAGACTGTGGTGATGGAACATATGAATTGATGGAAAGATTCAGAGATGCCGAAAGAGTGACAATGCTCTTTAAGGATAACGCAGCATTTCAGATTGTCCTGGGAGTGGAGGGACAGACGGGTGTACATTATTACATGCCGGTAAGGTGCATGGAGATTGACGCGGTATCCTATTCCGCCCAGTGCAGGAAAATATCCCAGAAGGCAAGGGAAGATAAAACGCTGAAAAAATATGCAGACGGCGTACCAAAGGGTACTAAGATCGTGCCAGTAGTGACGCTCGTATTTTACACAGGCAGTCAGCCATGGGATGGTCCCAGAAGCCTGTATGACATGCTGGATGTTCCAGAGGACATGAAAGACTGGCTGCTCCAGGCAACACCAGATTATCAGATGAATCTGATAGACGCAAGACACATGACAAAGGAGCAGCTTAATGAATTTGAGGGTGACCTGAAATCATTTCTGTTGATGCTGCAGGAGCATTACGATAAGGAACAGCTCAAAACAGCCCTTGCAATACACCGGGAAACATGGTATGCTCTTAGTAAAATAAAAAACGACAAAAGATATGCGGAATATATAGACGAGATATCTGATGAGGAACTGGAAGGAGGCATATATATGGATGCAACATTGGATTATATCGAAAAGCGCGGAGAAAAGCGTGGAGAAAAGCGCGGAGCAGAGCTGGTAGTAGAGCTGTATCAACTGCTTGCTAATGACGGGCGGACGGATGAATGGAATGAAGCCGTAAGGGACAAGGATAGATTGATTGGTCTGCTTAAAGAGTATTCCCTGCTTGAAGATGATGTATGATGCTGCGGCAGGGAAGCAGCTGCAAAATTGAATAGTATATATAAAAAATCTGATGCAAAGTATGGGATTATCATAGCTACATCAGATTTTTTTATTCTGGCAATGGGTTCATGTGCAGCTTGAAAAATTCATACATGAAATTACATGGGAAATTCGAAAAAAGCGGCAGGCATAATGATTTAGACAGAGAGGTATTGGATATGTGGTAAACAGAATGATTATGGGAAAGGAATAAGCTTTTGGGATAATGAACAGAAATAGAAACATTGATTTTGACATTTATAAAGGGATTGCCTGCTGGTTGGTCATCTGGGGGCATACAATCCAATATTGTTATGCCGGTGGACAGGAATTTTATGAAAATTTGGTTTTTCGGTTTATCTATGGATTTCATATGCCATTTTTCATGATAATAAGCGGGTATCTGTTCTGCGCGTCCTGCCACAGATATGATCTGCGTGTGGTGCTCAGGAAGCAGATTCAGCATATTGCATATCCTCTGATCATATGGAATGGGATTAATTTTCTCTGCAAACTGGTTTATGAAGCGGGGACGGTACATTCCCTTGTGGATTTTGTCAAATCCATGTATCGGTCATTTACTGGACTGTGGTTTTTGTGGAGTATTTTGATTATATCTGTTTTGGTGGCGGGGGTATATTACAGAACGGCAGCGCCAGTTCAAAGAGGAGCAGGATATCTGACTGTTTTTGTGATTTTGATTTTATTGCCCGCAAAGATAGAACCCTGCAAAACAATGAATATCTGGATGTACCCCTACTTCCTGACAGGATTCCTGTTATTTGAAAAGAAGGATGCCATCCATCAACTGAAATCAGGGAAACAAAATATAGTAAAATATATGCTGGTCGCTTTGTACCCTGTACTGCTTCAATTTTTTCATTATGAGGATTATATATACACATCCGGAATCAATCCGTTTGGAGCGGAGTACGGATTTACCAGACAGCTTCAGATTGATATTTACAGATGGATTTTGGGATATTCAGGGATACTTTTTATAGTTGTAGTATTGCAGTTATTATTTCAAAAAGCACGTGTTAAAGATGCTTTGTTTCGACTGTTTGGAAATCTGGGGCAGATTACACTGCAGGTTTATATTATACAGAGGATATTGCTTGAGGAAATATTTGGCAGGATATGTAAACTTACTGTATCTTACGGGGGGGGGGGGGTAATTTTAACCGAAAAAATTTTTATTTATAATTATAAAGTAAACACATATTATGGTGTGGCCCATGTGGTTAATTTAT
>VSNM01000102.1:0-735 GCA_009774245.1 Lachnospiraceae bacterium | reverse complement strand
ACCGCCCCCGCTCCCCGCCCCCACCAGGCCCCCCCCCGACCCTCCCGCCCCCCCCTACCCGCCCCCGCCTATCTGATTACCGGAAATATGTATCTATATAATCTGATACTGACTCCGATGATTGGTCTGGCGCATCTGGTTGTAATATATAAATTGGTCTGGTGGATTAAAAAACATAAAAGGCTGAATCACTATTTGTTTGGTGAAGTTTCCCTGTATGGTAAGGAGACTTAGTATCGCAGATATATTTGTATCAATTTTGCTTGTTGGAGCTGTGGGCATCGGTTTATGGCCGGCTGGGGCGGGATATCGATTTATTCTACGTCTGTGCCGTTACGATATCCACGATAGTATCAGGGTATGTGATGCATTTCGTAGACCTAAGGCTCTCAAAGGCAGTGAAGGTTTGAACCATTTACCTAAGATTTAAGAAATAAGAGGTATACGATGAAAAAATCAATTACAAAGTTCTTTTTTATCATGTTCACATTTGTACTGATTTTTATGACAGCAGTATTTTCTTTCTTTTCATGGATTCTGAAAGAATACTCAGAAAGTAACTGGGACTGTCTCTAATAAAGTGGCAGATGACATGGCGATTGAGGGCATGATAAAAGGCATTATGATGTCAGAATAAAAGGGTATCATTAAAGTAGGGTATCCTTCCTATAATGTCAAGTCCTAAATTATTGATTTTACAGACTTTTCTTTAAATTTTTACCTCATAAAACAGAG
>VSNM01000101.1 GCA_009774245.1 Lachnospiraceae bacterium | reverse complement strand
AAACAGTCGGGCCAAACGAATCATGGAACTATATAATACGAGGCTTGAAATAATACATTTTATTTCGTGACGGTTCCATAGCAGTAAACAAAAAGGCGATTTGTATGATTGATTGGAGGGATGCTGTGTGAACGGTACTCATGACAAAGAGAAAAGACGAAAACGATTGAAGCAGGCAATCGGGCTGTTTTTTGCGCTGTTCGTGGTCTTTCTTCCTCTGATAGGTTTTATTGGCATCAGATATGGCGCTGATGTATATTCCACAAAACGCTCAGTGATTGTCGATGACTGCGTTGTCAAGGCAGTCGTTGAGGCGCCAAAGGAAATCCTTTTTGCGGTGGAGCTTCCTGGGCAGTGGTATTCCTCCTGGCCGGAAATGCGTGTCGTGCATGCATACGGGAAGTGGGAAAAGGAGCAGCAGGTAGTTGAGATTGGCAATACCGTTACATGTGCGTTTCCAGATCAGAATACTGGTATAAAAGGATATGTTGTGTGGTAAGGAAAGAATGGATTGGATCTTGCAGAATATATCGCATTTATGGAAAGGGAAAACGGATAAAATATGATAATAGGAATAGATCTGGGCACGACCAACAGCCTTGCCTGCGTGTACCGGAATGGAAAGGCAGAGCTGATACCGAACGGACTGGGCGGGTATCTGACGCCGAGCGTTGTGAGTCTTGACGAGAGCGGTGAGGTTCTTGTGGGCGCAGTGGCGAGGGAACGTCTGGTGTCGAATCCGGCAGATACGGCGGCATCATTCAAACGATTTATGGGTAGCAAAAAGACGTTTCCATTGCGGCAGAGGGAGTTTACGCCGCAGGAGCTCTCAGCGTTTGTCCTGCGCCAATTAAAGCAGGACGCCGAGCGGTATCTGGGCGGGGAGGTGACAGAGGCAGTGATCAGTGTGCCCGCATATTTCAACAACAACCAGCGCGCCGCGACGCTCGAGGCCGGACGGATTGCCGGTCTGCATGTGGAGCGTCTGGTCAACGAGCCGTCCGCGGCGGCGCTTGCGAGCAGTATGCTCAGTGATGAGGATGAGCAGAGCTATCTTGTCTTTGACTTTGGCGGCGGCACGCTGGATGTGTCCGTGGTCGACTGTTTTCAAAATATCATAGAGATCGTGGCGGTGAGCGGCGATAATCACCTCGGGGGAAATGATTTTGACGAGAGGATCGCAGCGTTTTTCTGTAAGAGCCACCAGATGGATCTCGATGCGCTTCCGCCGCAGAAGCAGGCTGTGTTAAGACGTCTGTCAGAGAAGGCAAAGCGGGAACTCTCGGAGAAAGAGAGTAACTTTCTCCACATGAACATTGACGGCGAGGACAAGGCCGTCATTTTAAACAACGAAATTTTGATCGGGTGCTGTACGGACCTGTTTGACAGAATGGAGCGCGCTGTGGTGCACGCGCTCAGAGACAGCGGGTGCACTGTGGATGATATCGATGTGATTGTGATGGCAGGCGGTTCCTGCAAGATGCCGGTGGTAGCTTATTTTCTTGAAAAATTGTTTGGCAAAAAGCCCGTGATGATCGGTTCGCCCGACGAGGTTGTCGCGCAGGGCGCGGGAATCTATGCGGGCATCAAGGCGCGGGACGAGGAGATCAGGGATGTGCTTCTGACGGATATCTGTCCCTTTACGCTCGGCGTCGGTTCGTACAATCCAAACGACCGCGGGCGGAATATCATGACGCCGGTCATAGAGCGAAACAGCGTGCTCCCCGTTGCAAAAACCGAATATTTTACGAACGTTCATGACAAGCAGAAAGAAATCGAATTTCCCATCTATCAGGGGGAGTCCTTCGACTGTTCTGAAAATCTGTGTCTGGGCAGGATCGCGATCGCGATCGGACAGGCCATGGCGGGGGAGGCGCGCGTATCCGTCACATTTTCCTATGATATCAACGGAATCCTTGTCGTGGATGTGGTGGATGATAAGGGGACAAACAGGGCGCAGCAGGTGTTTATGAGTGAGGGAGCGAATCTGACCGAGGAGGAACTGCTGCGGAAGATCGAAGAGCTCAAAAAATACAGGATCAGTTCAAACGGCGACGAGAGGGACAGGCTGCTGCTTGCGCGGGGAAAGCGTATTTACCAGGAGCTGATCGGTTCGGACAGGGAGAATGTAGCGGCGGCATTGAGGGAGTTTGAAGCTGTGCTGGCTGTCAACAACAGGCGTGCGATTCATGTGATGCGCCAGAGACTCGCCGAGCTGTTTGGCGTGTATGAAGAGTTTTTGAATGAAGAGTTTTTGAATGAAGGTTTTATGGATAAAGAGTTTTTGGATAAAGAGTTTTTGGATAAAGAGTTCTGATGAGGGATTTATAGATGGGTGATATTTGGGGCGTGCTGGGCATCGAACCCACCACAGACAGGAGGACGATCAAAAGGGCGTATGCGGAGGCGGTGAAAAGCTGCCATCCGGAGGAACACCCCGAAGAGTTTAAGCGATTGTACGAGGCGTATCAGGCAGCGCTTGACAGCCTGTCTGCCGGCAGCAGAGCGCAGAGCGATACGCCGGTTGGAATGCTGCAATCGGAATCACAGCCGGCGTCCGTGCAGGAGGAGGCATCGGAAACGGCGCGCTCCGGGATTCAGATGGTGTTTGCCAGAAATGACCAGCAGAAGCAGAATGCGAGGGAAAAACTGGCGACCTTGTGGGACGCTTATCTCGAAAACCGAAACCGTCAGAACGCGGCGGCGCTCATTCAGTTTATGATGGGGACGGAATTTGTATGTATCCGGGATTTGGATGACACGATGCACATGACGATGCTGATGACGAAATACATGATCACTGAGGGCAGAGCAGGGTGTGATGACAGGGTGCTCCAAGCGCTGTGTGATATTTATGCGGCGGAGGACACTGTATCTGACGGATTTGATCTCGCGCATCTGGAGGATTCCGCCCAAAGGGAATTATCTGCCATGCTTCGGAGCGAACGCGCGCGGCGTGTGCAGATGCGGGAGCAAAAAAGGGGGCGGATTGACAGTCTTCTTATTAATCTCGCACTGTTTGGCGGTTTGGCTGTATCTATCATCGTGATAATGGTACGGGCGTGGCATACAACAATGGAGACAAGACAGGCAAATCAGTGCAAAGAGACAGTGACTGAGATGATGGAACAGGAATATCCCAAGCTGCGTTTTGGGGATGCGCTTGGGAAGTGGAAGATTGCGGATGGAGATGCCGAGAATACATACATCATCACAACAGAAGTGCGCATGAGAGGCAGCGGAGGCATTCAAAAAGGATATATCCGCGTGGAGGCAGTGTGCGATCAGGATGGGAATGTGACGATTACTGATGAAAAAATTACGGGGATCAATATAGAAGAATGATGCCCCGAATGTCTGGACTTGAACTTTTGGGCAGAGAGAGGGAAAGAAATATTTGATTATGGAGATTAAAAAGATTGATCTTGATTTTTCAGTATGTAAAGTAGCGGATTATTCGCTTGTAAATCTGGATGCAGCGTTTTGCTTTGTCGGGAAAACCGACGAGGAAAATTCTCTGGTGTGTCTGACAAGTGATGTTCCGCCGAATGTGACAGAGCGGGAGGACGGATGGAAAGCTTTTCGCATTGAGGGCGTTTTAGACTTTTCCCTGATCGGGATATTGTCTGAAATTCTGGGGATTCTGGCGGAGAATCAGATTGGGATTTTGGCAGTCTCCACCTTTAACACAGACTATATACTGACAAAAAAAGAAAATTATCAAAAAGCGGCAGCTGTTCTTGGCAGTGCCGGATACCAGATTATAGAATAAACGATAAAAGGGCGAGCAGATTCGCTCTTTTTTTATGCACACGGGCGTCCAAAGGAAATATGTCAGCTAAGGCTGACGGACGCCCGGCGCACGAGTAGGGGAAGATGGCTCTTCCCTACTCGATTGTTTCAATAAAAATTTATCGATTTTCGATAAAAAATTGTTGCAATTCAATGCGACGAGTGTTAGTATAGAGATACGGAATTTTCTGGAAACATTATTCTGAATGAAAAGGATGGAGAGACAATGAAAAAAGAAACGGTTATCATTTTTACAAAATACCTGCTGGACTTCATGTATTTTGCAGGGATTGTTGTGACAGTGCTGCTCCCGTTCCCGGGGCTGCTGCAGCGGCTGATGGATCTTTTTGACTTTCATGATTTCGAGGGACGTTATATGGAGATTATTGTGATCTACTTCGTGCTCGGGATACTGGCAGTCCTGATACTCGGCGAGCTGCGCAAGATGTTTCGGACGGTCTTAAACGACGACTGCTTTGTGAAGGACAATGTGGTCAGCCTGCAGCGGATGGGAACCTACAGCTTTGTGATCGCGGTGATCTGTCTGTTAAGGACAGTGCTCTACATGACGATTGCCATGCTGGTACTGGTGCTGGTCTTTATCATAGCAGGGTTGTTCAGCAAAGTGCTCGCCTTCGTGTTCGACAGGGCAGTGGAGTATAAGCTGGAAAATGACCTTACGATCTGAAGAACAGGTTTTATGGAAGTTGATAGAAAGGCGAGGTAACAATGGCGATAATAATCAATCTTGACGTGATGATGGCAAAGCGGAAAGTCGGGCTCACAGAGCTTGCAAAGGAAGTGGACATCACACTGGCAAACCTGTCAATTCTGAAAAATAACAAGGCAAAGGCGGTGAGGCTGTCGACGCTTGACGCGATCTGCAAGGCGCTGCAGTGCCAGCCTGGCGACATTTTGGAATATGTCGAGACCGAGGAGGCAAGTGGTGGGGAGGAGTGCGAATGAGATGGACTGATTTCCGAATATGAGTGGAATCGATAAGGCGTGAATGAAATAGGAAGGGAAGGAAAGAAAATGGATAATAATACGACAATCGCGATACCGCAGGCGAACCAGTTGGCGGAACAGGAGACAAAAATGACTGAGATGAAGAAAAAACAAAAAAGGTTTCAGATGTTTGGAATCGGCAGCTTCCTGTATGCGCTGTTCTATACATTCTGTCTCTACCGCAACGCGTCAGGAATCACCTACCCTTTTTTCGTGGGCGGAACCCTCTTGTTTTTTGGTTACTTTACCAGAAAGTCAGGGAGCAGCTCCGCAGACGGGAAGGAACAGACAAAGGCGCATATTAACAGGACATTTCTTGCGGTCTGCATCGTGATGGCGGGTATTTTAAACTGCGCGACAGACTCTGGCGTGCTGATCTTTTTCAACAAAGTGCTGATGCTCGTGCTGCTTGGCGTGCTGCTTTTGCAGTACTGGCATGACCTGACCGGATGGAGCGTCACCGCGTATGTCAAGGGCGGTGCGGCGATGCTGTTTGGAGGGATTGCCAACATGATCGCGCCCGTTTATGACATGTCTGCATGTCTGCGGCTGCGGCACATGGACAGTGGAGAGGAAGGACTGGCCGAAAAAAGCGCCGGCCGCAGGCGGCTTGTCAGATCTGTGGGAATCGGTCTGCTGATCGTGATTCCGATGGCAATGTTTATCGCCATACTGCTCGCGAGCGCGGACGCGGTTTTCTGCAGCCTGTTGTACGATATCCTGACGTTTTCCGTTGACATTGACGGGGTGGAGAATGTGATCAAAATAGCGGTTATGCTTGTGGCAGTGTTTGCTGTATGTTATGGGATTTTTGCCTACAATGTGGAGCCGCAGAACAAAAAAACGATAGATGATATGGCTGGGACAGAGAGGACGGGCTGGGATTCCTATATTGCAGTGACAGTGAACGGTGTGATGGGGGTTATGTATGTGTTTTTTTCAGGGATTCAGATTATCAGTCTGTTCCTTGGCATGGGAAAACTGCCGGAGGGATATACGTATGCCTCCTACGCCAGACATGGATTTTTCGAGCTGGTGTTTGTCTGCCTCTTCAATATCATTCTGGTGCTGTGCACGCTGGCATATTTTGAGGGTTCGCGCCTTTTGCGGGCGCTGCTGACTGTCATATGCGGCTGCACGTACATTATGACAGTGTCGAGCGCGTACAGGATGCTTCTGTATATATCAAGCTATCATCTGACGTTCCTGCGTCTGCTCGTGCTGTGGGGATTAGTCATGATAGCGGTTGTCATGACAGGCGTCCTGGTGTATACTTACAATCAAAAGTTTTCACTTTTTCGATTTGTGCTCATGACATTGACAGTGGGCTGGCTTTGCTTCTCGTCCGCGCATCCTGACTACTGGATCGCTTCGTATAATATTGCTGCCTGCGAGGAAGGGCAGGAGTATGACAGCTCTTACCTGCGAAGGAGCCTTTCCCTCGACGCTGTTGCCGCGCTTCCAGAGGAGGTCTGGCAGGAGCGGGACAGCTCTTATAACAGGAGACTGGAGCGCTACCAGCGGCAGCAGGAGGAATTTATGGGATTCAGGACATTTAACTTTTCAAGGGCGTATGCGGCCCGTCTGGAATAAAAGCGGACAGAGTTTTCAAATAAGGCTTGTTTTCGTGAAAGCTGGAATAAAAGCGGACAGAGTTTTTGGAAGTAGAATAGGAAGGTGCGGATGCAAAAGATGCAGATTATTATAAAAAGGATAGGCAGAGACCTCAGGGATTTTTGGGGCGCGATTCTGGCGCTGGCCCTGTACAACGCAGTGGCCAGAATAGTGTTTCAAGCATTCTGCCCGCAGCTGATACTGACAGGCTTTCCATGCGCGGGCTGCGGCATGACGCGCGCGGTATTTTTTATCCTGACAGGAAGGTTTGCAAGGGGGATGCGCCTCAACCCCGCGGCGCCGCTGTGGATTTTGTTTCTTGGCTGGTTCCTTGGAAACAGATACGTCAAGGGAGCGCGTCCAAAGCGCATGACATTGTGGCTGGGGCTGGTGTGTGCCGTCACGCTTGCGGTTTATCTGTACAGAATGATAAACTGTTTTCCGGGGGAGCCGCCGATGGTCTATTACAGAGATAACATACTGCGCAGGATTTTTGCAGCTGCTGCAACGGAGTGAACAGTAACGAGAAGGAGTCATTAAATAAAAAATTTTTAGGGAAGACAAAACCGGTATTCTTGTTTAGGCAGGAAAACCGGTTTTTTTATGTACACGGGCGCGCTTTCCTCACATCTGATTGTGAAAATGTTTGCGGTACCTGGCGGGCGTCATCTCGACGCAGCTCTTGAACTGGCGGTAGAAATGAACTTCGTTGGAGTAACCGCAGATCTCCGCGATCTGTTCGAGGGACAAACTCGATGTTTCCAGCAGATCCTTGGCATAGTTGATGCGCATCTGGATATAATCCTGCTGAAAGGAAATCCCAAACTGTTGTGTATACAGATGCTGGAAATGGGATTTGCTGATACCGATCTGCTTTGCGACTTCATCAGCGCTCAGGGGATTATACAGGGAACTCTGCATGGCAATCCGGATTCCCTGGAGTGCGGATTGATACAGGTTGTAGGAATCCGCGGGGTCTCTCTGATGGAAAGCGGCGGACATATGATTCAGCAGAATGTACATCAGATGATCCACGTTGTCATCGCGCATCGGGGCGCTGATGTATGTATTTTCCCATACGAGCTGGCGGATATATGGTGCGAAAAGCTCCATATCGCTGACAGGAAAAAGTGTCCCGGGTGTCAGCAGCTCCTCGATCGCAAAAGCGTCCGCCGGAAAATCGAAGTGAAGCCAGTCGTCCATATATTCCCCGTTGGGGTTCGAATAATAATAAGGGACATGGGGCGGCATCACGACCGCCGTGCCAGGCGGTATTTTTGTCTCATGTTCCTCTATGGCAAAGATGGCGGGTGTCTTGATGATCAGGATCAGATAATTGTTGATTCCGTTTGGCCTGGTGCAGAAAAATGAGCTGGGGTGGCGTGTGTTGCACCCGCCGCGTAAAACACGAAACATAAGCATATCTCCTTTTGTAGTCTCTGCAAAGTATTTCCAGATATGGGAACTGTTAGAAAGCCGTCGCAGAAAATGTTAGTTTTTGCACGTAAAAAGACATTAAATTCTCTTTGTACATAATGTAATATAGATTGTGAAAGAAGTCAATAGAAAAAGGGCAGGGTGGACAATAAAAACATGAATATACAAGAGGAGTTTGGGCAGATAGCACAAAAAATTCTGGACAAGCTAGAAGTAGTGTGCGAAAAGAATAAAAATAAAATTCCATACACTATTTTGGAGAATGGAAACTATAACGATTTAGATTATATAGATGCCAATCCGGATCTGGGCATCAGCTGGTGGACGAACGGTTTTTTTGCAGGGATACTCTGGCAGATGTATGCCGCCACAGGAGACGAGAAATACATCGCAATGGCAAGAGTACAGGAGGCAAAGCTGGACAAGTGCTTTGAACTGTTTGAGGGAATCCATCATGACGCGGGATTTATGTGGCTGCTGTCAGCAGTGGCGGACTATAAGCTGACAGGAGATCGTAAAGCGAGGATCAGGGGACTGCACGCGGCAACGATTCTGGCAGGGCGCTTTAATCCTAATGGCAATTTTATCCGCGCGTGGAACGGCCCGGACGGCAGCGACCTGAACAGTGTGATCATTGACAGCCTGATGAATATGTCCCTGCTGCACTGGGCGTATGCGGAGACAAAAGATCCGCGTTTCCATGCGATGGCGGTGGCACATACGGATACCGTGGCGCAGCATTTTGTCAGGGAGGACGGTTCTGTCAGGCACATCGTCAAATTTGATCCGGAAACCGGCGGGAAGCTGGAATCGTTAGGCGGACAGGGATACGGACATGGTTCTGCGTGGTCGCGCGGACAGGCGTGGGCTGTGTACGGTTTTACCAATGCGTACAGGCATTGCAAAAAGGAGAAGTATCTGCAAAAGGCGTGTCAGACGGCGGATTATTTCATAGACCATCTGCGTGCGTGTATGTGCGTGCCAATTGATTTTATGCAGCCGGAGGAAGAGACCTATGAGGACAACAGCGCTGCCTGCATAGCGGCATGCGGACTGTTGGAGCTGGGGCAGGCCGCCGGGGAGGAACAGGGGAGACGGTATGAGGACGCGGCACTGCGGATTCTGCGGCGCGTCGGTGAGAAGAGAAGCTGTCTTGACGATTCCATGGATGCGCTGGTGACACGGTGCGCAGTGTCCTATGCGGAACGGAATGACGGAGCACATACACTGATTTATGCGGATTATTTTTATCTGGAAGCGATGTTGAAATTAGGGCATAGTGCCTTGATGATATGGTGAGTTTAAGGAGGAAAATCTATGAAGAAGAAATTTTTAAGTATCACGATGGGGACGGTTTTGCTGCTTTCCACAGTATTGACCGGATGCGGAGGCAATGGGGGTTCGGGTGATTCGTCGGCGCCGGCGGACCAGCCGGCTGCAAACACGGCGGAGACCACGGCGGCACCGGCGGAACCTGCAGGCGACACGGCAGCAGCGGATGCGGCAAATGCCACAGACAGTGCTTCTGATGGCGAGAAGGTTCACCTGAAATGGGCGGCATGGGATATAAGCCTGATTACATACTGGAATGATCTGGCAAACAAGTATATGGAATTAAATCCCAACGTGGAGATCGAGCTTGTGGACTTTGGCTCAAATGATTATTCCAATGTGCTGGCGACAGAGCTTTCCGGAAGCGGAACGGATTTTGACGTCGTCTCTCTCAAGAATGTCCCGAGTTATGCGACGCTGGTGGGCAAGGGTGTCCTGGAGCCCCTTGACAACTACATTACACAGGACAGTGTCGACCTGGCGAAGTACGCAGGCGTGACAGACCAGGTTACAGTGGACAACAGCCTCTACGAGCTGCCGTTTAGAAGCGACATCTGGCTGGTGTTTTATAACAAGGACGTGTTTGACGCGAAGGGACTCGATTATCCAACGAATGATATGACGATCGAGGAGTATGATGCGCTGGCGCGTGCTGTTTCCGATGATGCATTTGGGGAAGAAGTATATGGCAGCCACTATCAGACATGGAGCTCCACGATCAGCTGTTTGGCATTCTCGATGGCAAACATAGTATTTTGGACAAAAATTATGATTTCATGATTCCATATTACGAGATGGTTCTTGCGGAGGAGGATGATGGCATCTGCCAGAAATATACTGATTTAAAGACAGAGAGTCTGCATTATTCCGCAGCCTTCTCAGAGGGCAATGTCGCCATGATCAACATGGGAAGCTGGTTTGTGACAACGCTGATCAACAATCTGGCAAGCGGCGAGTATGACACTTCCCTGTGCGGAAACTGGGGAATCGCGGCATATCCGCATCCGGATGGCGTTGCGGCAGGAACAACACTGGGCGCGATCACTGGCCTGGCAATCACTTCCGAATCCCAGAAGAAAGACGCGGCATGGGATTTCATCAAATGGGTTAGCGGGGAGGAAGGCGCGGCGGTGCTTGCAAGCTCTGGTAATTTCCCGGCAATCTCAAACGATGAGGTGACAGCGGCAATCGCTTCCATGGACGGATTCCCGCAGGACGAGCAGAGCCGTGAAGCGTTGAAGACAACGGCAGTGTACCTCGAGGCGCCGTATGGCGATGACCTGGCTGAGATCAGCCCGATCCTGGGAACCTATCACGAGATGATCATGCAGCGTGAGTGCACTCCGGCGGAAGGAGTTGCCAAGATGAATGAAGAAGCTGGCAAGATCGAGTAACCTGAACACAAAATGGCCGGAAGCTTTTCCGGTCATTTTCAATAGAAGTTCAATAGAAGGTTGTAAATAATATATGAAAGACAGGAGGTTTGTTATGGCGAAAAAACCAGAGTTATCCGAAGCAGCCAGTATGCCGACTGGCCCAACTGTCGGCGCAGGACAGGAGCGTTTGGATTTCCCCGTCCGAAAAAATGTATGGGACATAGTTGTCTGGTGTTTTAGGACAGCCAGGCATAAAAACGTTGTATCCCTTGTATTGGAGATACCTCAAAAATTTTCGGAGATAGCTTACCTTATCGCTGACTGTTTTGGGTGCGTTTATCTGCTGGAGCTTCCTGATCCAGTGATTGATGGCCGATTCTGAAATCCTGTTGGCGTTTTCTTCCGCCAGCAGTGAGTCGAATGAAAGCAGGATCCTGCGTGTACTCCGTAAAGTATCATCGCTGATAGTTCCCTGGCTGATCTCCAGATATTCTGCAAGCTCCTGCTTGAAAACAGACTGAAATTCTGTCATGACAGGGACCACCTCCCTTCCAGAAAAGCGGCAAACGTACCTGTCGCCTCCATGACTGGGAGGGCATAGTTCCGGAGCTGCTCCACATCCAGGCTGGCATAAGAGCGGATGGCATTTTGGTCTGTATGTCCGAGGGCTTTCCTTACCGCCTCGTAAGGGATGTTGTCATTGACCATGGAACTTGCCAGGGATGACCGGAAAGCATGTGCTCCCTGTTTGCGCCCGGCCGGGTCGATTCCAGCCGCCATAATGGCAGTCCTGACGATCTTGGTGATTGCCTGCACAGAGATGTGGCTGTAAGGGGGAACAATGCGGAGAAACACATACGGGCTGTCATAGCAGGCGCGTTCTTCCTCTAAATACTGCTTCAGGGCGGCCTTTACATCCGTGATCATGGGCAGCTCAATGGCAACGCCGGTCTTGTTCTGTGTAAGCAGGATCAGGCTCCTGTCAAAATCCAGTTCCTTGGATGTCATGGTGGAGATGTCCCCGCTCCTGATCCCCAGCCGTGTCGCAAGAAGCAGCGCCGCATAGTCACGCTTCCCATGTGGGGAGCCCTGGTCTATGCTGTTTTCAATTTTCAGGATTTCTTCTGTTGTATAAACAGAAGGATACGGCTGCGGCCTCTTGAAAAGAGGGACGATGCCGCTGTAATCCCTGTCGGTATGTCCGGCCTGATACGCATATCTGAGAAATGTCTGGATGTGTGAAAGAAACCATTTGCTGCTGATGTTCAGGCAGGCATTTCCGATATTTCCTGCGTTTAACTCCTCTGGTCTGGTACATCCGTTCCGGGTTACGGCGGCCAAAAAATAATGGCCGATTTTGTCCTGAAGCTGGAGCGAGCTTTCACGTAAACCCTTGCGGCGGCCATGCTCAAGGTATCCCGCAAGGAAATCCTTCATCTCCGGAAGCAGTTCCTGATACCTGCACGGGGTGGTGCTTTGTTCTGTCTGTTGATACATGGGCTAAACCTCCTTTATTTTAGAAGGTTTTCCAATATCGCATATTTAAAACATTATCCGAGATTTTTTTCGGAAAACGCAGGAAGCAAAAAGGCTTAGAGCATTTTTCTGGAATAATTGAATATCTCGGATAATGCGCCCTATCCAAGAAATCGGATAGGGCGCACTTATATACCACACATGAATGTGGTATGTGCGGTCTTGCAGACGGCGTTTTGTGCCTCTCGGCACAAAAGGACGGGGGAACGACCCGCAGAAAGTAGGACAGCCCATGGCAATCTACCATTGCAGTATCAAAATCATCTCCCGCGGCAAGGGCAAGTCCGCCGTTGCCGCCGCCGCTTACCGGGCGGGAGAGAAACTCACCAACGACTTTGACGGGGAAACCCACGACTACACCCACAAGGGCGGCGTAGTCCATACCGAAATTTTATTGCCAGACCACGCCCCCATCCAGTACACAGATAGGGCGGTTTTATGGAACGCGGTGGAGAAAATCGAGAAAGCGAAAAATGCCCAGCTTGCAAGAGAAATTGAAATTGCCCTGCCCCGTGAATTGACAAGGGAGCAGGGCATTTCTCTTGTCCGCGAGTATGTGAAACGGCATTTTGTGGCGGCGGGAATGTGAGCCGATATATGCCTACACGATACAGGCGGCGGCAACCCCCACGCCCATATCATGCTGACTATGCGCCCTTTTGACGAGCGCGGCGCATGGGGAGCGAAGCAGAAAAAAGAGTACATTCTTGACAGGGACGGGAATAAAAGCTATGACCCGAAAAAGCGGCAGTACAAATGCAAGTCCATTCCCGCTACCGACTGGAATGAGCAGACCAAAGCGGAGGAATGGCGGGCGGCATGGGCGGGGCTTTGCAATCAGGCATTGGAGCAGTACGGACACGCGGAGCGTATCGACCACCGCAGTTATGAACGGCAGGGAATAGACCAGATACCCACCGTCCATTTAGGCGTTGCCGCTTCCGCTATGGAGAAGCGCGGCATCCGCACCGAGCGCGGCGACCTTAACCGGGAAATTGAAGTGACGAACCAGAAGTTACGGCAGTTAAAGGCCCGTATCTCCAAGCTGCAAAAGTGGCTGAAAGAGGAACAGGAGAACACCGAGCCGCCCACCCTTGCCGACTATATCCAGGGCATTTTGTCACGCAGGGCGCGGGAGGGAAAATCGCAGGTTTCCCAATCCCTCTATAACCTCAAGGACGCGGCGAAAATGCTGAATTTCCTGCAAGCCAACAACATCATGGACATGGCGGGGCTTGATGAAAAATTCAAGTCCATGATAGGGGAACAGCTTGACATTCAGCATAAACTGAAACCCATTGAACGGCGGTTAGGCACTCTGAAAAAGCACATCGAGCAAGCCGACATTTATTTCAAGTATAAGGGGAAAAAGAAGCTGACCGAAGCCGAGCAAATCCTGTTTACGGCAGCGAAAGATTATCTAAAAGGCGTGATGAACGGCAAGACCACAATCCCGACAAAGGAATGGAAAGCGGAGTATGCCAAGCTGACCGCCGAACGGGAAACGCTCAATCGGCGGTATCTTGCGTTGAAAGGGGAAGTGAAAGAAGCCGAGCAAATCCGAAAGAACGTTTACAGTATCTTGCGGCAGGAACAGCGGGAGCAGCAGTCCCGCAGGGCGCAGGATATGGAGCGGTAACACACGGGGCGGTGGGATAGTGCCGCCGCCCTGTTTTGAATTTTCATCTGTACGATAAATGAGAAGTTATTAGTCTGTCCGTAGCCAAAATGCCGGACGGATACAGCAACCTGTTTCGGCTACATCTTGAGCTGCCCATTCAATATTACCATCAAAATTAACACAACTCATAAAACTGTATATCCCTTCTTCATTATCTGAGTAGTCTCCATAATACCGTAGCCACCAACAGCCTTTATTTCCATCTTTACCGTCCTCGTCAAGAAACCACGCTCCCTGCGCTCGTGCATAATCAGTCGTTACCGCCCCGCGCTCCTCATAATCAACATAATTTTCCGCTTCATCGTCAAATAATTCTTCTACATCGTCACTACTTAACAAAAAAATAAAATCATGACTATCCCCTGTGGGATTTTTCAAAGTGGAAAGAAGAATTTTCCCCTGTTCTTCTGATGAAAACGCTGACACTAAAAATTCATGATTTAGCCAATTTCGCAGAGTGCAATCTTGCCATGCTACATTTTTAGAAAAATCATGATAAGGTTTGCAATCCAACAAATATTTGCTGACACAGAGACAACGGTGTTCTTCTTCTCTTAGAACAATCCACTCAATCGGTTCTTTTTCCCATTCGCAATTTTGAAAATAATTACCCATAACAATTGTGATTTTATTCATGGCTATCTCTCCCAGCAAATGCCGAATTGTCAGTTAGTTTATCAGTTCAAAATATAGCACATCTCCTTGCTACAAGCAATCCCCGTCCTACGCCGTTCCGCCTATCCAGACCGTCAAGGGCCAAGTAGTATTTTTTGCTTCGCAAAAAATCTGCACTCTTACCATCTGGATTTTTGCCGTTGCCATTTTGCCGCCGAAAACGGGGAACAGGATTTGACAATCCTGCCCCCCGCTTTCGTCCGCTTCATTTTAGCGGCAAAACCGTCTGCACTGGTGCGGCGGCTGACGGTAGGTTTTGCGGTGGCTCTGCCCCCGCGCCCCGGCCTCTCCCAAAGAACAGGATAAGGGCAAATGCGTAACCGGCAGGCGTGGGATATGGGGTGAACGCTGTGTGGCGGAATTGCCGCCGCCCTGTTTTATTTTCAGTCAAGTATTCTTTTCCGTATGCGGCAGCTTACCGCCGTCTACATTGTAGCTCACATTTGGAAACGGCACTTTAAACGTGACATCAATAAGAAACGGTGGGTTGCTCACACTGGGCAGAGCCTCCGCCACGATCTGTTTTGCCCGCGCACGCATTTTCTCATCGTCTGCCTGGGTAAAGTCCGCAATATAGCCCACACCCTCCTCGGTAACGTCCAAGGTGATAACGCCGATAAACATCCCCATGTCCCAGACAATGTCGGCCTTGTATTCGGGGGACTTCGTAAACTTTTCGGGAAGATTTTCATTGAAATAACGGCGCAATTGCTTGATTTTCCTTTGATGGGAAACGATAGACGGGAGATTTTTCAAAAGATAGCCAAGGTCTTGTGCAATTTCTCGCACACCATCCAGCGTATACAGCACTTCATCCCAAAAGTCGCTCATGCTCATAATATGCGTCCTCCTTGTATGGCGATTATCGAAACGATATGTTTATTCGTTTTCTTGAAAAGTATAGCACATCTCCTCGCTGAAAACAATCCCCGCTCTATGCTGTTTCGACTATCGCACAACCGGCAGGCGTGGACATTTAGGCTTGCGGCACAGCCCCCAAATCCCCATGAATACGGGATTCCTGGGGCGCTACAAGCCCCGGTGCGGGGCGGGGTAAGGGTTTTATACTACCCACCCCCGAAAACGGCTTTTAACCGTCCACGGGGCTTTTCCCGCCTGATTTTTCGTTACTATTCACAGCCGATTTTGATAACCAAACGATATTCTATATAGCGCATCCTGTAAGGTGCGCTATAA
>VSNM01000100.1 GCA_009774245.1 Lachnospiraceae bacterium | reverse complement strand
GGCATTTCTAAAATATCGGCATATGGGGAATCGAAACTTCATTCCGCAAGCTCAAATATACAATCGGCCTGAGTAACTTCCATGCGTATAAACCGGAATACATCAAACAGGAGATATGGGCAAAACTTACTGCTTATAACATAACAGAAACACTGGTCAGCCATGCAGTAGTTTCCCAAAAAGAAACGAAACATGAATATAAGATAAACTTTAGTGTTGCCGCGCATGTGTGCAGGATCTTTCTCCGACCAAAGAAAGACCCTGTAGATGTGATGTCCCTGCTCTGCAAAGAATTAATCCCAGTCCGGAATGAAAGGCAGTACAAAAGACTGGATACAGCCCATTTCCGAAAACCGCGATATTTTATATACCGGGCATCCTAAAGCAGTTACACCATTCATTATACACTTTTTAGGTAGATGTAAATCTGCTTTTTTGGCATGTCAAAAATCTATTTTGACTCTTCGGGTCATCAATAGGGGCTTCTGGTGTTACTCCATCTGATATTTAGGGGACAGTATTTTGTACCAATGCATCAAGATACACTGTTTCCGCTCAGCTTAACTTAATGACATTGTTTCATGCCCTATAACCTATTTCTTGAAGAGGAGGACGGTATCGATTCCCTGGTGAACAATGTCACGAATTTTAATTACTGGCGTGCCTCCAGAATGCTGACATTGGACAGAAAATATGCGAAGGAGCTCCTCAATAACATTGGCGTGATACAGGTTGTAACGGACAGGGACAGGGCGAAGATAGCCCTGTCTTACTGCTGTGTGTCGCTGACAGATGTTTTTGAAAACGGAAAGCGAGGATATCGGTTTTAGCGAAACATATGATGCAGAAGGAAGCGGCAATCCAGGCAGTAACAAAGATTGGACTAAATCAGTTTAGAGAGATTGATAAGGCAGTTTTTGCAGAATTGCCACAATATTATGAAATGTTCCTCGAAAGGTTAGATCTTTTGAGAAACATTTCATAAGGTTTTTATCGATATAATGCTGTTCAAAGCTTCTGTTATTGTTTAGGGGAGTGCTATTTTAGATATTCTGTCAGCAGCAAAAATGTGTTTAACACACCATCCTTGTGGCTCCGTTCATATCCGTGCGATGCGTATACCCCGGCACCGATCAGGCCGTGTTTCACATCATATCCCGCTGTGAGGGCAACGTCCGCGTCAGAACCATAGTGGGGAAACACGTCGACTGCGAAGTCAAGCTTCTGGCGTTTTGCGGCGGCGATGAGATTGGATACAATTTCATAGTTGTAGGGACCGCGGCTGTCCTTTGCGCAGATGGAAACCTGATGTTCTGTGCAGGTAAGCCCGTTTCCGACACAGCCCATGTCGACGGAGAGTACTTCTGTGACATCTGACGGAATCGAAGACGCCCCGCCGTGTCCGACTTCCTCGTACACGGTGATGTGGTGATATACAGTTCGGGGAAGTAGTATCTTTTCTTCTTGTACATATCTGGCAAAACCTAGAAGAATGCCGACACTGAGCTTGTCGTCCAGGAAGCGGCTCTTGATATATCCGCTTTCGGTGATGACAGTGCGCGGTTCGAAGCAGACAAAATCGCCGGGCATGACGCCGAGGGCAAGCGTGTCCTCCTTCGTCCTGACAGGTTCGTCGAGCACAACCTCCATGACATCGTATGAGCGGGAAGTCTCGTCAAATTTTCCGTTCACATGAATCGATGCGTCGCACAACTGGAAAGTGCCGCTGTAGATTTTGCCGTCGCGTGTGTATACTTTACAGTTTTCGGCCTCAGCGTTGTTAGGGTTCATGCCGCCTATGGGGGAGAGTTTGAGGCATCCGTTTGGGTTGATATCGCATACCATCGCGCCGAGCGTGTCGATGTGCGCCTCCATCATGAGCGCGTTGTTTTTGTCCTTATTTTGCCCGATTTCACAGAACACACCACCTTTGACAGTCCGAACGGGTGTGTATCCGAGGGAGGCATAGGCGTCCGCTACATATTGGGCTGCTTTTTCGGTAAAGCCGGACGGGCTGTCGATCGACAGGATTTTCTTTGTCTCTTCGAGGATATATTCCAGGTATTTTTTTGTGTTAATTTTTTTAGGCATCGTCTTTTGTCCTTTCTGGGTATTTTACGTTTTTGTTATTTTCTGGGAACTGTCCTTTATTAATATATCATAAAACATTTCTGCTGGCGATTTTTTCTTAATATTTTATACGTAATTTTATTGAAAGATTGGCGTGTTTCAAATTGATCAAGCAAACATTTGTTTTAATCTGCTTAGAAAACGTATAAACACTGGGGTTTGAATTATTCAGCAATTTAAAAATGTTAACTGGATTAGAGAATTTTTGAAACATGCTGAAATATTTTGTTGTGCAAACGGTCGGAATCCTGTATACTGTAAGAAATGAATGATGGGTGAAATGGTTGTTGCAGGAAGCGCGTGAAAGGAGAGATGGCTTTATCATGTCAGAGCAAGAGCATCTGGAAAGATCAGACGAGACGATATATACAGGCAAAATAATTGAGGAATATATTGCACAGATACAAAAAATCTGGATGAGTTAAATCAGTATTATAAAATTACAAAATTTGAAAATGATAACACCTTACTGGTATTAAAATTGATTGATGAATTGTTCAGGCGAATTGAGGAACTGGAAAAACGAACCGCATAAGATCGAATATGACAGAGGTAAAACAATTGATTAATGCATTTGTAATACATATGAAGGAAATTGGTTGGGATATTGTGCTAAATGAAAAGCAGGACAATGATATTCCGAAAACGCTGACAGACAGATACGCCAATATCCCGCAGGAGTGGCTGGAATATGTCAAAAGCGTAAAGCACATGGTAAGCCCTGACGAGACGACATGGGTTCTGGGTGCAGAGGATTTTGAGGTACAGGGAGACAAAGCGTTTCAATGGAATGAGTGGGAGCTGATGAGTCTTGAGAGTGCTGGAAACGATGAGGAATGGAAGCGCAGCATCGGGAAGTTTTGGAACCAACATCTTCCGATTGTCATGTCCGTAAGAGGCGGGTATTCCTACTATGCGATTTGCATGGAGGATGGTTCCGTTGTGCGGGGAGCCGCGCCGGAGTTTGAGGAGTGTGAAACGGTCGCGTCGTCCTTTTCGGTTTTTATGGAAAATATCATTCAATCTGACATAAAGATATAGGAGAGACAGTATAAAACGTCTCTTCTAAATTTTTGGTTTTATTTAAAATTATATAGGAAGGCAGAATCAATATGATCAAAAACGAAGAATTGGAAGCGATACTAGAAACAATTGACTTGCGGGATGACGCGCCGGCGGACGAGCCGATGCGCCAGTATTATTTTATCAAAAAGGCGCGGGAGCTTGTCAATGCCGAGAGCGAGAAGCTGGGCAGACGCCTCACGGCGGACGGGGAGACGTTCGGCTGTCAGATGAATGCTAAGGACAGCGAAAAACTGATTGGTATACTTGAAAATATCGGTTTTGAGATGATCGGGGACGAGTCGGCGGACCTTGTATTTTACAATACCTGTACCGTCCGTGACAATGCAAACCAGCGTGTTTATGGCAGGCTGGGATTTGTACATAATATGAAAAAGAAAAATCCACACAAGAAAATCGCGCTCTGCGGCTGTATGATGCAGGAGCCGTCAGTCATCGAGAAGATACAGAAAAGTTATCGGTTTGTGGATCTGATCTTTGGCACACACAATATTTATAAATTTGCGGAACTGATCGTTGCAATGTACAGTTCGGATAGCATGATCATTGATATTTGGAAGGACACGGACAAGATTGTCGAGGATTTACCTGCAGAGAGAAAGTATGCTTTTAAATCAGGCGTCAACATCATGTATGGCTGCAATAATTTCTGCAGCTATTGCATTGTTCCCTATGTGCGCGGACGCGAGAGAAGCCGTGAACCCAAGGATATTATCAGGGAAATCGAAAAGCTTGTGTCAGAGGGCGTTGTGGAGGTTATGCTTCTGGGACAGAACGTCAATTCTTATGGAAAGACGCTGGAGGAATCGATGTCCTTTGCACAGTTATTGCAGGAAGTGGAGAAAATAGACGGACTGGAACGCATTCGTTTTATGACTTCTCACCCAAAGGATTTGTCGGACGAGCTGATACAGGTGATGAAAAATTCCAGAAAAATCTGTCGCCATCTGCACCTTCCGCTGCAGTCCGGTTCGACCAGGATTCTGGAGGCAATGAACCGTCGCTATACAAAGGAACAGTATCTCGAGCTCGTATACAAGATTCGGCGTGAGATACCAGATCTCTCGATTACGACGGATATTATTGTCGGCTTTCCAGGTGAGACAGCAGCGGATGTGGATGAGACAATCGACGTCGTAAGGAAAGCGCAGTATGACAATGCCTATACATTTATTTATTCCAGGCGGACCGGGACGCCTGCAGCGACTATGCCCAGTCCCGCAAGCGAGGAGGAGATCAAGGAAAACTTCGACCGGCTTTTGAAGGTTGTACAGGAGACCGCTAGGAGCCGTGTGGGACGCCTTACAGGAGAGGTGCATAGTGCACTTGTCGAGGAGGTCAACGAGCATGACAGTTCTCTGGTGTCGGGGAGGCTTTCCAACAATACGATCGTGCATTTTCCAGGTGATGCATCCCTGATCGGAAAGATTGTTGATGTCAAGCTTTTAGAAGCCCATGGGTTTTATTATATGGGAGAGTGAAAAGTTTGAAGGAAAAGCTTTTTGTTTTATGTTAACAATGGCAGCTTCAGAGATATCAAAGGAAGGATAAAACAATGAAAATAATGAATATCCAGCAGGAGGATATCTGCTATCGGTGGAAGGACAGCAGTCTCAGGATAGATCGGAGCGATGTATGGGGGGATCCTGAAAAAAACAGAAACTCTCTCTTAAGGTATTGCAGAAATTTCCTGGCGACCAAGAAAGATGAGACAGTCCATGTGGTGTATATCCACGGACAGGGCGGCTTGGGAAAAACATTTGTGTGCCGTCAAATCGCAAAGAGTCTTCTGGACAGCAACCCATACAAGGAACAAGTCTATACCATTCTGGTGGGATTACAGTGGCATAGAAGTTTTGCGGAGCATTTGAAATGTATGGCGGACCAGCTGGAGGAACAGGCGAAGGTACAGGAACTGTTTCCACGGTTTCATATGGCTTATTATAATTATAAAATGAAAAGAGCGGAAGATGTCCGGCAGGAGGAATATTCAACCGGATGGGAACGGATGCGCGAAAAAACTCCATTGAATCTGGTTACAGGCGCCATTGGACTAGTTGCCCCACTGGAAACTGTTAGCGCTGCCATTGATCTGGCGAATGAGGGATATAAGTGGCTGTTGAAAATGCGTGACGATAAAAAGTATAAAGAACTGGCGCACCGACTGGAGGCAATGGATGAAAGAGAACTGAGAGGGCAGATGGTCAGATTCTTTGCGGAAGATTTCCGAAACATTTTCAAGAATGAGAAAGTGGGGAAGAAATGTATCTTCCTGTTGGATACGGTGGAAAGTATGCGGTATCAGGCCCTGCGCTGCGCGGATGAGGAAGATTATCTGGAATGGCTGGCAGGTACGGAAGGGTTGTTCCGTCTGCTGCCAGATTGTTTCTGGATGCTGTTCGGACGGGAAGAGATTCCGTGGAAAGAATATGACCCGAAGTGGGAGGAGTCCTTTGTCTCGGAGAAACTTGCCAGGCCGGAGGATAAGATCATCCGGGAATATTTGCTGGAGAAGCTGAAAGGTGAAGGTGTGGAGCAGCAGTCGGAAAGCGGTAGAGGGAAGCAGTATCTGAAATTCACAGGCAGAAAGCGGAAGTTGGAAAGCACTATTGGGAAACCACAAGAAGAAGACTGGGGGCGGTCTGCTGTAGTGGAGAAGATCATGGAGCAGACACAAGGATATCCGCTGGCGATTGAACATTGTGTGGATGTCTACTTCAGAATGTGGAACAAAAAGCTGAGAGATGGCAGGGTTACAGATCAGAACAAGGCAGAGGACTATAGGCCGTCAGACGAAGATATACAGGGCTTGTTTTCGGATGAGAAAGGAAAGGACGGACAAAAAGTCGTTTCCGCCCGTTTCCTGCAATATTATACGCTCCAGGAGCGGGAAGTTCTCTACACGCTGGTTTGTCTGGGAACATGGACGGATGACATTCTGCTAAACCTGCTCTGGAAAGGAGCATCCGGCAGTCTCCTGATTTACGAGGAACTGTGTGAGACATCCTTTATTCAGACAGAGGGCAGTGAGCGGACGATCCAGGGATTAATGCTGGATAAGATTATGGACGAGTGCAGGCTGCAATTGAAAAAAAAGCTGTTTTTGGATATTCTAGAGCAGATGCGGCTGAGGGAGCCTGACAGAACCTACTGGCTGCTGTATCATTCCGCAGTCCGCATTGCTGGAACTGGTGTGTGCGGCACTGAGGAGTGGAATCTGTTGGGAGAGCAGTTTGTCAGGGGAACAGGGTATCTTTTTGTTTATGCGCAGTTTTCGGATTTGTACGAGGCGTGTACGCATCTTCTGGATCGTGTCGGTTCTGGTCATGGATGCGTGGAGCAGGATTTGTCCTGTGCGGCTGAAATCGGGCTGTATTTCGCCGCCGTATTCCGGAGGGATACAGAACAGGCAGAAGCAAAACTGAAACAAATCAAGGAGCAGGAGGGTTTTGCAGGCTTCAGCTGGCGGATCTGGCAAAGCGCGAGGGAAGCGTCCTTTGAAACAGGCGCTTACAGGCAGGCATATGAGATTGCAGTTGTTTTAGAAAAATGGTTTTCAGGGCATCCTGTGAAAGATAGTTATGATAGAATTCTTCAGCAGAAAATAGAGTTGATGTGGGATTGCGGAGAATACGTAGAAAATGACGAGATCGAGAAGGAGATGAAAAAACTCTGTGAACTGACAGAGCGGCGGTGTTCTGACGACAACCAGGCGAAAAAACAAAACGCTATGCTCTGGGTGAAATATTATTATTATGCTCCACGCCCAGATTATGATGGAGAGGACTGCGCCCGGATGATCGGGGAATATATTCAGGACTACCGTGCCTGCTGTACGGAACAGGAGTTGGAAGAAGATTATATGTCCAGCGTGTTTGAAGTGATGCGTGAGGAGATACAGATCACAGGAGCACGGAGGAGTGGTCGTTTCGGGTGGAATGAAAACACGAACAAATGGTCATTAAAAGGGCTGCATATTCTGGATGAATGCTATGGGACGCAGGCAGTGAATCAGCCATATGCGTGCTATTTGTTTGGACGGATACATCCAGGCTGCGGCCTGTCAGAAGAAGATGGGGAAGTGTTCTGCAGATTTTTTGAACTCATTTATCAACGTTTTTATCAAAATGGAGACTGGGAAATGTATCATTATCTGCATGATATATGTTCGATTTGGGGTCTTGCTTTTGGTTCCCTGGATGAGCGGGCGGAGTGTACGTTGGTTGATGAGGTGGTTGCTGAATTGGAGCAATTAATGTGGAAAGGGATAACATTTTTGTCCAATCTCAGCAAGGAAAATGTACAAAATCAGTTACAGTTTGTACTAATTTATGATTTGTTGAATAGTCTGGACCCGGTTGAAGAAGGCATCTTTGAACGTAACTGGTTTTCCAGTGCAGGGATGGGTGATGAGATGATGATGAACAATCAGATTCTCCTGTATTTTCTGCAAAAAGCGCTGGGAGCATTTGAACAGGAGTGCACGGCTGTCAATAAGCAACTGCTTCTGACATTGCTACGCGTTATTCCATCTAGCAGAATTGGTTATTGTCCGACCCTCTTTGTGGATATGGAATGCCCAGATGGTATCACGAGGGAAGAAAGAAAGCTGCTTTTGAGACTTTTTAATTTTTGTGGTATTGATATGACTCGGGCGATACAGGCCATAGAGTTCTCGGGCAATATGACCAGACCTGAGTTCGACTTTCTGGATGCAGTCTGCGGTTGGCAGTGGGGAGTGGACTTCGAAGCGGATGTCCGTATCATGGAGTTGCTGTTTTATATCCTTTGTCGTCTGGGAGAGCGGGAGATGGTGGATCAACTGTTGAAACAGATAGATCGATGTTTGAGTGAAGACTATGACAACGACAACAGAAAGGTCAAGTTCTGGTTTGCCCTGCTCAAGACAGTCGAAGCAGAGGACGGAGAAGAAATGAGGGATCTGGAAGAGCTACTGTGTAAGCGGTTGTCAAATACGGGCGTGTCTTCTTCTTCGTTTTCCAGGCGGATCTGTGAACAGATTGCCCCATACAATGCGAGCTGCGAGAAAAGGCTGAAGAAGCATCCTTTCGTGTATTCCGGAAGAATGGATACCTGCGATGAAGAAGCGCTGGAGGAGGAGTTCCGAAACCTGCTGGAGGAGGGGAAAACGGAAGAAGTGATTGCCAGGGCGAAAGCGGAACGTAAGGAACTCAATTATAAGAATGTTGAAAAATTTCCTATTATCCTTTTGTATTATTATGTAGCGGAGAGCTGGCAGAATCCTGTGAAACTTATAAAAACTGTGCAGGACAAAAAGCAGGAGTCCCATTTACCAGGTGGAGAGTATTTTATTCTTCGGATGTATGCGTATCTGGATGATAGGGAGAAATTTATCCAGCACTATCAAGAGTACAGAAAGGAGATATGGAGGGATCTGGGGAAAAGGAGAAACGCATGGCCGCATGCTGAGTTCTTGCATATGGCGGATTATGTGTTTTCCTTGGGAGATAAAGAATTGATGGAGAATTACTGCTCAGATATGGCGGATTATTTCGTATCCTCATCATATATAACGCAGATTGTGTATCATCTGGAGTGGCTCACGAAGTATGTTTCATTTCATGTGGTATGGAGACGTGAAGCCTTCTTGAAGACAATTCATGATCTTTTGGATTTAGAAGAAGCCGATTCGTTTCTTGAGATTCATCTGTCTCCAAGAGAACGCATGGAGCTTTTCTGGGACAGTTGGAGCCGCCATCCGGAAGATGGAGAACTCGGATTTTTTGAAAGCGAATATTATCTCTGGATGAAAGGGCGCTTTGGGGACGACTGGGATGACTGGCTGAGAGAACAGATTCCGAGGCTCTATGATTTCCGCGAGAAATATGTGGAAAGCTGCAGGAATAAGGATAGCTATCTCTTGCTGCTTGATAAGGCAATGTGCAAAATCAGGGAACTGACAGACAGCTGCGCGGAAAAATGTCTTGATGGCATATCATAAGGATGGGAGGGAAATTTCATGAAGAAAGATGTAATGGAAAACGCAATTGTCTCCATAGCCATACTGGTGATTGCCATATTTGTTATCAGCGCCTGTGGGAGCAGTTTGGAACGGACGGCGCCAGCGCAGGATATTCAACATACCGATGAGGAACAGGTGGGCAGTTTTGACGATGGGAGCCAGATGGCATTCGAGGGAGAAACCGTTTCGGACTGGAAAACCGCTTATCTGGATTACCTGCTGAAAAATACAGATGCAGACTCGTATGCAGACTGGAAATGCTGGCTGGCGTATATAGATGGAGACGAGATTCCGGAATTGTTTTTTTATCAACCCAATGCGCAGTTTGTAGTGTCATTTCTCGCCTGTGTTGATGGGCAAGTTGTGGATCTGGGAGAGTTCGGCGGACAGGGGGCAGCTCTGTGGTATCAGGAGAAAGCGGGAAATCTGTTAGAGTCCGGCGCCATGATGGGAAATTCGTTTTTGTGTGGATATCATTTTCACGGTGGGGAGCTGGAGGATAGCTTCTACGCCGCTACAGACATACCACCATGGTGCGATGAGGATGACAGCGAGGCAGGCTGGGAATGGGATGGAGAAGCAGTCAGCAAGGAGGAATATGACAGGAGAGTCAACAAGGCGGTCGACAACATGACTCACGAAATTTATTATGACAATGGAATGTCTTTCGATGATCTGTGCCATATATGGAACATTCCATGAGAGGCGGTATCAGTATTTTTGAACAGTTCCTTAGGACTGATGGCAGTGGACAAAGAGATCAACGAGCATGACAGTTGCCTTTCCAACAATATAATCGTGCATTTCCCAGGAGATGCGTCTCTGATCGGAGAAATTGTTGATGTCAAGCTTTTAGAGGTGCATGGTTTTTATTATATGGGAGCAATAAATGCGTAAAGGGAAGAAGATTTCTGTTTTGGAAGCAGAGATTTTTTATGCACAACCCCATGCAGAGTGATTTTCTGTAAATTCTCTTGAAATATCGTCCAAATAGGTATATATTAAATGTGTTTGTTTTATAAAGATTTAATATTTACTTATGAGGAGATTATTATGGAAAAATTGAAACCAAAGTTGTTTTCGGTGATGAAAACTTACACAAAACAACAGTTTGCAAAGGACGTTGTGGCAGGCATTATCGTCGCGATCATAGCGCTTCCACTGTCCATCGCGCTCGCGCTTGCATCAGGAGTGAGGCCGGAGCAGGGTATTTACACGGCAATCATAGCGGGATTCCTGATTTCGTTTTTTGGCGGCAGCCGCGTGCAGATCGCGGGACCGACGGCGGCATTTGCCACGATCGTTGCAGGAATCGTTGCACAAAAGGGCATGGATGGACTAATTCTTGCAACTATTCTTGCAGGAATCATTCTGGTCGTGATGGGACTTCTGAGATTGGGCAATTTGATCAAATATATTCCCTTCACGATCACGACAGGGTTTACAGCGGGCATCGCAGTGACGATTGTCATCGGGCAGATCAAGGATTTTCTGGGACTTACATATCCGGAAGGGACAGTCACGATCGAGACGATGGAAAAGATGGAGGCAATTATCAAAAATATGTCGACCATCAACTGGCAGGCACTGGTTGTCGGGCTTGTATGTCTTGCCATTCTGATCGCATGGCCCTATATCAACAAGACGATACCAGGTTCATTGATCGCTGTGATAGTGGGAATTCTGATGGTGAAGCTTCTGAATATGAATGTCAATACGATTGGCGACCTGTATGAGATCAGCAATAAGCTGCCTGGCTTTCATTTTCCGAAGTTTACGATGGCGGACATAAGCGGGATTCTTCCCGATGCCTTTACGATTGCGATTCTTGCGGCGATCGAATCCCTGTTGTCTTGCGTCGTTGCCGACAGTATGATCAACTCGAAGCACCGTTCCAACATGGAGCTGATCGCACAGGGTATCGGCAATATCGGTTCGGCGTTGTTTGGCGGTATCCCGGCGACAGGCGCGATTGCGAGAACTGCTGCCAACATCAAGAACGGCGGGCGCACACCGATTGCGGGCATGGTGCATGCGGTCACACTCGTGCTGATTCTGGTGGTGCTGATGCCCTATGCGGCGCTGATTCCGATGCCGTGTATCGCCGCGATTTTGTTCATGGTCGCCTACAATATGTGTGGCTGGAGGACGTTTGTCAATCTCTGCAAGTCATCGCCGAAGAGCGATATCATTGTGCTTGTCACGACCTTTGTACTGACTGTCGTCTTTGATCTGGTGGCGGCGATCGAGGTCGGTATTCTGCTGGCAGCAATTCTCTTCATGAAGCGCATGAGCGATGTCATGGAGGTGGAGGGTTGGCGGTACGTCGACGACGAGGACGATCCCGACAGCATCACGCTCAGGGAGGTTCCGGCGCACACGCTGGTATATGAGATTTCCGGGCCGATGTTTTTTGCGGCTGCGGACAAAATATTGAATATTTCCGTCAAGGATGACACACAATTTTTGATTCTCCGCATGAGGAGTGTGAGCGCGATTGACGCGACGGCGATGCATTCACTGGAACAGCTTTATGAGAAGTATGCGAAGAAAAATATCCAGATCATTCTCTCCCATGTCAATGAGCAGCCGAGGGCGGTGATGGACAAGGCAGGTTTTACGAAGGAGATCGGGGAGGAGAACTTCTGTACGCACATCGATGAGGCGCTCGAGCGGGCGAAAAAGCTTGCTGTGCGGTGATTTTTTGGGATTGCGAAATGAACGAAAGTCGTGTATAGTATAATAAAAAGCGGAGTGGAGGCGGGGATGGGATGAGATACTTTAACACGGAAGGACTATGCAGACCGGATGAGCATTATATGGTGCGGCTTGACGACAGGCTGGCCTGCATTAAAAACACACTGATTGACCGTAAAAAATATTTTGTCATCAACAGAGGCAGGCAGTACGGAAAGACGACGACGCTGAAAGCGCTTGCAAAATATCTATCTGGGGACTATGTTGTGCTGTCGCTGGACTTTCAGCAGATGGGAACGGAGGATTTCGTGGACGCTGCGACATTTGCCCATGCATTTGCAAACATCTTGATAGAAAAGCTTGAAATCAAAGGACTGGATGACAGAAAGGAACTGATGGAGCCGTTGATGGAGGTTATCAACAGGGACAGTAACAGTTTAAAGGATTTGTTCATACGCCTGAGCAGAATGTGCAGAAACAGCGCGCAGCCAATCGTACTGATGATCGATGAGGTTGATAGTGCGTCCAATAATCAGGTATTTATTGATTTCTTGGCACAGCTTCGGAGCTACTACCTTGCGCGGGATGAGATGCCGATTTTTCATTCGGTAGTTCTGGCAGGTGTTTATAGTATTAAAAACCTGAAATTAAAACTGCGCCCTGAGTCAGAACACCAGTACAACAGCCCGTGGAATATTGCGGCGGATTTTGAGATCAATATGAGTTTTTCCACAAATCAAATCGCCACAATGCTAAACGAATATGAAGCAGATCATCATACAGGAATGGATATACAGGCTGTGGCGGATGAAATCTATCGGTATACGTCAGGCTATCCAGTGCTTGTTTCATTCATCTGCAAACGTATTGATGAGAGACTCTGCGGAAGCGAAGCGTTTCAATTCCCTAAAGATGCATGGTCAGGCGCCGGTGTCGCAGAGGCAGTAAAAAATATACTAAAGATGAGCACACCGCTTTTTGAGAGTATGGTAAAGCAGCTTGACCAGTACAGTGAGCTGCGGACTATGCTGGAAAATATCATCTATCAGGGCATAAAGATTCCATTCAGCCCAGATGAAAAAGCGGTCAGCATGGGCTTGATGTTTGGCTTCCTGGCTGAGAAAAACGGACAGGTAGCGATCGCGAACCGCATTTTTGAGATGTATCTGATGAACTTTTTTATGACCGAGGAAGCGGCAAAAAGTGAAGTTTACCTGCGGGGCGACCGTGACAGGGTAGGATTTATCAGGGATAACAGGCTTGACATGGATCTGGTGTTGAAAAAGTTTGTCGAATATTTTCATGAAATCTGCGGTGATAAGGACGAAGCCTTCATCGAGAAGAACGGGCGCAAATTTTTCCTGCTGTACTTAAAGCCGATTATTAACGGCACGGGTAACTATTATATAGAGGCACAGACAAGAGATTCGAGGCGCACCGACCTGATCGTGGACTATCTTGGCGAGCAGTTTATCGTGGAATTAAAAATCTGGCATGGCAATGAGTACAATGCCAGAGGGGAAAAACAGCTCACCGAGTACCTTGAGTATTTTCACAGGGACAAGGGTTATCTGCTCAGCTTTAACTTTAACCAGAAGAAAGAAATCGGTGTGAAGGAGATTCAGGCCTGTGGGAAAACGATTGTAGAGGCGGTCGTGTAGGATAGCGATATAAAAAGCGTCCAGTTATGGGCGCTTTTTTTGTATTGTGAAAATAGAAAAAATCGTGTATAGTATTTATAAAAGATAGCGGAGGTGGACTATATGAAACGCAGATTTAATGTGACAGGCTCCTGTAGCCCGCAGCGTCATTACATGGTACGACTGGATGACAGGTTAAAAAAGATAAAGGAAGACTATGTTGATTACGGCAGTTATTTTGTCATCAACAGGGGCAGGCAGTACGGAAAGACGACGACGCTTGCCGCGTTGGAGGAATATTTAAAAGAGGATTATACAGTGCTGTCGCTTGATTTTCAGCAGATGGGGACGGAAGATTTCGCGGATGCTGCGACATTTGCGCACGCGTTTGCAAGTATATTGATAGAAACGCTTGAGATCAATGGGCTGGATGACAGGGAAGAACTGATGGGGCCGCTGACGGAGATTATGGAAAGAGACAGCAACAGCCTGAAGGATTTGTTTGTGCGTCTGAGCAGGATGTGCAGAAACAGCGCGCAGCCGATCGTACTGATGATCGATGAGGTTGACAGCGCGGGAAATAATCAGGTGTTTATCGAGTTCCTTTCACAGTTAAGGGGATATTATTTAAAGCGGGACAAGATGCCGATTTTTCACTCGGTAGTTCTTGCGGGTGTTTATAGTATTAAAAATCTGAAATTAAAACTGCGCCCCGAATCAGAACACCAATACAACAGCCCGTGGAATATTGCGGCTGATTTTAAGATTGCAATGAATTTTTCAGCAGAACAGATTGCCGCAATGCTGGACGAATACGAGGCAGACCATCAGACAGGGATAGATGTTCATGCGGTCGCAGAGGAAATTTATGCATATACGTCAGGGTATCCGGTAGTGGTATCAACCATTTGTAAATATATTGATGAGGACTTATTAGGGCATGAAGGCTTTGAAAGCCCCCAGAAAGCATGGTCAAGCGCTGGCGTCGCGGAGGCAGTAAAAAACATATTAAAGGTGAGCACACCTCTTTTCGAGAGTATGGTAAAGCAACTTGACCAGTACAGTGAGCTGCGGACTATGCTGGAAAATATCATTTATCAAGGCATGAAGATTCCATTCAGCCCAGATGAAAAGGCGGTCAGCATGGGATTGATGTTTGGCTTCCTAGCTGAGAAAAACGGACAGGTAGCGATCGCAAACCGCATTTTTGAGATGTATCTGATGAATCTTTTTATGACCGAGGAAGCGGCAAGAAGTGAGGTCTACCTGCAGGGCGACCGTGACAGGATAGGATTTATCAGGGATAACAGGCTTGACATGGATCTGGTCTTGAAAAAGTTTGTCGAATATTTTCATGAAATCTGCGGTGATAAGGACGAAGATTTCATTGAAAAGAATGGGCGCAAATTTTTCCTGCTGTACCTAAAGCCGATTATTAACGGCACTGGAAACTATTATATAGAAGCGCAGACAAGAGATTCAAGGCGTACCGACCTGATCGTGGACTATCTTGGCGAGCAGTTTATCGTGGAATTAAAAATCTGGCATGGCAATGAGTACAATGCCAGAGGGGAAAAACAGCTCACCGAGTACCTTGAATATTTTCACAAAGATAAGGGTTATCTGCTCAGCTTTAACTTTAACCAGAAGAAAGAAATCGGCGTGAAGGAGATTCAGGCCGAGGGCAAAACGATCGTAGAGGCAGTCGTGTAGGATAGCGATCTCGTCTCCAATACCTGCCGCTTGGCAAGGGAAACACGACAGAAAAGAGCTGATGGAGGTTATCAACAGGGATAGCATTTCGACATTTTCACTTTACAATGTAATGACAATGTTATATAATAGTTGCGGGAGGGGTGATTATGGCAAATACATCATTACTACAGGTACGAACTTTGGCAGAGGATAAAGAGAAGGCATCTGCGATACTGGAAAAGCTGGGAACGAACCTGTCAGCGGTTGTAAATATGCTCATCAAACAAATTATTATCACGGAAGGGATTCCGTTTGAGGTAAAAATGAGCCGTCCCGTGTATTCAGCAGAAGAAGCAGTAGACGAAGTGAGGGCAACAATGGCATTTGAAAATATGGATTTAACGGAAGAGGATGTCCGGATGTTGTACGCTTATAAGAATGGGGATGTTTCGGGGGATGACTTGCGCCGCGAAATTCTGGAAGGTATAAAGTAGTGTATGGCGGATGAGTTATACTGCTATCCCGGCTCCATCGTTTTAAAAAACAAAATGGGGGTACGGGACATGGAACAGCTCCACGAGACGGAGCGGAAACTGACCATGTTGCGGATTCTGGAACTGTTGGATAAGCCTGTGAGGGGTGCTTTTGATTTGAGACATCTGCAGGCGATTCACGCCTATATATTTCGGGATGTGTATGATTGGGCGGGGGAACTTCGGAAAGTTGATATCGCAAAGGGAAATATGTTCTGCAATGCTATGTTTATTTCCATCCAGGCAGAGGAGATTTTTGGGAAGCTGAAAGCAGAGAATTATCTGCATGGGCTGGAAGAGGATGATTTTGCTGTCCGGCTGGTATATTATTTTTCTGAAATCAACCGTAATTCCCGTAAGCTAATTCTAACCACATCATTGATTAATTAGTACACGTATTGTAAAATCAATGTTTTTTCATAAAAACTTGACATATTTCC
>VSNM01000010.1:48166-109376 GCA_009774245.1 Lachnospiraceae bacterium | reverse complement strand
TATTGAAATAAGGAGAGATAAAAATGGAAGAATTTATAAGGACTTTAACGGAGCAGATACGCTGTGCGAAAGCGCGTGCAGGCGTAGCGCGTGAGCTGTCGGATCATATCATGGACCAGACGGAAGCATATGAGCAGTCGGGAATGGAACATGACAAGGCTGTTGCGAGAGCGGTGCGCGAGATGGGTGATCCGGTGGAAATCGGTGTCTCGATGGACAGGATACACCATCCGCAGGTCGAGTGGAGAATGCTTCTGCTCATCCTGGCGCTGAGTGCTGCAGGATTGTTCTGCATGACGCCAATGTATCCTGTTGAGGAGCTGCTGTTGCATCAGGGGATATTTGTGCTCGTGGGTTTTGCGGTGACTGCCGTGGTCTACTTCATTGATTACAGTATTATCGGACGAATCGGTGTGGCGGCATACATCGTTATGACAGTTGCCCTTGTGATTGGAAGGAATTACATGCATGTCATAAATGGAAGGATACCAGTGATGTCAATATTGGTGTATCTGTATGTGCCAATATTTGCAGGGATTTTGTATCAGCTGCGCATGAAGGGCTATAGAGCTGTGATCATAGGGCTTGTGGTGACTGGCGTTACCTGTCTGGCCACGACTTACTGCTCAGCGGTTCTATGGGTGACGGTGAATATCGGCGTGAGTATGATCGTCATGCTGCTTTCCGCGATCGGAAAGGGGATGTTTGGCAGCAGGAAAAAGAGTATGATAGCGCTTGTCGCAGCAGCGGTTCTCCTGCCGGCATCTGTCCTTGTCTGGCAAATCTGTGCGAGCTGGCGAGGGGAGTCTTTTCGAGTAATGCGTCTGAAAGCGTTTCTTTATCGGGAGCAGTATGCGAGCGGAGCGGGTTATATCTATAATGTAATCGATGACATTTTGAGAAATGCGAGGTTTGTGGGAACCGGAAGCTCAAAATATGGCAACGGCATAGAGCTGGCGCCGGCTGCAAATAGCGGGCTTGCGCCGCTGATGAGTATATATACCTATGGACTAATCGTGGGAATCCTGCTGCTTGTTTTGCTGGCAGCGCTTGTCTTCCGCGCGGTGAAGATTGTGTACGGTCAGAAAAATCAGCTCGGTTTTCTGGTATCAATGGCGTGCATGCTGGTCATCTGCCTGAACTGTGTGGAGGGAATTTTGGTCAACGCCGGACTGTTTCCTACAACGATAACCCTGATTCCATTTCTGGCGTATGGGGGCAGCGCGACGCTGATGTACGCAGTGCTCTTTGGACTGTTGCTTGGTGTATATCGGTATGAGAAGGTTTACACGGAGGAGACATCTGCCAGTTTTTCGAACAAATTACCAAACGGACATGGGCAGGGGGAGTAACTTTCCCTGTCCAGTCCATTAGAGCATTTGAGGAGCAGTGATAAAGTCTGCCTTTTTCAGTGCGTCTTTTACAAATTGCTGTTTTCTGTTTTGCAATTGAATTTTTTCTTCTTCCGGCAGTGCGTCGTAGAAGTCGTCCATGTCTATGTTCGTCACCTGCTTTTCTAGCATCAGGTCGGTGATCAGGCAGTCGTACCATTCGTTGAGCAGCGCATGAAAAATACTTTAACAACGCAAACCCGTACTTTCCGGTGTCAAGCACCAAAATATCTGTCTGCTGAAAAAAATCATGAAATGCGGCCACGACTCTCTGACAATTCTCTTTTTCCTGATCTGTGATATATATTTGCTGTTTCATTTTTCATCCCGTCTTGATAGATTGTGTAGTTGATAGTTACGTGTAGTTAGGAACTGTAGAAAAATAAGTGACACATCGTGTTTGTCTATTTCTCCAATCTTGCAGGAGAAAAACCTCGCCGTAAGGTATTGCCCTTTATGCCTTTGCCTCCTACGCCTGCGTTTTTTCTCCTACAATCTTGAAGAAATATCCTGCGCAATCTGAGCACTCATTTTCCTACAATTCCTTATGTTTATTTTGTATAGCTGATGGATAAAATCAATAGGAAAGTAATTGACACTTTTTTGTCTATGTTTTGGTAATTACTTTAGCAATTTATACTGGCGGTCGAAAGACGGACCGTTCAGTATGCGATTATGCACACAGTCTCATAAGGAAATGCTGCTTTGCGGCTGTGACTGGCGCAATATTTACAGCAGATTTCATCTGTCGTAAGTATATTTAGTGTGGGTTATAGTAGTTATATTTATTACTGCAAAGTTATATTATGCAAATAGTTAGGTGCTTAACCCAAACTGTTATATGATATGTAATGAATATATTGTGAGCATTATACATTATTTTTACTTGCCAATTGGTTCCTTGTTCTTAATTTCCATATTATCAAGGGCATACTCCAGTGCCATTCCTATCAATTCATTTCTTGAACGATTGGTTTGTGCAGAAAGTATATTATATCTTTCCTGCAAAATCCGATCGATACGAATAGTCATGGTTACAGCTTTATCTTCCTTTGGTTCTATAACAAATTTTTCCATATATTCAAAAAACCTCCATAGATTCTGAATACATTATAGTGTGAATTGATATTCGTAATCTATAACACAAAATAGAAATATTTGTAATGCACAAATGATGTAATTTGTTGCTTTATATTTGGATTATGATGTACTGGAAGTCTATAAGGTTAACTTGACAACGTATAGTAATAGTTCATCCTAGGACTTTGCACTGTGCTGCAAATTATGGCAAATACAAGTTGCATAAGAATGTGTAGTGGCGAAGATTCATCAAGCTGCTACGAAGTATTTTTGCATGGCTTAGGAATTGTAAGTAAAAAACTTGTTAATTTGACGCCGTATAAATGTTCAGCTGCAAAGAAGATAATTGAAGGCGTAGGAGGCAAAGGCATAAAGGGCAATGCCTTACGTCAAGATTATCTGATGCCGCAGATGAACAATCAGGCAAATCTTGGTGACAGTTACTTAATATTTGATGTACTAAGGAACTGTAGAAAAATAACTGACACATCTTGACTTATCTATTTCTCGATTATGTATGTCAAAAAGTATCGCCGTAGCCCGTTACGTCTACGTTTTTTGACATACATCTTCGAAGAAATATATTGCGCAAGTTGCATCGCTTATTTTTCTACAATTCTTAGGTGTAAGATGATGCACACGGCAAATTTTATTGATTGTAAGCATTGTTATTATAAATATTTAGTATAGATGATAAATTAAATATTATACTGAAAATTGTTAAGAATATTTCAGACATTAATTATTTTGGATTAAACGTCCAATGCCAAAATATTCCACATATGATACAATCTGAATGATACAGCTATCATGATTCAAAAAACGAAGGAGGAGAAATAACAATGGGACAGCCAGACCTTGCTTCCAACAGCCTGACTTCCTATGCGGACGTGTTTGCGGATATTATAAACGCGGTTGTATACGGAGGAAAACCTGTGCTGCTGGAACAGAACTTAAAACCATTCTACTTAAACAGTGCAGTCGAAAAAGACGGCAGACTCAAAGGACTGTACAGGGATAACTGCATGGAGGATATACGGAACAGAATCCGATATGCTATCTGGGGACTTGAAAACCAGTATGTACCCGACCGCACTACCCCGTTCAAATCCATGGGATACACCTATACCGCGTATGACAGGCAGATTGAGGAATTTTTAATGCGGAATAAGGAGACGCATAACAGCGCATACGTCAGCCAGATCCATCCTGACCAGAAGCTTGTGCCGGTCATCACGCTGGTGCTCTATTATGGAAAAGAGGATATTCCGGAGGACATCTGTTCCATGATACGGATGCCCGAGGACGAGGCAGTCCGAAAATATATCCAGAACTACAGTCTGAACCTGATCCGTCTGAGAGACCTCTCACAGGAACAGGCGGAAGCGTTTCGGTCGGATTTTTCATGTATTGCCAAATTCCTTTCCAAGTCGTATACTAAAAGGGAACAGATGGAAGCCCTAAAAACCGACAGACAGATGCTGACGCACGCGCGGGATACGCTGCATACATTGGCAGCGGTCACGGGAGACCAGCAGTATCTGCAGATCTATGAAAAGTATAAACACAGAGGAGGTATGGAAGTGAGCGAAGTAGCAGAAGCTTTATATCAATGGGGATGCGATGACAGCAGGGCGGAGATCGCCAGAAAAGATGCCGCGATTGCCGAGAAGGACTCTGCGATTGCCAAAATGAAATCTGACAATGCTGAGAAGGACTTTGCGATTGCCAAGAAAGACTCCGCGATTGCTGAGAAAGACTCTGCGTTGATGGAGCAACAGGCCGAAATCGAGCGGCTGCACGCAGAAATCAGGATGTTAAAACAGGCACAGGGGCAATAACACAGAGATTAATATTTCTTCGACACTAAGACTATTATCAGAAAAAATGCATTGACACCTAATATATTCATTATGAATATATTAGGTGTCAATTACTTTGGATTAAACGTCCAATAGAAGACGTATATGTGACGAATGAAACGCTTGTTCACACAACAAAATATTGACAACGCCCTACAGTTCAAATAAAGTATTTTATAGAGGAGGTGCCTTATACCAGTAATTGGAAATATAAGAAATTGAATGGTCTCCTGGAATCTCCCTTGTATCCGCTTTTGCAGCAGATTTTTTGCCATATCTGGTACAAAGGGACTTCGAGAGTCTGTTTACAGTATGAAGGAGGATATCATGGAACAAAGAAAAATGGGAGATTTCGGAGGTATCATACACGGCGGGGATTACAATCCGGATCAGTGGCTTGACAGACCGGAAGTCCTGGAGGAAGATCTGCTGCTGATGAAAAAGGCGAATGTCAATTGTGTGTCGCTGGGCATTTTTGCGTGGTGCCGTCTGGAGCCGGAGGAAGGGAAATATGATTTTGACTGGCTGGAGAAGATCATACAGAGATTGTATGAGAACGGCATTTACACGATTCTGGCTACGCCCACAGGAGCGATGCCCCAGTGGCTTACCAGCCGGTACGGGGAAGTGATGCAGGTCAATGCGTATGGTGTGAGGAATTATGCGGGGAAAAGGCATAATTATTGTCCAAGCTCACCGGTTATGCGGGAGAAGACGAGACAGCTCGACACGCGGCTTGCAGAGCGGTTTGGCGCGCATCCTGGCGTGATCGGCTGGCATATATCAAATGAAATCGGCGGAAACGGAGGCGACGGTGCCTGTCACTGTGATAAGTGCCAGGATGCTTTTCGGAAATGGCTGCAGGACAAGTATGGTAGTCTCGAGCAGCTAAATGCAGCATGGTGGACAAGTTTCTGGAGTCACACATATACGGATTGGAATCAGATCAACAGTCCTTCCCCGCGCGGAGAGGATTTGGTGCATGGACAGAATCTGGACTGGAGGCGCTTTGTGGACAGTCAGCAGCGTGACTTCTGCAGGGAGGAGATCAAGGCGGTCCGCAGTAACAGTACGCTGCCCGTCACGACGAACATGATGGAATTTTTCGAGACACTGAATTATTTTAAGTGGGCGCAGGAGATGGATATCATTTCATGGGACAGCTATCCCGACTGGCACAGTGGCGCGGATGAGCTGCAGACGGCCGCAAGCACAGCGGTAGCCCACAGCCTGATGCGCAGCCTCAAAAAGCGTCCATTCCTCCTAATGGAAAGCACCCCTTCTGTCGTTAACTGGCGACAGATTAACAGGCTGAAGAGGCCGGGAATGCATGAACTGTCCTCGCTTCAGGCGATTGCATGTGGTTCTGACAGCGTACAGTATTTTCAGTGGCGCAAGGGCAGGGGAAGCAGTGAAAAGTACCATGGCGCAGTGGTCGACCATCGAAACGGGGAGGATACGAGGGTTTTCCGCGAAGTGGCAAGACTCGGGAAACGTCTCGAAAAGATTGCCCCCAGGGTTATTGGCACCTGTAACAGGCCGCGGATTGCCATGGTGTTTGACTGGGAGAGCTGGTGGGCTGTAAAGGATGCGCGGGCGGTGGATAACAATCTGAATTATCAGGCTGTGTTTGTCGATTTTTTCCGGCCCCTGTGGGAGTTCGGCGTTGATGTGGACATGGTCGATATGGAAGGGGAACTGGATGCATACAGTGTGGTGATCGCACCGCTGAACTATATGTATAAAAAGGGCTATGCAGAAAAAGTCCGGTCATTCGTAAAGCGGGGCGGCTGCTATATCACAACCTGCTGGAGCGGGGAGGTGGATGATTCGGACCTGACATTCACGGGCGCACACCCTCTGGAGGACGTTCTTGGAATCAAAACAGAAGAGATTGATGTGCCGGATGGATATTGTGAGAACAGCGTCCGGTATCAGGGCACGGATTACCGGATAACTGGTCTGTGCGGCCTGGTTCATGCGAAAGGAGCAGAAGTGCTTGCCGAATATCAGAATGATTTTTACAGGGGCTATCCAGCGCTCACAAGAAATGCTTATGGAGATGGGGAATCCTATTATATCGCGTCGTTGAATGAACGGGGTTTTTTGAAAGCATTTTATGGCAACGTCCTAAGAGAGAGAGGACTGGAATGCGGACTGCAGGTCAGGCTGACAGAGGGTGTCGTGGTAAATGAACGCAGCAGGGTAGCAAAGGACGGAGAACAGGTGGAGAGAATCTGGTTCCTGCAGAACTTTAACAGGGAAGCTGCGGTTGTAGAGCTGCAGGCATGTTATGAGAATGTGGAGACGGGAGAAAAGGTGACGGGCAGGCTCGAGCTACCATCGTTTACGTGTGCCGTATTGGCAGAAGGCTGACACAGAATATATGAAATCTGAAATGGGGAATGGTGGAAAGTATGCTGCGGATAGCAATCTGTGACGATTCGGCGGACGCAAGGGATGCACTGCGCCTGCAGCTTGAAAAGATATTGATGGAGGGGGCTGAAGAGATTGTGTACGAGTTCTCGACTGGGGCGGGAGCGGTGCGCTGGCTGGAACGTCATCCTGGGGAGATTGACCTGTTGTTTCTCGATGTGGAGATGGCGGGAATCAGCGGTATGGAGGCGGCAGAGGCCATCCGAAGGTTTGACACGGAGATCATTATCGTGTTTGTGACCGGATATTCCGATTACGTCTTTGACGGTTACAGGGTAAACGCCATGGACTATATCATCAAGCCAGCGTGCGCAGAGCGGCTTTTGGAGGTGCTAAGGCGCGTGCGCACGCAGTTTAATCAGAAGAAAAATGATGTGTATCTGCTGAAAAATGCCGATGGAACGTTTCGGTTTCCACTCACTGCGATTTCCTATTTTTATAGTGACAAGAGAAAGGTAGTCTGTGTGCGGTGGGAAGGAGTATTCTTTTTATGCGAAGCTTGACGAAGTGGAACGGGAGCTTACAGGGAAATTTGTCCGGATTCATCAGCGCTATCTCGTAAACCCACAGCAGGTGGAACAGATCGGGACAGATCATGTGGCGGTTGCGGGGAAGGAGCTTCCGATCAGCAGAGCGCTAAAGGATGAGGCGGTGAGAAATCTTGCGCGGGCGATGCTGATAATCGAGTAGGGATGGGGCTGCGCATAAAAAGACTGACCGATTATAAAGGAGTCAGATAAATATGAGACGTATTATCATTATTGTGGCGGGGATCTGCGTGGCAGTCATTTTTTATATGCTGGTGTCCTGTATCACACAGATCAGGAAAGAGTGGTGGCGGCGCATTCTATTGCTGGCAGGCTGCTGGATATTGATTTATATGATCATCTATACGGGAGATCTGGACAATCTTCCGCCTACCTTGTTATTCTTTCTGGTCTGTGTCTGGAATGCATGCTGCGGCTCTGGCCTGAAGCGCCTGACGATTGGAATGATGCTTGCCAGTGTCATGCTTGCATTGAATGCATTGTTTGACAATAGTATTGTTTTTTTTTCTGTATAATACAGTGGGTGAACGATATCCGTACTCCTTTCTGTTTCGTGCGCTGTCTGTAGTGTCATTGTACATCGGGATTTATCGGCACAGACCGGAGCGGGATTTCGAGCTTTCACCGCCGCTGTGGAGGCTGTTGCTGCTGTTGTGCATGCCGCCAATGGGAATCGTGTGTTCACTGATTCTGCTCAATAATGATTATAGGAATCCGAAATATATGATGATGAACACAGTGCTGTTTCTGGTGGCAGCGATGTCGTTTGTGGGGATTCTATGGGCGATGCTCACGCTCGACAGGCAGCGGAAGCTGGAGCGGGAAAGTGCGCTGGCGGAGCACAATAAGAAATATTACGAGGCTATGGAGCAGCAGCAGTTTGAGGTCCGCCGTATCAGACATGACCTCGCAAATCATCTGCAGGTGCTCTTGTCTCTTCCGGCTGAGGAAAAGGACAGTTATATCCGAAAGATGATTCAGAATCCTGCGTTTGAGAAGGTGCTTTCCTACTCTGGTGATCCCACTGTGAATGCAGTGCTGACCGCCAAGGAAAGCCAGATGAGGCAGCAGGGGATTTCTTTTTACGCGAAGGTAGATATCCCGGAGGAATTGCCATTTGCGAAGCCTGATCTCTGCGCGTTGTTTGCAAATGCGCTCGACAATGCGATTGAGGCGTGCGTGGCGCTTGATACAGGCAGGAGACAGATTGAGCTGAATGCGCGTTCAGCGAAGGGAATCCTGGCGGTCGAAATCAGTAATCCCTTTGCGGGGCAGCTCACGGACGGATTGCCAAAGACGACGAAACAGGATAGTGCAAATCACGGATATGGGCTCCGCAGTATCCGGGAGATTGTGAAAAAGTATGGCGGCAGCATGGAGCTTCGGCAGGAGGACGGCTCGATCTGCCTGTTTTGTTTTATGCCGGAGACACACTAGTACAGCATTGCGCAAATAACAGTGAATACAGCACCTGCTATTTGCACCAGTCCTGCGTTGTCGTCAGTCAACAATGCCACCGCATTGTCTCCTTCCTCCGCCTTGCCCTGTCACAAATATCAGGCACTGTTTTTCACTGTTATTTAGGCAACGCTGTACTAGTTTGACAATGCGTATGAAGCAATGGTATGATAAAAAGGAACAAAAGGATTGATGGTGTGCGAAAGAAAATGGTGATAAAGGAGATACAGATGTGAAAATTCTAAATTCTAAGAAAGCGATACTAAAGATCATAGGGATTCTCTTTGCACTGATTAGTATATTGGTCTGTGTTCCTCAGATTGACGGGCTTCTCACCAGAGATTATGCACAGATATCGGAATGCGTTGTTCTGAATGACGCGTGGGACATCACGATTAATGAAGATACCTACCAGAATGTCTCCCTGTCGGATTTTCGTTTTCCTGTTGTCAAAAAAGGCGATGTGATCACAATGCAGCGGGTTCTTCCATCTAACTGGGGACTTGTCGAGGGGGCGATGCGCTTCTATGTCAGACATAATGCTGTCCGGATGTATATTGATGATGCGGTGGTCTATGAATATGGACAGGACAGGCTGGCAGCCGGACTCACACTCGGCAGCGGATACCAGTTTGTCAAATTTCCGAATGAATATCAGGGAAAGAGACTGCGGATAGAGCTTGTTATGGCGGAGGATAACGTGATTACAAAGCTTGATCCTGTGAGAATCTATGAGTGGGAAAACGCTTATCGTGTTCTGGTTACGGAGGGCAGGCTTCCGATGTTCTGCGGCAGCTTTCTGATCATTTTCGGCCTGATTGTCAGCGTGATCACGATTGTGGCGCTTTGCTTTACGACGAAATATGTCAGGCTGTTCTGCATTGCCCTCTTTGCTGTCTGCATGGGGCTGTGGTCTTTGACCTATTACAATACGATGCAGATATTTGCGATACCGCTTTATATGATCTCGCTGCTTAACTATCTGTCCTTTTATCTGGCGCCGATTCCGATGGTCGTATATATTCATGCGGAGGTTGTAAATCTGAAAAGTAAGCCATTGATGGTATTTTACTTGATTTATCTGGCGGTAGATATTGCCGCGGTCCTGGTGGTGCTTGCACTGCATATATGCAATATTGTGCATCTGGCGGGGGTGCTCAAATATATGCAGGGTATTATGTTTTGCGGACTGCTGTTCATTTTGTTGGTGCTGCTGGTCAATTTGAAATACGCAAAGCTGGAAAAACGGCTGCCCGTACTTGGACTGCTGATTTTTATCGGATGTGCAGCGTATGATATGATCAATTACAACAATGAGCGCTATTTTGGCGGGCAGCATTCGAACGTAAGCGGGGTTGCTTCCAGCGGGATTATGATTTTTATCTGTATCATATTTGTTTCATTCTACATCGAGATGACACAGAAGATGATGGAGCAGAAGGAGCGTGATATCCTGATCAAGAGCGCCTATACGGATGAGCTCACGCAGCTTCACAACCGCCGCTACTGCATGGAGTACATGAATAAGCTCAAGGAGGAGCGGAGCTTTAAATATACTGTGATTTGTTTTGATCTGAACAATTTAAAGTTTGTGAATGATACGTATGGTCACGCAAAGGGTGACGTGCTGATTCGCAGCGCCGCCGAAGTGATTGCGGAGACATTTGAGAGTCTCGGCGTTGTGGCGCGGGTGGGAGGCGATGAATTTACCGCGGTCATCGGGACAGCGGAGGAGGAAAAGCTGGCGTCCCTGATGGAACAGTTTCAGCAGAATATTGACCGGAAAAACCGCGCTGTGAAAGATCTGAATATGTCTATCGCATATGGCTATGCCTCCGGCAGCCAGAGCGACAGCGATATCGAGAAAGTGTACCAGATCGCGGACGACCGCATGTATGAGAAGAAGAAACAGATGAAACTTGGCTCTGTTTCTCTTTGATAAAAATCCATTTGCGAAAGTGAACAGTAATACCCGCTGCCGCATTATACATGAATTTATCCCTTTTATCAATTGTATGATTGTCACGAAACAGTTATTATTATTTTTGAGTACATTTTGAATAGAGGAACTGTGAAAGGAAGGGTTATGGCAATGGAAAAAATTTCAAACGAAGTCGGTCTGGACAGGGTTCAGGTCACGGATGCGTTCTGGAAAAAGGAGATCGGTCTGGTGCGCGACACAGTGATCCCGTACCAGTGGGAGGCGCTTAATGACAGGGTGGCGGATGCGCAGCCAAGCTACTGCATGCACAATTTCAGGGTGGCGGGTGCGATCAACCAAAAGCGCGCCCAGGAGACCGATTATGTACAGCCGGTCTACACGACCAATGGTTTTTGTGTCTGGCCGGAAAATCCCGAAGCGCCGGAGGAGAAGTTCTATGGTTTTGTGTTTCAGGACAGTGATTTTGCGAAATGGATAGAGGCCGTGGCATATATCCTGCAGCAGTATCCAGATCCGAAATTGGAGGCGGAGGCTGATGGGGCGATTGAGGTTGTGTGCAGTGCACAGCAGCCAGATGGGTATCTGGACACATTTTACATCATCAACGATATCAGCAAGCGCTTTACAAACCTGCGCGACCATCATGAGCTGTACTGTCTGGGACACCTGATCGAGGGAGCAGTGGCTTATTACCAGGCGACGGGAAAAAGAAAACTGCTGGACGCTGCGTGCCGCTATGCGGATTGTGTTGCAGAGCACATCGGCCCGGAAGAGGGCAGGCTGCATGGATACCCAGGACATGAGATCGCGGAGATGGCGCTGGCAAAGCTGTATGATGTGACAGGCGAGGAGAAATACCGTGATCTGGGACTATATTTTGTTAATGAGCGCGGGAAAAAGCCATATTATTACGATACGGAGCATCCGGAAAACGCCGGTCAGAAGGACGGGCTGCGCTATGACTACTATCAGGCGCATCTGCCAGTGCGGGAGCAGAGCGAGGCGCTGGGACATGCGGTGCGGGCTGTCTATCTCTATTCCGGAATGGCAGATTTTGCGAGGATGACTTCAGATGAGGCGCTGAAAGCAGCATGTGAGCGGCTCTGGAATGACATTACACAGGCGAAAATGTACGTCACTGGCGGAATCGGCAGCACACACATGGGTGAGGCATTCACTTATGCCTACGATCTGCCAGGCGACACCGCATACGCGGAGACCTGCGCATCGATCGGAATGATTTTCTTCGCGCATCGAATGCTCAAGCTGAATCCTGATTCAAAGTATGCAGACACCATGGAGCGCGAGCTCTACAATATCGTCCTGGGCGGCATGGGATTGGATGGAACCAGCTTTTTCTATGTGAATCCTTTGGAGGTGGTTCCAGAGGCATGCCATAAGGACAGCCGCAAGGAGCATGTAAAGCCTGTCCGGCAGAAGTGGTTTGGCTGCGCCTGCTGTCCCCCGAACCTTGCCAGACTGATCGGTTCGATTGGAACATATGTATTTACAGAGACGGACGACACCGTATTTGTCCACTTGTATATGGGTACTCATATGGAGAAAAAACTGCAGTCCGGCACGGCGAGGATTGACATTCAGTCCGGTTTTCCGTGGAACGGCAATGTCAGTATCAGGGTGGAGTGTGAGGCGGAGGAGACCTTTACAATCGCGCTGCGCATTCCGGACTGGGGGCAGGACTATAAGATTACCGGGGAGTGCGGCAGCACCCAAAAAGAAAAAAATGGTTACCTGTATCTCACAAAGGCGTGGAAGTCGGATACCATACAGATTGAATTTCCAATGGAAGTACAGGTGATCGAGTCGGATTCGAGGGTGCGCGAGACAGTCGGCAAAGCGGCTGTGCAGCGGGGACCTGTCGTGTACTGTCTGGAGGAGGCGGACAACGGAAAAGACCTGCATCTGCTGAAAATGGACGAGAATGCGCAATTTGAGACACAGGAGAAGCAGATTGCAACGGAGTCTGTGATTGCACTCAGGGCGCAGGGTTGGAAACAGAGACAACGGGCGCAGGATGGAAAATTGTATTTTGCGCATACAAAGACAGAATATGAGCGCACCACCCTGACATGGATTCCCTATTACGCGTGGGCAAACAGGGGTGAGGGAGAGATGCAGGTCTGGACGCGGATTTGACATATTTGGGGGATCGTTTTATACGGAGGATGAAAAAGTTATGGACAGGCGCGAACTAAAGAAAAGGCTTGATTTTGCGCTCCGGCAGGTAGTGAGAGAATGGCGTGGGGAGCACTGGGGAAAAGAGAAAATATTTGCAATGACATTTCACATCGATTATAACAATCCAGATCTGAAAAAACGTTTTGCATGCACAGCGATGATACAGACCAGGAGGAACTGTCAGGAGGCGTCTGGCAGTGAGAGACAGCTTGATGTCAAGTATTGCACCAGTGACTATCCATATGCGGAGACGCAATTTAGCGGATTGCAGATAGTTCAGAACTATTTGATCGAAAACAGTATCCGCCTCGAGGAATGCGAAGCGCAAAAAGATGATGAGGCGCGGAAAAAAATGCAGGAAACCATCAGCGACCAGACGCTGTTCATAGAAAAGACGCTGGTTGAATGCATGAAAAAGCTGAGGAAAGAGCAGTTCTTTACGAGTGATTATCACCATGACGAATTTTATGTGTTTCCTTATATTGAAAAAAGCGGCTGCACTGAAAAAGATATCGTGTTTGCCAAGGCAGTGAACGGTGGGCTAGATCTTATAGAATATCTGGAATATATGGATAAAAGGAAGCACATAGTTCCTGACGAGCCTATATTCGATTTGAAAGAAATTGAGACAGGGAACTCCACGGAGAAAAAGAACAGAAAATTGAACAAGCGTGAATTAAAAAATAAATTTTCCGCGGCAATCCGGCAGATGACAGAAGCCTGTCTGGAGAAATATAGCGGGGAAGGGCTGTACGCGATGTGTTTCAGGATGCATTATGATTCAGTCGACCCAGACTGGTGTTTTGCGTGCGAGGTCATCGTGCAGACGCAGACAGGGTGTGAGGAGACTGCTCAAAAAGGCATTGAGGATGGCATGGGGGAAAATTTTGGGCGCTATTGCAAGTATCTGCCGGAGGAGTACAAATATGCCATGGACGGTCTTGACGGGTTCCGGGCAGTGAAGGAATATCTGTATGAAAATTGTCTGAATCTCGAGGAATGTGAGGAGCTGGATGACTATGACGAGCGGGAACAGATGTATGAAGACATCGCAAAACAGTCGCGGGATATAGAGAAGGTCCTGGCAGCGTCCGTTGCGGGCTTAAGGAAGGAGCATGTTCTGACAGATCATGGCGGCAGGGAGTTTTATGTGTTTCCATATATCGGCGAGGACGACCTTCCCGAAAACTATGTACCGCTTGCCAAAAAGATGAACAAGGGACTGGACTTGAAAGAGTATCTGAAGTTTATTGAGGAAGAATTTGAGTGAGCACTTTTATGCACACGGGCGTCCAGAGGAAAGATGCCGCTAGGAGGATTATGCATTACGCGTTTGAACTGTCTGCACAGCGCAGGGTTGTGGAGGCTAATTATAATACATTTGTGAATCCGATCCTGCACCCCAACCGTGTTATGCAGCAGCATGACTTTCTCTATGTATTGGATGGAGATTGGGAAGTTGCGCTGGAATATAATGGAAGCAGCGAGATCTTCTCAATCCAGAAAGGCGACCTGGTGATCCTGCCCGCACAGCTTCACCATTATGGGACGCGGCTGTGCAGCCCTAATTCGCGAAACATGTACCTTCATGTGGAGGCGTCAGCGGGCGACCATATTGTGGGAGCGGCACAGGAGTGCAGGACTGATGAGAATCAGGTGGTGCTTCCGACAGTCATTCACTGCGGCAGCTCTGTTGAAATCAACCGATATTTCTCGGAGATGATCGCAGTCTGCTGGAGAGATACGCCTTACAAATCAAACAGACTTGCGTGTCTGTTTGATTTGTTAGTGTGTGAGATCAGTGAATATTGTGCATTAATTACAAAAGTCAACACACAATATTTTGCTTTTGTTAACGAGATTGTGCAATTTTTGCGGTCGAATCCTGAACGATTTTATTCGGTATCGGATATAGCCCATAAATTTTACATCAGTGAGAAAACCCTCAATAAACGGTTTAAGCTTGTGTATGACAAAACCTTCTACGCATGGCAGATGGAGCAGAAGCTGGATATGGTGTACCAGGCTCTGCAGAATAACACGGAACTCACGTTAAAAGAGGCGGCTGTCAACTTTGGGTTTTATGATGAGTTTCATCTAAGCCGTGCATTTAAAAAGAAATTTGGCGTGGCACCGAAGTATGTGCGCAGGTAGTTTGGGAACTGTAAATAAATAACTTGTTAACTTGATGTCGTATAAATGTTCAGATTCAAAAGCATAAAGGGCAATGCCAGCTTTTATTGTAATCTGTGAAATTCTGTGATACACTAAATGTAACCTCCGATATAAGAGTAAATCATGAATTATTGCAGATAAAGTTGGCGAAGATCAAGATCATCACGTCAGTCACGATCGAGGGACAGTATTAAGATGAGAGGATAAAAGAGATGATTAACAGAGAGTACAAGGACAGGTTGTTTTCATTTATATTTGGCAGTCCTGAAAGAAAGGACTGGACATTAAGTCTGTATAATGCAGTAAACGGCTCGTCATATACAAATCCGGAGGACATTAAGATCATAACGATAGATGACGTTCTGTACATGAGCATGAAGAATGATCTGGCACTTCTGGTTACGGATATTGCAAACATGTATGAGCAGCAGTCAACATATAATCCAAATATGCCAGTGAGGAAGCTGATGTATGCAGCGCGTCTTTATGACAAGTATATTCATATAAACAAGCTAAACATTTATAGTACAAAGCAGATTCGCCTGCCAGTGCCTAAGCTTGTGACGTTTTATAATGGTAAAGAAGATAAGGAAGATAGTATATTAGAGCTGAAAGATGCATTTAAAACAGAGGACGGGCAGCCGATAGATGCTGAATCCGATATACAGATCCGTGTCCGCATGATTAATATTAATTATGGAAAGAATAAAGAGTTGATGTGTGCGTGTAAACCGCTTGAAGAGTATGCGTGGTTTATAGAGGAAATACGCAAGAATAACGGGAGTATGGAGATCGAGGCAGCAGTAGATAATGCGTTGGATGCCATGCCGGAAGACTTTGCGTTAAAGCAGTTACTTATTGCAAACAAGGCGGAGGTGAGACAGATGTGTATTACAGAGTACAATGAAGCAGAGACGATGGCGCAGTTTAAGGAAGAAGGAAGAGAAGAAGGAAAAGAGGAAAATGCACTTACTATGCTTAGGGACAATCTGGCGTTAGACAAGGTTGCATTATATTCAGGAGTACCAATGTTCCGTATATTGGAATTACAGAAGACTTTGCATTAATCATCGTATGGTTCACTACCATTGGCCAAAGCAGAGGAAAGATGCTTTATTCTGTCGTTCTGTCAAAGAGTGTGATGCTGTCTGCGTCTTGCCGGAAACGATGAAATATCACCCAGTCAATTCCTGACTGAGCAAAGACAGAGACTGCGGCATCAAGGACGGCTTGCAGATCCCATGCAATAAAATCAAGGTATCCATAATAAATACCTGACGCGCCTCCGATATATGTAAAACTGTCCAGACCTGCGGTCTTTTCAATATTTTCCGCTGCATTATCGCGAAAGTCCAGGATTTGTGCGCCCCTGTCAGTTCCCTCAAAACCATATAAGGGAAAGCAGAAATATCCCGCGGCAATTCCGTCTGCATGAAAGGTGTCCATTATGCGGTTCTCACCGCGTAAAAATTCATTTAACAGGGGAATAAAGCAGCCAGAACCTGCAAATACATCTGCGCGCAGACCGTCCCTAGATTCCTCGTCTGGCTGCATCTGATATGCGCTATACAGGTTGCAGTAGCGCCCCTCGTCAAACAACTCGTCCTTTCCTATGGAAAGCTGCTGCATAAAATGAGACATGAGCTGTACGAGTGTAAGGGCAGGCTGTTTATGAGGGATATTAAGGATTTCCAATTCGCTGATATATTTCATTTCCGCCAGTTCGCCTACGGCGTAGTCCAGCATTACATAGGCAAACCAGTAGGCTTCATTTTCACGTTCTGGCAGGAGGGGAACGAGTGCATCACAGTAAAGCGACACTTTTGCGTTTTGATTTTCCCATGTAATCCATACCTGGATGTCTTTGGCATACACGGTGCTGCCACCAATCTGAATCCCATAATTGTCCAGGCTTTGCCCGTGTGACTGACGCCCTACAAGAATATTCCAATGTTGGAGCACGTTTTCCGGCGCGTGCTTTTTGAAATAGGTCAAGGCAAACAGACGCGACCAGTCGCCTTCGAGATTTAGGATCAGATCATGTTTCTCCCCGTTAAAGCCGACTTCGGCATAGACTCTGTCAAAGGCAGGGGTTAAAAGGGCGTCGAGTTGTTCCGTGATCTGTTCGCTGTCTGCTTTTTGGTCGATCAGCTGTCGAAGCGTTGCCTCACCTCTGGAAAAAACTTCCCAGCATTCCGTAACCCTCTCGCGAAAAGGTTTCGGAGATAATTCGTTTTTCTTGTCCATTTTTATCCCTCATTTTGTTTTATTATATCTGATAATTTTCGTCTCTCCCCATTGATGTCTAGTATAACCCACACTAAATACCCTAATATTCAGCGCCAAACATAGGGTAATTTAGTGCGGGTTATACTAGGATCGTTTCACCGTCAAAACCGCAGGACGTTAGATAGGATATGACTTTTGGCAGGACATCTGCGTCCGCTTCACCTGGGCAGGGTATGAAAATAGATAAATACATAATCTTCCATTTGGTACTCCTATACACATAAGTATTTGTAGGTTGTCTGCTCATGTTTCCTTGATACCAGCCTCTGCGAGCAGCTTTTTGAGTTTTGCGATTTCCGCGGCATTGTCTGCCAGTTTCGCGGCATTGTCTGCCAGTTTCGCATCTTTATCTGCCAGTTGTGTATTCTGCTCTGCCAGACGGATCTTAAACTCCACGATCTCAGGCGCCAGTAGCTCTTTTAATTCTTCGCACATTTGATCACCCTCCTGTATCATTTTCTTAAACAATTCGATATTTGCCTCCGAGGCAACATTGACGACGGAATCCGCATTTCTCCTATCCTCGTCGCTTTTGAGTCCCACACAGTTGTCAAGAAGTCCCTGTGCGCCTCTCCGATTCAGTGTCCGTGTCAGAGAAGTAATCCATATGTGGGATTCCCTGTCAAGTTCTTTCGTTACTAAAATCTGCATCGGAAAAATTATGCCGTCAATGCGGTAAATTCCTTCTTTCTTTTTGGTTACTGAATATTTCTCACTGAGTTGTTCCATCAATTTTACAGGCTTTTCTTCCCTGACGATAGATACTGTGGTGTCCGCATCAAGGATATCTGCGGCGCCTGCCGCTTCCGATTTATACAGACACGCATACGAAAGTGCCTTGTAAAATGTCCCGGCGTTCAGATCGTCGCCCGGCGATTTGTATTCAAAGATATTATTTCCCAGAAAAAAGTCAGCAATGTCATTTCTGATCACGATATCCGGCTTCTTTTTGATGATGAGCAGGTCTATTTTCAAGGGCATCTTTCCCAGATTGTGCTCACGCTCATATGTCAAATATTTTTTATATTCCCGCAGTTCCAGTTCCACCGCTGAACAGAACGCAGGATGCCATTGTATATTATCCTGTATTTCCAATAAAGTATGTTTCCTTTCTCATTTGTGTATCCAGTATATCATATCGCGTATCTGCGCGCAACTGTCCGGCGTTTGACACTTAAATATTTAATTTCTTTTTACAGGCATGGAAAGTCCATAAACCACACATTCTGACGCATTTTATTATATGATTAGGGTGTCAAAAGGTCTGAATTTCCCTTTTACCCATGAAAAGGAATTTATAAAAAGAGTACTATTGGAAAAAATATATGTAAGCAGTCTCTGACCGTTTTATAGAAATTCCGTGAAAGAGAGGTAAAAGCAGAATTGAGAAACCGCAGGAAGTATTTTCGGAAAATAATTGGGATATCGACATTGATGATTATCATTTCTCTGACATTAGGAAGCTTATGGTATTTCCATGCATTGAGGCCGGACCATAAGAGAATGCTCTCGGATGACACAGAGGATAGAGCGCTCCAAATTGACAGTGAGACTGTCATCACCGCGACAGGGATAACAGAAATCGGAGTGGAACCTGTGATCTTTCCAGTTGATTTTCTGCAGGATGTCAGTCTCTGTGTGGAGGAGGTATACCTTGCGGACGGCGATACTGTTGCGGCAGGGGAACCGTGCATCAGGTTTACAGACGAAAGCATTCAGAGGGCGGGCGCAAAGCTGGAGAAGGCGGTACAGGATGCAGAGCTTGCCTATCGAAGTAAGGTCATCTCAAACGGGGAGGAGAAAATACAGGCAAAATATACATATGATGCGGCAGTGCTTGAGGCGGAATATGCACCACAGGTCTATCAGGATACGCTGACACGGCTGGAAATGCAGCTTGTAAAGGCACAGAAAGCGTGCGAGGACGCGCAGGAGGCGTACAATACGTATTACACTGCGGTGGCAGACAACACATTTTATGAGGATTATCAGATTGAGAAGTTAAAAAAAGCGTATGAGGACGCGTATGATCTGTTTGCCAGCCGCAGGGCATACTGGGAAGTGACACAGGAGGAGCTGAGTGCGCTGTCCGGTGATCAGGCTGCGCGTGGCGTACAAAACGACCGTCAGTGGACTGTCAGGACAGTGGCACTGTTAAAGGACGAGATGACAACGGCACATGAGGAATACGAACAGGCAAGACAGGCGTATCAGAGGGAGATCGAGGGGGCAGAGCTAAAACTGCAAAAACTGTTGAACCAGCAGGAGAGGGCGCAGCAGGAGCTTGTGGATGCGCAGCTCGAGTGCGAGAGAGAAAGCCTTCACGCAAAAACAACCTGTGAATTATCGGCCGCTAAGGGACAGACAGCAGAGAGTGATTACAAGGCATGCCTGATGGGGCTTGATGGCGAGTTGGAGCATCTAAAAGATGCGAGGGACAGGGCGGTAGAAAATAAGGCATTCTTTGATGAGCTGGTCGGAGACGGATATTTATACACAGAACGACCGGGAACCATTTTCAGGGTATATGCAGAGAAAGGGCAGACGCTGACAGGAGAAGAACAAATTTTCGCGTACAGTGATCCAAACGAACGACTTGTGTCCGTGATTGTGCCGGAAAGTGATGCGGGCAGTCTCCATGTAGGAGAGCGGGCAAGTGTGGCGATAGCGGACTGCGGCAGCTTTGACGGTATGATTGAGGCGGTTGTCCCCATCGCGGCGCCCGATGAAAAAACAGCTATTCACAGTATCATAACTGTGTCGATAACAGGCGACAGCAGTATGATCGGGCCTGCCTGGACAGCTGTGGTAACCTTTGGGGAGGCCGTGGCGGACGAGGCTGTCCAATGCAGCGTGGGTGGAGGCGGAGTGACAGTGTGTGAGAGCGTGTCACCGATGTTTGATACAGATAACCGGACAGAAATTGATAGGGGCAATGCAGACTGCCTGAAGATTGCAAAAATCTATGTGGAGGAGGGGCAGTATGTTCGGAATGGAGAGCCAGTGTGCCAGTTTGCGCAGGACAGTGTGGAGCGTGTCAGAAAATCGCTCACCTATGCGCAGTCTGACGCCCAGAGAGCGCTTATGAAGGCTCAGACAAGCTATCATATCGGCGTGCTGGAGGCGGGGCTCTCCCACAATGAAGCCATGGTTGGCAGGACGCTTGCGCAGGCGGCATATGACAATACAATCGCCAAATTAAACACTGGTATGAGGGAAAAAATTCTTGAGACAGAGCAGCTGCTGACAGATATTTATCAGCTGCAGACAGAGCTGACAGATGACGCACATCAGCGGCAGAACGCGGATGTGGCAAGAGCATACGACCAGGCAAAGAAACAGGTGGAGAACGCCCGAGAATGTTTCGTGACGCGCCAGGTCGAAGCGGCCCAGACCTTACAGGAGGCAGAGGCCGCCTACAATAATTTTTTTGATCATCTGGAAACGTCCAACCGCGAGATTGCCGCCATGATCGAGGAAGTCAACGTCCTGCAGAAGGAAATACTGCAGGAACAGCAGATTATGGATAAAGAGCTTCTGACAGCAGAACAGACGCGCATTAGCGCCCTGACGGAGGGGGAGCTTGCAGGCGCCAGATACACGGAGCGCCTAAAGGAGTATCAAAATGCGGTCCGGACGGCGCAGTCGGATTTGGAGCAGGCAATGCAGGAGCTTGATGATTTTGACCGGTTTGTGGGAGATGGCACGCTCCATGCAGCGGGAGACGGGCTGGTTACGAAAGTCGGCTGCAGGGAGGGCGATCTGCTTGATGATGTGCGAAAGCTTGTGTTTTATGTGCCAGAATCATATGTGCCGGAATCAGATGGGGAGGGCACACAATGAGGAAAAATTTCATAATAAAATATCTTATTCCGACGGTCGCAGCCATAGTCAGTATGACATGCATAGGGATTGCTGTGATAGGTCGTGACACTGCGGCGGGCTCTGGAACACAGTCGGGCGTTATCACGAAATCAGCCGCAGTGTCGATGGGCGTGGCTGAGCAGACGTTTGATCTGGACATCAGTTCGCCTCTGCAGATTGAGGAGGTGCTGGTCAGCGCAGGGCAGCAGGTGCAGAAGGGCACTGTATTATTTCGTGTCACTGAGGACAGTGTGCAGAGCGTCAGGACTGCTTTGCAGAGAGAAATCCTCGACACGAGCAGAGATTGTGATGCGCTGGAGGCAAGGCAGAGAGAAGTAAGCATACTGGCGTCACAGAGTTGTGACAGCAGTGCGATCGACGCAGAATATGCAGGCGTCCTATACCGCAGCAGATGTGACGCGCTTCAGAGTAAGGCAGATAAGGCGAGGGAAGCTGTGGATGAGAAACAAAATCAGGTCAATGAAAATCTGTTGCAGCTGACGCGGGCACAGCAGGAGCTGGCGGATGCACGGGAGTATCTGAACAAGGCGCAGATCGCAGTTTCCGAAAACTATGACAGCCGGTATCAGAATGCTTATTATTATATCGTATATGAGAAAACGAGGGAAAATGCAGAGAATATGGTAAATCAGCTGGAGGAGCAGGTCGAACATCTCACAGAGAGAAATGAATCGCTTTTATATGAGGTTGACGAGTCGCTGCGCACTTATCATCAGATTGCGCAGGAGCTGGAAAAAGAAAAGCTGGCGGCAAGGATGGATTATGACGCCGGGATTCATGCCTCGCAGACAGCACAGGAATGGTACGACATTCAGATGGCAGGTCTTGACAGTGCGCTGCAGGAGGCGAGAGGACGCTATCAGACCGCATTGCAGAATATACGGCAGTTTGATGCCTATGTAGCGCACAATCAGGTGCTCTGCGGGTACAATGGCGTCCTGTTGGATATCATGGTGGAGGCCGGAGGCACAGTCTGCAAAAATGACATCCTTGTCAGATTGTATGACCAGAAAGCAGCGACAATAAATGTGTTATTGCATGAGGAGGAGTATCCGGCGATAGATCAGGAGGAGCCGGTGGAGATAGTATTCGCGGAGGTTCCAGATCAAATTTTCGAAGGTCGAATTACAAAAGTTACCGATCAGGATTATGTAGTGACAGTGACCATACAGGGTGATATATCAGGTCTATATGATGGAATGACCGGTGATGTGACATTTTTGAAAAGAAGTGAAAAGTTACAGTGAAAAGAATGAAAATTGAGAGTGTGTTTGACAACAGCTCCTATAATGATGTATACTTCACATACATAGGAGAGGTGAAGGATGAAAGAACAAAGGATGGCAGGCTGGCGCGATTACAGTGTCACTCTGGCAATTATGGCAATCAATATTGTGGGATATATTTTATGTACACAAATGGGTGAAGTGGTGTATAATGTTGGTAGCATGAACGCGGAGAAGGTTCTTGTGGACAAACAGTACTATCGGCTTGTGACTGCCATATTTCTACACGCGGATATCGAGCATATTGTCAGCAACATGATCTATCTGGTCGGGCTGGGGCAGATGGTGGAGCAGATGATCGGCCATGTCCGGTTTGCGATACTGTATCTGTTGTCGGGGATTGGCGCCAGCGTATTTTCGATGCTGTATTCTGTTCTGACAGGAGACATCTATGACGCGGTCGGCGCCAGCGGAGCGATATTCGGACTCATCGGCGCACTGTTTATTTTGCTTATAGTCCGGGATATGAAGCGCAGGGCGCGAAAGCGGCGCAGTGAGGCGGACATTATGCCGGACCAGACGGACGTCCTGGATGAAAATGGCAGGGTGGTGCCGAGTGGATATGAGAGTATATCGCTGCGCAATATGGTCTTTGTGGTTATCTATATGATCTATTCCGGCGCCAGGGCGGAGCGTGTTGACAATGCGGCGCACGTCGGCGGACTGATATGCGGATTGCTGCTTATGGCAGTGATGAATTTGATAAAAGCAGGAGGATATAAAGGGTGAAGATTAACATTTATTATGGAGGCAGAGGACTGATCGGAGATCCGACCTTATATGTGTTAAATAAGATACAGGAGGTACTGCGCGAGCTCAATGTCAACGTGGAGCGATATGATTTGTATGAGTTTAAGAGTAATATTGTCACGCTGCCGCAGACGTTGAAGGACACAGACGGTATCATCCTGGCAACGACGGTGGAGTGGTACGGTGTTGGCGGGTATATGCACCAGTTTCTCGACTCCTGCTGGCTGTATGGCGACAAGGAAAAAATCGCGAATATTTATATGTGTCCCGTAGTCATGGCGACGACCTACGGCGAGCATGACGCCTCAAAAAATCTCACAGAGGCGTGGGAGATTCTCGGAGGACGCCCGATTACCGGCATCTGCGGCTACATAGCGGACGTGTCGGAGCTGGAGCAGAATGCGGGGTACTCCAGGGTGATTGAGAAGCGTGTGGAGGATATGTACCGTTCTATCAACCAGAAAATGCCGATCTTCCCTAACAGCAATCAGGCCGTAAAGCAAAAGATCACGTTCACACAAAGTCTGAATCTGACGCCGCAGGAGGCGGAGCAGTTGTCGGAGCTTGCCAGCGATGATTTGTATGTGCAGAAGCAGAAGGAGGACATCCAGGAGCTTGCCAGTATGTTCAAGGATCTGATGAATGTCAAAGAACCGGACAGCACTATGTTTCTGCAGGATTTTAAGGAGCATTTTTATCCGCAGGCAGGATTCCGCGCAGTCTATAAGTTTGTGATGCCGGAGATGCGGCTGCCGTTGATTGTCAAGGTGAACCACACGGAGATGGAGTGTTATTATGGCGATGCGGACAGCGTTGACGTTGAGATGCAGGTGTCCGCGGATATTATCAGTGAGATCACAGCGGGGCGCATGACCTTTCAAAAGGCATTTATGTCAGGAGATATGAAGATGAAGGGCGATTTCAAGGTGCTGCGCACGCTTGACCTGCTGTATGTATTCACGACACAGAAGGCGTAAAAAAATAAAAATGGAGGTTGACTACAGTATGAGAGATGAGAATTGCATTTTTTGTAAAATAGCGAACGGTGAGATACCGTCGCGCACATTGTATGAGGATGATGATTTCCGGGTGATCCTGGACCTGAATCCGGCCACGAAGGGACATGCCCTGATTCTGCCAAAGGAGCACTATAAAAATCTGTACGAGCTCGACGACAGTACCGTGGCAAAAACACTCCCGCTTGCGAAAAGGATGGCGGTGACAATGACAGAGAAGCTCGGCTGCGATGGGTTTAATGTGGTTCAGAACAACAATGAGATTGCAGGTCAGACAGTATTTCATTTTCATATGCACCTGATACCGCGGTACAACGATGACGGGCAGTCTCTTGTCATGCCCCCGTGCGGTATGACGGAGGAGCAGCTGGATGCAGTAAAGGATGAGATCACAGGCTGATATGATTCGTTCGGATGCCATACATACAAAAAAGCTTGAGTGAAGAAACTCAAGCTTAGGAATTGTAGGAAAATAAGTGATGCAACTTGCGCAGGATATTTCTTCGAGGATGTATGTCAAAAAACGTAGGCGTAGCGGGCTACGGCGAGGCTTTTTGGCATGCATAATCGGAGAAATAGACAAGTCAGGACGCGTCAGTTATTTTTCTACAGTTCCTTAGGGCACCCAAAGGGAAATATGTCATGGAGAGAAAGTTTCCACAGATGTGGAATCTGTCCTGCTGATCACAGAGTTGTCAGCGTCATTGACGTAGATCACAGTCGTCACCGCCTGATCAGCGGGAACACCGCTGTAGATCTGATATCTGTTTCCTATAGTATAAAAGGACATTACAAGCATCGACTCATACATACTCATCTGACCGTCTGACAGCGAGATTGTGAAACTGGTATAGTCAGCGTCGTGTGTTATCTCTGTGATATTGGGGTAATAATCGTCATTGTCAAGAATATCCTGGATGCTGTCCGACAGGCTGTCAGCAATCTGCTGTAATATGCTGTCAAGCTCCCCGCCCTTTAGCGAGTAGGTGACAGTCCCGTCTCCGTTGTCGACAGGCGTATTGTCCGCCTGTATCTGTGAAAGCTCTTCTCCTATTAATATAGAAGGAATCGTGATATCGGCATCCGGCTGGTTCACCGGCCGTTTTTCCGACAGATCAACAGATATTTCAGGCGTCACCGGCGCCTGTTGCGTCGGCGAACATCCTGAACAGAGAAGGATACACAATGAAGTTGTTGTAATCAAATTTTTCATTTTCTTACTTTTCTTTTTCATATCCTCATACTATCATACAATTTTGAGAATGTCCACTATAAATTTCTAATTATATCATATAATTTAAAAAAAACGGGATAATAGTAAAGATATATATTAAAAGAAATGCAGTACACAATACTTTGCTATGCTAATCTCGGGGTGAAGAAACATGAATTATATTGTTCGGATGCGCAATCTTCGTGAGGATAGTGACCTGACACAGCAGGAAATTGCGACTGTGCTGGGAACATCGCAGACAATGTACGCAAGGTATGAGCGCGGCGCGAATGAACTGCCGATCAGGCATTTGATTGTGCTTGCAAAGTACTACGATGTCAGTACAGATTATCTTCTGGGATTGACGAACAAGAAATCGAAATTTCCACAGAGAAAATAATTAAAAAAAATATTGACATGCTTTTCCAATTATTTTATACTAAATTTTAGTAAATATATTTACTAGAAACTTGAGCTGAAACTTTTTTGATGGATACGGATGCATCCTGTCTGAGATTTGATAGCACATATTGGTAATTGATTATGGAGAAGAATAAACGAGGGAAGAGAAGAAAGAAAAGAAAAAAGAGTGGCATTGAGAAAGTGGTCGTGTGCCTGTTGTCGACAGTGCTGATCATAATGCTTGTCCTGGGGCTGGCTGGTACGATCCTGTACAAGTCAGGGGAGATGGCGCTGAAAGCATCAGTCAATGCAGCAGAACCGACAATGATGGTGGACAGCGACGAGGTAGACAGGATCAGACAGGATCTGGAGCACAACGACAGCGTGGCGTGGCAGGAAAACTGGACTGTCTACGATGGAAAAGTGTATGAGTATCGGGAGGATACGCTGAATTTCCTGCTTTTGGGAATTGACCATAGCGGAAGCCTGTCGTCGGAGACAAAGCTGTCTGACTGGAGTGCAGGTCAGGCAGACACCATTTTTCTGGTGTCGTTAAATCAGACTGACAAGGAGATCAGTGTGATCGGTATCCCGAGAAATTCAATGGTAAATGTGGAAATTTTTAACAGTGACAGTGAGCGTGTGGAGACGATCCACAACCAGATCTGTCTGCAGTATGGATATGCAGGCGGCGGTGAGCTCGGACTGCGGAAGATGAAGGAGAGTGTATCGGAGCTCATGTGCGGACTGCCCATTCATGGGGCTTGCGCGGTGAGCTTTGACGCAATTTCCGTGATAACGGACCGGCTGGGAGGCATAGAGGTCGTCGTGCCGGATGACATGACGGAGTACAACAAGGCGTATGTACAGGGCAGCACACAGACGCTCACGGGGAAAAACGTAGTAAATTATTTAAGATACAGAAAGTACGACGCGCTGGGAAGCCCGACGACGCGTCTGGCAAGACAGAAGGATTTTATGCGGGTAGCAATGGGACGAGTGATGCAGGAGATAAAGGCGAATCCCGTCTTTGTGAAGGACATTTATGTGTCTTTGAGCGCATACATGAATACGGATATATCTGTGGATGAGGCCGTGTACATCGCCTCAAAGGCGCTTGACTGTACACTTGCGGAACAGTCCTTTTACCAGCTCACCGGGGAGGACAGGGCGGAGTATTTTGTCAGGGATAACGGTGAGCAGGACTTCTACGATGACTATTACATTGACGAGGATGAACTGCAGAGAATCATGTATGAAGTTTTTTATCGGGAAGTCAGAGTGTCAGATTTATGACATATTTCCTTTGATTGCCCGTGTGCGTAAAGATGATATATAAAGTAATTTTATATATAGAAAAAACAAGGAGGAAACGAAAATGAAAAAAAGGTTCATAGCGACAGTATTGTCACTCGTGCTCACAATGTCCATGTCTGTGACGGCATTGGCAGCAAGCAGCACTACTTCAGGCAACAGCAGTAGCAGCACCTCGAGCAATAGTAGCAGCAGTGAGGAGTCATCATCATCGTCTTCAACAACAACAGCTTCCAAGCCTGCAGTGGCAACACCATCCAATCCAAAGCCCGTAGCGACAGTCGTTGCGGAGACAAAGGCAGGCGCGACAATCGCACCGGCTGCGATCCAGGTGGCGATAGCGTCCCCGAGCGGTACGGTAGCGCCGGTGACACTTGACAAGGTGGTTGCGACAAAGCAGCAGGAGGTTGTGCAGGCGGTGGCAAGCATTGCGGCAATCGCGGCAAACATTGCGCCGACAGCAAGTGCGGCTGATCAGACACAGGCGGCAACACAGATTGTTGCACAGGTATCAGCGCTGTTGACAAAGGCGCCCTCACCAGTATTTCAGCAGACAGTAGAGCATCTGGCATCGACTAAGGGTGCGAACATCGCGGTTAATAATTGCGGCACAGTAAAGACGGCGGCAGTTGCATCCGATGCACTTGGAAACAACATTGCATCCGCAGGCATTGTGAAAAATGTGACAAGCGGTGCATTGATTATGCTCATGAGCGTCAATGCAGACGGCACGATTGAGTACGTCGAAGGTATTGTCGATCCTGTGACGGGCGCTGTGCTCGGTGCATTCCAGGGAGTACCGTCTGTGATCACAGTACTGGTACTGGCATAATAAGAGTCCTAATGATATTAAATATGAGTGAACTGTTACCGGAAAGCTGCATGTATATGCGTGCGGCTTTTCTAATGCGCAGCCCCGTGCAGAGGAAATATGCCGTTAAGGCGGCGCACGGGGCGCGCGGCGAGTAGTGGAGAAGGGCATTCCCCTACTCGATTGTGCACGGGCGCCCGCTGACGGACGCCCGGCGTGTTGAGAGTAAGGTGAGGGGTTATGATAAAATCCGGTTTTGTGAGCAGACATATCCTGCGGGGCGCCTGCATGACTGTGGCGATGGTATGTATTATATGTTTTTTACCGCTGAGTGCGTCTCCAAATCTTGACACTACCGTGCTGGCAGCAGAGGAGGACGGCATGATACAGCCCTCTTCCGCAAAGATCTACAGCAGTATGTCGGAAAATAGCGACATTATTGCAAATCTGATTGTCGGAAATGTGTTTGAGGTGCTCGAGGCGGAAAGTGATGCTTCGGGCGGCATCTGGTACAGGGTTAAGACAGATTTTGGCGCAGAGGGATATGTAAAAGCTTCGGAGATGGACAGGCTGATTATGGATGCACAGGCCATAATGCCTCCGGCAGCCGCAGACACAGGCGGGGATGAGCCGTCACCTGGAGGAGACAATGACGCAGAGGCGCCGCCCGAGGAAAACGATGGCGGAGATGCAGAAGCGCCTGAGGGAGACAATGGCGGAGATGCAGAAGTGCCGCCAGAGGAAAACGATAATGGAGAGGAAACGGTTCAGGCGGAAAATCCTGCCGGAGACGAACCGGTCAGCGAGGAAACTGTATTGCCCGTGGACGAACCTGTTTCTGATTTTGTCGATGGGGCGGGATTTGGAAAAGATACAGACAGTCAGGATACAGACAGTGCCACGACAGGCAGCGAAGGATTTACGGTAATTGAACGGACAGAGAGTCCGAAGGCACACAGACATGGCAAAATAGATGCTGTGCTTATGATGATTATAGCAGGAGGAGTTATATGCATAATAGCGATAGCGGCTTTATTGAGGAAAATGGTGAAGTGCGTAAGGACGGAAATGTAGGTCATAGGCATAAGCCGCAGAATGATGCGAGAATATACCTGCATATGGATAACAGCGAGTCAGATGAGACGCAGATCGATCTCATGAACATAGCAGGCCACATGAAGAGGAAAAAGAGGCTCTACCGGTATGTGATGGCGATCGCGGCGTGCGCGGGGATACTGATTGGATTGATTGCCATAGGCGTGGATTATATCGCAGGGCAGAGCGCGTATGCGCGCGCTGTGGTTACATTTCAATACGAAGGGATAGAGAATGGACTAGATCCTAATGGAGCAGCCTTTGATATCAATAAGATCAAGTCGCCCAAGGTGATCGAGGATGCGCTGACATCCCTGGGGACGACGGATTTGGATTCGGAAAAAATTCGCGAAAGCATTGAGATAGAGGGAGTGGTACCCGAGGACGCTGTGGAGCGGATCACGGTGATCAAGGAAATGTCGCTCGAGGACGTGTCAAACTATGAGAAGATACTGGATATATCGTATTTTCCGTCGCAGTATATCGTGTATCTACGCAAAAATACAGGGATGTCCGGGCGGGAGACCACGCAGGTCCTAAACGCGATACTGGAGAGCTACAGGACGTATTTCATGGATACCTACGCAAACACGGAAGTGCTCACAGTGACGGCAAACCTGATCGATTATAAGGATTATGATTATGCGGAGGCGATGGATCTGCTTGAAACACAGATGGAGATCATGCAGAGCTATGTGAGCGAGAGAAGAGACCAGGCGCCCGAGTTTCGCTCGTCAGGCACCGGACTTTCCTTCGGGGATATCTCCATGGCGCTCGATGCGATCTCCGAGATCGATATCGCGAATCTGAACTCCTACATCGAGAGCCATACACTCACAAAGGATGTGTCGAGACAGCGTGAATATTATGAGTACAGGATCAAGAAATACAACATGGATATCGCGGAGTGTCAGATCGAGCTGTCCAACATCCAGTCTGTGATCGACAAATACCAGAAAGATCCGCTGGTCATCGTCAGTTCGCAGGAATCGACAAAGGAGATCGAGCAGACAAACGAATATTATGACCAGCTTCTGCAGCAGAGACTGGAATTATCGACGGAGATTGCGTCGCTCAACACAAAGCTGAACGAGACATATACGCTGCTGAATGCTGTCAATGGTACGATTGGGCAGAACACACAGAGCGAGCACGACTATGCGGAGGAAAAAATGTCCTTCCTGGCGGAGACGATTGCGAGATGGGCGGATTTGACAGAGCAGACAGCAGAGGAATACTACACAACCACCCTTTTCTCAAATGCCTACAAGATCGCTGTGCCCGCGCAATATACAGCGGCAGGTGGACTTGTAACAGCGGCAAAGAAAATCGTCGCGCCTGTGGCAGTGCTGCTGTTTATCACATTCGGCGTGTGGTGCATCGATGGGTTATTCTGTGAGCTCCGTAAGATGAAAGAAGACAGACAGCGCGATGAAGGGTAATGTATTTTTAAAATTTCTGAAGGCACTTATTCCATTCTGGAATATCATCATATTCTGTTATGTGTGGGTGCTTTACTACAATGAATATACATTTTCATCCTTCTGGCTGCAGGGACTGGCAGTCTCCATATTATTGTATGCCCTTGTGTACTATGCGTTTGGCAAATTGTATCACGCATTCCGGATATACAGCAGCAGAATCAGTGAGCTGATGCTTTCCCAGTTTCTCGCGATCGGTATGTCGGATGTGATCTTATACCTGATGTGTTATATGATGCATATGCGGTTTGCGCGCCTTATGCCAGGGCTGATTGCGGCGGTAGTGCAGCTTATCGGCACACTGGCGCTCCTAGCGCTGAACAAGTCCTGCTTTGCGAAATACACACCCGTGCAGCGGACAGTGATCATATATGGCGCAAAAAAGGCGCATCGGGAGGGCAATATTGAGACATCGGTGGAGGAGCTGGAGCGGAAACTCCGGATAAAGCATGCCAGTCTGTTTGATATTCAGGCGGTGTATCCGGATACCTGTAGAAAGAGCGAATTGATGCAAAAGCTCGGTGGTTTTGACACCGTGATACTCTGTCATGTGTCGCAGAAGCTGCGCTCGGAGATCCTGGCAGTCTGCGCGCGAGACGGCAAGACAGTGTATATCACGCCCAAGCTTGAGGATATCATATTGACTAACTACGAGTACAGGTATCTGATCGATACACCGCTCCTCGTGTCCGGCACAAAGCGCGGAGAATACCGGAGCAAACGGATACTTGATGTCAGTATCTCGCTGCTGATGCTGATGCTCTTCTCGCCCTTTATGCTCATAACGGCTGTGTGTATCAAGCTTGAGGACGGCGGCCCTGTCTTTTACAGGCAGCGCCGTGTGACCAGAAATGGCAGGGAGTTTGACATCCTCAAATTCCGCAGCATGATCGTGGACGCGGAGAAACAGGGATATCAGCCCGCCGCGTCCCGCGACCATCGCATCACGAAAACAGGCAGGATCATCCGGACAATACGCCTCGACGAGACGCCGCAGCTCTTTAACATACTCAAAGGCGACATGTCCATCGTGGGGCCGCGCCCCGAGCGTGTGGAGCATGTCAGGAAATATACGGAGAAGCTGCCCGAGTTTGCATACCGCCTGCGCGTGCGGGGCGGATTGACCGGTTATGCCCAGATTTATGGGAAATATAATACAAGCGCGGAGGACAAGCTGAAGATGGATTTGATGTATATCGAGAAACAGTCCCTCCTGCTGGATTTGCAAATGATACTGCTCACAGTGAAAGTGATGTTTCTGCCAGAGAGCACGGAAGGGTTTTAGGGATAGACAATAATCTTCGAAACCGAATCGTCGCATTGCCGCGTTCGGGAATGGAGAGGTTATAGGCATAGTTTTGCTATTCCACATGGAAGATGGAAATGAAGAAAAACAGCTGGAAATACAGCGTATTAATGAGCGTTTATGAAAAAGACAAGCCAGTCTATCTGCGTCAGGCTATAGAGAGTATGCTTCATCAGACTGTGCCGGCGGAGCAATTTGTCGTCATTGTGGATGGACCGATTTCAAAAGAACTGGACGCAGTCATATTAGAATATGAAAAGGATGAAGATTTATTCACTATCATAAGGCTGAGCAAAAACAGCGGCTTAGCAAATGCGCTCAATATCGGATTAGGTTATTGCCGGAACGAACTCGTTGCGCGGATGGACGCAGATGATATATCGCTCCCGACTCGTTGCGAAAAGGAACTGGAATATTTCCGTACATATCCTGAATTAGCAATATGCGGCTGCAATCTGGATGAATTTTACGGAAGACCTGATAATATAAAGACTTCAAGGGTAGTTCCGGAAACATATGATGAAATCAAGAAATTTATGAGAAGGCGGCAGCCATTTAATCACCCTACTGTTATGTACAGAAAGTTCAAGGTATTGGAGATGGGCGGATATGTTCCGCTAAAGAGAAAGGAAGATTTTGATTTATTTTCACGTATGTTATCAAGCGGGTGTCAGGCAGCTAATATCGGTGAGGCGCTGTATCTTTACAGGGCCGACGAAAATAACTATGCAAGAAGAAAAAGCTGGCAGAATTTTAAGTGCGCGTTATATGTATACTGGCGGCATTTGATGCGACGAGGCTGTTCGTTAGGGGATTACATGATTATATGCGGTGCGGAGTTTATATTTATGATGCTGCCTGATAAAGCTATGAAGAAAGTTTCGGACAGGCTGCTGAGGGAAACGAAAGGAACATGGTATAAAGATGAAAATCGTTAAGCTAAAAGGCGGATTAGGCAATCAAATGTTCCAATACATTTTTGCAAGGTATATTGAAGAGAGATGTAAAGAAAAGGTATTGCTTGACTTTTCAGTATATGAGGGGCGCAAGGAGGACAATATACGACAACCAAGAATTACAGAGTTTGATATATCATTAAATGTAGCTTCTGAAGATGAAATTAGTGCCGTGTGCGTCTTATCACATAAAGGCGATATGCTTAATAATATATACAGGCTTTCAATTGGAATAGAAACTGTCATCAACAGAAAATACTGTTTTCAAAAATTTTATAAAACGCTTAGTTTAGATGAACTTGAAAAATATGATTATTTCGATGGATATTGGCAGTCATGGAGATATGCCGTATCAATGGAAAGTATAATTCAAAAAGAATTTGTACCAAAAACAAGTCTGAGTGCGAAAGCAAGGGTTAAAGTAAAAGAAATCGAATCACAAAGTGTTGTATTTGTGGGAATTAGGAGAGGCGATTATGTAAAAAATAAAAAAAATTTGAGAATATATGGATTTATTGATGAATCATTTTATATTAGGGCAATGGAAATTATCACTCAAAAGGTTGGAAATGTCAAATTTCATGTTTTTTCTAATGATATAAAATGGGTAAAAGAGAATATGAATTTTGCACAATTTCAAGTAATATGTAATGAAATTTCGGAAGAAGTCACTGATTTAGAAGAACTGATTATTATGAGCAAATGCAGTCATGCAATAATAAGTAATAGTACATATTATTGGTGGGCAGCATGGTTGATAAAAAATCCCGACAAGGTGGTAGTTGCACCAAAAAGATGGTTTGCCAATGGAAGAAAAACGGAAATCGTGCCGGATTGGTGGATTTCTATTTAATTTGCAATATAAAATTTAAAGGGTTATAGAAAATGAAAAAAACGAGTCAATTAGAATTTGTAATTTCACAATCAAAAAAATATAAGCAGTTATATGTTTATTATGGTATTGAAGATTTAAAAAATAAAATACAGCCTGCACTGTTACAAATATTAATTGATTTTGACAAAATGTGTAAAAAGCATAGCATTTACTATGTTATAACAGCGGGAACCTTATTGGGAGCAGTGCGGGAAAAAGGATTTATTGCGTGGGATGATGATATAGACGTACTGGTAAAACCAGATGCTTATGGTAAAATCAGAGAGGCAGTAAAAGAAAAAGAGTTATCGCAAGAATATGATTTTATATCACCGGATACATCTAACGAGATTGCGCTTGATGCAAAATTTGTAAGTAAAAAGATTTCGTTAGGAACGCTAATGGGAGATGAAAAAATAGGTCATCCGTTATATATCGATGTGCTGAGTATTGAAAATGTTCCTAATAATTTCTTTCTTAAAAGCATAAAAGGAATTTTATCGAATCTGTTTTTTTTGTCATATACTTCACTAAGATGTCTGCGAAAATATGATGAACTATTAAATGTTATGGCAAAAGATTCAAAAGAACTATGGCTAAATTTAATGATAAGAAAGATGGTTGCAATTCCGGCCATTATCTTAGGTAAGCATCGTACATATAAATTATTGATGAAAATCAGCAGCTATGCTGACAATGTGACAAAATATGTTACAGTACCGCTTGGCGTATTGCATTATAAAGGAGAAATACAATGCCGGGAGGTTTTTGAGACATCAGTACCTATGGAGTTTGAGAATCACACATTTCCAGCTCCGAAAGGATATTTGGAATATTTAAATAATAGATATGGTTCGGATTATATGACTCCGCCACCAAAATCAGAACAGGGAATAAAGTGTTTTCAAAAGCGTGCTGATTGGAAGGAAATATTAAAAGGTAAATATTATGAGTGAAAAAGTAATAGTAAGTATTATAATGCCTGTTTATAACGCCAGAAAATATTTAAGGGATGCAGTTGACAGTATATTAAATCAAACTTACAAAAGTTTTAAACTAATCCTCATAGACGATGGAGCTACAGATGGCAGTGGAGAAATATGTGACTATTATGCCAAAAGAGATTCAAGAGTTGTTGTAATTCATCAGGATAATCAGGGAATTTGCGGTGCGAGAAACACTGGTTTGAAATTCATTGAAGGCAAATATGTTGCTTTCTGCGACCACGATGATATTTATAAAAAGAATTATTTGCAAACAGCTATAGAAAATATTGAAGAGTCCGGGGCAGATCTAATTAAATTTGGATACTGCACTCATTTTATAGCAAAGGATATTAATAAGGTAACAGAATTTAATAGTGCAATAGGCTATTATCATATAAGGGATATAGTGAATGATTATTCGCTGTTTGATCAGATTGTTAAGGCTCTTTGGAATGGAATATATAAGTCAGATATGATCAAAGCACATGAGATAGTTTTCGATACTTTTTATAAAAGCGGTGTTGAAGATTACGAATTTAATTTTAGATATTTACCTTATTGTAAATACGTTCAGTTTATAGCAGATAATCTTTATATACATTATACAAGAAACGGTCAGAGCGCTGATACAATTTTTTCTCAAAACAAAATAGATTCCTGGTTTAGGGCAATTAAAAAGGAAAGCAAACTTTTAGACTTGTTTTGGAAAAGTATGGGTATTCACAATAGTTATGTGCAATTACGCCAAAAAACAAAATATTTAACAATAATAAGCGCATATATATTGAATACAAAAAATAGTATGAGCGCTAAAGAAAGGGTAGAATTGATAAAATGCTGCAAAAAAATTTTTTTAAATAATGCGCATACAGGATGCATGGATTATAGATTATTATGGAGATATAATCATGCACAATGTGTTATGACATTTATTTATAACTGCAAGCTATATTATGTATTCTGGATTTTTATGGATATAAAAGTAAAGTTTGGAAACAGAGGGATTAAGTTCCGAAATATTATTAATTAAGGTGTATTGCATGAATTTTATTTTTTTGCTGCTTATTTGTGAAACTGTATTTTTTTTTATTGCTTTTATAACGACAAATCATGATATTATGGCACCGTCAGTTGTTATGTGTGCTATGTTTGTTTTTAGCACAATTTTTGCTTGTTTAAATATAAAAAAGTGGAAAATTGAAATGAGTTTTGAAACGTTTTTTATATTGACTTCAGGAATTACAATTTATTTTCTGACAGAAACAGTTTTTAGATATTTAAATTTGACACAAAATCATAATAAGCGCTATGTCAATTCTCAGATAAGTATTCCAACATACAAAATTAATATATTTTTCCTTGGGTTAAATTTATTTGGTTCGGTATGGTTGTTTTGCGAAATAAGAAAAATTACAGGAAACGTTAGCAGCTTTGGAGAAATGCTGCATTTATATAGAATAAATAATACACTTTCCAATATATCCGACAGACAAAATATAAGTATAATTCTTAATCAATTGTTAAAATTTATCAAGGCTGAGACATATGTATACTTATATGTTTTGGTCGCAAAATTAATCGAAAAAAAAAGTTGGAAAAGACTGTGGCTGACATTTTTAGTTTTTATTACATCAATGTTTCCGTTTGTTTTGTCCGGTGCAAGAGGGGCATTTATCCAAGTTATAGTCGGTGCAGTGACATATTACTACATTTTATTTAACCAGAAACATCTGTGGAAAAAAAATTTATCATGGAAATATATTAAATTTGGATTTATGGTTATGGCGATAGGAATACCCATATTTTATTATTCAACATTTTGGATAGGACGAATTATCAATTTAAATTTGATTGATTACATATCACTGTACATTGGCAGTTCTATACAGTTGTTTAATTTATATGTGGAAAAGCCAACTACAGCGCCAAAAATGTTTGGAGAGGAAACTTTTAATGGAATAAATAGATTATTGCAAAAGTTTGGGCTTAAAGAAAATGTGCCTTCAGTTCATTTGGAGGCAAGATGGCTAAATTCTTATATAAAAGGGAATACATATACATTTTTTAGACCGCCCCTACACGATTTTGGTATTTGGGGTATGTACTTTTTTACAATACTGGTTTCAGCTTTTTTTTCAATATTATATTTTGGCAGGATAAAGAGAAAATGCAGGACACCAAAAAGAGAGAAGTATACGCTGTTGTACGGATATGTTTTTTACTGGATAGTTTATTCATCAATTGCACAGATATCGCATGATATTATATCCATGACAGAGTTTATGACGATGTTTTTTATAATCGTGATATATAAATTTACTACAAGGAAAAATGGAAAGGCAAATAAATGAATCAGACGCTCAGGAATGGAATTATTAAAATATTGGCAGCCAATATTCTAAATCTTGGGTTTAATTTAATAACAAATTTTGCATTACCCAAGTATTTGTCTTTTGAAACATACGCGTCTATAAAAACGTATCAATTATATATAGGTTATATAGGTGTACTGCATTTAGGATTCATAGATGGGTTATATTTGGAATATGGCGGCAAGAGTTATAACTGTATAGATGCTGACAGATGGAAAAACGAGTTACAAACATTAAGGTTTTTTCAAATAATTTTATCAATAGGACTTTTTTTGTTTAGTGTGTGTTCAAAAAATAAATTGGCAGTTTATATATCGTTATCTTTGATGCCATATAATATGCTTACTTGTTTTAAGTCGCTTATGCAGGCATTAGGAGAATTTAAAAAATACAGCAGGGTGGTTAATGCAAATACAATTTTAATTTTTGTATTAAATATTTTATTACTATTCGCAGTCAGACAGGATACAGACACGCCATATCTTATGGCATATTTTTTAACATATACATTGTTATGGATAGTACTTGAAATAGACAATCTTAAAAGTATTGGAAAGTCATCTGATAGACCCAAATTTAAATTTTCTTTATTAAAAAAATATATTAAAAGCGGGATTTTCCTTATGTTGGGAAATTTTAGTTCATTAATACTTACAAGTATGGATAGATGGTTTACGAAAATTCTGTTGAACAATATAGCGTTTGCAGAATATAGTTTTGCAGTAAGTATCGAAGGTTTTGTCAATATTGCTGTTACTCCGTTAACTACAACATTATACAACTTTTTTTGCTATGAGCATAATGACAAAGAGATTACAAGAATAAGGAATTGTGTTTTAATATTTGCATCTTTTCTCATAACATTAGCATTTCCGGCAAAATTTTTGATTTGTAAAGTAGTTAGTAAATATCAGTCTTCAATTAATGTAATGTTTTATTTATTTGCTGCACAATTATTTTTTATTGTGATAAAGAGTATTTATGTAAATCTTTACAAAGCGCAAAAGAGACAAACTATCTATTCCCTCAGATTAGGAATTGTGATTATTATGGGATTAATATTTAATATTTTAGGATATTTAATTTTGCAAAGAAAAGAGGCATTTTCTATTGGCACATTATTGTCGGGTGGTTTATGGTATGCGTTCTGTATTAATGACTTTAAGCAAATGGAACATAAATATAATGAAATAGTATATTTGATCATTTTAATAGCGTCGTTTATTTTGTTGGGGATATACGTTAATTCCATTATAGGTTTCATTATATATATTATTATTGACTTTGGACTATTGAATTTGTTATTAAAAAAGGACTTTGCATATTTGATTAATTATTTTAAGCGTTTTATAAAAAAGAAAAAATTAATAGGTGTAAGTGAGGGAGATTAGAATGAACATAGCCGTTATATTTGCGGGTGGTGTTGGACAAAGAATGCACTCGAGAGATGTACCTAAACAGTTTTTGGAAATGCATAAGAAACCAATTATTATTTATACATTAGAGATATTTGATAATCATCCTGAAATTGATGCCATTGTGATAGCGTGCAAGGAAGAGTGGATTTCATATCTTGAAAAATTAATCTATAAATTCAGAATTGAAAAGGTAAAGAAAATTGTACCAGGCGGTGAAACGGGTCAAATGTCAATTTATCAGGGATTGACAGCCGCAAAGGAAATATGCAATGGAGAAAAATCTGTTGTGTTAATACATGATGGTGTCAGACCACTTATTAATGCTAAGGTAATATCGGACAATATTTCAAGTGTAATAAAAAACGGTTCAGCAATTACCACAGCAGTAGTGAATGAAACAATACTGGTAGTAAAAGAAGATGAGTCCATAAATTATGTGCCTGAAAGAGAACATTCCAGAGTAGCCAAAGCGCCACAAAGTTTTTGGCTGGATGACATATTGGAGGCTCATATAAAATCACAGCAGCAAGGCATATATAATTACATAGATTCATGCACTATGATGAAGCAGTATGGATATCCGCTTTATTTGGTAGATGGACCATTAGAAAACATTAAGATTACAACACCTGATGATTTTTTTACCATGCGGGCAATTTTAGATGCAAGGGAAAATGCCCAAGTTTATTTAGGAGATGTATAGTGTTGATGTAAATACAACCCTGAGTTTTTTTATTGGGGTATGCTAGTACAGCATTGCCTCCTTCCTCCGCCTTGTCCTGTCACAAATATCAGGCACTGTTTTTCACTGTTATTTAGGCAACGCTGTACTAGTAATATTAAAACTTGGATAGAAGGGTAATTATAACTATTTATTGATTGAAAATTATAGATTGCAAGGGGGGAGGAGTATATATGGAGAAAATAAAGTCTGATTATTTTGGGGGAATTAGTATACTTCGTGTATTGTTAACATTTGAAGTTATCCTTGTACATTTCTGGACTAATTCAGAAGATTATTTTATCTTGAAACCTTTTAATTTTCTTAGAAAGTGTGCTGTTCCAACTTTTATGTTGCTTTCATTTTTCTTAACAGAAAAACATATATGTAATCCAACATGGAAAAAGGGAATAAATAGAATAAAGAGATTAGGGATTCCTTTTGTTGTTTGGGGAGGATTTAACTGGCTGTTTCTCATGTTGGTTGAAGAGGTGTTCAAATTGGAACTTATAGACGGTTTATCTGCATTGTTCTGGCAATTAATAACTGGTCATGCATATCATGTGAACGCGCCAATGTGGTATATAGTTTCTTTGATGTATTTGACAGTTATCTATATGGTTGTTTTTAAGATTTGTAATAAAAAAGCTGGATTGATTATTATAAATGGATTACTTGTTCTTTCTTTAATTTTCAGTACAGCGGGTTAAATTATAGATTATTTAACGGGCTCGTTTTTGAACTTAAGTATCCGCTGGGAAGATTTGTTGAGATGATACCATTTGCTGCATGTGGTATAGATTTGGCACATTTCAAATACTTTGATAATTTAAGTAATTATAGAATATTAAGTATTGTTGTATCTGTTTTTTTGCTGATAATATTGTCTGTGATGAATATGGCAAATATAATTCCGACTCCTGAAAATTTCAGTTATGGGGGAATATTTTTAATATTAATGGCAATATTGCTATTGACAGTTGCAATGTTGTTTTCATTTGAAAAGTTTCCGGAAAAGACCAGAAAATATTTTGGGAAAATTTGTAGCCATACATTAGGAATATATTGTACACATTATCTTGTAGGGAATACTCTTTTTATGTTACTGTCCAAAAAAAGCGGAATTGTTACTGGTGGGTTCTATTGGTCTATTATTATTTATTTGATATGTTGGATATTGTGTGAATTTTTAGCCAAAATTCATGTTTCATTGGGAAAATTAGTAGATTGAAAATTCATGTTTCATTTTAATTATGAAATTGTCATAAACACAATTGAAACTCTAGATTAGGATTTTTATTTACGAGGAGGCTTAAGATGAACAATAAAATCTGGCAGGAAGATTTAGAAAGATTGGCAGGAGCAGACTGGATTGATTGGAACAGATTAAAACAGAAAACAATATTAATTACAGGGGCTAATGGATTAATCGGCTCTAGTTTGATAAGAGGATTAATGTATATTAACCAAAAATATAATCTAAAGATAAACGTTGTTGCTTTAGTACGTGACAAGGATAAAGCACTGAAAAAATTTGCTGATTTGGTGGAGGATGACAATTCGCTGCTTATAATACAGGGCAACGTTGAACATAAGATAATGATACATCAAGATATAGATTTTATTATTCATGGGGCATCTCCGACAGCGAGCAGATATTTTATCGAAAAACCTGTAGAAACAATAAAAACATCTGTTAATGGAACTATTAATATGCTTGAACTTGCTGTGAATAAAAAAGTTAAAAGCTTTGTTTTTCTTTCCTCTATGGAAATATATGGTTCAACGCAGTATGACAATTTATTGTCAGAAAAAGATATAGGATACATTAATCCGCTAATAGTTAGAAATTGTTATCCGGAGAGCAAAAGGCAGTGCGAAGCATTATGTGCGGCTTATGCAGATGAATATAATGTACCCACGATGAGCATAAGGCTTGCACAGACATTTGGACAGGGTGTGGATAAAAAAGATGCGAGGGTATTTGCAGAATTTGCACGATGTGTTAAAGATAAAAAAAATATTGTATTATTTACAGAGGGAGAAAGCAAACGATGCTATCTATATACAATGGATGCTGTAAGTGCGATTTTTACCGTTTTGTTAAAAGGCGAGAGTGGGAAAGCTTACAATGCGGGTAATCCCGCAACTTATTGTTCTATTAAGGAAATGGCGCAAATGGTAACACATGAACTGGCGAATGATGTGATTACAGTAAAATATTCAGAAAATTTGCAAGTGCATAAAAGATATATGCCACCCCATTTTTTGAATTTGGATATGACAGAAATATCAAAACTTGGATGGAAACCAACATTGGGGTTAAAAGAAATGTATTTAAGAATTTTGGAAGATATGTGAATTTTGTGGTGTTACCGAGCTGGTTAATTAAATTTATTGTTCAAAATAGCCAGAACAAATTTTCTTTCATTCCTTGACAAGCTGCCAAAACCAGAGAACAATAGTTCAAAATGAATGTTTGAATATGTTTAAAGAGAGGACACGCATGAGCGCAAAAGATACCAAGGCAAAAGAATTTTATCCAACAACGAGAGATTTGCAGAACTTTTCAACTATTCTTTATTGGAGACAGGACGGATCATCTGCCCGGACAGGAAGCCATTCTGGAAGCAGGATGATGGAAAACTCCGGAAGATAAGAAGGAATGGGCGAAACGTTACATACCCAATTATCCGTTGCATATTTTGGATGCCAGGCATCTGACGGATGAGCAGATCGAGTCCTGCAGCGGTGACCTGAAGGCATTTTTCTATATGCTCCATGGGGATTAGTTACGGCCAGATACCAATATTTAAGGGGTTATATTGGTATCTGGCCGTAAAGTTGAAAAGGGCAGTTGTAAAACAAGAAAACAAGTTCGGAACGAATGTTTGGCAAAATTAATGCGATGTGCTATACTATTCTCATCACATGTGAAATAATCAATACAGGGAGTAACGATGGGAAAGGCAGACATAAGTACAAAAGAATTTCTGAAGATATCAGAGATATTTGCGGAGCTGTTTAATATGGCAGTGTTTCAGGGAGATGACGGCATAACAGCGGATGATCTGATGGAGCTGGACAGTGTGGCGGATACAGCGCTGGAACTTGCAGAGGGGCAGCTGAAATTTGTAGAGCGCGCACGGGATGTCAGAAAGCTTGCCAGGATGGGAATCTGGTTCCGGATCATACTGGGAGCGGAAGGGCAGACAGACATCCATTATTATATGCCAGTGCGAAATATGGGATATGATGCGATCGACTATGAGACGCAGTGCAAGAAGATCAGGGCGCAGGCGATCTCAGACGGGATTGTGTTTAATCCTGTCGGCGGGGGGCCGAAAGGGACAAAGATTCTCCCCGTGATTACACTTGTGTTTTATGTGGGAAAAGCCGTGGGACGAACCAAGGCAGCTCTATGACATATTTGATATTCCGGAGGACAGGAAGGAGTGGGCAAAGCGTTACATACCCGACTATCCGCTGCATATCCTGGATGCCCGGCATCTGACGGATGAGCAGATCGAACTCTGCAGTGATGACCTGAGGGCATTTTTCTATATGATTCGGGAGGAAAAGGTACCTGAAGCCTACCATGCAGGCGGCACCTGATGAAAAATCCTGTGTTAAAAATGGGCTGAAACACTTGTAATGAAAAGCACAATATGTTATAGAGAAATTTCCTAAGCACAGAGAAGTAATAGTAAAATTCTTTTTATTGGCTTCGGTTGCATTGGAAATTGCATTCCCATTCATTTACTTGTGGATGTACAAAATGGAAATTGGAATAAATGTAAAAATGTTTGGTCTGTCAGAAAAAGGTTTATATAGTGGCCGCCAACGCATATGGCAGGCAGCTTTTGATTCGATGACAGACATTGATCAGGTATTATTCGGGATTGGATCTAAGCATGACTTTTGGAAAGGGCACATTTTAAATATGCATAATAACGCAATGAATTTATTTGTAATTATTGGGGTAGTAGGACTGGTTCTGTATTTTGGATATATGATTAATTACATTTTTAAAAATTTCGATTTTAAAAACGCTTCCAAATTACAATGGCAATGTCTTATATTTTTTATTTGCATTGTACTAGAAGGAACTACAGATATTACATTATTCTATAATTCTTTTCTCGCGTATTATTTTATTCCACTGGGTATAGCGTTAAATTCTAAGTACTCAAGTTTAAAATGGAGATTAACATGGGAAGAGGAGATGTAATGTATTTGTGCGATCAGTTGATAAAACGATATAGGCAAATGCCAATACCGGTACGGGCGGCAGGATGGTTTTTTGTTTGCTCATTTTTACAAAAAGCAATTTCCAGCATTACTACACCCATATTTACAAGGCTGATGTCTCCGGCGGAATATGGGCAATACAATGTATTTCATTCATGGATGGGTATTATTACAATTGTTGTGTCATTATATTTATGCGGTGGGGTTTATGTGCAGGGATTAGTGAAATACGAGGATGTGCGAGAAGAGTATTCTTCGGCATTACAAGGTCTCAGTTTCCTGCTTGTGCTGGCATGGACTGGGATCTATTTACTGTTTCGCGATTTTTGGAATGCATTGTTTTCGCTTAATACAGTACAGATGCTTACAATGTTGTCAATGATATGGACAAGTACGGTATTTGGGTTTTGGTCGGCGAATGAACGTGTTGATCTAAAATATCGTCGTTTGGTAGCTATTACTGTATTTGTCCTGCTGGCAAAGCCGTTAATTGGTATTTATTTTGTGCTCCATGCGCAGGATAAGGTGACGGCACGTATTATTGGAACTGCAATGGTACAATTATTTGCTTATTCATGGATGTTTTTTGCACAGGTTCGGCGTGGAAGGAAGATTTTCGTGTGGAAATATTGGAAGCATGCATTGATGTTTAGTCTGCCTTTGATCCCACATAATTTTTCCATGATTGTACTCAACAGCTCGGATCGTATCATGATCAGTCAGATGATTGGAGATGATGTTGCAGGAATCTATAGTCTTGCTTACTCCATATCGTTAATAATGACCATGTTTAACACAGCACTGCAACAGACGCTGGAGCCGTGGCGATACCGTAAACAGAAGGAAAACCGACAGGAGGACATGGCAAATATGGCTTATTCGACGATGATTCTGATTGCCGTGTTAAATTTATTACTGATCGCGTTTGCACCGGAGATTGTACGCATATATGCACCAAATGATTATTATGATGCCATATGGGTTATCCCTCCGATCAGTATGAGTGTGTTTTTTGCCTTTATGTATGACTTTTTTGCTTCTTTTGAATTTTATTTTGAAAAGACAAAGTACATTATGGTCGCCACTTCTGTTGGCGCTTTGTTAAATATAGTTCTTAATTATGTATTTATACCGATTTATGGATACTATGCAGCCGGATATACGACATTGGTATGCTATATTGTTTATGCTGTTGCTCACTATCTATTTATGAAAAAAATATGCAAGGAGTATCTTGATAATAAGAAGGTCTATAGCGTTCGCATTTTGTGTTTCATTTCAATGGTGTTTATGGGGGCTGGGTTTGCGTTGCTTTTCTTGTATCAGCATTTTGTAATTCGGTATAGCCTGATCCTGTTTTTCGTAGGTGTTTTAGCTCTTAGAAGAAAAAAGGCGCTTGCGTATTTAAAGAAATTGATGCGTTTTCGAACAGAAAGTAATTGTTAGACAGGAATGCAATGAAGCTTTTACTATTTGGAGGTATGGGAGCCGCCATGAAGCTGGATTGGTCCGGTTCTCGCAGGACAGGAGAATGGAGTTTTCAAAGCGTTATAGAAAAGAAGAATCGGTGTTGCAGCAGAGCAGGGTAAAAAAGTTATGGAAATCATTTTCAGGGATATTTTAAAACAGTGGACAGGCTGCTGGCAGGGTGCAGTTATTGCGGGACTCCTGTTCATGGTAATCGGCAGGCAAATCACAGATCACATATTTAATCAACATAAGGTTTCTGGCATTCTGCTTTTTGCGGATGGATTATTTCTTTATTTTCTGTTATATGTAACATTATTCTCGCGCAGGCTCGGTTCTAAACGCCAGGTTGAATTTTTTCCATTTACAGGCCAGGATATAATGAGAGGTGATTATCATTATCTGATAGAAAATATTTTGTTTTTCATTCCGTTTGGGTTTCTGCTGTGTGCAACACTGTATGCATATGGCAGAAAGTGTAATATGAAAATAATTTTACTGGCGTCGTTTCTGACAAGTGTGTCAGTTGAATTGCTGCAGTATCTGTTTTCCTGTGGTAAATCGGAGACGGAAGATGTCATCGCAAATGTTTTAGGGGCTGTGTTGGGGTATCTGGTTATACTATTCTCATCACATGTGAAATAATCAATAAAGGGAGTAAGGATGGGAAAGGCAGACATAGGTACAAAAGATTTTCTGAAAGTGTCCGAGATATTTGCGGAACTGTTCAACATGGCAGTGTTTCAGGGGGACGACGGCATAGGGCCGGAAGATCTTGTGGAGCTGGACAGTATTGCTGATACAGTGCTGAATCTTGCGGAGGGACAGCTGAAATTTGTAGAGCGTGCGAGAGATGTCAGGAAGCTGGCCAGGATGGGAATGTGGTTCCGCATCATACTGGGAGCAGAGGGGCAGACAGACATCCATTATTATATGCCAGTGCAAAATATGGGGTATGATGTGATCGACTATGAGACACAGTGCAAGAAGATCAGAGCGCAGGCGATTGCAGACGGGATTGCGTTTAATCCTGTCAGCAGGGTGCCGAAGGGGACAAAGATTCTCCCCGTGATCACGCTTGTGTTTTATGTGGGTGAAAAGCCGTGGGACGGTCCAAGGCAGCTCTATGACATGTTTGATATTCCGGAGGACAGGAAGGAGTGGGCAAAGCGTTACATACCCGACTATCCGCTGCATATCCTGGATGCCCGGCATCTGACGGATGAGCAGATCGAACTCTGCAGTGATGACCTGAAGGCTTTTTTCTGTATGATTCGTGAGGAATATGATGAGGAAAAGCTCAAAGGGTATGTTGCGAAATTCAGGGAGACAGAGTATAATATCGGTGATATTATATTTGCCCGAATGGGCATGCCCTTACTGTAATTGCGGAGCAATTATAGTAATGTTATAAGTGCAGTTAAGGACGATAAGCGGTATGCGAAGTATTATGACCAGTCATTGAAGAAGTCTGTGGATGGAGGTGTCAGCGTGGACGCAGTATTGGATAGGATAGAAAAACGAGGCGAAAAACGAGGAATAACAATTGGCGAAAAACGAGGCGAAAAACGAGGAATAACAATTGGCGAAAAACGTGGCGAGAATAGGGGAGTGATTCTAAGCGCACAGGTTTACAAGGCTGTTCAGTCAGGGCAGCAGGATAATAAGGTCATTGCGGCAAAATGCGGATGTACATTAGGACAGGTTGAGAAAATCCGAAAGGAATTTGGAATCTAATTCCTTTCGGATTTCTCTGTCCTCAGCCTGTTTCGTGCAGCAGCCGATTAAAATTTTCCGCCGCCGCCGCCATGCCTCGAACCGGAAGAAGACGTGTGCGTGCGGGAGCCGCCGGAGCTGTGGGAGCTGCTCGAGCTGCTGCTCTCTGCTTTTTTCCTGCGGTCAATGTGTTTGTATAGATACAGGTCGTTCTTTTTCGTCAGCTGCATACTGCCCTGTTTGATATAATTATTTGCAGTATACTGGCTGTAAACTGATTTCAGTTGTCCCCGCATGATTCCCGTCACGATCAGCGATATAACGAATCCGACTGCCAATGCGACCAGGAGCCCCCAGACAGGATCAAAGGCAGCATCGTCGGGAAGGTTGCCAACATCGTAAGGCTCCTCGGTCTTTGCCTGTGTGATAAAATCGTCACACAGGCTGGCAAAGTTTGTGAATGCGGCCGCATAGTCGCCTGCGCTCAGATCAGATACAAACAGTTCGGAGATATATTCCCGTCCCGCGTCAGTGATCGCCGTTATGCCGTAGCCGCATGTCGATATGTACCATTCTCTCTCCTCCATACTGATCAGAAGGAGGACTCCGTCATGGTCGTATCCGAAGCCATAACCGTTATAATCATAAAAATCGTCAGCATATACCATGGCGGTCTCACCCTTCATCGAGTCGACGGTAACTACCACGATATCAACCTGCTGTCGTTCGCTGATCTCATCGAGCATGTCTGACAGGTCGGATTCCTCGCTGTCTGAGAGCAGATCGGCCATATCCACAAGCCTTGGCAGATCATCCGCCGCGGAGACAGGCAGCACGGAAACCGCAGATAAGGAGCATACTGTCAAAACAGTAAATATCAATGCCAAAAACAGATTGTTCCATCTTTTATGTAATGTTCTCATCATCCGCACCCCCTTACACCAGCCAGAGCAGGCAGTATATGGCATACAGGATGATACCGATGACGCCTGTCAGACCAAACAACCATTTTCTGTACGCAGCTTTGTCCAATGGCAGATTGCCAACCATTTTGCCCGTCTGACCATTCATGGCAAACAGATAATTCTCGCCGTTCCAGGAGGTGCTCAGAAGCCATACTGGAAAAAGGGCATAGAAAACTCTGCCGTTCTGCAGCTGGATACTGCCGGATTCCTTTGTGACTGTAGCATACCCCTTTACAGTGTCGTAGAAGGCGTCCTTCGCGCTCTTTCGGATTCGCTCATTGGCACGCTCCACACTCTGCTCTGCGTCCACATCATATTTGTCCGCCAGGTAACCTGCCAGGTAGGCTGTCTGAAAATCTACCGCCTCCGCGCAGTCAAAGGGTTCAATGGACTCCATCAGATTGTCGGGCATCTTGGTAGAACCATCCACAGGAACTCTCTCGAAGTTGAGTTTTCCGCCGCGGCTTACCGCATAGAATTTCGTCTCCGTGTAGTCATAGTGACTGTCGCTCCATCTGCGGACTTTGGTCGCCTTGTAGCGCATATTGACATTGGCTCCGGTGTCAAACAGCCAGAATGGGACATAGACGCCCTTGATTTCATTGATGTGGTTCTCGTCCTTAAACACTTTGGGAAGCAGGCGCTTTCCTTCGCAGTGCTTTTTGAGCGCTTCCTTCGCGGCTCTCTGATCTACCTTGAACGGAATCACCAGGTCCGGTCTCAGGGCGCCCGAGAGCTGTCCTGTCAGGACGACAGGGTTGCCGCAGAACGGGCAGGAGGTCGCTGCCGTGTTTGCATCACATGTGATCTCACCGCCGCAGGAGTGGCAGACGTAAGCATTCAGCCCGTCAAGCTCGTTCTCAGTCCATGTCTCCCCCGATGCCATCTGCCAGTTCATATCGTCCGACTGTTCGTCTCTCAGCTCGTTGTCATAGCTTGCCAGCGTCTCCATCTCAAATTCCGTGTCACAGTAAGGACATTTCATTTTTTGAATCGTACTGTCAAAGGCTATGGCGCCGCCGCAGCACGGGCATTTGTATTCTTGTATTGCTGCCATTGTATTCCTCCATTTTTATCGTATGTCGTTCTCATCAAATGCATCCCCGCACTCCGGACAAAATTTGGGCGGGTGCGCAGGATCTTCAGGCTCCCATCCGCATTTATCACAGCGGTAAAGCGGCAATCCCTGCGGTTTCTTCGCGCCGCACTCCGAACAGAATTTCCCTTTGTTGACTGCCCCGCAGGAGCATTTCCAGCCGTTCTCCTGTGCTGGTCTTGGAGAACCGCATTCCGGACAGAATTTGCCTGTCGCCTCCGCCCCGCAGGAGCATTTCCATGCGCCCGCCTGTGCTGGGTGCTGTGCTGCCTGCTGCTGTGTCTGCTGCATGGCTGCCTGTTGCTGTGCTGCCTGTTGCTGTCCCATTGCGAACAGATTCTGCGCGTTTACACCGCCTCCGGCATTCATGGCCATTCCCATCCCCATAAAACCGGTCATGGCTCCGGCGGAGTTGGATGCCGCCGCTTTCATGGCATCCGCCTGGGCGCCTACCAGCGTCGCGCCTGCCATGTTGGGATTCTGCAGAACCGCTGTGCGTTGCAGCTGTTTGATCATCTCCGCGTCCTCCGGCGGCAGGGTGACAGAGCCGAGCGCGATGCTGACTACTTTGAGACCGCGCAGTTCGCCCCATTTTGCCGAGAGAGCGGTATTCATCGCGTTCTCCAGCTCTGTGTTGTGTGATACGATCTGATTCGGACGCAGCTCTAGATCGGAGAGCCTGCCAAAGGCGGGCTGCAGCGCGCTGATAAATTCCGTTTTGAGCTGGCTGTCCAGCTCACTGCGCTCATAATCCTGCTCCACGTTGCCGCAGACGTTTGTGTAGAACAGCAAAGGATCGGCTATTTTATAAGAATAGACGCCAGAGCAACGGACAGAGACATCCACATCCAGACCGATCTTGGAGTCCACTACGCGGAATGGAATCGGGTTTGGCGTTCCGAACTTATTGTCCACCAGCTCCTTGGTGTTAAAGTAATATACCCGCTGATCTTTACCGGTGTCGCCGCCATAAGTAAAGCGCTTGCCGATCGTCTTGAAGGTCTCCTTGATGCCTGTGCCGAGACTTCCCATGAAGATACTTGGCTCTGTGGAGGTGTCGTATTTGAATTCGCCCGGCTCCGCGCATACCTCCACAATTTTTCCCTGCTCCACGATGATCATGCACTGGCCGTCCGCCACAGCGATCACGCTGCCATTGGAGATGATATTATCATTTCCCTTTGTGTTGGAGGAACGGGAGCTTGTGCGTTTCCGCCCCTTTGTGACCAGTACGTCCTTATCGATCGCATCGCAGTAGAAAAATTCCTTCCACTGATCTGCGAGAGTTCCTCCCAACGCGCCCATTCCGGCTTTAATCAATCCCATAATGATAACTCCTTCTCGATGAAAAAATTTTATATTTGAATGGGTACAGATTTGTCCTAGTATATGATCACAGTGTAGCGCATTCCCTCACAAAAATGGTTTTTGTGACATGAAACGACTTATAATCGCACCCAATTTACTTTTATTATCCATTATTATGGAGAGCTTGTAAAGCTTTTTGCAAATGGATTTTACCAAGACGGAGGAAACGGAAATGTGCACAGTCTTTGCAAAATTTTGTTGAATCCTACAGAAAAAAGGTCAAAAAAGATTAATCAATTTGCACAAAAGACTATCACATTTTTAAATATTATAGTATAATTTGAATAGAAATTGAGAGAGATTAAATTGAATATTGAATAAAGAAAGGTGAGATGTCAGCTATGAAGAACAAATCAACACGTTTTCTGGTGGTCAGTCTTGTGCTTGTGTTAGCCGTCTGCAGCGGCGTTTTTGTCTCGCAGGCTGTACATATGGATAAGGAAAGTGAGGCGACGATGCTTGCGATTGGGGAGATGTATATGTCAGGTACGAGCGAGCAGGCGGCGATGCACTTTGGCACGATCATTGACACAAAGCTCGATCAGGTCAGGGCGCTGGGTGACGATATCATGCTTGGCAGTATCAGTGGCGACGAGGAGCGCGCGCTTTTGAGTCTGCGCGCTAAGAATCGGGGGTTTGACAATATCGGGCTTTATCTCGACGACGGCACCGTTGACATGATCTATGGGAGCGGGATCGTCATGCCGGATTTTCCAGCCTATGTGCGCTCCATCGAGAACGGTGAGCGCAAGATCGGGCTTGGCAGCGACGCGGAGGGAAACCGGCTGCTCCTGTTTGGCGTGCCGTTATTTTATCAGGTGCGGGAGGGCGAGAATGCGATTGCGCTTGTTGCGGGGTTCTCGCTGGATCACGCGGCGGATATCTTCCTTTCAGGTCTTGAGGAGTCGATGATCTATTATGTCGTCAGACGGGACGGTGAGATTGTCCTGCAGAAGGACGGTGATGAGGATTACAATTATTATGACAAAGTGCGGCGTCATTATGAGGAGACAAACGGTCAGAGTGAAGCCGGTCTGGAGGAATATTTGCGGGAGCTTGCAGACGCGATGGAGCGTGGGGAGGATTACACGACGGAGCTCGTATTGAAGCACGGGCACAGGAGGCTCTACTGCAAGAGTCTCCCGTATTCGGAGTGGTATCTGATACTGTCAATGCCATATAGTATGCTTGACGAGATGACAGAGCAGTTTGGAGTAGAGTGGACGCGCACGGCGGTTATGGACGGCATTGTGATCGTCATGCTGTTTCTGGTGATATTTGCGATCTATTTCTTCATGATGCGCAGGCAGATGCGTTCCCTTGAGGAGGCGAGACGTGATGCGGAGAGTGCAAACAGGGCCAAGAGCGATTTTCTCTCAAATATGAGTCATGATATCAGGACGCCGATGAACGGCATCATTGGTATGACAGAGATCGCAAGCGCCAATCTCAACAACACGAAAAAGGTGGAGGAATGTCTGCGCAAGATATCCCATTCGAGCAGGCATCTTCTCGGACTGATCAATGATGTGCTGGACATGTCAAAGATCGAGAGCGGCAGGATGGTGTTGAACACGCAGCAGATCGCGCTTCCCGAGGTGATGCAGAGTGTAGTCAATATTATTCAGCCGCAGGCGAAGGAGAAAAACCAGCGCTTTGATCTGTATATTCATGACGTGATCGCGGAGGATGTGTGGGGTGACAGCGTGCGCCTGAACCAGATTCTGCTCAATCTCCTGAGCAATGCGGTCAAGTTTACGCCGGAGGGCGGCAACATCCGGCTTGAGGTCTATGAGGAGGCGTCAGGGACAGACGCCAAGGCGCGCGTCCAGGTACACTTACTGGTGGTGGATAACGGCATCGGGATGTCGGAGGAATTCCAGAAAAAGATTTTCCAGCCCTTTATGCGCGAGGACAATGCGCGTGTGCAGAAGGCCGCGGGCGCCGGTCTTGGCATGACCATCACGAAATATATCGTCGATGCGATGGGCGGCACGATTCTGGTGGAGAGCGCGCCCGGAAAGGGAAGCCGTTTTCATGTGGTATTGGACATGGAGAGGGCACCAGCTGCGCAGGAGCAGAAAACCCTTCCGCCATGGCGCACGCTTGTAGTCGATGACGACGAGGTGTTCTGCGACTGCACGGTGATGACGTTAAAAACACTTGGCATTGAGGCACAGTGGGTGCTTGATGGCCAAGCCGCGCTCGGGATGATAGAGAGCGCGCACACAAATGGAAATGATTATGAGGTCATTATCATTGACTGGAGGCTTCCCGGCATGAACGGCATTGAGGTGGCGCGGGAGATTCGCCGCCGGTACGGGAGTGCGCCGCATATCCTGATGATCTCCGCGACAGATAACAGTGAGCTGGAGGAGCAGGCAAAGGATGCCGGAATCGACACATTTATCATAAAGCCGCTGTTTCAGTCGACGCTGTACTATGATCTGTACAAATGGGTTTCAGAGAATGCCGTCGAGACGGAGGTGCCGGAGTTGTTATTTTCGGGTGAAAATATTCTGGTGGCGGAGGACAACGATCTCAACTGGGAGATTGCAAACGAGCTGTTTTCCGACGTGGGACTGAAGCCAGAGCGCGCCGAGAACGGAAAGATCTGCGTCGACCGGTTCGCCGCGTCGGAAAAGGGATATTACTGTGCGGTTTTGATGGATATCAGAATGCCGGTCATGACGGGGTATGAGGCGGCCATGGCAATCCGTGCGCTGAAGCGCAGCGACGCGAAGGATATTCCGATTATAGCGATGAGCGCGGACGCGTTTGCAGACGATGTGGAAAAGTGCCTGAGCTGTGGTATGAACGCGCATGTGCCAAAGCCAATTGACGCTGACAGGGTGGTAGAGTTGTTAAAGATGCATTTGAAGGAGGTAACGATTAAAGATGACAAAGCAGGAGTTAAATGAGATAGAAAATACAATACGGGAACAGTTTCAGAAGGAAGAACTGTCAGATGAGGATATCATCAGTGGGATGAAATCCATGCCGGAAGCATTGCGTCAGATATTGGAATCAGGCTCCGATCTGTTTCTCTGGGCGATGCTGTGGGACCGGTTTACCGTGGCACAGGCGCTAGCGGATATGGGCGCGGATGTCCACTGTACATTTCCGGGAAGTCTGATCCAGGGAAATGCGCTGAATGTCGCCCACACGCCGGAGCAGGCAGAGTATCTGCTGGGGCTTGGCCTCGAAATTGAGCGAAATCTGCGGCGGTCAGAGCCTTCTCTCAATCCGGTCATCATGGCAGCCGGCCACAATGACACGGTTATGACATTCTACTGGCTGGACAGGCAGAGGGAACTCTTTCAGGCGGATGAACAGTACTGGAATGAGCTGGTACATGAGACAGTGGAATACATTTCTATCTTAAATCAGTATAATATGCTAGCGCGCATCATTGCGGATGAGCAGCTATATAATATTTTGAAGGAACAGTATGCGAAGGAGGACGACCGCAGATCGATTCAGTTGTCACTCAGCGCGTTAAGGCAGATCAAGGACGAGGCGTTGGAATCCAAAAAGAAGGAGCTTCGCAGGATACTCAATGCCCGGAAGAAAGAATTGGCGTAGCGGGAACCTTTTGGGGGCTTGCTTCCTCTAATAGATGTAAAATGCAAATAGTTATATCAAAAGAGGAAGGAGAGGGGACAGAATGGATAAAGAAGCATTTGCCAGTGTGGTGCTTTCTTCCACGGACAGTCTCTACCGCATTTCAAAAAGCATCTTAAAATCCGATGCGGACTGCGAGGATGCAGTGCAGGAGGCGATCGCCACGGGCTTTGACAAGCTGGGTACCCTGCGTCAGGAAGCGTATGCCAGGACATGGCTGACCAGAATCCTGATTCATGAGTGCTACAGCCTGTTAAAGAAGCGGGAAAAGAGCGCCGCCATGCTGACAGAACCGGAAGAGGAGGCGTATGACAGTACGGATTACTCTGAATTGTATGAGGCACTGAGCACATTGAAAAAGGAATACCGTCTGACGATCGTGCTGTACTATCTGGAGGGATACTCTATTAATGAGATTGGCAAGATCATGCGCGTTCCCGTTGGAACCGTCAAAAGCCGTCTGAGCCGTGGGCGCAGGGACCTCCGTTGTATCATGGAGAGAGCGGATTATGAGAAGGAGGAACAGTATGAGAACGAACTATGATGATTTTGCAGCCAGGTTAGACAGTAGCTTTCCCAGGACGCCTGAGCGGTTCCGACAGGTCGTATCTTGTGAAGTTTATGCCCGGATGAAGCCTACGAAAAATACCGTCCATATGAGGAAGCGGAAAAAGAAATTTCGCAAGGCATTGCTGCCGATCGTCGCATGTCTGGTTCTGGCGGGCAGTACTGTCGCGGCGGCGCGTCTGCCAGTGTTCCAAAGCTGGTTAAGCGGATTGGGGACAAACGCGGAGAAAGCGGAGCAGTCGATTGTCCACGGCGATGAGACCGAGGGAGTGATCATCATGGAGTCCATGATGCAGCCGGAAACGAAAGCGGGGGACAGCGCCGCGCAGTCAGAGCCGCTTTTTCAGGTGACAGACGCCTACTACGACGGCGCCACCCTGATGTTCTGGGCGAAACCCAAAAATGAATATTTTGAACTGGGCGATCATGTGTATATCAACGGAGTCGACAGCCGTCTCGAGTATGTGGCAGAGACCGAGGAGGGCAGCGGTATCTATGAATGTAAGGTCACGGTGGTCGATCAGGAATTGCAAAAAACTGACACAGATGTCATAAATGTAAAAACCCAGGTGTACACCTCACCCGACAGCAGATCAGACTATTCCTTTACCGTGGAATCCGATAAGCTTGGCACCGCCGCGCAGAACAGCGGAACTGTGGACGGGCTGGACTTCGGACAGCTTACATCTTATCAGGTGACCGTCGCGCCTTCCGTCATCAATCTGCATCTGGAATGGGAAGTGTATGAGGAAAGCATGGCGAAGCTGCTGCAATGGGGAGACTATATTCTGGAGGACGCATCCGGCAGGCGTCTTACCAGTGATGAGTGGCTGCGCTCCAACGGCTGCTCTGTTCCGGAGCAGAAAGCGGACGGTACTGTCACATTTTCGCAGGATTTGGAGATCAAAGGATTTGATGCCGCCTCCCCGACAATGGAGCTTATACCAGTGCGCGTCCAGTGGGATTCGGACGGGAGTATGATACCGGGCTCGGAGGAAGTACTCGAGGATTGTGCTGTCATGATTGATCTGACAAAATAACATGACGTTACTGTTCACTCCGTTCCAGTAACAGGTAAAAATTCATGCAAAATTTGCTTCGCAAATGGATTTTTACTTGCAACCACTACATTTTCTCACGGACTTAGCAGTAAATGCTAAGTCCTGTCTGAACAGTAACAACATGACAAATAACATTGAAAATGTTGTTGACAAAGCAAAATATTGTGGTACAATTCAAGATAACAATTACAGACAAAAAGCATTGACGAGGAGGAGTACATGCTGTACCCGATGTACAGAGAGAAAGTGGCTGGTGAAAACTTTCGTGACGGCAGTATGGAAGTGGCCTTTGAGCTTTGGATTGAAGCTAAGTAGATTCCAACGGAGGTTCCCACCGTTATCAGGGGAAGCGATATCGGAAGAAAGCAAGTTTGTTTTATTCCCGCATCGTGCAGAGTGCAGAATTTTCTATTCCATATTTTCAAAATTCTGAAATTAGGTGGTACCGCGGACATGTTTCGCCCTAAGCGTTTGTTTAGGGCGATTTTTTTTGTCTGTGTTGTAATAATTATACTCACGACAGATGAAATCTGCCGTGAGTATCGCGCCAGCCGCAGCCACGAAGTGGCATATTTCCTTATGCGGCTGTGCGCATCACATTATACTGAGCGGTCAGTTTTTTCGACCGCCAGTATACCATTTTTTACAAGGAGGTATCCACATGGATAAAAAGTATGATTTTCAGAAAACAGAAAAAGACCTGGAAAGATTCTGGGCGGAACAGGAGATTTACAGATATGAAAACGGAAGGGAGCGGAAAATCTTTTCCATCGACACACCGCCGCCGACGGTCAGCGGGAAACTGCATATCGGTCATGTATTCTCCTACACGCAGGCGGAGATGATCGCGCGGTTCAAGCGCATGCAGGGCTATGATGTGTTTTATCCGTTTGGCTTTGACGACAACGGACTGCCGACGGAGCGTCTGGTGGAGAAGGACGAGGGCGTCCGTGCCAATATGCTGCCGCGCAGTGAATTTCGTGCGAAATGCCTCAGTACGGTTGCAAAGTACGAGGAGGAGTTTCAGAACCTGTGGAAACGGCTGGGATTCAGTGTGGACTGGAATCTGCGGTACCAGACCATATCCGACCTGTCCCAGAGGATTTCCCAGAGATCGTTCATCGAGCTTGCAAAGCGCAATAAAGCGTACATGAAAGAGTCCCCGGTGCTGTGGTGTACCGAGTGCCAGACCTCCATCGCGCAGGCGGAGCTGGAGGCGAAGGAGTGTGAGACGACATTTAATTATCTGAACTTCGAGACGCCGATAGGCAATCTGCTGATCGCGACCACCAGACCGGAGCTGCTTGCGGGCTGTGTCAGTGTCTTCGTGCACCCAGATGATGGCAGGATGCAAAAATATATTGGAAAGACAGCGAGGGTTCCATTGTATGATTTTGAGATTCCGGTCTTATCTGACGATACGGTTTCCATGGACAAAGGAACCGGTGCGGTTATGTGCGCGACATATGGCGACTCCACGGATATCGACTGGTGTCAGAAGCACAGCCTTCCATATAAAAAGGTGATCTTGCCGGATGGAACGATCGATCGCGATGTGGCGCTGATCGGCGGCATGCGTGTCGCGGAGGCAAGGGCGCATATCATAGAACTTCTGCGCGCAGGCGGGCATCTTGTAAAGCAGGAGACGATACAGCATATGATCGCGATTCACGAGCGCTGCGGGACTGCCGTTGAGCTGCTCCCGTCAAAACAGTGGTATATCGATGTGCTGACGGATAAGGAGCGGTATCTCGCGGCGGCGGACGAGATCAACTGGCATCCTGCGCACATGAAAAACCGCTATAAGATATGGGTAGAAAACCTGAAATGGGACTGGTGCATCTCAAGACAGCGGTATTTCGGGGTTCCGTTTCCCGTCTGGTACTGCAAGGACTGCGGGAAGCCGGTTTTTGCGGAGGAAGAGCAGCTTCCCGTCAATCCGATGGAGAGCAGGCCAATGTCTGCCTGTGCGTGCGGGTGCAGTGAATTTGAGCCCGAGAGAGCGGTTTTTGACACATGGGCGACTTCCTCAGTGACTACGCTGATCAACGCGCATTACAAAGAGAAGGAGGATATCTCTGACCAGATTTTTCCGATGGGAATGCGGAGTCAGGCGCATGAGATTATCAGGACATGGGCGTTTTATTCGATTGTAAAGAGCCTATATCATACAGGAAAAATCCCATGGAAAGATATCATGATCAGCGGTTTCGTGCTGGCAAAGCCGGGAGAGAAAATCAGCAAGTCAAAAAACAATGGCGCCGATTCACCGATGGCGCTGATCGAGCGGCATTCCGCGGATGCGATTCGCTACTGGGCGGCGAACAGCAAGCTTGGCACAGATACGTTTTTTGATGAAGATGAGTTAAAGATATCCAGGAGATTTATCCAGAAATTGTACAACGCGGCGAAGTTTGCAATCTTGCAGCTGAGTGATTTCTCAAAGCCGGATTTGCTTGATGAATCCGCATTGCTGCCTGTGGACAGGTGGATATTGCAGCGCGTCAATGAGACGACCGTAAAGGCTGCTGCGCTGTTGGAGGATTATGAGATCGGGCAGGCGCGGCATGAGATTGACAACCTGTTCTGGAAAGATTTCTGCGATTATTATATCGAGATTGCAAAGGAGCGGCTGTACCAGCCGGAGAAACACGGGCAGGCGCAACGGTATTCAGGGCAGATTGCGGTTTATTACAGCCTGCTTGGAATACTGAAGCTGTATGCCATCTACACGCCATATGTGACGGAATATATTTATCAGGAATTTTACCGGAAAGATGGGTATGAGAGAGAAATATCCCTGCATAAGACACTGTGGGAGACGGGGAAGTCAGAGCAGGTCTATATTGAGTTTGGCGAGCATCTGAAAGCCGTGATCGCGGAGGTTCGCCGGGAAAAGACAGAAAAGCAGATGTCCATGAAAGACACGATTCCCGAGCTTGTTATCACCTGTCCGAAAAAGTTCAGGGATTTTTATGAAAAGTCTGAGAAGGATATCATGGCATGTACTGGCGCAGGGCGGATTGTGTTTCGGGATCAGGATTAGTTGGTTTTGAGTTACAGTTCAGCCTAGGACTTTGCACTACGCTGCAAAGTCCGTAAGAATGCGTAGAGGTTGAGATGCATCAAGCCAACCGCGAAGCGGTTTTTGCATGGCTTGATGCTTGAACAGGAAGCCGAAGGCTGAACTGTTACGGTTTTGAATGTTTTTGTGCTGTTTTCCTTGTTATTCGCGCATATTTTTCGTATAATAAAGACAGTGATCATATTATTTGATGGAGGTGTGCGCTATGGGAATATATCTGAATCCGGAAATGGACGGCTTTGGAGATGCAGTCCGCTCGGAAATCTATGTGGATAAGACAGGACTGATCGCACAGACGAATAAGTATATCAATACGCTGCAGAAATATATCTGTGTGAGCAGGCCGCGGCGCTTTGGAAAATCGATTGCGCTTCAGATGCTCGCGGCTTATTATAGCTGTGGTCGTGATTCGGCGGATTTGTTCAAGGGGTTTCAGATAGAGAGTGACGAATCTTTTCAGAAGCATCTGAACAAGTACGATGTGATTTATCTGAATATGCAGCAGTTTTTGATTCGGGCGAAAAAACAGGACGTGACAGAATACCTTGAGCGAGTTGTTATAGAGGATATCCAGAAAGCATATACAGAATATTTTTCGTCTCAGGAGACAAGTCTTGCAGCGGTACTGGAGCAGATTTACGCAAAGACAAAGAAAAGGTTCATATTTCTGGTGGATGAGTGGGACTGTGTGATGCGCGAACGGCAGGAGTCTGAGGCAATGCAGAAGGAATATCTTGATTTCCTGAGAGATCTGCTGAAAGACCAGCCCTATGTTGCGCTTGCTTATATGACAGGAATATTGCCGGTCAAAAAGTACGGACAGCATTCCGCGCTAAATATGTTTACGGAATATTCGATGACAGATCAGAGAGTCTTGGAGGAGTATACTGGTTTTACTCATGAAGAGGTAAAATCACTGTGCAAACGGTTTGACATGGATTTTGCGGAGGCGAGCAGCTGGTATGACGGATATATGTTTACAAATTTCCGTCATATCTATAATCCGAAATCGGTTGTGGAGGCGATGCTCTTTCACAGATTTTCAAGCTATTGGACATCGACAGAGACGTATGACGCATTAAAGGTCTACATGGATATGGATTTCGACGGGCTGCGCGCGGACATTGTGCAGATGTTGGGCGGTGCGCATATTAAGGTAAATATACTGAGCTTCCAGAATGATATGCGCAATTTTAAGACAAAAGACGACGTGCTGACACTGCTGATTCATCTGGGATATCTGGCATACGATCAGCAGAAGGAGGAGGCGTTTATTCCAAACAAAGAGATTGTCAGGGAATTTGAGAATGCCATGAGCGTCGGCGGCTGGTCGGAGGTCATGCGTGTGTTAAAGGAATCCGAGAAGCTTCTGGAAAACACGCTCTTGTGTGACGGTGAAAGCGTCGCGGAGGTGCTCGACAGGGCACATTCGGAAGTGGCATCGGTATTGACATACAATGATGAAAATTCGCTTGCATGTGCGATCGGGCTTGCGTATTACAGCGCGCGCAAGGATTACAGACTTATAAGGGAATTTCCGACTGGAAAAGGCTTTGCGGACATTGTTTTCCTGCCACTGCCGCACACGGGAAATCCTGCGCTCGTGGTGGAGCTAAAATATGACAGAAGTGTCAGTTCTGCCATACAGCAGATCAGGGACAGACACTACACACAGGCGCTCGAAGGATATACCGGCGAGATTCTGCTGGTTGGCATCACTTATAATAAAGAGGCCCGGGATAAGCCACACAGCTGTGTCATCGAGAAAATGGAGAAGTGAGATCGCTATATTTTAAGCATCGAGGCGTGCGGGAATAGAATATTTGCGTTGACATGAACAAGGCGGTATGCTAAACTGACTTTTAGAGTGGGGAAGCTGCCGCCTTTGTCAGATTTTTCCCTATCAAATTACACGCTCTTGGCTCAAAGGATCTGCAAGAAGGCAGCGCTTACTTAAAAGATAAACGGTTATGTGTCATCAGCGTCAGAGGTGATAAGACTTGGATAAATACGAGTATAAGGTTCGATCAGAGGAAATTTCAAATTTAATTGACAAAGAAAAATATGCGGAGGCCGTCAAGATCGCGGATACGATTGACTGGAGACGCGTCAAGAGTGCAGCGATGCTCTTGAAGATAGCGGCACTATATAGAATCAGCAGACGAAACGAAGACAGCAGGGAAATGCTAATGCTGGCTTACGAGCGTTATCCTACAAACCGTTCGGTTGTGTATTCCCTATGTGAGTTATCAATTGAATTAGATGACGTAGTGGCAGCGATCGAGTACTACAAACAATTTGCGAAGCTGGCGCCGAAGGATAATGGCGTCTATACGCTTCGTTATCGGATTCTTGAGGCGCAGGAGGCAAGTCTCGAGGAGCGTATCGAGATTCTCGAGGAGTTAAAAAAGAAGGACTATCAGGAAGAGTGGGCATATGAGCTCGCCTATCTCTATCACAGGGTAGGGCTGTCGACTAAATGTGTGGAGGAGTGCGACGACATCATACTCTGGTTTGGCGACGGACCGTATGTGATGAAGGCGATGGAGCTGAAGGCAAAACATGTGCCGCTCACAGCGATGCAGCAGCAAAATTATGAAATTATGCTCGGAAATGCAGGACAAAATTATAGCACTGGGAATTATGCCGCAGAGAATTATGATTCCGGAAACTATGACGGACAAAGTTATAATGAAGATGGCTATGCAGAGCAGAATTATAATGAAGGCGGCTATGCGGAGCAG
>VSNM01000010.1:0-48066 GCA_009774245.1 Lachnospiraceae bacterium | reverse complement strand
GAAACTATGACGGACAAAGTTATAATGAAGATGGCTATGCAGAGCAGAATTATAATGAAGGCGGCTATGCGGAGCAGGGTTATAATGCGGACGGCTATGCAGAGCAGGGTTATAATGAAGGCGGCTATGCGGAACAGAATTATAGTGAAGGCGGCTATGCGGAGCAGAATTATAATGCCGAGGATTATGCAGGGCAGAGTTATAGTGCGGATGGCTATGCGGAGCAGAATTATAACGTCGATGGGTATGGCGGCAACAGTTACGACGGACAATCTTACGGCGAGGCTGGTTATGACGGACAAAGTTATAATGAAGGCGGCTATGCGGAGCAGAATTATAATGCGGACGGTTATGGGGAACAGAATTATAATGCAGAAAGCTATGATACACAGGGGTATGACGCGGCAGACTATAATGAACAGGGTTATGGCACTGAAAACGATTCCGATGGACAATACATAGGTGAGCGTTACGGTCAGCAGGATTATGCCGATGGACAGTATGCGGAAGGGGACTATGGCCAGACGGGATATTCAAACGAACAGTATGCGGAGGAGTACCCTGATAACGACCAGTACACACAAAATAATTATGTAGATGATGGATATGGAAATCTAAGCTATGTAGACGGTTCCTATCAGGGCAACGGTTATACGAGTGAATTTTATGTCGAGCAGACCTACGATGAAAACGGGAATCTGATCAGTCCCGAGCTGTATCCTGACAATGGCTATGCACAGGATTCTCCTTCTCAGACAAGTTCTCCTGAGGAATACCGCAATGGTCTGCATCTGGTGGAGAATCCTGCCCCGCCCGCCGGAAATACCGCGGACATGAGTCAGTACAATACGATCAATCTTCAAAAAGTAGTTGCTGAGAGCATGAGAGAGCTGTTTCCCGATGATAATGAGGATGTATTCGCAGAGGACAGGGAGAAATATAATTCTGGTGCAAATATCGGCAGCACTGCAGGGGATACGCGGGTATTTACAGGTATTGCCGATCTGAATGCCGCGAAGGAAAAGTCGGACGAAGCCGCAGGTTCTCGGCCACAGACAGGCAGAATGAATATAGCGCAGATGGTGACAGGCGTGTCAGAGAAAGCGCCAGAACCGCATACTGGAGCGATTAAAAAAGTCTTTGTTCCAGGCGATGATGCGCGCTTGATCAAATCTGATCCTGATATAGAAGAGCTGCGTGATACGACAGAGCAGTCAGTCGACGATGAGCATAATCGCATGGAACACAATGATGAGAATGTGTATCATGAGCAGAGCATCATGGGGACGGGCGAGACGGATGAAGCGTCGCAGACAACAGGTCCAATGAAACTCGATGAAGTGCTGGTTGAGTGGGAGCGCATGAAGCAGGATAACGCCAAAAAGCATCAGGAAGCGATCAAGAAACGCGTGCTGACACAGACCGGAAAAATCTTTGCAGACTTTGACAATTCGATCAAGAGCGGTATATTGGGGGAGCTTGAGCGCGAGGAGGAGGAAGCAGAGAGAGGGAATCAGACAGGCGGCGCCTCTGGACAAAGAACTGTGAAGCATACGAAGAATAGCGGCGACGGATTTCTGGATGCCGATGTCACGGGTGATATCCCACAACAGCTGGGCTCAGAGGATGACTTTGATGTCGCGTACGTGACTGATCATACAGCTCACAAGAAGCAGCCATACAAAATGCAGGAGCCCGCAACGGTTGAGCAAGCAGTAAACACTGCGGAAACAGACCAGTTCGTGGAAAAGGAACCAGATATGACATCATCAGAGGTATCTGATGCAGCGGCATACGAAAAATCCGGGACAGGAACCATTCATGAGGACGAGTTATTTACTGGAGAGGTGTACGCGGAAACAGCGGAGCCCATAGAGGAAACATATGCGGAAGAATCGGATGTATCTATAAAGGAAACATATGCGGAAGAATTGGATGAACCCATGGAGGAAATATACATGGAGGAATCGGACGAACCCATAAAGGAAACATACGCAGAAGAATCGGATGAATCCATAGAAAAAATGTACGCGGAAGATACAGAAGATGCAGTTAAGGCCAGTGAGGAAGTGTATGCAGAGGAGGCCGGAGAGTACACCGAGGAAGTTTATCCGGAGGATGTGAGTGAGAATAGCAACAGGGGATATGCGAAGGATTCCGGTGAGTATACCGAGGAAGCATACGCAGAGGATGTCAATGAGCCCGCAGAGGATGTGTATGTAGAGAAAGCATACGCGGAGGAAGCCGGAGAGTATACCAAAGAAGCATACGCGGAGAATAGCGGAGAGTACACCGAAGAAGCATATGAGGAGGAAGCCGGAGAGTATACTGAGGAAGCATACGCGGAGAACGTCGGAGAGTACACCGAAGAAATATACGCAGAGAGCGGCGATGGATATGCCGGAGAAGCATATATGGAGCATACGGGAGAGTATACCAGCGAATTATATGCGGAGGATGCCGGCGGGTACGACGGGGAAGAATACACAGGTTACGGAGATCAGTACACCGAGGAAATTTTTGTTGAGGACACCGACGTATCTGATGGAAATGGCGGATATCGTCAGGAGAATGCCGCAAGATATGACGATGATGATCTGGAGGATGCATATAACGAGCCGTCAGTTGATTCACGCTATGCAGACCGCCGCAGGAATGAACAGTATGATGAGAAAGCGCTTGATCCTGAGGACGCAGAGAGCATTGCGGAGATGGCAAAGGAGGATGCGTTAAAGACGCAGGAGATCAAGATGAATACCGCGGATCTGAGTGCGCTCTCCGAGAAGATTGTCGCCACGACGAAGAAGGAGGCAAGCGGAGCCAGACGCGAAGAGATTCGCGATTTTACGCCGGAGGAGCAGACATTATTTGAAAATTTTGCTGTTACCAGAAAGATCAAAAAACAGATTGTCTATGCTCTTGAAAATATGACGCTCGCGCCGTATACTGGAAATGTCATCATCACAGGTGATGCTGGTCTTGACACTGTAAGGATGGCCAAAAATCTTGTGAAGGAGTACCAGGCGTCGGACGAAAGTTTCTCAGGGAAGCTTGCCAAGATCACCGGAGAAAAAATCAATCAAAGAAATATCAAAGATGTCTTTGAGAAATTGAATAATGGTGGTATTATAATAGAGAAGGCAAATGGTATGAGCGAGGAGAAGCTGTACGAGCTGGCGACAAACCTCAATCAGGACACTTTTGGAATCGTAGTCATCATGGAGGACACAAAAAAAGAGATTACAAAGCTTTTGGAGAAGCAGGCGATGATCGTGGATTACTTTAACATCAGAATCGATCTGATGGAGATGGACAACAATGCGCTTGTTGCTTACGCCAAAAATTATGCCTTGGCTTTGGAATATTCCATTGATGAGTTAGGTACGCTGGCCCTTTACACCAGGATCGCAAATATGCAGAGCGGCAACCATGTGGTGACAAAGGACGAGGTACGCGACATTATAGATGAGGCAATCTGGAAATCCAAAAAATCAAAAATCAAAAACTTTGTTGATGTACTTTTTGCGAGAAGGTACGACAACGAGGACATGATAGTTCTCAAGGAAAGGGACTTTATGTAATTTAAGAATGGAGGATTTTTATGAACAACACAGACACAACCGTATTTATCTCTGATGCAGACCAGTACGTATTTGGACAGGGAACGCACTATGAGATATACAAAAAACTGGGCGCACACTTCTGTAAGAAAGGCAAGGAGGACGGCGTGTTTTTTGCAGTGTGGGCGCCGAATGCAAAAGAGGTCTATGTCATCGGTGAGTTTAATGACTGGGATGAGGCTGCCTCCCCTATGGAACGTCTTGGAGAGGGCGGCATCTTTGCCACGTTCATCAAGGACGTGAAGGAAGGGCAGATGTACAAGTATATGCTGGTGCTGCCCGATGGCAGAAGGCTTTATAAGGCTGATCCGTATGCAAACTATGCGGAGATGCGTCCAGGCACGGCGTCCAAAGTGTATGATCTCAACCATTTTAAGTGGTCGGACAAGAAGTGGATCACAGAGCGTGACAAGAAGGATATGAACAAGGAGCCGATGTCGATCTATGAGTGCCATATCGGATCGTGGATGAAACATCCTGACGGCACAGCGGAGGGATTCTACAACTACCGCGAATTTGCGGACAGGATCGTGGAATATATGAAAGAGATGCCGTATACGCATATTGAGCTCATGGGTATCGCGGAGTTTCCGTATGATGGTTCCTGGGGTTATCAGGTGACAGGATACTATGCACCGACATCGAGATACGGGACACCAGACGATTTTAGATATCTCATTGATCTGCTGCATAAAAATGACATTGGTGTCATTCTTGACTGGGTACCGGCACATTTCCCGAGAGACGCGCATGGTCTGTGCGAGTTTGACGGCACTTGTCTGTATGAGCACCCGGATAAGAGACTAGGCGAGCATCCGGACTGGGGTACTAAAATATTTAATTACAGCAAGAATGAGATCAGAAATTTCCTGATAGCCAATGCACTGTTCTGGATTCGCGAGTTTCATATTGACGGACTCAGGGTGGACGCCGTGGCGTCGATGCTCTATCTGGATTATGGCAAGCAGGCAGGACAGTGGGTGCCGAACAAGTATGGCGGGCACGAGAACCTTGACGCGATCGAGTTTTTCAAGCATCTGAACTCTGTCGTTCATGGGGCGCACCCCGGCGTTATGACGATCGCCGAGGAGTCGACAGCATGGCCGAAGGTGACGGCAGCGCCTGAGGACGGCGGTCTGGGATTCTCCTTCAAGTGGAACATGGGCTGGATGCACGACTACTGTGAATATATGAAGCTCGATCCGTATTTCAGAAAGGATAATCACTACAAGCTGACATTTGCCATGAGCTACAACAGCTCTGAAAACTATATTCTGCCGCTATCTCACGATGAGGTAGTGCATTTGAAATGTTCGATGGTAAACAAGATGCCGGGCTATGAGATTGACAAGTACGCGAACCTGAGAAATCTCTATACATTTATGTTTGGCCATGAGGGCAAGAAGCTGCTGTTCATGGGACAGGAGTTCGGACAGGAGCGCGAGTGGAGTGAGGAGCGGGAGCTCGACTGGTTCCTGTTAGACGCGAAGGAGCACCCGTTCAACAAGGGCATGCACGATTATATGGGCGAACTGCTGAGCCTCTACAAAGAGAGTCCATGTCTGTACGAGATCGACAATGACTGGCTCGGCTTCGAGTGGATGAACGCGGATGACACGGATCGCAGCATCTACAGCTTTGTCAGGAGAAACAAGAGCGGCAAACAGCACATGCTTTTTGTCATCAACATGACGCCGGTGGAGTATCCCGAGTACGAGGTCGGCGTGCCGATGAATACACAGTACAAACTGCTGCTCAATTCTGATGAGAAGAAATTTGGTGGAAATGGAAATAAGATACCCAAGGTATTAAAGGCGAAGAAAGGTCTGTGCGACAAGAGAGACCAGTATATCACATTTTCACTGCCGCCTCTGACAGCAGTAATTTTTGAATTTTAAATTAGATAAAAGAATATTAAGAAAATCTTTCGATTTCATACACCTTCTTTTTTCGTTTTGATTGGTAAACTAGGAACTGTAGGAAAATAACCGACAAGTCAAGATGCGTCAGTTATTTTTCTACAGTTCCTTAGCTTATCAAAAAAAAAGAAGGTGTTTTTTATGAGTCTTGAAGTGATCACTTCCTATTTCACACAGTACGGGGCAGTTGCAATTTTTATTATCGTTTTGTTGGAGTATATGAATCTGCCCGGGTTTCCCGCAGGCATTATCATGCCGTTATCCGGTATCTGGGCGGCAAAGGGAAATATTAATTTTTTCCTGGTCATGGCTATCACACTCGCGGCAGGGGTGGCAGGCAGCTGGATCTTGTATTTTCTGGGCTATACCGGCGGCAGTCTGCTGCTGGAAAAATACCTGCGCAGATTTCCGAAGCAGCGTCCGGCCATCGAGCGGAATTTTGAGATGATACGCGAGAAGGGCTGCTTCGGCATATTTTTAAGCAAGCTGATACCTATGGTGCGGACACTGATCTCAATACCGGCGGGGGTATTAAAGATCAATTTTGTAAAGTACAGCATTAGTTCAGCACTCGGCGTATTTTTGTGGAATCTCGTCTTTGTGGGCGCGGGCTACTTTCTGGGGGACGCCGTATTTGAGTATATGCATATATAAGGAAGGAGGAGCACTCATGAAAATTGCAATGATGACAAATAATTATCTGCCCTTTATAGGCGGTGTACCGATTTCCATACAGCGGTTGAGCGACGGGCTGCGCGAGGAAGGGCACGAGGTTACGATCTTTGCGCCCACGTATAAGGAGCAGGCGGACGATCATAATATTGTACGGTATCACTCGCTGATCAAGGGCATCGTCAATGGCGCGTCGGTGCCAAACAGTTTTGACAGGCGAATCGAGCAGGAATTTGTAAAGGGCGGCTATGATGTGATCCATGTGCATCACCCCATGATGATCGGCTGGACAGCAGCCTGGCTGTCGCGGAAATATGATGTCCCGCTGGTACTCACATACCACACGAGGTACGAACAATACCTGCATTATATCAAGGCTTCCTGCTTTCAGGGCGCAGTGCCACTATATATGAAAAGCTATATGAAATTCTGCGATATGGTACTGGCGCCGACGCCGCTGATGCAGAAATATCTGTATCAGATCGGCTGTAATGCGCCGGTGCGCGTCCTGTCGACAGGCATTTTGGACGATAGTTTTCGCGCGGACGAGAACGCAGCGTTGGCACTGCGCAAGGGATTTTTACAGAATTGTGGCAAAAACGCAAAATATTTGTTCTGTACGGTGGCGCGGCTTGCAAAGGAGAAGAATCTGGAATTTTTGTTTCGCGTACTGGCAGAGCGGAAAAGGGCAAAAGGGGAATCGGATTTTTGTCTCGCGCTGATAGGTGAAGGCCCGGAGGAAAAGCATTTGCGGAAACTGGCTGTCAGACTGGACCTGGAAAAAGAAATCTGTTTTGTAGGACGCATGCCCAATGCGGAGATCAAAAATTACTGCCATGCGTCGGATTTGTTTCTGTTTTCCTCGCTCTCGGAGACACAGGGAATCGTACTGCTTGAGGCGATGGCAGCCGGCACGCCGGTACTGGCAGTACGTGCGACCGGAGTGAGCGATATCGTGGTCGACGGTGTGAACGGATTTATGACAGATGTGTCAGAAACAGAGTTTGGGGAGATGCTGGATAATGTGTTAAATAATCCGCGCGGACACCTAAAGCAGGGGGCGCTGGACACCGCTGGCAGGTATCAGGTACGGGATATCGCACGGTGCGCGGCGGAGTACTATATGGCAGCGGTCACGGCGCATGAATATCAGAACGCGGCCGGTACAGAAAATTTCCTATTACATAAAATTAGTGGTATACTATAACTGGTTATACTGGCGGCCGCTCAGTATAATGTGATGCGCATAAGCCACATAAATATAGCCATTTCGTGGCTGCGGCTAGTACAACATTTTTTAATTCCTTATATACTAAGCACTCACTATTTGTGTCATTGCTGCGTTGTCGTCAGTCAACAATGCCACCGCATTGCCTCCTTCCTCCGCCTTGCACTGACGCAAATATCAAGCACTTAGTATACAAGGATTAAGAAAATGTCGTACTAGCTGAGTGTGAGTATATAAAAAGGAAAAATATAAAGGGGAAAAGGGAACATGGAAACATATCGGATATTGATCGTGGAGGATGATAAGGAGATACGGGAGGGGATTGAGATTTATCTGAAAAATCAGGGATATAGTGTGTCACAGGCGGCGGACGGCATCGAGGGGCTGCAGAGAATCGAATCGGAGGAATTTCATCTCGCTATTGTCGATATCATGATGCCGCGGATGGACGGAATTACAATGATGATGAAGGTGCGTGAGAAGGGGTATGAATTTCCGGTCATCATGCTGTCGGCCAAGTCAGAGGAAGTTGACAAGATCATGGGGCTCAATATGGGGGCGGACGATTATGTGACGAAGCCCTTCACGACGATGGAGCTGCTCGCGCGGGTAAACTCGCATCTGCGGCGCTACCAGCGATACCTTGATGCGGTGAATGAGCAGGAGAACCACGACCGGATACATGTGATCGGCGGCCTTGAGATAAACGAGGATACGGTGGAGGTGACTGTGGACGGCAACCCGGTAAAGCTGACGCCGATTGAGTTCAAAATCCTGCTGTTGTTGATGAAAAATCCGGGCAGGGTATTCAGTGCGGATGAGATTTACGAGCGCGTGTGGAATGAGCAGGCGATCAATACCAATACAATTATGGTGCATGTCAGAAAGATTCGGGAGAAGATCGAGATCAACCCGAACGATCCGAAATATTTAAAGGTGGTGTGGGGTGTTGGATACAAGATTGAAAAACAATAAAATGGCGCTTCGCATGGCGGCCGTGATTGTGGCGGCAGCCGCGGCGTGCTTTGCGCTCGTCGCGATAAGAAGTAAGTATCATGTAAACAATTACTACATGCAGCACGACAGCGATTTTGAGAACAATGATTTTATCAAAGTCCTTTTTCAGTGGAATTATGTGCTGTATCCGGAGCTTCTGGAAAAAAGCGGAAAGACCGCTACCACAGAGGAGCTATACCTCTCGTTTGAGGAGAAAGCAGTATCGAATATATCCTTGGACGAGTACTATGGAACGGAGCTGATATACGAGGGCAGCAGCGAACAGTTAAAGTCAGAATATGTTTCGGAATTGTCCAACAATCTTCTGCGGACAGATTCGCTGTATACGACAGAGCTTGGGACGAAACTGGATTACTGCGTGATTGACGGCGAGACACAGACCATTTTAAAAAATACGGCGAGATCGATAGAACTGTTGACCGAGGAGGATAATCAGGGATATGTGTACTATATCATGATACAGTATGACAAAAATGGCAGTGTTTCCGACATGCGTGTCAGGAGCAGCGACTCGGAGCAGCTTCTGAAAAACGTGCAGCTTGTGGCAAACAGCACAGATTCCCTGCTGCTCGACGAGAAGCAGCGGACGATGCGTTATGCCCTGACAAATGAGTCCGAGGTGGTGGACACAAGGATGACCGTCACACAGAAGAATCCGCAGGATGCGACTTTTATATATGCCATGACAGAGGAACAAATGGGAAATTTCAGTTGGTTTCCGCTGTATCGCTATGATGATTATGGAACAGTTTCGGTGAGCTATTTTATAGGAACATACAGCAGGGAGTTGATGTATGAACGAAGCGGCGTGGGGAGATGGTATCTGCTGATTCTCGCGGTGATTACAGTTCTCTTTGGGTTCCTTGCGCGCTACATGCCGCGGAGTATGGCGGACACGGCGGGAACGAAGCGCTGCGCGGAGCTGATCTGGATGGTTCAGTGGATTTTGACAGCCGTATTTTACCAACTGGTTGTGACATTTGTCTGTCACGTCGGCGAGGTTTTTGTCGAGAATAATTTCTCCCTCACGACACTGGCAGGTTTTGCGATTCTGTTTGCAGGAATGTTTTTGGTGTTTGGTGCATGGTACTGGTGTCTGCTGAGTATTTACGAGATGTTTCGCGGACTGCGCGCCTTTATCAAAGAGAGAAGTCTTCTGTATCGGTACTGGGGGCGTTTTATAGGGTTTTTCCGCAAAATTCGTGCCGGATGGCGGGAAACACTGGCGGGTGTCGATCTGGCGAAGGAAACGGCAAGACCTCTGAGAAGACTGGTCATCCTGCAGTGTCTTGTCATATCGCTGTTCTGCTGTTTTTGGGGATATGGAATCCTTTTTCTCATATGTTATTCCTTTGTGCTCTATTTCCTTCTGCGCCGCTACATCAGCAGGATACAGAAGGGATATCGCAATCTGCTGCAGGCGACAAACGCCATCGCGCAGGGGAAATTCGACAACGCCTTCGAGGGTGATTTTGGCATCTTTGAGAGCTATAAGGAGGAACTGTATCAGATACAGGGCGGTTTTCGCACCGCAGTCGAGGAGGAGGTCAAGAGCCAGCGCATGAAGACGGAGCTGATCACAAATGTCTCGCATGACTTAAAGACGCCCCTGACAGCGATCATCACGTATATTGATCTTCTAAAGGAAGCAAATATCACAGATGAGCAGAAAAAGTCCTACCTGGAGACACTGGAGCGGAAGTCTCTGCGGTTAAAGGTTCTGATAGAGGATTTGTTTGAGATCAGCAAGGCGAGCAGCGGCAATGTAAAGCTGGAACCTGTCGCTGTGGATATCTGTAATCTGATGCGTGAGGTGTATCTGGAGCATGAGGACAGAATGAATGCAAACGGTCTGGATATGCGGTTTGACCTGCCAGAGGAGAAAATCATCCTGCAGCTTGACAGCCAGAAGACATATCGCATTTTTGAGAACTTGTATGTAAATATCACGAAATATTCTCTGCCGGGCACGCGCGTCTATGTTCAGGCGAAGGTGCTGACCGCGGGGGAACCCAAAATCCATATCGAACTGAAAAATATTTCAGCACAGGAGCTGACTGTCAGTCCGACGGACCTGACGGAGCGTTTTGTCCGCGGCGACGCCTCGCGGAACACCGAGGGAAGCGGTCTGGGGCTTGCGATTGCCAGGAGCTTTACCGAGTTACAGAGCGGGCGGTTTGGCATCGAGATCGATGGTGACCTGTTCAAGGTGGTCATTGAGTGGGCGATCAATAAATATGAACTGGTTACATAAGGCATTGCCCTTTATGCCTTTGCCTCCTATGTGCCCTTCATTTGGTGCAAATCTCCCACAAATTGTGACGCACATCTGACGGAAAGCATTTTTCAAACACGCCCTAGTACAACATTTTTTAATTCCTCATATACTAAGCACTCGCTATTTGTGTCATTGCCGCGTTGTCGTCAGTCAACGATGCCACCGCATCGCTTCCTTCCTTCGCCTTGCACTGACGCAAATATCAAGCACTTAGTATATAAGGATTAAGAAAACGTTGTACTAGTATAATCCACGCTAAATACCTTGATGTTTGGCGCAGAATATTTTTCTGAGAGTGCTGCTTTCCGAACTAGTACTCCATCCAGTTAGAAATTGGAGTATGGGGCTGCATATTTCGTGCCAGTGCTAGGCAAAATTTCGACGGCGATGCGGTGGCATCGTCTAGAAATTTTAACGACGCAATGGTGCGGAACAGGTAGTCCCAGACTTCAATTTCTAGCCGGATGGAGTGCTAGACGCTCCCACAAAATATCCACGGGGACGTTGTTTTTTATCATATATACGTCCAAGGTCCACAGGGATACACTTTACATTGTCCCTATACTCGGTGCCATTGATGCCCCTTACGACGGTATGGTCAATGACAATTTCTCCTTTGTCCCAGTTGATTGCGCTCCATTTCAAACCCACCTGCAAAACGCGCGGACGCAATGGAAATTTAACCGCAGACGACTTTATAATTTCAACGCTACTTCCAGCAGTTCAAGAAAAACAGGACGTTTTTCTTCAGGACAGGAGAAATACAACTCCTTAAGTTTTTCAGGAATATAATCTTTTTCCTCACGCTCCCCCAAAATCAGGTAATTCAAATCCGTACCCAGTATACCGCATATTTCTATGAGGTTTTCCATGGAAAGTCCTGCCCTGCCACGTTCAGCCCCTCCGTAATGCTTGATTGACACATTTAATTTTTCAGCCATCTGTTCCTGTGTTAAGTTAAGCATTTTCCGTTTCTTTTTCAAACGCATACCCATTTTAATTCTGTAATCTTCCATATGATAACCAGCGCCTTTCATGTAAAATATAACCTTATAGGTAAAGTTTACACATAATTAATTGTTTGCAAAACCACGCTAAAGGTATTGAACTATACAACCTTAAAGGTTATAATTTGAATAGCATATCAGAAAATGTTACACTCTCCCCTGCCCTCTGGCAGGGAGCAAATGCATACTGGAAATTTCATAGGGAAAGGGGGCAACGTATATACATAAAGGATTCTACAGTATGGTATTTGAACTCATTGACAATTGAATAAACAAATGAGGAAGGAGACAAAGGAATGGAAGAAAAAAACAGTCCGGAAAGCATAAGGGAGGATATGGAGGACGTACTGAACGTTGTGCAGTTGCTGGCGGTATCATTAGACGACAATGGGGAGGACAGCCATATCATACGGAGTGTGCATGTGATACAAAAAATGATAAAGGCAGTCATAGACAGGATATGATCATAAAAATGATTCGGATAGAATAACTTAACAATTGGGTGGTATAAGGAAACTGATAGATTAGGAAAAATATAGTTTATCAGTTTCCAGAAAATACAGCAATGCAAATAGTTGCAAACTGCTACATACAGTGATATAATGCAACTAAGAGAAACCCATAATACAATAAGTTGCAGTGGAGGAAAAGAAAATGAAAAAGAAGCCATTAGTTATAATGGGCTTAATCATGATTGGGCTGACAGCGTGCAACAGTGATGAAGAAAAGGCAGTCATGAATATGGTGTAAAACACAAAAATTGCAGAGAGTACGGCAGAGGAGAAAAGTACGGCAGAGCAGGAAAGTACAGTGTCTGAAGAATATTCAACAGATGAGGGCGGTACGGATGAGAATGAAGTTCCAACGGCGGCATCAGACCCAACGCCTGAAACAGAAGAAACGGAGCAGGCAGGATATACAGTAGAAACAATAGACAAGAAAATGTATGTCAAAGAGTGGTGAAATACATACATGGGACCGGATGAAAAGGCATATGAGTTATTCGGTGAATGCAACAAAGGGGAATTAGTGCATCTTACCGGACAGGTAAAAGAGGAATCAAACTGGTATGAATATGAGGTAGAAACTGGGGATAAAGGGTTTATCAGCGGAGAGTATTTAGTAGCGGAGAATCCGGTGGAACAGGAGACAGCACAAAAGCCGAGTACGCCGAACCAGCCGCAGACACAGACACCGGAACAGACGACTGGTACACCGAATACAACAGATGCAAATGGTGTGCAGGCTCCTGTAAATCCAAACACGGGTGAGGTAATGAAACCGGGTGATAGTTATATTAATCAGACAGGTGCGAAAGTTACATATTTGGAACATCTTTAACGGGGAAGCAATGGTAGGAGACAATAACTAAGGGACAGTCCGAAAGGGCTGTCCGCATTCGTTTAATGGGTTATGGCGTTAACAGACAGTTATGTATTAGAATTACGGAAACAATCGGCAGTCAATTTTAATGCTGTAATCTGTTTATCGGTCAGTCCGTCGAGATATAAGACATTTCTTGTACTGCTGTCAGTTCCAAGCAGATAATCAACGGATACCTTGTAAATTGCTGACAGTTTAATGAGAATATTAAGCGACGGCTGTATTACATTGGATTCCACAGCATTCCCGATACTGCCAGTCGGTCTATAAAATTTCCCCATAACAGACATATGCCTAAATCCTGTTGGAATTTTGTTGACCCGCCGCTTTTTTCAGACACAAAAAAACACTGGGTAAGTCCCACAAACCCAGTGTTTTCAAGGCTTTCAGCCAGTCGTTGCGACAAGATTCGAACTTGCGACCTCTGCGTCCCGAACGCAGCGCTCTACCAAACTGAGCCACGCAACGAAATTATTTAGCAAAATCATTTTTAAGCAATTACGTATCTATTATAAATGATTTCTCAAAAAAATCAAGTGTTTTTTCCTTTTTTGTACAATTTTTTTATAAAAATTATAATTGATGAAATCCAGGAGACAATGGCTCCTGTGTTTTGGTAGTGAATAAAAATTGCATACAAATAAATAAGTGATTATTTAAGTAGAGTTTTATCTGTGCTAAAATGTATTAGAATCATTAAAAATACATTTTAGCAATGATGATGTTGGATTTATTTGACTTGCCGGAGGCAGAATGGAGGGTAAAAATGGCAGAGACGTTTATTACTGAAGATAACAATGCAGCCAACGCACAGTACATGGAACGGTTTATGCAGTTTGCGCAGCGTGTGGCTGGCAGCAGTGATACAATTGTTACTGTGACGAAGTTTGCGCAGTCCTGCAGCATAGGGCTGTACAGGGTTCATGATAAGGAGATCGCGAGCGACAATAAGACATTATCTGACAGTGACTTGTATCAGGAATTGTTAGAGGAATCCTATGACAACTTTTTAGAGGGGATTCACCTGTTCCGCTTTTCGGACAGCCAATGCGCCGATCAGCATCATATTGCCCATTTCAATCCGGAGCTGCTGTACAAGGGGGCAGAGAGCCTCGCAATTTATCAGGAATATGGACTAAAGCCAGAGAATGAGAGCGGGAAGAAACAGCTCGAGGAGGCGCTCAAAGCCGAGAAGATCAAGAACACGCTCGTGTATGCCTGCTACGAAAATGAAAGTGCAAAAATAATGCAGTACCTCGAAAATGACAAGTTAAACAAGGCACAGCTCAACAAGGCACTGGAGCTGTGCGGGACGCCGCTGACTTTGTGCGCGGCCAATGACAACCTCGGGGCGTTCATTGCAATCGCTGAAAAGGGCGCCGATATCGGCAAAAAGTGCTGTGGCGATTCTCCGTTAAAGAAGGCATTAAACCATTCTTATGACATTGTGCGATATATTTTTGAAAATTACCGGGAGCAGTTTGACAAGGAGGTAAAGGGCTTTAACGATGCCTGTTACGCCCGTGATGTCAGGGTGCTGCAGCTGTTAAAGGACCTGGGTTTTGACCTGTGCTGCGCGGGTCAGAAGTTTCCGCCGCTGCACACGTTTGTGGATCACGAAAATCCGGTAGGAGTCCGTTTTCTGCTGGACAACGGGGTGGACATCAGCCTGAAAAACAAAAATGGCCAGACCGCACTGGAACGCGCGAAAAGGAATGGGCTGACTGGGATGATTGCGCTTCTTGAAAATGCATGATGGAAGGACACAGTTTAATCCCTGACCGGCAATATTTTCTGAATCAGCCTTACCGCATCCGGAAACTTTTCCACAGGAACCTCGCAGCAGGAGAGGGCAATATGTGCATAACTTTCATTTTTTTTGCCAGTCTTGTGGATAGGGAACACCAGAATGCCGTTTGCAGCGGCCCGGTCGCACAGTTCGTCACTGGTCAGGTCGCATTTGAGCTTTAGATGCACCAGAAAAACAGATTCGCCCATATACACCTGCGCCTGTGCACCAAAGGTTTCTTCCAGCAAGGTGGATAACGTTTTCGCCTTGCTGGCGTACAGGCGTTTAAGTTTGCGGATCTGGCTGTCAAGGTGCCCGTCGCGCAGAAACTGGCAAAGCGCAAGCTGTTCTGACTTGGAGGCGGTCTGGTTGTAGAGCGCCTTTTTCTGTCCATACAGGGGCAGCAGTGAGTCGGGCAGGATCATGAAGCTTAGGCGGATTGAGGGCAGCAGGAGTTTTGAGAAGGTGCTTAAGTAGACCACGTTCTCACCGCCCGCAAGCCCCTGCAGACAGGGAATCGGCTTGCTGAAATACCGGAATTCATTGTCGTAATCGTCCTCTATTATCAGACGGTCGTGTACCGCGCATTCTTTTAAGAGCGCAAGGCGTTTCTCCACGCTCATCACATCGCCCAGTGAAGTCATGTGGGACGGTGTCATGTAGAGCACGCTTGCGTTCTCTCTTTCTCTTTCCACGTCAAACCCGTAATCCTCAAAGATGACCATACCCTGTGCAAAGCGCGTGTCGCGGAAACATACGGTTCTGCGCTCCTTAATCAGGGGGCACAGGATATTTAACAGCGCCTGCGAGCCTGCGCCGATCACGATGTTTTCCGGGCGGCAGACAGCGTTTCGCTTGCTCGTCACATAGCGGCAGATCACCTCCCGCAGCTCGTACTCGCCCTGCGGCTCGCCGTAGGTCAGCATACGCCCGTCCTGCCGCAGCGTGCTCTTGATATAGCGCCGCCACAGGTTGAAGTCAAAGCTGTCGGCGTCCACGTTGTTGGAGGTGAAATTATATACTATTTTCGTCTCGGGAACCATGGATGTTTTATGATTTGCGGTCCTGGGGCTGGCAGTCACTGTCCTGTCCGTAACATAGTAGCCGCTCTGCGGTCTGGAGATGATATAGCCGTCGGCGGCAAGGCACAGGTAGGCGGTCTCGATCGTGGTGCGGCTCAGCCCCAGCTGGACGGCACAGCGGCGGATTGAGGGCATCTTTGTGCCCGGCATCAGGCGCCCGGCCGTGATCAGTTCCTTATAATAGTCGTAAACCTGTAGATATCGCGTGGATTGTGTCGAATTGAAATCAAGATTCATGGGTTGTCCAGCCCCCTTCTTTATGATACAATAAATTGTATCTCACTGCGCTCATGATATGATAAATATTACCATGACAGTGCAGGCGATGCAAGCGTGAGTTCCCTTTATTGGAAACGGATTATGATTATACCACATAAAATCAGGGGGTCAATCGGGAGCGGTTCAAATAATTAGGCGGAGGCATTTATGAGTTACGATATAATGGTATTCAATCATTTAAAAGTCCCCTGCGAGTCTGGACGATTGCATCAGTGGTTTCATGCACATATGGAAAATGACGCGATTTTGGGTCAGCCGACAGATTTATTTGATACTTTTCTGAAAAAGATAAAAATACTTTTTCCGCCGATTAATGACTGTCCGGAAGACCGGCTGGAATATGCCTGCGACTATGAAGTACATGAAGATTTTGTGTATATGTGTTTTGGATATTCTATTGCCAAAGAAGCGCATGACATTGTAAAGCGTCAGGCAAAGATATGTGATTTAGGATTCTGGGATGTCAGTCAGTCTTTTGACCGCACATTTCCCGTTACGCTTCCTGCGGACCGGTGGCCGATGATAATCAAGGCAAAGTGGATCAGGTACGGCGGGTATTATGTGTATTGTTATGAAGAAATCCGAAAGGTGCTCATACAGATGAAAACCATTGGGCGAAGCAGTGTCTGACGGACCGCCATGAAAATGATATCAGGGCAGCTGGATATAAGGATACATTTATTGTCGAGATGCGCAAGTATATCGATGCCACTACATACCAACATTTGCGTGCAGGTTTAAAAAATGAGGTTTCCGCCGCGGATACAGTTGTTTCAGTGGACAATTTTAATATGACAGTCCCGAAAACACAAATATTTACAAATAATCAGGTTTGTTTTCTCTTTCAGAGATTTGCAGGTGAAATTGTAGCGGAAGACTGGAATGTATTCTGGCAGGAAATAGAGGTCTGATTTCTTCAAGGTGTTAGGGAGTTGGGTGAAACGATGAAGAAAATATTCATTACGGTTTTAAAAGTATTTGGTGCTATTGTATTGATTTTGGTGACAGCCATATTTGTTTTATTGATTGCGACGCCTTTTGTAAATGACCATGTGGCGAAAAAGACATTGGAAGAACTTGTAGAACTTCCGTTTCCTGAAAACACGGAATATATTGAGTCTGTGTGCAATGCGGGAAAAATAATCGGATGCGGCAACGGAATGCAGTATTTTGGAGCTATTTTGATCAAAAGTGAACTTTCTCAGGAAGAATTGGAAGCGTATTATTCCAATTATGCAGAACATGACTGGGAGTGTGTGGTTGGAAATCAGGTCGGTTCCAATATATGTGTAGACGGCGGTCAGCCAGTGCCATTGTCTTTTGCAACGGATGTGGAAGGGGACGATTATTTTATCGTATACTCGTGGGGCAGTAATGATACTATTTTTGATGACTTGGATATCAGAGGACATTGAAAATAGTTTGTACTGATGATCGAAAAGACTGGCTGCTCAGTATAGTGTGATGCGCATAGCCACAATTTTTCAGATTGGAAATATGCCACTTTGCAACTGCGGTTGGCAGCATACTGAAAATATACTACTCACTGCAAATTTTATCTGTCGTGGGTATCATTAGAATTTACAAGGGAGTCTGCCATATGAAAATAAGCAATTATTTATCCGGTGCAGTAAGACAGTTTTCGTATTGGTTTGTACATGGGACATTAGGCTATCCCATTTTGGAAGGAATTGATTATCTGAATGCATTAGATGAGGATGGCAGTTGCATGGAACAGGCATTTTCTATATTTATGAATAACATCGAATTAGATCAGGGCGGAAATGTATTAAATTATAAATATTGTGAAAGGAGGGCTGCGGAGTATATCCGAATATATTTCCAGCCTGATTATATTCCTGACAAGCCGTTTGAGGACTGGGAACTAGAATTGTATCCAGTCAGTAAAGAGGCATATAGTCAATAATTTGGATACGCATTTCCGAAAAGGGAAAAACGGGGAAATTCAAGGGAAGGGATGCTATGAATCGGAATATAGTAGTAAACATAGGAGAACAAAGGTTCTACAAACTGCGGGAGCAAAACAGTCTTTATATTGACAAGACGGAGTTTATCCGGGAATGGTGGGAAACGGGGGCAACGTCGACTCTGATCACGCGTCCGCGGCGGTTTGGCAAGACGCTCAACATGAATATGCTGGAATGCTTTTTCTCCAATGAATATGCGGGCAGGAGCGATCTGTTTGAGGGGCTTTCCATCTGGGAAAACGGTTCGCAGGAGGAGCGGGAAAAATATCGTCAGTTACAGGGGACATATCCAGTGATTTTCCTGAGCTTTGCGGAGATCAAGGCGGCGAAGTATGAGGAGATGACGTATAAAGTCAAGAGGGTAATCGCTGATTTATACGATAAAAACAGGCGTATTCTGGAAGGAACGCTGCTTGGCGAAAACGAAAAGGAATATTACAAAAATGTCAACTCCAGGATGAAAGACGAGGATGTGGCCGATACTGTCCGGTCTATGGCAAATTTTATGAGACGCCATTATGATAAGGACGTGATTATCCTGCTTGACGAGTATGATACCCCGATGCAGGAGGCCTGGCTGAACGGTTACTGGGATCAGGCGGTTCAATTTTTCCGGGAATTTCTGGGCAATACTTTTAAGACAAATCCGTATCTCCAAAAGGGGGTTATTACAGGGATAACAAGAGTTTCGAGGGAAAGTATCTTTTCAGATTTAAATAATTTGGAAGTAATTACGACGACCTCCGATCATTATGCGACAGCATTTGGCTTTACGGAGGAGGAAGTCTTTGCTGCGCTGGATGCCACAGGACTGGGAAATGAGAAGCAGGAAGTCAAGCGGTGGTATGACGGTTTTACGTTTGGTTCCTGCACGGATATCTACAATCCGTGGTCAATCACGTCCTTTATCAGAAACGGCGGGGAGTATGACGCATACTGGGCAAACACGAGCGGAAACGGACTTGTCAATGCGCTGGTGCAGCGTGGGGACGCAGGTATCAAGCAGTCGATGGAGGAGTTATTGCAGGGAAAGAGTATCACGACGCAGATTGATGAGCAGATTGTGTTTCACCAGTTGGAAGATAATGTGAATGCAGTGTGGAGTCTGTTGCTTGCAACAGGTTATCTAAAAGTACTCAGATTGAACTATCTGGGAAAGAATAGGAAGAAAATATATACATTGAATCTCACAAACGTTGAAGTAGCAGAAATGTTTGAGGAAATGGTAAAGGGTTGGTTTAACCATGGTACAAATTCGTCTTACAACGCATTCATCAAAGCACTCCTGATAAATGACGTGGATGCCATGAACGAATACATGAACAAGGTTGCCATGAACAGCTTTTCCAATTTTGACACAGCAAAGAGCGCGTCAGATGATGATGCGCCGGAAAGATTTTATCATGGTTTTGTCCTGGGACTGATGGTAGAGCTTGCGGATCGATATCAGATCACGTCCAATCGCGAGAGCGGTTTTGGCCGCTATGACATTATGTTAAAACCGTCTGACAAGGAGAAGGATTGTGCCTACATTATCGAGTTCAAAGTGCACAAGCCTAAGAAGGAAAAGAGTCTCGAGGAAACCGTCGCAAACGCGCTCTCACAGATTGCAGAAAAGCAGTACGAAACCGCACTGGCTGCGGAAGGCTTTGCGCCGGGGCGGATTCGGAAATACGGCTTTGCCTTCAAAGGAAAAGAGTGCCTGATTGGGTGATATGGATTCATGGTTATTTAGAAAGATAACGATTGCCGTTTGATAAAAGGATATCTCGAATTGATCAGATTTTAAGGGGGATAGTGACATGGACGCGCAGCAAAAGGGTACCATCTTAACCTTGCTGAAAACAGACGAAATCAACAAAACCTATCGGATGCGGTACTGGTTTTCCTACAAGGATTATCTCAACCCGGAGGATTCCTTCACCGATTTTGCAGATGCAAACATTGACGGGAAACAGGAATATATTGATCTCATTGAAAATCTGCTCCGCCTTGACGCTGCTGCAAGGGTATATGTGGAGGTTTATGGATTTGAAGAGATTGACGGCGAACCATTCATCTATGCGGAAACATTGATCATTATGAGCAGACTGCCGCTGGACGATATCAAACGGGTTTTTAATGAGCCCGATGACATCTTTCCGAGTGATATCGGGGAACAGACCGATCTTTCACAGCCATTTTTTCTTATTGGAAGTCACGGAGAGCTGATTTCTGGTGCAGATCTGGTTCGGGAGGACGAGTTTGTCTATTATTGCTGGTGGGATTAGAGAATCAATTTTCTGTCAAATGTCGCAATAAATGTCGGTATAAATGTCGTGACAAACGAGGAAAACATAATAGCGCTTTTAAGGCAGATTTTGATGCTATATGATAATAGTGCTTTGCAGTTGGATTGTAAATATCTTACAGAAGAAAGAGGGGTAAAAATGATTGAGGTCAAATATGAGAATGGCAAATTTCTTGCAAAAGGAACGTTTTCGGTAGGGATTGCGGGCGTGTATGAAAATAAGGATTTTGATGGGGAGGACATAACCATTGACATCGAGCTTGATGGGCTCCTTGCGGATTTGCGGAAGGAAAGGCCTCATTTATATGAGCCGTTGCGCCCGTATCTGAAGGATAAGGGAGAGGACGGCGCCGCGATTGCGAAAGGTTTGGAGGATTATTATAATCATAAAGAAGAGGAGATCAGGAAAAATATAAAACAGATCAATGATTGTATCCTCTATCATATTTTTAGTGATCTTGAAGGGTGTGGGTTTCCGTTTTGGGAAATTGAGGAGGCGGTAGTTCCCGGATGGTTTGACGATGATGACGAAGACGAGGAGGAAATCTATCCATCTTCGTGGGAAGAAGGGATTTATTATTGGGGAGAAGCCTTTCGCGATCAGCCAAACAATGGGACGGTTGAAAAACCAGATGTGGAGGGCAGACTGCGGAAACAGTATCCGATGTTTAATTTCGACGCATTATATGAGTCCATGATACCCCAAGGGATAAGCCTAAATGGGAGTCGGATCAGTTTTCAGTTTTCAGATGGCTGGGACTGGTGTATGATTGAGTGTGGGTATCTTGTATTGGATGAGAATTTTGCCCCACGCGACTGGCATAACCATTAGGCACTTAGCAACGTTATCTTGCGTAGAATGACAAAATTCTGGTTCTGGCTTGTTTGGGTTAGGGTGCAAAAGGCAATTTTTTGTTCTGACCTGTTTTGGTCAGGTATTGTTAGGAAAGTATGAATGTTATTAGAAAGGGGAAACTTTCATGAAAAGTCTGTTAAAGTACATCAAAGACTACAAAAAAGAAAGCATTCTGGCGCCGCTGTTCAAGATGCTGGAGGCGTCCTTTGAGCTGATGGTGCCTCTTGTTATGGCATCCATCATCGACCGCGGTATCGCGTACAACGATACTGCCCAGATTATCAAAATGGGACTGGTACTCGTGCTGTTGGCGGCGGTGGGGCTTGTCAGCGCGGTGACGGCGCAGTATTTCAGTGCAAAGGCGGCAGTCGGGTTTGCGACAAAGCTGCGGTCGGCGCTGTTTGCACATATTCAGAGCCTGTCCTACACGGAACTTGACACCATCGGGACAAGTACGCTGATCACGCGTATGACAAGTGATGTAAACCAGCTGCAAAACGGCGTCAACCTTACGCTGCGCCTGTTGCTGCGCTCGCCGTTTATCGTGTTTGGCGCGATGATTATGGCATTTACGGTGGACGTGAAAGCTGCGCTCATATTCGTGGTGGCAATCCCGCTGCTCTCCATCGTCGTGTTCGGCATCATGATTGCCAGTATTCCGCTCTACAAGAAGGTGCAGGCGGCATTGGACAAGATTCTTGGCAGGACGCGTGAAAATCTTGCGGGCGCGCGCGTGATCCGGGCTTTCTGCAACGAGGAGGCGGAGACGGCCGACTTTGAGCAGGAGAACGAACTGCTGCTGAACACGCAGGTTTTTGTGGGAAAGATTTCGGCGGCGATGAATCCCGTGACGTATATTATCATTAACATCGCGCTTGTCGTGCTCCTGTGGACGGGAGCTGTACGCGTGGACAATGGTATTATCACACAGGGCGCCGTGGTTGCCCTGGTGAACTACATGTCGCAGATTCTCGTGGAGCTTGTAAAACTGGCAAACCTCATTATACAGCTCACGAAGGCGCTCGCCTGTGCAAAGCGCGTCGAGGGCATCTTTGCCATTACTTCAAGTATGGAGGACGGTAAACTGAATGCTAACGCATTCAGTTCAGAAAATGACATTGGTGTCATAAATGGAGCAGACGGCAGTCCGGCGATCGCCTACGACCATGTAAGCCTCACCTACAGCGGGGGCGGCGATGAGTCCCTGACGGATATCAATTTTACAGTGAAAAGGGGTGAGACGGTCGGCATCATAGGCGGCACGGGCTCTGGCAAGACTTCTGTCGTGAACCTGATCCCACGCTTTTATGACGCGACAAAAGGCACTGTGCGGATTAATGGTAAGGATATTCGTGATTATCAAGTGGAGACGCTTCGTGACATGATTGGTGTCGTTCCACAAAAGGCAGTCTTGTTCAAGGGTACAATCCGTGAAAATCTCCTGTGGGGAAATGAAAATGCGTCCGACGCGGACATTGAAGATGCGCTGCGCATCTCACAGGCAAAAGAGTTTGTCGACACGAAGGATGGCAGACTGGATTTTATGATCGCGCAGGGCGGCAAGAACCTCTCCGGCGGGCAGAAACAGAGGCTGACCATCGCGCGCGCGATCGTGAGGAAACCGCAGATATTAATCCTCGATGACAGCGCATCGGCGCTTGACTTTGCGACGGACGCGAAGCTCCGCGCCGCGATCAAGGGCATGGAAAATGACATGACTGTCATAATTGTGTCGCAGCGCGCCGCATCGATACAGTACGCTGACCAGATCGTCGTGATGGACGACGGCGCGGTGGCAGGCATCGGCACGCACGAGGAGCTGCTTGCGGGCAATGAGATTTATCAGGAGATTTACTATTCCCAGTTTCCTGACAAAAAAGCGGCGAATTGAAGTTAGGAACTGAATATCGGACTGCTTTGTTTGGAGGTTCTTTATATGAAGAATAAGAAAAAGGTCACAGATCACAAATCAAATAAGGACATTCTCAGAAAGGTGCTCGACCATATCGGGAAATATAAAATATTTTTGCTTCTTTCCATTGTACTTGCTGCAATTTCGGTAATACTTACCTTGTATATACCGATTCTGACGGGGCAGGCGGTGGACTGTATTTTGGGGCCGGGCAAGGTAGATTTTGATGGAATTTGGGCAATACTAAAGGAGATGGCCGTCATTATTGTCATCACGGCCGCGGTGCAGTGGCTGATGAATACCTGCAACAACAAGATTGCCTACCAGGTTGTGCGCGACGTGCGCGATGAGGCATTCAAAAAACTGCAGATTCTTCCGCTCAAATATATTGACGGACATTCACACGGGGATATCGTGAGCCGTATCATAGCAGATGTAGATCAGTTTTCCGACGGTCTGCTTCTGGGCTTTACGCAGCTTTTCACGGGTGTGGTGACGATTATCGGCACATTGATCTTTATGTTTTCCATCAATGTGTCCACCACGATTGTCGTCGTGATACTGACACCACTGTCATTTTTTATCGCAGGCTTTATCGCGAAACGGACATTCAGCATGTCTAAGCTGCAGTCGGAGACGAGGGGCGAGCAGACCGCGCTGATCGACGAGATGATTGGAAATGAAAAAGTTGTCAAGGCGTTTAGCCATGAGCCGCAGGTGATGGAGCAGTTTGAGGAGATCAACGGCAGATTGGAAAAGGCGAGCGTGAAGGCGATTTTCTTTTCCTCGCTCACGAATCCGTGCACACGTTTTGTCAACAGCCTTGTCTATGCGGGCGTTGGAATCCTGGGAGCTTTTCTTGCCATCAGGGGGCGCATCAGCGTTGGTCAGCTTACCAGTTTTCTGAGCTATGCAAACCAGTACACGAAACCCTTCAATGAGATTTCCGGCGTGGTGACGGAGCTGCAGACCGCGCTTGCCTGCGCGGGCAGGGTGTTTGAGTTTATCGAGGAGGAGCCGCAGGTTCCAGAGGCGCCGGATGCCGCGGTTCTGACAGCGCCAAAGGGCAATATCACGATGCAGAACGTCAACTTCTCATACAATCCGGAGCAGAAGCTGATACAGGATTTCAACCTTGAAGTCAAGTCCGGCCAGCGCGTGGCGATCGTGGGGCCGACCGGCTGCGGAAAAACAACTGTCATAAATTTGCTGATGCGGTTCTATGATGTTAATAGTGGAAGTATTTGCATTGACGGGGTGGACATCAGGGACATGACGCGCAAGAGCCTGAGGGACGGTTTTGGAATGGTGCTGCAGGAGACATGGCTGCACGCGGGCACAATCCGGGAAAATATCGTGATGGGCAAGCCCGACGCGACGGACGAGGAAGTCGTCGCGGCTGCAAAGGCGGCGCATGCGCACAGCTTTATCAAGCGCCTGCCGATGGGATATGACACCGTCATCACGGAGGACGGCGGAAGCCTCTCGCAGGGACAGAAGCAGCTCCTGTGCATCACGCGCGTGATGCTCTGCCTGCCGCCGATGCTGATTCTCGACGAGGCGACCTCCTCGATCGATACACGCACGGAGATCAAGATCTCACAGGCGTTTAACACGATGATGAAGGGGAGAACGAGCTTTATCGTGGCGCACAGGCTCTCGACAATCCGCGAGGCGGACATTATTCTTGTGATGAAGGACGGAAATATTATCGAGCAGGGCGATCATGAGACGCTCTTAAAGAAGGAAAACGGATTTTATGCAAAATTATATAACAGCCAGTTTGAGATGGTGGGGTAAGGAGATATGAGTATATGATAAATAACTTTCTGGACGTATCACAGTATGCATTTTTAGGCTTTCTGGGTGTGGCTTTTGCATATCTCATGACGAGTCTTTTGCTGGCGGTCGGAATGAACAAACTTCCGAGGGACCACGGGCGGGAGTTTGCGCATGACGGCGGCCTCTCTGCAGGGAAACCGCGCGGTGCAGGGTTTGTCTTTATTCTTGTGTTTGTGTTGTCGGTGCTCATCTTTGGGAATATGGACAGGGAGATCACCATTTATCTGATCCTGACAGTCGCCGCCATGATGACAGGCTATCTGGACGACTGTGCGAAGGTGTCCTGGGGGGAACTGCGGAAAGGGCTGCTCGACCTTGTGATCGCGGTCATGACGGCGGTGACGATCGTGAACTTCAACGGAAGCGATGTGACAATCGCGCTGACAGGGCAGGTGATCTCTTTCCACCCGCTGGTGTACGGCGCGCTTGCGGTGGTTCTCGTGTGGGGTTCCATCAATGTGACGAACTGCGCAGACGGGGTGGACGGTCTGTCGGGGACGCTGACGAGCATCACGCTGTTTACGATCTATATGATTATGAACAGGGAAGGGATGGAACAGGGATTCTCCTATACGATACTGCTGTTTATCGCGTGTATCCTTGGCTATCTGTGGTTTAATGCCACGCCGAGCCTGCTGCTGATGGGCGATGCCGGTTCACGGGCGATGGGGCTGTTTATCGCCATTTCCATCATGAAAGCAGGGTGCCCGTTTTTGTACCTGCTGGTGGCATTTGTGCTGATGGTGGATGGCGGCATCGGGCTTTTCAAGGTGTCGCTGCTGCGGTTTTTGCACATCCGGATCCTCACAAAGATACGCACGCCGCTCCACGACCATGTGCGCAAGAACATGGGGTGGTCTAACGCGCAGACAGTTTTTAAATTCGCGATCATACAGATCCTGATATCGACAGCGGTGTTGTGGCTGACGGCGGTCTGAGGAGCGGTTTTGCTTTGAAAAGCTTCGCCGTAGCAGGCTGTGCCAGTGGTGCATATCAGGAGATTTTACGGAGGGAAAATGAAAGAGATACGGACAGGGAGACTCACGATTGTCCCATTTGAATTAAAATATTTGAATGACTATTATAGCGGATTTGACAAGGAAATCACAAAGTACCAGTATCCGGATTCGTTTGACAGCGTGGAGGCAGCTAGGACGCTTCTGCAGGAATTTATTGATGACATGAACCGTGGGGAAATGCTTTTTCTTGCCATACTTGACCAGAAGGGGGCATTTGCTGGCGGCCTGGAGGTGCACGGACTTGCAGAAGAGTATCCTGAGTTGGGAATCTGGCTGAAAAAGGATTTTCAGGGAAAAGGGTATGCGTATGAAGCGCTGTGTTCTGTTCTGCAATATTTGAATCAGACCTGTCAGAAAGAATGGTACGTTTACGAGGCGGATATCCGCAACAAGCCCAGTATCAGACTTGCTGCGAAATTTTCCTATTGCAAAGAGGGGCTTGATGAATTTACGACGGAATCAGGAAAAGAGCTAAAGTTGCAGAGGTATCTGATCAATATAAAATAAAACATTTTGGCATGACCGAAAAGAAACGGCGGGGGATGGTATGTGTAAACTGGTCAAAATTACAAACAGTCTGGGTGAGCAGATTGAGGATGCTGAAATCAGGGCTGACGCAATGTAGCTGTTGGATTCTTGATAAAGTGAATGAGATAAGGAGCAGCTACAATGGATAAAAGAGATGATTGAAATTGCCACGAATAAAACATTTGCGGAGAATTATGCACAGAAGCATAACACAGATGCGAAATTCGGATGGTACAGATATGATACACGCTTTGCAATCCCTGTTTATGACGATGCGGGCGAACTGGTCAGGTATAATGTCTTTAAGGCAAGAATACTGGTGCGTCATGCAAAAGACGGAAAACTGTATCTGTATGATATTTTAAGGACAAAAAAAGAAACGAGCAAGCCGCTTGAGCAATAGCTGTACGGTCGAAAAACTCATTTCTCTTTATAAATCATATTCTAAAGGCATATGGCAGTTTTGTCAAGAGTAAAATTTTGCCCCTTTTTATGCACAGCCCCGTGCAGGGGAAATATGCCGCTAAGGCGGCGCACGGCGAGTAGTGGAGGAGGGCATTCCCCTACTCGATTATTCTGTTGCGATTATATCCGCGTACTCCACTGCGAGCAGTCCCACACATCTGTCGCGAGTCCGTCATAGAACTCGGGTTCGTGGCAGACCATGAGAATACTGCCCCTGTACGCGGTCAGGGCGCGCCGCAGTTCTGATTTGGCATCGGTATCGAGGTGGTTTGTCGGCTCGTCGAGCAGCAGGATGTTTGTCGGCTTGTTGATGAGCTTGCACAGCCGGACTTTCGCCTGTTCGCCGCCGCTCAACACTTTCACCTTGCTCTCGATGTGCTTGGTCATCAGGCCGCATTTGGCGAGGGCGGAACGCACCTCGTACTGCGTCATTGAGGGAAATTCATTCCACATCTCCTCGATGCAGGTCGTGGTGACAGACTGGTCCATCTCCTGTTCAAAGTACCCGATCTCCAGATAATCCCCGAGCTCAACACCGCCATTTAAGGGACGAATCAGACCTAGAATGCTTTTTAGCAGCGTTGTCTTTCCGATACCGTTTGCACCGGTGAGGACGACTTTCTGCCCGCGCTCCATTGCGATGTCGAGCGGTTTTGACAGCGCCTCATCGTAGCCGATGACAAGGCTTTTTGTCGTGAAGATACATCGTCCGCTCGTGCGCGCTTCCCGAAACCGGAATTCTGGCTTGGGCTTCTCCGCGGAAAGCTCGATCACGTCCATCTTGTCCAGCTTCTTCTGACGCGACATCGCCATATTTCTCGTCGCGACGCGCGCCTTGTTTCTGGCGACGAAATCCTTCAGGTCCGTAATCTCTTTCTGCTGTTTGTTGTAAGCAGCTTCCAGCTGTGCCTTTTTCATGGCATAGACTTCCTGAAACTGGTCGTAATCCCCGACATAGCGCGTCAGCTGTGTGTTGTCCATGTGGTAGATGATATTGACGACACTGTTCAGGAAAGGAATGTCGTGTGAAATCAGGATAAATGCATTTTCATACTCCTGAAGATACCGTTTCAGCCATTCGATGTGGCTGGCGTCGAGATAGTTTGTCGGCTCGTCGAGGAGCAGGATATCCGGCTTTTCCAGCAAAAGCTTTGCGAGCAGGATCTTTGTGCGCTGACCGCCGCTCAGGTCAGTGACATCGGTGTCAAGACCGGCCTCCATGATGCCAAGCGCCCTTGCGACCTCCTCAATTTTGGCATCGATCATGTAAAAATCGTGCTGGTCAAGGAGCTCCTGTATCGTGCCTAACTCTTCCATGTAGGATTCGAGCTCCTCCTCGGAGGCGTCTCCCATTTTATCGCAGATTTCGTTCATGCGGCTTTCAAGCCCATACAGAAAATCGAAGGCGGAAGCGAGCACGTTCTTTACGGTCATTCCCTTTTCGAGAACGGTGTGCTGGTCAAGATATCCCACGCGCACGTTTTTTGCCCACTCAATCCTGCCCTCGTCCGGCATCAGCTTGTCGGTGATAATGTTCATAAAAGTGGATTTGCCCTCGCCGTTGGCACCCACTAGTCCAATATGCTCTCCTTTCAGCAGGCGGAAGGACACATTTGCGAAGATCGTCCTGTCGCCAAAACCGTGGGAGAGATTTTCTACGTTTAAGATACTCATTGCGCTTACTCCTATTCGATTTCGTCATCGTCAATGTTAAAATCTGCGTCATTTTTCAGCATTTCAATAAATGTTTCGAAATCGGGTGCGAGTTCAGTTATTTTATAGTTGTATTCCTGGTCAACATGTACTACTTTTGGTTCCCCGTCTGGACCACACTCCCTGTAATCCAGAAAGATCATGTCGTGTCCGGCTGACGGGCAGTCACAGATTGCAACGCCGATAGCAGGATAGTGCCATTCGTCTATCATGAACTGGCTGCCGCATTCGCCACACAGGGAAGATGATTTTTCCCGCCCGATGCCAAAGATGCCCTCGATCGCCACATGGTCATCCGCCCAGCTCGTTTTCTCCCGGCAGGGACAGCAGGCGTTCCTGGGAACCCCGCCATTGTGTTTTTTCATCAGATAAATATAGGATTCAGGCAGTTTGTATCCCAGTTCGTGCTCTATTTCCTGTATATAATGGTCGGATACCGGATTTAGTACATATTCTTTGAGTGCATAGTCATTGTCATCCCAAAATTCGTCTAAGTTTATATTATCAAACATTGTTTTCCTCCTTCGACGTGTTGATTTTCGAAAGCTTTTCTGGGCTTCCTTATTGGTCATGCAGAATATCCGCGATGACACACCGCTGTTCTTCCATGCCGATCAGCAGCTCCGGATTCATTGACATCTTTTCAGCGAGCAGCAGGATATCGGTCTCGTCGATATCGCTAAACTCCTCCTCGAACAGTTCGTCGTCATTCGTTGGAAGGTTCAGGGAAAGTTCCTTTTCTGCCCCGGTTACGTCGCCTATGTTCGCATAGATAAGCCCGGATTCACCGCAATAGCAATAATACCTGTTAAGTTTTCCATGTATGGACTGGGCAAAGCATTGGAGTTCCACGACTCTGTGCGTTGCAAAGAAGCAGACTTCATCGGCGCATTTTCCGATTTCTGACATGAGTGTCATAAAATTTTCTGTCTCCGTCGGCTCGCAGAGTCCAAAACCCACGAGAAATGTCCAGCTTTCATATGCACCTGATAAAAATGCCTTGCCAGGGGAATCCTTGGCCGTCTGCAAACCGGTTTCCCATGTTGTGGGTTTGGCATTGGTCAGGCGGGAACAGTTTGACAAGATTGTGTCAATATCCGCGTTTTTCAATGCAAACCACATACATTTGTAGCCAAAGGTTTCCTGAATCAATGCCTTCTGATTGGAGGCACTCTGAATCACGGCTTTTTGAACCATGGGCTGTGCTGTTGACTTCTCCGCAGGAGGTGTCTCGCTTTCTTTTAGCAGCACATCGCCAAACGGGTTGTTGCCGGTTTCCTGTAAATATTGCAGCGCTTCATTGTAAGCTTTTAGAAAATTTTCCTGTATGGCTGCGGCGTCGCGCGGGCTGCTGTACTGTGTGCTGTATTTCTCACTGAGCGTCTCCTTTTCTACGCCGTAAGAACCGTCGCGCAGTCTGGGTTCATTTGACAGGATATATCTCTGTTCGGATATGTGATACGCTATAGAGATAGCTATATGGTTTTTGGAAAATTGTCGAAACCCTTTATTTCCGCAGATTTTTTTCATGACATTTGTCTTTTCCCCGCTCGATTCCTGCGCATAGGGATCTTTTGCGATTTCATCAATTATGTCGATGATATAGTTGGATACATTTTCCCATTCCGTGTTTTTGACGTATTGAACAGGCTCCGATGCACGAGAGGCTCCGTTTTCGCATTCTTTTTGCGCGACAAAAATCATATCTTTGTCTGGCTCTATGTAAATATCCAGAGCTAGGTAATCTGGCACGGGAATCTTTTCGCTGTTTTCTTTGTTTTTATAATGCTTTTTGAATAATTCTAATAGATGTAACATAAGAGTCTCCTTACTGCCTATGTGGTGCTTTTGGAATAATATTAGTATATATAATATGGATTCTCCGTGCAAGTATTATTCTGTAAAAGCTTCTTGTGTTTCCCATATCAGTTCCTTATGTTATGAATCGTTCGAATAAGGGCTTGACAAATACTGAGTGGAGCAGCACGCACTGCAGCTCCTGAATCCAATGACTCCAACACGAGAAGAGAGCAGCAAAGCTGCTCTCTTCTCGCTGGTATAAGCTGGCGATCTTCTGTTTCTCAAAAGTCACGTTCGTGAGTCCGCAGTTCACAAAATCGTGTGCGCCGATTGAGAAGATATTCGAGGAGAATTTCAGCCGCCGTATTCTTTCTGATAACTTTCGATAACGCACTGATGTTTCTTCGTTTTTTTGTCATAATTGATTCCCACTAATAAAATCTCGCCGGAGTAATCTTGTAAGGACTCTGGATATGCGCGCTCTTTGATCTGTGTGATCGCTGTGCGGGCGTCCTGGTTCCATTTTAATTCCGCCACGACGACAGGTCTGTTCGGGCATTTGGCAAGCGGCAGATAGACGATATCCGCAAACCCTTTGCCACAAGGAAACTCCCGTATCGGTCTGTGATAGTACCGGAAAAACGCGATCATCGCGACCGTGATCGTACAGACAAGCGAGTTCTCGTCGTTGTACTCGATACTGGAAATAAAATCACTGTGCACCTGCTGTACCAGTCGCGCCGTCGTATCCTCGTCCATGGAAAGCACCGCCTCCACGATGCTTTCTGACACCTCCATAAACCTTGACAGATTATCACCTGACTCGTTTTCCATATAGTTATAAAAGACCTCTTGAATTTCCTTGTTTGGCACATACGCCTCCTGCGTCGTCTTGTCATATGCGAAGTATCCGAGATGAATCAGGGTTGTGATGACCTGATCCTTATTTATAAAAGTATGCATGTCATTCTTGCAGCCCGCTGTATTGACATGAATCCTGTTTCCCGAAAGCATCTCGATCACAGCTTCTCTGAGCCCGTCAAAATTGCGGTTGATCAGCTCTCCGATATCCTCGTATGTTCCGGTGTCTGTCCAGAACTGCCCGAAGTCGTCCTCCGCGATCGCCCGCACCACTGACAGCGGATTGTAGACTGCCCTGCCATTGATGCTGTAGCCATTGTACCACGCTTTCATCTGCTGAAAATCTACGTGAAATTTTTCACACAATCCGGCAACCTCATCTTCGGTAAACCCGACAAAATCCCCGAGATCTTTTGGCCTGATCATCGTGTACTCATGAAAATTATTGATCGCTGACTGCCCTTTCATGCGAACCATTGGCAAAATGCCTGTGAGGTACGCAAGTCGGATATAATCCTTAGCGCCGCTGCCTTTGAACAGTCCGCGCAGAAATTCAATATAATCCAGCCGTTCTTTGCTGTCCTTGTCAAGCTCTCTGATCGGGTAGTCCCACTCGTCAAAAATGATGACAAACTGGTTGCCGGTCGCAGCATGGATGATTGACAATGCTGTTGCCAGAGATAACTGACCTGATATGAGCTCGGAGTACTCTTCCCGTAATTCGTCTATGATATTATTTTGGATATATTGATTGGGTTCTTCCTTGACAGTTCCCGCTGCGACAAACTGCTCCTGAATGTCCACAAATATTGTATTATACTGATTCATACTTTTCACAAACAGCTCGTTTTTCGTGCACTTTAGCGGCTCGAACAGACTCCTCGAATCCACGCCCCTGCTGAAATATGCAGTCATCATGTCAGCCGTTACGGACTTCCCAAACCTGCGCGGTCTGCTGCAGCAGATCATTTTTTCATCGGCATCTTTTTCCAGCAATACATTCAACAGCTCTGTCTTGTCAACAAAGTATTTTGTCCTGGAAAAATCCGCATATTTCTGATTGCCTATATTTAAAAATCTTCCCATGATAGTCGCCTCCTGCATCCAATTTTGAAAAGCCGCGGACGCGGTTCCTAATGTCAGTCTAACATTGCGGCGCAGATTCGTCAATTGTTACAATTTATGATTCGTGCGAACCTTTGATCCTCCACATTCTATTTCTGACAGACGAAGGTTTGACAGGAATTGGAAATTCCTCCCTTGCGGATGGGACAATGGAGCTGTGCAGAATGGGCATATCAAAATTCGTCACTCCGCCTTAGGATAATCCTCCCGAAATCCCATCATGATCTCATAATGGATTCTGTCAAAACAATAAGAGATTTTGTGATTAAAATCTATGATCTGCAAAAATTCAAAATCGGATGCCGCCCCGTCAGGAATATAATAGGTGCTGTTTTCTTCACAAAACGCGGCGCCGATTCCCGTATATTCATCCGCTGTCTTTATAAGATTCAATTCAGTCTCAGGATAGAGGCCCTCGTTTTCATACTGTTCATTCAGTTCTTCGTACCGCTGGTTTTCCTCCTGGCGAAGCGCCCTGCTAAATCCCCCGCCGGTTTCTAAATTTGACGCGCAGTAAGCCAGATAAATCCTGTCAACCTCCGAATCCGTCATCTCCGCCATGCGGCTTTCCCAATTGCCCTGCGCAAGAATACGCTCCTGATTCTTTTCATAGATGCTGTACGTCATTTTGTGGTTGAAATCAATGATTTCCAAAAGCTCCTCATCGCTCAGTGATTTCTGGGGAAGATAAATTGTCCTTGTATACGCCGCGATTGCCACACTCTGCCCACTGTAAATTTTTGTCATCCATGTCTTAAAATACCGATCCGTTTTTAGCTCGTTCAATTTCTCCCAGCAGGTCAGCAGCGTCTCCTGAATGGCGTCTGATACATCTTCATCGTTCATTAAAATCGCTTTTGCCGTGCGGTACATCGTCTGCATCTGTAGTTTCATCAGTTCTGTGAATGCGTCGGTATTTCCCATTTTCGCTTTTTGAATAAGAATTTCAGTATTCATTTCGTTTCCCGTCATTCCCTCATTTCATACAATGATAAGGAATTTCCTGCCTTTTTTGTGATTCATGATCGCACCTTTCATACAATAGATGTTTAAAAATTAAAAAATGTCCCATACAAAATCAAAAAGTTGAATTGGTTACAGTTCAGCTTAGGACTTTGCACTACGCTGCAAAGTCCGTAAGAACACATAGCAGTTGAGAAGCATCAAGCCCATCGCGAAGCGATTTTGCATGGCTTGATGCCCGTAACAGGAAGCCGAAGGCTGAACTGTTGTTACTGTTCACACAGGACTTAGCATTTACTGCTAATTATGGCTTTACAAGCCACGTACGAAAACGTAGTGGCTGCAAGCAAAAATCCATTTGCGCCACGAACGAAGTTCGTATTGCAATTTTTGCATGGATTTTTGCCTGTTGCTGGAACGGAGTGAACAGTAACGAACTGTTACTTGAATTGTGGGATTCAATGGGGAGGCTATAGAATTTTAAGGTTCTATGTGTTAGAATAAAACAAAACAGATGGGAGGGGAATAGGGAATATGGGAAAATTCAAGCAGCTTGAGACAGCTTATCCAATTCCGGAACTGCTGCAGCGTGATATTGATGCCCCGCAGGAAGGCGTGGAAAATGATGTTCTGTATGTGGACTGCCTGCAGGATGAAGTCCGCAGTTCGGCGCATGGCTGTACAGACGCCGGTCTGACGGAGGAGCAGGCGGAGGAGATTATTGATTATTATTGCAGGAGGAGGTGGTAGGTTGGCGGGCGTTAATGCCCGTGCCGTCCCATAAAATCGATCACAAGCCCGGTAAGACAGGTATCGTCGTACTTTGTTCCCGCATAAACTTCCTCGATCGTAAATTCAAAATGAATCTCCACGCTGTCCGCAGCCTTGATTGCATCAAACGGTAGTGTGAAATATTGGGGATTGATGGTGTCCTCCAGTTCCAGGTAGGCGTAGGGGCGGTCTTCCACGCACATCAGCAGCCGCTTTACGCGGCCGTTTTCCGTCCAGGTTTTCTCATTTTTGGCGTATCCGTTGACGATGCAGATCTGGGTGTAACGCATATAGCCGTCGTAGATGTCCGGCTCGATGTCGCCCTCCAGAAAAATAAGGCTTCCCGCCGTGTGATCGTCATTGTATCCGCAGCTCGAGGTAATGCGTATGCTCTCGCCAATACCGCTGCCTTCCACGCCCTCCGCCCACGCGCGCTCCCGGCCTGACCAGTATAAATTGTCTGCTGTGTATTTCCCGTCTGTAGAAAATAGTGTCGAAGAGGCGATGATCTCGTATTCTCTTACTGCCATCGCGCAGAACTCGCCGCAGGGGATATGCCACTCCGGAAAGCCGTAGTCCGGTGCGTCATCGCTGTGTTCAAACGTACAGAACTGGTTATCATCCTCGGCACTTTCCCCATAGAAAAAGCTGCCTACTTCCGGCGTTAGTATGAGCGGCGTGCCGGGATAGTCTATGATAGGCTCACTATTATAGTAGTCTGGAATCTCCGCTGTATTCCAGCCAGTCTGTTCGGCATATGTTTTGAGGGAATCCGCCATTTCCGAGGGTGTGTCATGAAAGGTTTCATAACAAAGATAGCCTGTCTCCGCGCAGCCCGCAAAGACTTCCTTTTCCAAAGTGACGGTTCTGTCACTGAAATAGATGCCCCACAATTCGGGGTTGTCTGCGAATGCGCGCTCGTCAATAGTGAGCTTGTCAGAAGAATCCGTTCCAGACGTGTCCTGCTTCTCGAAAGTCACGCTTGTGAGTCCGCAGTTCTCGAAACAGTGCGCGCCGATCGAGACGATGTCCGGGGAGAATTTCAGCCGCCGTCCGTAGCTGTAATCTCCCAGGGGGATATTCTGAAAGGCATCTGGGGCAAATTCTGTCACGACAGCGCCGCCAAGCTGTTCCGGAAAGGTGATTTCCCACATGGGTTGAAAAAGCTCGGCGTAGTCCTCGCAAAGGCCCGTAATGACAGCGTAGGAGCTGCCGTCTGCGCGGGTTTTGACCTCGTATTGATACAGTTCTTGTGTCTGTGAGCCGGATTGTCTGCCGGTTTCTGTATCCGTTTCTGTCTCTGTGCTATAGTGTGCGGAAACTGTTTGTTGTTCTGCCTGGATTGGCACAGGGGCATTGTTTATGACATCTTCTATGCAGATGATCTCAGGATCAGACTGCGTTTGTTCCGCAATTGATGCAGGTGTAAACTGATTTTCGTCCGTTTCGTCTTTTCCACAGGCAGTCAGCAGTATTGAAATCACGAAAACAGCGGCCTTCGGTTTGAAATTTTGCATATCGGTTCCTTCCTTAGAAATTGGTGATGTTCCTTTTTACGCGTTCTTTAATTCGGGAAAGTATGTAATGGCGGGCTGTTTCATTTCATGCGTACCAATAATTTTTCCATCCAGATCATGTTGTACCAGCGGTCAAATTTATAGCCACATTTATGAAACTCTCCGATTTTCACGTAGCCCATATGTGCGTGGAAGTCGGCGCTGTTCGTTGTCAGGTATTCGTCTTCATGTTCCGGATACCCTATACATGCATATAAATTGAGGATACCCATATTGTGCAGTGCCTTCTCCAGTGCCTCATAAAGAATCCTGCCCATTCCGTATTTCTGCACATTGTGCTCCAGGTAAATTGTCATTTCACATGACCAGTTATATGCCACCCTGCCGACAGTCCTAAAACTTGGTATTAAAACAGCCGAGCCAGCTGCTGGTATTGGCAGTCTGGCATCCTTTCAGTGAAAAGGTCGCACGGAATGGTTTCGCCTTGCATGTGATACAGGTTGTAGATATGCAGCTGATAGTACCATGTGCCTTCGTCGCAGTCCGTACAGCGCTCATTCCACAGGATTCGGCCGTATTGTCCTTGTGACAGCGTGAAGGCGGTTTCGTTTAAGACATCTCTTGCATAAAATGGAGAGTCCTGATTGTGATAATCTTTGTTGTGCCCTCTGCGGAAGGGGGCGCCGCAGCGGCGCTCATCATAGAAAAAAGACAATTTCAGCTTGTCGTCTTCGCGGCAGATGGAGAGGTTTGCAAGATTGATTTCCTGGATAGCGGCATAATTCTGGTACTGATATTTTTTGATCCACGAAATCCTGTCATGCAGTTCCCACTGAATTCGCTCTGGGGTTTGTCCCCGCTGTTCCCACTGCGGGCGGTATTTTTCCACCAGATATTTTTCTTCCTGTATGGCGTCGAGTATCGTTGACTTATTTTGATAAAAATTGAGGTTCTGGACGAGTACGCCTTCCTGTACGGTCTGCGGCGCGATCGGGTACGCATGCGGAAACTGGATGCGCATCTTGTCGCCGTCTGCACCACGCACCTTCTTGCCCCACTGCAGGCAGATCTTTTGTATTATCAGCATAAAAAGTCCCTCCTTGGCGGGCGTACTTCACACCATGACTTCCAGAATGCATTTCCCATCACGCATGATCTCCCGTATGCCTGTCTTTTTGTTTTTCACATTGAACCTTTTTTGCATATTCCCCATTTTGACACCTACTCATCGTAATCTTCGTCGTCCCAGTCGGGGTATTGTTCGATATGCCCTTTTTCTTTGACAACACTAGGTTTTGACGCTTTCTGCACTTCTGTTATTTTCTGGACATTGATCGTGAACATCCAGTCGTCTCCAAAATCATAATGAAGGGAAAATTTCTGTCCTTTGACTAATCCAAGTTTATCAAGCTTTACCCTGACCGATTGCTGCCCGTGCTCCGGATCGGACTGGTAGCTATAGTCGCTGTACATTCTGTTGTCCATGCAAAATTCATACAGATGTTCGTCAATGAAATCGAATGCGTCAATAATCACGCTACATAGTTTTTGAAGCGTCTCTTTGCCTGCTATTTCGATCACCCTGTACACGGTGGTTCCTTTTCCTGCGGGATATACTTTTAACGTGTATTGATTTTCCATTGTTCATTCTCCATTCTTTTCTAAAAATTGTTTTGTTACCTTAAAATCCTCTCCGGCGCAGGTCGTCGGCAATGGCAACGTAAAAGTCCGTGATATCGCTGATGCCCTCGCCCTTTTTGCGGGTGAGTCTTCTGCGGCGCAGGTCTACCTCGTCGCAGTGGGAGATTCCCCTGTTTGAGCTGCTGGTGATGATACCGCGGAAATTTGTCCATGCGACAGCCCGCGGCGCGAGCAGGCCATCGTTTGCACCTTCAAAGAATTTTACGACTGTGGCGGGGACAAGCATCAGCATGTCACTCCAGACATGTTTCATGACAAATGCATAGCTTTGGTAATACACTTCCGGCGCATCGGGATTCTGGCGGTTAAACGCTTCCGCCTCCGCCGTCGAGAAGATTTTGAACACTTCGTAGGCATTAGGTTTTTTGTCGCCGCAGATCCTAAGCCAGATGTCCCAGCAGCCTGCCACAAACCTGACCATGAAATCAGGAAACTGCAGCAGCTTATCCACGGTCAGGGAGCCGTGATGCGGCGTGCTGATCGTGGTGAGGGAGGCAATGTATTCTGACATGTTTAATGTGGAAATCGCGTACCGCATGTCGAGTCCGCCTTTGGAATGCGCGATCACATTGAGTTTTTGGGCGCCTGTCTGTGATAGGATCTCCCTTATTTTATCAGCCAGATAGGTGCCGTTCGACGCGACAGTTCCGTTGCTGTCCTGATTTCCGTAGTAAATCCGGCAGCCGTTCTCCTCCAATTTTGCTGGAATCCTTCCCCAGTAGTTCAGATATTTACTGTCCCGGAATCCCATGCCGTGAACCAGCAGCACCGGATATTTTAATTCTTCACTCATCTGTGTTTCCCCTGATATGATATCCTCAAGTTGCTAAACAGTTCCTTATATCCCTGGCGTGCCTCAGGTCAGGCTGACACGTTGTCGCCTTCTTTCTGGTAACTCTCGATGGCACACTGATGTTCCTTCGTTTTTTTGTCGTAATTGATTCCCACTAACAGAATCTCGCCGGAGTAGTCCTGCAGGGATTTTGGATATGCGCGCTCTTTGATCTGCGTGATTGCTGTCCGGGCGTCTTGGTTCCATTTTAATTCCACCACGACGACAGGTCTGTTGGGGTGTTTTGCAAGCGGCAGATAGACGATGTCCGCAAACCCTTTGCCGCAGGGTAGTTCCCGTATCGGTCTGTGGTAGTACCGGAAAAACGCGATCATCGCGACTGTGATCGTACAGACAAGCGAGTTTTCGTCGTTGTATTCGATGCTGGAGATAAAATCGCTGTGCACCTGCTGCACCAGTCTCGCTGTTGTCTCCTCGTCCATGGAAAGCACTGCCTCCACGATGTTTTCTGACAGCTCCATAAACCGCGACAGGTTGTCACCTGACTCGTTTTCCATATAGTAATAAAAGACCTCTTGAATTTCCTTGTTTGGCACATACGCCTCCTGCGTCGTCTTGTCGTATGCGAAGTAGCCAAGGTGAATCAGGGTTGTGATGACCTGATCTTTATTTATAAAAGTATGCATGTCATTCTTGCAGCCTGCTGTATTGACATGGATTCTGTTTCCTGAAAGCATCTCAATCACGGCCTCCCGAAGCCCGTCGAAATTCCAATTGATCAGCTCTCCGATATCCTCGTATGTTCCGGTGTCTGTCCAGAATTGTCCGAAGTCGTCCTCCGCGATCGCCCTCACCACCGACAGCGGATTGTAGACTGCTCTGCCATTGATGTTGTAGCCATTGTACCACTCTTTCATCTGCTGAAAATCTACATGGAATTTTTCGCACAATCCGGCAACCTCATCTTCGGTAAACCCGATAAAATCCCCCAGGTCTTTTGGTCTGACCATCGTGTACTCATGGAAGTTATTGACTGCTGACTGTCCCTTGGCGCGAACCATGGGTAAAATGCCTGTGAGGTACGCAAGGCGGATATAGCTCATGGCATTGCTGCCCTTGAACAGCCCGCGCAGAAATTCAATATAATCTAGCCGTTTTTTGCTGTCTTTGTCAAGCTCCCTGATCGGGTAGTCCCATTCATCAAAAATAATGACAAATTGATTGCCTGTCGCAGCATTGACGATTGACAATGCCGCCGCCAGAGATAACTGACCTGATATGAGCTCAGGGTACTCCTCCCGCAATTCGTCTATGATACAATTTCGAATATATTGATTTGGCTCCGCCCCAATATCTGCTGCCGCGACAAACTGCTCCTGAATGTCCACAAATATGGTATCATATTGATTCATACTTTTCAGAAACAGCTCATTTTTCGCGCACTTTAGCGGCTCAAACAGACTTCTCGAATCCACTCCCCTGCTGAAATAAGCAGTCATCATATTTGCCGTCACGGACTTGCCAAACCTGCGCGGTCTGCTGCAGCAGATAAATTTTTCGTCGGCATCTTTTTCCAGCAGTACATTCAACAGTTCTGTCTTATCGATAAAGTACTTTGTCATGGAAAAATCCGCATATTTCTGATTTCCTATATTTAAAAATCTTCCCATAGCATCCACCTCCCGCATCAAATCCTAAGGAGCCGCAGACGCAGTTCCTACTGTTAGTCTAACATTGCGGCGCGGATTCGTCAATCCTTACGATTCGCGCACCTTGAGCACCTGCCCGATCATCAGCAGGTCGCTTGTCAGTCCGTTCAGGTTCATCAGGGCCTGCACTGTCGTATTGTACTGTTGGGCGATGCGCCAGAGAGAGTCGCCCGCCTTGACGGTGTATTCTATGTAGGAAGGCGTTCCTGATACGGGGATTGTCAGCACCTGTCCGACGCGGATCAGGTCTCCTGTGAGGTTGTTCTGTCTCTGAATGGCGGATACGGTGGTGCTGTATCTGCGCGCGATGAGCCAGAGGCTGTCGCCGGGTTTTACGATATATTGTATTGTGTCGGGATTCGGAGAGGGTGATGGTACATTCTGGTCAGCGCCGAGATAGACGTCGTACAACGCCTGCCAGGTCATGGGGCCTACGATGCCGTCGGGATTTAGCTGCATAACCCGCTGGAATGCGGTGACTGCCTGCTGCGTTCCGCTTCCGAAGATGCCGTCCTGTGTGGGGGCAGGAATGCCCGGATAATACTCGGCTGCCACATTGAGGAGGTACTGCAGCGTGATCACGTCCTGTCCGCGGGAGCCCTGACGCAGCACGGAGGAGGGCGGGACAGTACCGATGCCAAGGGCGTCTCCCTCGCTGTCCAGTTCTGCCAGTCTGGCAACAGCGGAATAAAGCTGTGAGATTTTGTACCAGGTCGACTTTCCCACGATACCGTCGGGCGTCAGATTAAATATGCTCTGGAACTTTGTCACCGCTGCCTGGGTGCTGTTCTGGAACTGCCCTTCCGCGTCAGTGATGGCGGGAATGGCAGGATAGTTTCTGCGGATACGTGCAAGCCGCGTCTGGATTGTCTGGACATCAAGCCCGGTACTGCCCACTCTGAGCGGAGAACCCGGGTAGGAGGAGAGGATTCCCGTCCGGATGTCAGTCTGTGCGATCTCGATATCTTTTGGGTAATAGGAACGCAGGATCTCAAGCGGGATAAGTCCCTGTTCCGCCAGTGTGACGGTTCCCCACTGGGACAGCCCGGAACAGGTGGCGGTAGTTCCATTGCAGAAGGAGGTAAAGTAAGGGGAGATCTGCCCTTGCCGCCGCACATATTCGTCAAAAATATTGTCGACGATACGGCTGATGGAATCATAGATCGGACGGCCGTATACAAAATACTGGTCATAGGCGGGGCTGTTTGTAATGTCAAATTCATAATTGCGGCTGCGATACCATTCCGTGTAGATTCGGTTCAGCGCAAATGTGATAATGGCATAAATATTAGCAGTCAGGGCGGCTGCAGGCCAGGTGGGATAGATCTCACTGCTTGCCACGTTTTTTACATAGTCAGGAAAAGACACTTGTACATTGGCGGCAGCAGCGCTGGGAGCGCCCAGATGGATGGTGATGGGATCAGGAATGACAACCTGTCGAAGTATGTAAGGTGTACCGGACGGTTCTTCCTGCGAACGCGCTCCTGTCAGGGAGACTGCGGGAGCGCCTACATAGATTACCGCCTGTATAGGGCTGCGTTGCCGCTCCTGCATGGGAATGGCTGATACGGGCAGCACAGCCCTCTCCCCGTCGTAAATGGGAATGTCTGCGACATAGAGTGAATTGAATCCGGAAGCGCGGACAAGCACGTTGTAGCTTGTGTAGGGAATGCCTGAATAATAGGGGGAGAGGGAAAAGCTTTTATCCAGTGTCTCCAATGGGATTGCATGGGTATCCCCGTTTTCGTCCGTGGTCAGTTCGTAGACGCTTGCGCCCTGCGTATTTAAGATCCTGACCGATGCGCCGCTTAAGGGAAGCGCGTCGTGCGCGGTTCGCGCCTGTATTGTCAGATAACCGATAGCCATATGGTTTTGTTGCTCCAGTCGTAATATGCCTTATGGATATTTTATGAAGAAACAGCGCGGACGTTACAGGCGTGGGCAGGATGGACGGCTGAGTTACTGTTCACACAGGACTTAGCATTTACTGCTAAGTCCGTAAGAAAACGTACATGCAGCAAGTAAAAATCCATTTGCGAAGCAAATTTTGCATGGATTTTTACCTGTTACTGGAACGGAGTGAACAGTAACACGGCTGATGATAAAATAATAACAGAAGGGATATAGGCAAACGGAAAAAAGTGTGATATATTATATAGGAAATGTATATTAAACGTTTGACATACAATATCGGAAAAGAGATAAAGGGGTAGGCAAATGGTAACTTTAAAGGATGTTGCAAAGGAAGCAGGACTGACAGTGGGAACTGTATCCAGGGTGTTGAATAACAGGGGTTACATCAGTGATGACGCGCGCGCGAAAGTGTATGGCGCGATGAAAAAACTCAACTACCGTCCCAATGAAGTGGCGCGTTCCCTCCAGGGAAAGAGCACGAACACAATTGGGCTGATCGTGCCGCATATCAGACATCCGTATTTTGCGGAGATGATCAGCAATATAGAAAACCAGGCGTACAAAAAAGGGTATCGTATCCTGTTGTGCAACTCGCAAAGCATAGAGGAAAAGGAGAGGGAGTACATTGATATCTGCACGGGGAACAGGGTTGCGGGAATCATTCTGTGCAGCGGAACTGTGTCGGTTGAGGTGTTTGACGGAATTCATGTGCCGGTAATCACGATGGAGCGCTATCTTGACAACGGAACAGCCGCGGTTGAGTGCGACAACAGGCAGGGGGGGGCGCTGGCCGCAGAAAAACTGATATCAAGCGGATGCAGGCATCTGCTTCATGTGGGAAACATAAATAACATCACGATGCCGGCAGACCAACGGACAGAAGGTTTCCGTGAAGTCTGCGAAAAAAAAGGCGTTGCCTTTGCGGAAGTGTTCACGGAGAAAGCACAGTATCATAACATGAAGTATGATATGATGATCGAATCCGCCTTGTTAGAACATCCGGAGACGGACGGGCTCTTTTTGAACAGTGATGTGATTGCCGCCCAGGCCTTGCAGGTCTGTCGCAAACTCGGGCAGCCGGTGCCTGAACAGATGAAGATTATTGGTTTTGACGATGTCAATATTGCCACACTGACAACACCACAATTGACGACCATTCACCAGCCAGTCAGGGAAATGGCTGAGATTGCAGTCAATCTGCTCCACGACGCTGTCGGCGGGAAAGTGGTGCCGAAACGGACGGTTCTTCCGGTATATCTGGTAGAGAGGGAGACAACATGACAGCGTTCTGCCAAAAAGGTATCAGAAGATGGGATTTGCAGTAATTATGCGCTGGCTAATATCAAGAATGTCAAAGGTTTGATATACATATACGACATAAAAATAAGTGCACTTTAGTGAATATATACAAAAAATAGAACATTATATGGATTAAAAAGCAGTATATTATAAGATAATATGCTGAAAAATATGTTAAACGATTGATATATTAAGGAAGGAATGTTACTATCAATTCATGGGCAGTACAGAAACGACATCTTTTTGCGTGTATGGGCGCATAAGGAAATTTGTTGCTGGTGAAATACGCGTCTAAAACGGCGGGTAGGAAAATGATTGAAAGAAATAGGAGGATGGTTTTATGGTTAAAAAGGAAAACTATGCAAGAAGGTTTGAGAGGCACCATGACGAGCTTCGCTGGCTTTATATGGAGCTGTATGACAATGGGGACATGTTTGCGGAACTGTGTGACAATATGCAGCGTTTTTACCAGGAGCGCAGCAGGGAGCTCAAGGCGATGGATACGGAGCGTGAGGAGAATAAGAACTGGTATAGGCGTAATGATCTGCTGGGAATGATGCTGTATATTGATAATTTTGCGGGAAATATTAAAGGGGTGGAGTCCAGGCTGGACTACATAGAACAGTGCAATGTAAATTATATCCATCTGATGCCGTTTCTTGAGACGCCGAAAGGGCGTTCGGATGGCGGATATGCGGTGTCGGATTTCAGGAAAGTGCAAAAGCAGCTGGGCACTATGGAGGATCTGGAGAGCCTGACTGCCGCGTGCCACAAAAAAGGGATAAACGTCTGCATGGACTTTGTCATGAACCATACCTCGGAAGATCATGAGTGGGCTAAGAGGGCGCGCAGGGGTGAGGGGGAATATATGAGCCGATATTTCTTTTTTGACAATTCATATATTCCGTCCCTGTACGAGAAGACTGTGCCGCAGGTGTTTCCGACGACGGCGCCCGGCAATTTCACGTGGCTTCCTGAGGCGGAGCATTTTGTCATGACATCCTTTTATCCCTACCAGTGGGACTTGAATTATAAAAATCCGCGTGTCTTTAACGAGATGATGTACAATTTCCTGTATCTGGCAAACAGGGGGATTGACATTATTCGGATTGATGCAGTACCATATATATGGAAAGAGCTTGGTACACAGTGCCGAAACCTGCCGCAGGTTCACACGATCGTGCGCATGATGCGCATGATCAGTGAGATCGTCTGCCCGGGAGTTCTCCTGCTAGGAGAGGTGGTCATGGAGCCGGAGAAAGTAGTGCCTTATTTTGGGACGGTGGAGAAGCCGGAGTGCCATATGCTGTACAATGTGACGACCATGGCGACGACATGGCATACGGTTGCGACAAGGGATACAAGGCTTCTGAAGAGACAGCTTGACATTGTGGGCGCGTTGCCTAAGGACTATGTATTCCTGAATTATCTGCGCTGTCACGATGACATTGGATGGGGGCTGGACTACAATACGCTGAGAGAGGACGGGTTCAGGGAACGGCCGCACAAGAAGTATCTGAATGACTATTTTCAGGGGTATGCGGGAGAGAGCAACAGCCGCGGAGAACTCTACAATGCGGATCCGGTTACGGGAGACGCCAGGTTCTGTGGTACGACTGCGTCCATGTGCGGCATCGAAAAGGCGGGATTTGAGCAGGATGACGCTGCGATGAATCGCGCGATTCAGCTGGATGTGACGCTTCATGCATACATGTTCATGCAGTCGGGGATTCCTGTTTTGTACAGCGGCGATGAGGTTGCGCAGGTCAATGACTATACGTATAAGAAAGATCCTGAAAAAGCGGCCGATTCGCGTTACATTCACCGCGGTGCGATGAATTGGACGCTTGCAGCGAATGTCTCCGATCCGGATACGGTGGAGGGAAAACTGTTCGGACAGCTCAGCCGGCTGGAACAGATCCGGAAAAAGGAAAAAGCGTTTGTGTCCAATGCGGACATGTGGACTATGGACACCGGGGATATCGCAGTGCTCTGTATCGGCAGGTATTATGAAGGCGACAAGGTGGTTGGCATGTTTAATTTCAGCGAGTGTGACAGGACGGTATGTATTCCGGCAGATGGGGAGGAATACGCCGACATGATTTCAGGACAGGAAATAAAAACGACGGCGATATATATACCGGCATATGGATTTTATTATTTGAAAAGGAAATGATACGAAAACCAGACACAGAGCCTTGCTGTCGGTGACGGACTCGATTATCAAAAGTATGAAAAGAATCCCGTTCTTGACGAGAAGAACCTGCCGCAGGGCGCCAGTAAGTTCGGTTTCTGTGATCCGAAAGTGTGGCAGAATGCGGACGGCACGTACAGCTGTGTGTTTGGCAATGCGCTGGCGGACGGTATCTCCTTTTTCGCGGACGGAACGGTGGAGATGGATGTCGTCAAGTACGATTTGCGCTGAGTGAAGGGAGGACAAATGTATATGGGAAAAATAAAACTGCTTCTGTTTGATCTGGACGGCACGCTGCTGCGCAGTGACAAGACCATCTCCCCGGGGACACTGACAGCGCTTCGGGAGTGCAGGGAGAAGGGCATTCTGATCGGAGTGTCAACTTCAAGGGGAGAGCAGAATGCCTTGTCCTTTATCGAGGAGCTGCAGCCCGACGTGCTGATCGCAAGCGGCGGCGCACTCGTAAAATATCGCGGAGAATATATCTATAAGGCTGAGTTTTCCGCGGAGGAGACGCGGCAGATGATTGCGGCAGCCAGAAGCGTATGCGGTGCGGAGTGTGAGATTACGATTGATACGACAGATGCGCATTACTGGAATTACAAGGTTGATCCCAGGAAACAGGATCAGAGCTGGGGAGACAGCATCTATACGGATTTTGCGGACTTCGGTGAAAGCTCCCTTAAAATGTGTGTGGAAATCTTTGACGACACACAGGCGGCGCAGCTACAGACCTTGCTGGCGGAATGTGACTGTATCCGTTTTTCCGATGGATACTGGTACAAATTTACCCAAAAGGCAGTAACAAAGGAGCGTGCCATCATGGAGTTTTGCGCCGTGAGCGGGATACAGACTGCACAGATCGCGGCGTTTGGCGACGATTATGCCGACATCGGCATGCTGGAGCTGTGCGGAATGGGCATTGCGATGGGAAATGCCATCGACGCAGTGAAGGAAAAGGCAGATCTTGTCATCGGTGGGAATGATGAGGACGGTATTGTAGCGTATCTGAAGGCGTGTTTCAAATTCTATGGACAAATAAATAAAAAAAAGGAAACATACAACCTTTATCCGTGTTAAAATATAATTGTAAAGAAAATCGGGGTGTTCCTTCCACACCTTTATGTCCTTTTTTCTCCCTTCCTATATACAATGCAGCATCTGCGGATGGCGATGCCAGTACCAGAACCTGTGCGCTTTTCCTGTTTACCGACGCATTTGTAAAATCCACGTTCATAACCGGGGATGTCATCAGTTTTTTGATGATCTCCTCTTTTTCCCGGTCTGTTTTGGAAGAAAACTCCGCGCACAGGCCATTGATCATACCGTCTGAAATTTCAATCTCCCCATCCGTCAGTTCTGACAGCAGCCTGCGTATTTTTCCATGCGAAAACCCGCACTCATTCCCCAGAAGGAATGCCAGCGCCTTGACTGTCCCGTCATAATTCACTTCGTTCACATACCCTTCCGGGAAAGGGGCGTGTACGCGCGCACCGGTTTTCCGGTTCCGGTATTCCTTTGCTGTATATTCAGTTATCTGCGCATTCAGTATGACACTGACCTTCTGTTTGCGGATGACCTTCCCGGTTTCGTAATAATCCGGGTTATCTGTATATTCAGCCGGGGCGGGTATTTCATATGTAACATCTGGTGTATGCTGTTTACGGGTATGGCCTTTATGGCCCGGCTGTCCGCCCGGCTTCTTCCCTGTTTTTTCACGGCTGTTGTTTTTTTTTCTTTCCCGCTTTCTGTTTTGAGGACGGGATGGAAGAATTTTCAAAATCTTTGTTCAGCTGCGCAGTCAGTTTTTTGTTTTTCCCGCGTTCTTCTTCCAGCTGTGCTGCCACTGCAGGCTGTTTTCCTTTTCCAGGAGTGATATCACCTGCTCCATTTCCTGGATCCCATTTCAAGCAGTTTGTGTATTTTTTAACTTATTTAATGTTGTGTCAATTTCAAAATATTTATTTTTTCTGATACCAGTCTCGGATTAAGTATGAAAATAAATTTTTCTGGAATGGTTGTCCGGATTGAACTGACAGATACCTGTTTTAAGGCATAGTCCCCCCCCTTTCCCCCATCACAGGAGGCTTTACATTATCAAGTCTTCCAGTGTTATCTTCATTAGGTTTAGCAGGGTTTCTACCCTTTCCCTTGTTTCGGCGCTTGACCACGCATAGCTGTATATGCCTGCATCCTCTTTTTCAAAATAACAGTTTACACTGTGTTCGTACAACAGCCTGTAGGTTGGGTTTTCCAACGCTCTTCCTCCCCATCCGGCCCGAAGTTTTATATCAGGATTCTCCCTTTTGTATTCTTTCAGTCCTTCCCTCATACGATACTGGATGACTGCCCTGATCAAAAGCGACAGTGACAGCAGCATGCTTAATGCCTTGATTCTTTTAGGATTCTTCAGATAGATTACGGATGCCATACTCGGGGTTTTTAGTTCCCTGAATGTTATTCGTTAATTTATTTAAACCCAAAAGCCCGTTATTTCTCCAAATTAAATAAGGTATGGGATATATTAATCTG
>VSNM01000001.1:150851-219316 GCA_009774245.1 Lachnospiraceae bacterium | reverse complement strand
TCAGATAAAAACTTTAGTGTGGTATGGGGCGTTACAGTACGCTTCATATATTTGAACCAAGGTTCACGGATTCAGGATATAAACATTCCATGTCTCTCCGGAACCTGTCCTGCAGGAAATCCGCACGGTACTGCGCCGATGCCTCCGCCGTGTCCAGATAAAAGCTGTCGTCCAGGGCGTCGATGCGCAGCTCCAGCCTGTCCATCCACAGCGCATGCTGCATCATGCTGAAAGCCAGGTATTTCAGTCTGCCCTTCTGTCCCTGCCGCTGTAACGCCCCTGCTGTCTCCAGGCATCCGCAGACGGCATCCCGGAGGCCGCGCCAGATCACGCATGCATCTGTGTCCAGCGCTGTCCGGATTTCGCTGCAGGCGCACTGAAATGTTTCTTCCATGGCAGCCTTCAATCATACCATGGATCTACTCTCAAATATTCACAGATTTCTGGCAATGGTATCTCAAAATCAGCAGAGCCACTTGTTCTTAATATCATTAATTTTCCTTTATATAAGTAAAACGAATTCCAGTATAATGTATCCCATAACCAAGAAACCTCTGTTATTTTCACATCTTTATGCACCTGCTTGTATTCCTTTATTTTTTCTTCTTCTGTCTGGAACAGCAATCCCAATCCTCCATTGTTTTTATCTCCCTCTTTATACATTCCCATAACATAAAACCAATTGAGGATTTTGTCCTGTTCAAATAAATCATCCAACAGAACCCGTTTCCCGCTCTGCATATTTATTGTGATCCCCAGATCTTTTATTCCATCATACCGCTTAAAATCAGGATAATCTGTTACTTCTATGGAATATACTACAGACAGCCATTGTTCTGTCTGGTATGCAACATATATACGGATATTGTTCATAAGCTTTTGTTCTTCTTCCGAATTTTCCCATATCCCGTTTTTAATAAATGATCTCATTGGTTCCTGCAGTGCCATGTTAATCTCTTCCTGCTTTTTCTTATCCGCTATTCCTTCTACTTCCACACAGGGAAAAAAGATTCCGTCACACTCTGCTGTCACCTGATGCATCTGATATTGCCCATCCCTTCTTAAAAGGCTCTGTTCTTCTACTGGTTTTTCCTGATAACATTCCAGCTCTTTGTACAAACTCCCAAATCTATATGGCTCATATTTTCCTGTTTCTCCTTCAATCATTGGATAATCTATAATACTTTCATTTTCCATATCCAGTGTAAAATATAAATCCCTGACATTACATCCTTCTGGCAATTCCGAATTTGATAAATACCGAAAACACAGATATCTATCTGACCGGTACATAATATGCAGTTCCTGCTGCTCCCACCATTGTTTGTCCATATCATCAGGCAATACTGCAACATACCGCTCCAACAACATTCTATTGATTCGTTCTTCCTTTTCCTTATGGTCTGGAATTTCTACCAACAAAACCGGAACAAAATACTCATGTGAACTTATACCTTTAATCCCATAAACAGAACAGGCATAATCCAGATAACCATAATGCCGGATAAAATAGTGAGATTCTGACAATCCTGATGACTGCTGTGCCGAATTAAAAGATACTCTCGTATCGCCAGCAGAACTTTCGATACAATGATCATCCGCATCAGTGTCTGTCTCATTACATAAAATACATAGTACGCTGATGCAACATATCATTAATATTTTATTCATATTTCTGCAGTTCTTCATTTACTTTCTCCCAAATCTCTTCCCTCTCTTTCCAACCATTAGGAAGATCAAATATTTTCCCATCCACAATTAATTTTCCTGTTTCTATATTTGTCTGAAAACTTTTACCATCTCGAATATTTCTTAGGGATTCATCAATTCCTTCTTTGTATCCGTTGGTAAAGTATTGTGTAATAAGAAATGTCCCTTCTGTTGCACCATATTCTTCTATATAAGCATTCAGGTTTCCTTTACTTGTCTTGTCTACTTCCGACCAATAATACACAGCGGCCTCTATGGGATACTTCATTCCTATATATTCAGCGGGTCTATCACCATTATAAGGATCTTCCATTCTTTCCAAAAAAGCTCTTTGAACAGTTTCACCTGTTAATTGAATATAACCAGCACCTCTCTCTTTCCATCCGTAATCTCCAACAACATTACCATTTGCCCTAAGTTCTGCTTTATATTTTTCCCATGATAAATCATCAAACTCATTTATTCTGGGTTGCCCTTCTAATGCATTTTCACATCCGCTTTCACTCAACATCGTAGCAAACATCATAAAGGCACTTTCAGCAGAAACAACCTTAAAATCTATCAAAGCCTTATTCAATTTTTCTAACTCTCCATCTGTTACATTTTCCCATCCACATGCAATCAATTGTTCCTTTGTAAATTGAAATCTTTCTTCTTTGGCTGGCACTACAACTGTCTGCCCCGACGTCACCGGCATAATCAGTCCGCCATGCTTGCAGAACAGCACAGACGTCATCGTAATCCCTTCTACGCCCCTGTGTTCTATAACGGAATCTACCTGTACAGCCTGTCCATCTTCTCCTGTATCAAATACCATAATGGCATCATCTTTTTTCAGGTATTCGGTTCCTTCTACCTGTAATTGTCCCATTCCCTATTCAGCCACATAAGGTGCGTGCATACCCCGTTCTTATTGCGGTCTCCGTCTGCCCTGATCTTTTCATGCTCCGAAATCCTGTCAGCAGCTAATCTACAGTTGCATTTTGGGGGATTTATATTAAATCCCTGTAATGTATCTGTTACAGTCGCATACCTATGACCATTGATAATCATGGTGTTATCTGATGCAGTTCTGCCACTAATGGGATTCTCATGGACATCAAGGACGATATTGCACACCTCGTCAGCCTTGTTCTCCAGTACAACGGTTCCGCCATTATAGTCAAAATCCTCCGTCGTTGCCTGGCTGCACCTTAAAACCGCTCCGTCAACCAGATATTGCTGATACTTGTCCTCTTCAACGTACGCTTTCATTAATTTCGTAAATGCTTCACCCACTGCCTGATACTCATATGACAGACTTTCCGTCTCTCTTTCATATGCAGCTTCCTGTGAAGCCTTTATCTCTTCTGCTATCTGTAACGACCGGTGCTCATCATCTGCTTTCTGCTTGTATCTTTTGACTATGTTTCCACTGTTATCATAATTTCCCTCCATGTATCTTTCATTTTTTTCAGCTCCTTCATGGGCTGTGCCCTGTCCTGTCCATTCATCCGCCATCGTTTTCTCCTCCTATATCCGTTTTCATCTACTGTATCCTGAACTCCCCGCCCTGCTGCACCTGCACTGTCGCCAGCAGCTTCAGCACCGCCGGCTTCCACACGTCATAGCGCGGAAAGCTGCAGTGGAAGTTCCCAAGTACAGTCTGCTCCTGCGCGCGGAACAGAAAGATCAGACTGTAAAGGTTCCCGTCGAAACAGTATGCCTTACAGTCCATCCATGCGACAGGAATCCCGTCCGCATCCACCTCCCCGCTGTCGTAAAATATATTCTGTTTCCAGATCTTCTTCATATCACTGCGTAGTCCTGCCAGCTGCACTGCTGCTGTTTCCGTCTCCCCGTCATCTTCCGGCGGCAGCAGGCTGAATGTCACGGAGGCTTCCCTGTCCGCGTCTGTCCTGATCACCGGCGGACGGTTCCTGTCCGGGTAACGCACCATGCGTTCTGTATCATCCATGTCTGTCATCGACTGTGGCAGCATGATGGAACACATGCCGCCAAACAGGCTCTCCCTGCGCAGTGGAACACTGTCTGTCCCGATGAAGATCTCCCGGCCGGCGGGAAGCTGCGCGGCCTGTACTTCCCGGTATCTGTGCCGCAGCGCCAGTATCCCGGCGTCTGCGTAGTCTCTATCTTTTGTCATTGTCATATTTCCTTTCCGTGTCACACCAGCTCTGCCTCTTCCAGCGTGATGCCTTCAATTCCCCTGCGCAGGAGGCTCTCCACAAAATCCAGACGCCCTGCGATGCAGCCCTTATTGTATCTGTTGTATCCTTTTATGCGGAATACGGCGTTCTCGCCAATCCTGTCCCGGTCCAGTACCAGCCTGGTAATCCTGTTCCCGACAGTATTGAACTGTGTCTGCCCTGACATGCAGTCCAGCTCGTCCAGAACAGAAAGGTAATATGTCCTGTTGACGCCGCTGTCCCGGTCCCACAGCTTCACTCCCCTGTATATGATATCCGGCTGGTACATGGTCGCCGTCCCGATACAGGAGTGGGACATCAGTATGAACGGGCTGCAGATCAGGTCGGGGAAGAATCCCTCGTCCGGCAGGTTCATTCCGATGATGTTCCACCTGGGCAGTGTGCGGATGCCTTCCCTTGTCAGCATCCTGATGTCAACTGCCCTGTTTTTGTTGATGTTGTACGGGTTCCTGTTCTTTTCGTCAGTCCCGATCAGAAAGTATTTCACTGCCTGTCTCCTCCTTGTATAATACCACTGCCCTGTCCATGTAGTCACCGAAGATGATCTGAAATCCGTCCGCCGTCCCGACTCCGCTCCCAGCAACGGTCTCCCGGACCAGTCCCGTCAGGGATTCCATCATGCAGAACAGCAGGGAATAGTAGTATTCTGCGTATGCCTGTCTGATCTGAACCAGCTCATTGTTTTGTATCCTTATGAAACGCGACCGGGCCTTTTCATATAAACATTCCATGTCTCTCCGGAACCTGTCCTGCAGGAAATCCGCACGGTACTGCGCCGATGCCTCCGCCGTGTCCAGATAAAAGCTGTCGTCCAGGGCGTCGATGCGCAGCTCCAGCCTGTCCATCCACAGCGCATGCTGCATCATGCTGAAAGCCAGGTATTTCAGTCTGCCCTTCTGTCCCTGCCGCTGTAACGCCCCTGCTGTCTCCAGGCATCCGCAGACGGCATCCCGGAGCCCGCGCCAGATCACGCATGCATCTGTGTCCAGCGCTGTCCGGATTTCGCTGCAGGTGCACTGAAATGTTTCTTCCATGGCAGCCTGCAGGTATGGGAGCATTTCTGTTCTCTTCCTTTGTTCCTTCTCCATTGTTTGTCACTCCTTGTCGACATTTTTCCATTGAAAAAACTTCTCTACCATTCCAGGTCTAGATCCTCTCCATTTACAAAATTCCCATATATTTTCTCTGCCGCCAGCCATAACCCCATCTCCATTCACAAATCTCCAATATAATATAATTCCGTCCTTAAAAAATCAGCATTTTCTCCTACACGATAAATATACCCGCTCTGACTGTCAATATAATACATTTGTGTTCTTAGGCAGATCTAGCTCATAATCCTCTGAATATGCTTTAAACATAATAATGATTATTATGTTGATGTTGTACGGGTTCCTGTTATATTTTCCCAGATATTGATGATCATATCTCGCGCATTATCCATTATTATAAAAGTCAAACGCAGGAAAATACTTTTTTCCGGTTTCCCATATGTTACAATCCGCGTCTATCAATTCCTCCTCTTTTATCTCACCATCTTCATAATATATAACAGTATAGAAATTCTGCGATTTATTTAAATCCGCCTTTATTTCTTTATCTAATTTTCCATCTAAAAAATACTGCCATACTATTTTCTCTTCACTTATCTGCCGAACTTCAAGCCGCTCTTCCTTATATTCGTTTCCGTCATATTTGTATATATAGTACTCATCATCAGAAGCCGATCCACTTGTACTATATATCAGCCGCTCCTTCTCTCCATCGATCCCTTTAAAATTATGGGGAACTGTTTCACACAGCTTATATATCTTTTCATTGTCATCCCACAGAAAGCCGGTGCACTGATAATAGAGCTTTATCCTGTCATTATTCCCCAGAAAAAGTAGATCTTCATAACTATCAAAATTAATATCTTCAAAATAAAACCTTCTTCCTTCATACCGCGAAATGTTGGAAAGTTCTACTTTGGGGATTTCCAGAATATCAAAATAATGTCGCCCATCTGATTCCTTATCCTTCACGCACACAAATGCAGCACATGTCTCCTGCGTATCCTTTTTGCAAAACTCATAGCTGGTATAACTGCAGCTCTCATGATTGACTCGGTACAAGCCTTTCATATATTGATTCTCTAAAGGTAAAACAGAATAAAAATGTGCCCATTCCATTCTATTCTCGTCATGATATGTATCTGTTCCGTTGAGCTGTCCGGTTCCATCTCTGATTAATACTATACTCTCACAGTCCGTGTTATTCAGCAAATCCCGCGTTGGCAGTCTGCCTGTGTATCTATCGTCCAATCGTATACAAATCTCCAGTCCACTAAAATGATCAAGCATATTCTCCTGTACCGCTGAAACATGATATAAGCTTATTCCATATAAACTGCCTGTTTCAAGAAGATGCTTATCCCTGACACAGATTACCCCTCCATTTTTTATATCCAGATATCTAATATTCTGATTCTCCAGCAGCTTATCCAGATAAATAATCGTATCCAAATCGCACAAGTCCAAGTACACAGAGTAAATCTTCTTATCACCTTCCAACTGATTAATGAAATTCTCATAATCCTCCTGACTGTATATTTTTACATTTACAGTCGAATCCTGTGAATACTCTATGTCCAAAGAATTGGAAATGTTATTTTCACTATTTTCAGTAGACAATACAGAAGTATCTTCATCTATTGATGTTCCATAATTCTGGCTTACTTTCTGTCCGCATCCTGATATAGTCAGTATACTAAAAATTATGATTGCCTCGAATAAATATTTATAATTGTATCTCGTCAAAGAAATTCTCCCTTCTAATTCGGCTTTATTTTCTCACATCCTAAATCCACTAAGTGGCGATTAATATGTTCTACATAATTTTGAAGTGAATTATACTCCTGAACACCATAATACACACTCCCCTCTTTTGTTTGTCACTCCTTGTCATGAAATTCATATTTGCCAGTCTCCTTATCATTCCAATCATCCCATTCTGGATAGAACTTTATGTAGAAATTCTGCACGCCGACACCGATCACTGCCGCGTCAAAAAAGCAACCTATCACTCAGCCCATTTAATCCCCTCTTCCCAGTTAAGAATAATTCCTATATCTGTAACTTTTTCCTTATGTTGCCCTTTAAAAGACTGTACATATTTTTCCAATCGTTCCTTAGTCCCATTTGCTTTTTTTGTATTGAGAATGTCTATTGTATTTTCATACCCTGTTTCCATAATGTTTGCTATTTCATCCTCTGTAAAACAATCATAAATGAGATATCCCTTCTCCTCAGTATCCTCTCTCTCTTTCCCATGTCTACAATCCCATTCTATAAACATCAGCTCCGTTTTCCATTCTTGTTTTTGTAGCTGATAAATTTTCTCATAAAATGTGACATCATGACCTGCGGCAATGTGCAGGCTACTCTGTATATAATACTGGCTTCCCACTTCATCCATAAATATCTCAGTGTCCAGTATCTCCCCTGCCACAAATCGAAACAGCAGCTTTCCACCGACATCATATACCTGGTTATAGGAAATTATTGATGATGTTTCCACATATTCATCTGATAAAATGATTTCCCCTACTCCATCCCCATTAAAATCAAATGATGAGAGTCGAATCCATCTTAAAGCAGTGGGATACTTATCCAAAAATGCAATTTCCTCCTCACTCCTCTTTTCTAAAATTTTTTTTACGATTTTTGAATATGCAACTATTTCTTTCTTGCTTTGTCCAATGCTCATCTGCATACTTTTTTCCTCTGTGTTTTTACTGCCCAAACCAAGACTTCCATTTTTCAATAGCAGAATCCCAAAGATTAAACTAAAAAACATAAATAAACCAATTGCACATCCTAGTTTTTTCCTCATTATATTACCGATCCTCCCAATGTGGCTGCCAGTAATTTCCTGTAATATAAGCCCCCTCTTTATAGGCATACACTTCTTCGATTTCCAGTTGTGTACCACACAATAATTTGTCAAAACTGACATTACCTCCTTCCAGGATTGCATCATTAATATTATTTCCAGTTACAAATTCGACTATATTGTTATGTGGATAGAAGTCATTCCTATCCTCTGAATGTTTTTCATCGACAACAATCACATCTAAATCATAATTCTTTCCTTCCTCATCACACAATCGTACTAAAAATCTATAGCCAAAATTTATATTTCCTTCTGTTGCGGGCGTGCTATAACCGCTTGCTTTGGTTATAAAGCCTGGCGCCATTGCAACACAATAATAATCCTCATTTGTTTGCTTTCCCGGAATTTTACTTATTCTTGACAATCCATTTTCGTCATAATATTGATTGGAATGATGCATAAGGTAGTAATTAGGTGTGTCTACTCCAAATCCACTACCATATTCACGAGTAGCAAAATCAAACAAAACTTGAGCTCCTTTCCTCGCTCCCTCGCCCGGTTCTCCCGATAATCCACTTACTTTAGCATTTTTATCTGCCGTATAGATCAAAATTATTTCTTCCTCCGAATAAGCTGTCTGCCCCGACGTAACCGGCATGATCAACCCGCCATGCTTGCAGAACAGCACAGAGGTCATCGTAATCCCCTCTACCTCCTCCCAAACAACATCCTCAGATTCATCCAGTACCCTTCCCGCCCCTGCCGAAAATGGCGAGGGTGCAACATTTACTCTTTTAGCATATTTTATCGCAAAACCTTTTGCATCTTTCACCTCATAATTGTCCCATTCTTCGTTCAGCCTCATGAGATGCATACATACCCCGTTTTTATTGCGGTCAAGATCATTGCGGATTCTTTCTTCTTCCTTCTCCCTGTCAGCTGCCAGCCTGCAGTTACATTTTGGAACAATTATATTTACATTCTTAATCGTATCTTTCACTGTCGCATATCTTAACCCATTTATGGTCATGGAATTTTCTGAATCATCATCTTCATAAACAGGATTTTCAGAAACATTCAGAATAATATTGCACACTTCGTCTGCCTTGTTCTCCAATACAACCTTTTCTCCCCATTCAGTAAAAACCACATCGTCTGTCATTGCCTGATCGCACCGGAGAACGGCGCCATCAACAAGATACTGCTGATATTTGTTCTCCTCGATATAATCTCTCATTAATTGCACAAATTTCTCACCTACTACTTTATACTCACATGACAGCCGTTCCGTTTCCCTTTCATAAATATATCCCTGTGCATATTCTATTTCCTCCTCTATCTCAAGCGACCGCCGTTTGTCAGCCCGCTCCTGTTTGTATTGCTGGTCAGCATCTCCATCATAATTGCCTTCCATATATTTTTCATTCTTTTCCTCTTCTATATATACCTGCTCTGGGTATTTCTTTCCCGCCATCGTTTTACCTCCATATATTTATCATCTACTGTATCCTGAACTCCCCGCCCGTAAAGGAGATATCCCCGCTGAGTGTCATGCTGGTTCCGCCCTGCCGCACCTGCAGCTGGTCCTCCGCGGCGAGCAGCAGCGACGCGCTGTTGCTCGATATGGTGAGGTTTTCTTTCGCATCGACCACGATGTCCCTGTCGCTTGTTATCCTGATTCCCTCGCTGTCGTTCATCTCCACCATCATGCCCCGGTTGTTCGTCATCAGGATCGAATCCGGTGTAAACAGGATCTCTTTCCCGTATTTCGTCTTAAAGGATTTGTAGTCGGGGTTCTGCCTCGCGGCGTCCGTCTCCCTGTGCACCGCGCTCATCACGAAGCTGTCCCCCTCGCACTCCGGCACATGCAGGCGCACGCTGTCTCCCGGCTCCGGCATACAGTACCAGCCGGTCCCGTCAGCGGAGGAGTACACTGTCGCATACGGGAACCACGCCTTCCCGTCCTGCGCGTTCCATTCATCCCCTGCGATCTCCACCTGCACCCTGTCCTTCTGCACGCTGGTTACCACCGCGTCAAAGGAGCAGCCTGTTATGGATTCATGCGGCACGGGCAGCGGGCTGAGCGCCTCCTTTCTCCTGAGATGGTATGTATGGAGACATTCCCCGCCCCGGTAGACCGTCTCAATCCTGTAGATATAGTACTCCCGTCCCTGGTATGACATCCTGTCGCCGGTCTGGCAGATCTCCCTGTCCGTGACGGCCAGCTCCGGCATGTCGCCCGCGCGGAGCTGTGTCATGCCGCCGTGTGTCTTTTCCATGTATTCGCGCATGTCGAGCCGTATGCGGATATGGTCTGCCGGGATATCCCTCCCTATCCCTTCCGGAAGTCCGACAGTGTAGCGCACCCCCTTTCTCAGGGCATCGGGCACCAGACAGCGCCCTGACGCTGCCGCCATACGTTTCAGGAATTCCCAGTCGGTCTCCCTGTACTGTATCAGGATTCCTGCTGTCCGGTCGCTGCCGCCCTCCGTGCAGGTCACACGCCCGTCCGGATAGGCCCCGGTGATCCTCTCATGGATGGAGGCACACAGGGCATTTTCATTCTGGAATACCCTGAAATGCGGCTCCAGGTCCATCAGCACCGTGCCGCTCGCCAGCTCCAGGTGCATCGTCGTCCCGCGGCTGTCATGGGAGAAGGAAAAATCCATGACAATCCCGTGGAACAGCACGGTATATACTGTCCCTGCGCCGCCGTCTGGTTCGCCGACGCCGGTAATCCTAACCCATGTCTCCCCTGTCAGCATATCGAGATACTCTTCCTCCCGCCCGTCCCTGATCTGTACCGTGACTGAGGCCACCGCATGTTCATTTACTGTACTCGTGATCTTTATATCCTGTACTGCCGTATACTCAAACGGCTCTATCTGAATCTGATATTCTCTCATTGGCTGTTCCTCCCTGTATCCTCTTCCTGTATGCTCCTTATGATCTTTACCAGCAGTTCCTTCCCGCTGCGCAGCTCCCCCGCGGGCAGGTGGAGTCCGCCCAGCAGCATCCTTTCCTCCGCATCCGGGAGGATGAACAGGAAATGGCACACATCCCCTGCCATGCCTCCCGTGAGGAATGAAAAGAATCCCGCACTGCCCGTCTGTACTGTGATGGTCTGCGCCTGGTCCCTAACGCTCTCCGGATAGACGCGGCTGACCACCCGCTGTATCTCCCGCACTGCCGGATATACCTGTCTCTCCTGCAGATGCTTCCCCAGCCTGCTGAGCGTGAGCATCCTGTCCGCCCCGGAGTCCGCGAATATTTCCTCCGGCCCCGTACTGCCGGGAAATCTCTCCGACAGCACTGTCTCCGCCGGCCTCTCCCAGCCCTCCGGCATTCCCATATGTATCCTCCCATTCAGACAGGCTGATACCTGCCATCCAGTTCCTTCCTTTTCTTCTTCCATTTGTCCTCTCCTTCTTCCGCTCTGCTGCTGTCCCCTTCCAGTCCGCCGCGCTGAAATCTATCGGGACTGTCCTGGTGTATCTTCCGTCTCCCGCCGTATCTGTTACCAGCAGGAGCTCTTCCATCCTTCTGACTGCCTGGTTTCTGATATCCGCCGCGTTCAGGCTGTTGATCCTGTCTATGGCGGGATTTTTCCCGATGCCGCCGGTCCTTACGCTCTCACTCATCTCAACGTGCCTCCTTCTTTAAATGTCTGCCAAGCACCGGCATGGATGCCGCCACCGCTGCTGCTGCGGGACTTCCCGCTGACACCGCCGGAATCCCTGACAGGATGTCCCACGTGATGTCCTCCACCCCGTATTCCTCCTCCGGCTGTGCGGAGGATGTCGTTTTTCCCTTCCCTGCTGTCACCCGGCCTGCGTTGGGCGCGAAGCTACCTACCTGTCCGATGGAGTCAAAGGCGTTGCACAGGTTGATGACGGTCGGCGACAGGAGGTCCTTCCTGACAAGCGTCGCTTCCATGGGTGTCGTGACGGAGACGTTCTTTCCTTTTAATTTTACCTGTCCTTCCGCCAGCAGCGACATCTTACCGGTTGTCCTCACTCCCAGTACGGCGCTGTCACCGAGGGCGATCTCCGCATTCTTTCCCTCCATGTTGAGCAGTCCCATCGCGGAGGGTTCCATGTACATTCTCTTACTGCCGTCTGTCGTGATATACCGCCTGTTATGGTCTGACAGCTCCCCGCACCGGTCGCCGTTCTCCCTGACGCTGCGGACGACTTCCCCTGCGCCCTCGTCGGCCCTGCCAAAATACAGCGCCGCCCTTGTGCCTGTCTCCGGCATACAGTACAGCATGTTCCCCGTGGCCGGTTTCCATGGGAACCAGTACGCCCCTGACGGGGCCTGTTCCCTGTCGATATCCAGGTGCAGCCTCACGAGCTCCCGGCGCGTCTCCAGGATTCTCCCTGTCAGCTCCGCGCCCTCCAGCGTCCCTGCCGGTATCCGGGATACACGGAAACACTGCGCCGGGAATACGTTGCAGCTGCACCGCAGGCTTCCCTGTTCAAATACGGTGACCGCGTCCATCACGCAATACGGCATACCGTGTATCCGCACCCTGTCGCCCGTCCTCACATGATCCGTCCCGTCAATCCGGTAGCCCGTGGCGCCTGTGTGCATCCTGCCGCCGCCAGACGGCCGTGTGCTGTATATGTACTGTTCCAGCGCGATATCCCCGTGGTCATCCCCGTCCCGCAGTCCGGCGTGGAAGCTGATGCCCGCTCCGGCATCCACCACGGTGATTCCCGCCTGCAGGTGGCTCAGCAGTCTCAGAAGGAACCGGTAATCCGTTTCCCTGTACTGGATCAGGGGATATTCCAGATGCCTGTCCGGCACATTCCAGATCATGGATGCCCCATATTCACGCACGACCGCCTCCGCCACACTGCGGTATGTCATGGAAGTATCCTGAAATGACCTTGACCTCCTCATGATATCCATCTTCCATGTATGGGAGACGGCCTTCAGGTAAAGGACTGTATACCCGCCCTCCGTGGCCAGCTCCAGCGATTCCACAACGCCGGAAAACAAAATGCGCTCCATGCCGGCGCTGTCCCTTCCCGTGATCGTGACCGCCTCATCCGCAGTGTCCGTCAGGACGCCCTGCGCGCTGTCCCCGTCCACGACCGCCGTGACCTCCGCACGGGTGTGCTGCCCGTACCCGGCACGGATCACACAGCTCTGTACGCTTATGATCCGGAACCTGCACTGAATAGATATCTGCCTGTCTGCTATTTTTTCTGTCATGTGTTCTCCTTTCCTGCTAAGGAGCTATGCAAAAATAACCTATGCATCTTGACTTGTCTATTTCTGCACAGCTCCTAACGCGTGTATCTCATTTTTATCATTCATTCGCTGATTCCTCAGGCTCCTGAAATAATACATGTATGTCATTCCGTTCACTTTCAATATAGTAAGCATCTTCGTCATGACAGATATAAACCTCTTTGCCAAACCAGCCATCTTCCTGTTGAAAGAAATACCATTCACATTGCTGGTCCAGATCATCCCGGAAAGTATATGATTTACAAGTAAAAACCGCTATATCCTCCAGTCCGTCCCCATCCATATCCTCAATCGCCATGCCGGTGATCTCGCAGTCTATGTTATCGCCATAGCCTGAAAAATCCGCCGAAAACTGGTATATGATATCTCCCTGTCCGTCCAGTAATACCACCCATGGCTCGAGTGTGTCTGAATTTTCTTTATAGACACAGCATAACGTTACCTTCCCCCACGAACCCATCTCTCCATCAATTATTACAGGCGTGTCACGATACCGAATATCTGATATGTTACAGGTCTGATAGTTTTTTGTCTCTCCCTCATCAATCCTTACATCGAGTCCGTCATCCCCGGCAAAAATGATATCCATTTCTCCATACTTATCCTTCTGTCTGTTATGGTATATACACTCCGCCCTGCCGTCAGTTATCGTCCCCTGAAAGTTTGTGGCGTGCTCCGCCAAGTCTATGTCAAAATACATATCAGAATATATATTATCCTCACCCAGAAATCCCTCTATACATCCATCTTCTATCCGGGTGATGACCAGACTGTGCAGAAGGTAATCATGACCTTCCATCCATATTTTTCTCAGATACATACTATAGTCTGTCTGATCTGGCAGGATGTCATCTGTTATCCCTTTTCCTTCCTGCTTTTTATCCTGGCATCCTGATGCAAATGTCAGAATAAATGCCAGCCCCATAACTATAATTATCCTTCTGTGATCATTCCTTTTTCTCATATGACCGCCTCCGCATATAACTGCCCTCCCCAAAGCTGATCCACAGATCTTTTTGGAAACTTTTCATGGTATACCCACGCTGATCATCTATATCGATCACGACCGACTTGTCAAACAGCCCATCCTCCCGTTGAAAAAAATACAGCTCTATCCTGCTGGAATCGCAGACGTCGAAAGAAATGGCAGCAACCTTTACATCCTTTAGCCCATCTCCATCCAAATCCCCGATCCACACTTTTAATACTTCATATTCCTTTGGCAGGATAGTCGTAAAGAATTTATATAATATATCTTTCTGCTCATCCACCAGCAAAACGCATGGTTCCAGACGGTAATCTTCCCCGCCTAAAAATTCTTTCCTGTATGCATAAATCAATGTTACATTTCCCCATGAATCCAGATCAATCTTGAATGTTTCCGGCTCGGCGGTAAACTCCATGTCGGAAATATTGTAAGCCCTGAGCTGATAGCTTTCTCCCCCGTTGTCGCTGAAATCCATACTGATTCTGTCTCCCCCATGGAATACTATGTCAAACGAATGGATTTTCTCATCACCATACAGACATTCTGCCCTTTCCATAAAAACGTTTCCGTGAAATTCAATCAGATCCCGCATAAAAAAGCTGCAATAATCATCCAGGATCATTCCTTTCTTGAAATACCCCTCGATATGTCCGTCCTCTATCCGGGTTATGATCATGCTGACTGCCAGATCCCATTCCGAATCGGTTAATTCGTTCCAGCCATCGACAATCCATGTCTTATTTACGTACTGACTGTAATCCATGCTGTCCGCTGCACTTTCCCCTGTACCTCCGACAGACATGATCTTACCATGCTGCTCCCACTTTTTGCCGCATCCTGTGACTGCCAACATGAGAATAACCACAAAACATAATAAGTATTTTCTGCCGGTTCCTTCTTTGTTTAATGCTCTCATATCAATAATTATCCTCCAAATCCGTTCATTCGCTCATACACGGATACATTCGCCTGTTTCCAGTGCCCTGAGTGCCGTTCTCTCTCACTACTCCTCATAAAACTCCCTGTAATCCCATGGCGTCATATCCAGGCTAAGATATTCACCCTGCCTGTTTACCGCGGAAAAACCATATCTTCCGTCTGTGTTGACACTGACGATATCTTCCGCTTTCAACGCACGGAATTTTAACTCGCTAGTCATCAGACCGTCCACCAGCCTGTCACAAGTTTCATATCCGCTCATAAACACCTGCCCGTCGTCCGTCAGAAACAGAACATGTTCTTCCGCCGCACAGATATCCACCAGTCTGCAGGGTGTTTCTTTCCCATCTCTGCGCGAATGTGTCAGATTTTCAATATCAACCTGTTCAAAGCATCCCGTATAGTCCACAAGCCCTGTCTCCCCGTCACACATCGCCATGTAATCGTCATGAAATCTGATCCTGTTACTGTTCCAGTACCACAACGTATTATCCGATTTATATACATACATCGTATATCCGTCCGAAGCGATCAGTTCTACATTCCCGCAGCTTCCAAGCTCATACAGAAGTATCCGCATGGTTTTTGATCCCTCACTCAGATCAACAGTATCTTCAAGAAAAGCCTCTGCTCCCCGGCGCACCTCCCACACATAAGCTGAACGTTTCTCCATATCTGCCTGTTCTTTTTCAGCGTACTCCTTATCCCTGTGTATGTCCGGGCTGTCACCCCAGTGTTCAAAGGAGGGAAATATATATGGCAGTACAGGCATTAATCCATCTCCCAGCAGACAGTATATCTGCATTATAGAAAATACCGTTCCATCCTCCCGCACAAAATAACTGTAATCCCCCGCTCCCGCACACAGCGTCGTGACACCTTCCACCAGTGTCCTTCTGTCCTCTGGAAAACAGGCCGGTATCGTATTGTCAACCCATCCGATCTCCCAGTCGCCCCATACATAAAATGTACCTTCTTTGTCGACGGCAAATGCCTTCCCGTTCCGGGCATCCATATCCACTATATCTGACAGTCCGTCCAGCCTGACCGGTTCATCAAACACCCTGAACCAATCCTCCCGCTCCGTGCTGATCAGGCATGGATTATTATATCCCCATGCATAAACATACCCGTCTTCAGAAAGCGCATACAGTACGCAATTTTCCATTCCTGTCGGTGCATCTGTCATAAACCATTCCCTGATGCCTACATACGCGGCAGTGATTTTTTTAATATCCCTCAGCCCGCTCATCTGCTTTGCAGCAGCTTTCTGTTTCCCCGTCCAGCACCACACGGTTCCATCCGCGCACAGGGCAGAATGATACCCATCTATGATAATGATATCCACAATTTTAGGCATTCTGTTTTCAGTCGCATTCTCTTTTTTCTCATAAGAATATTCTGATGACACTTTCTCTCCTGCGACAATATCTGTCTCTCCCGGCCGTGTGTCCTCTGATTCTTTCACCCTGAAACTTATATGGCCTATGCCATATAAAGCAATAATGATTGCTGACAGGATAAAAACAGCCAAAACCACCCTTTTTTTATTCATCTCACTTCACCCCTGGCAATTTTACGCGTATCCTGATTACTATCTTTTTTATCACAATGTTACTGGTAATTCTTCCGATACATCCACATCCAGCCCGTCTACATTTTTAAAATACTGCCCTGCCTGTTCCTTTACAGCTTCACTTTCATTTCCATATATACCTATAAATTTAAGGTTTTCCAGCTTTCTTAATGGCATGATGTCCGTTATTCCAGTACACCCCAGTGCTATCCAGCTCAAGGAAGTGATTTCAGATATGGCCCCAAGATCACCAATGTTCATATGCACTATTGTCAATGTTTCCAGTTCTTTTAGTCCGCTCAGAAAAATAGTTTCTGCTTCCGGCTGATTATCATATATGTCCATGCTCTCATATAAATATAATTCCTTCAGATTTTTTAAATTTTTAATATACTCCATATTTCGGATATGCCCGCCGCAGAGATGAAGCTCTTCCAGTGCAGTGAGGTTTTCCAGATACTTTAAGTCTATATCTTCCACATATTCGATATATAGTTTTCTTAATCGTGTCAGATCTGCAAAGATGGACAGATCTTTTACTTCGCTTCTCTGAACCATTATTTCCCTCAAACCGGATAACCCGGAAACAAAGGAAAGGTCATTCCAGGAACCCTCCATCGAGAGATAACCTAACTGTGTCAGTTCTCCTAACGGCTCTGTATCAATCTCCCTGCCATATGTATTTAATGATAATTCCTCCAGTTCTGTCAGATTACCAACAGGAGACAGATCGAGGTCCTCAGCAGCACCATAGATATACAGCCTTTTCAATCCCTGATGCCCGCCAGCTCCCGCAATCTCTACCTGTGTTGCCTGGCGTAGAACCAGTTCTTCAATATCTTTCTGTTTCGTTGACATTGGAAATGACATGTCATTATGCGGAATTATATTTGCCGCCATCCCGACAGCTAAGATTAAAATAAATAATAGAATACATCTTCTAAATCTTTTATTTTCCATACATGCCCCCAAACTCCCTATTCTTTCATACCCATAAACTCTTCATATGCAGCTTTGGCTGCCACATCTCGTTGACAGATTGATGGAACCTGACCAATTTGATCAGCATTTTTTGCCTTATCCCAAACTCCTTCCACTCCATACATATTTCCAATCAACCCTGCAACAAAAAATCAATCCCACACGATCATCCTTCGTTCCCCGTCTGCCCGGTTCTGCCTGTATGCGCCGGAGCCTTTGCGTATCCCGTCCAGTATCTTCTCGAGCTTATGGAAAGCGGTCACGGTATCCATCTGTCCGTCCCCTGCATCCCCGCCTGTCCTCCTGCGGATGTAGTCCGTCAGTATATAGTAGTCCGCCGCCTCCTGCCCCTGCAGGAGAAAATATGCAAACTGGACATCTGCGTCCGCCGCCTTCCCGCACTCCAGCACCTTTCGCGCAAAATAGTCCGTCACTTCCTTAGACAGGGTGTTCCGCCCTACTGCAGACCAGGTGGCGTGCGCCAGGTTTACGGTGTCATACTCCGTCTGTATATCGTAAAAGTCCTTGTACTCCGTGCGCAGCCTGGCGCCCTCTTTCAGCTTAAACCGGCACAGTTCGATCTCATTCGCCCCTCGCTCCAGGTGTCCGTCCAGCACAAACTCCGTCCGGTAACGGGTATAGTCCGGCAGCTCCTCCTTCCCCGCCAGCCGGAACCGGAGGCTCTCGTACTCCCCTGTCGGCGCATACGGTATCCGCTCCTCCCCCGTGATCAGGAAGATAAAATCCGCACACTTGATCATTCCCTGCCCGATGCAGAGCATGTCCCCCTCCGCGCGCACCCTGCATCCCGTGATGATGCCGTCCGCATGGTCCCTGTATCTGGTCTGCAGGGTACTATAGGAGTAATCCCTGAGCGCCCACAGCAGCTCCTTCTTCATGATTCTTCCGCGCTCAAACGCCGGATATATGTGTTCCATCATATGCCGCTCCTTTGTCCTTTTTTATCTCATGCCGTCGTAAAGATTCTGTGTCCATTCTTCATGCTCGAACGGACAGAACCGGCCGTCCCCCAGGTACAGGCGCCCGTACTTCCTGTACACCGGCACGACCACAAAGCCCCAGTCCGCGCAGCGCTTCCACACGAAAAATCGTATCTCACCGTCCGCGATGCTGTCCGTCTCCTTCTGTGCGATATGCGTCCCGTGCTCCTTGTGGATATCCTCATAAGTCACTTCCCGGAAACGTTTCGGATCGCATTCAAGACAGAACCGGTACCGCTCCCGTCCTTCCGTGTCCCTCAGGTACAGGTATAGTGTCAGGTCTTCCAGGTTTCTTGACACATACCGTGTTTCCTCCTCACGCAGGAATCCGTTCACCAGCTCCACTTCCTTTCCGTTGTGGGTGTGGGCGCTGACCGTATAGGGAAGCACCGGTTTGTCGGAATACAGTTCCACCTGTGCATATCCCAGCCTTCTGTCCCGGATATACTTTAGTGCGCCGTCCACACAGCTCATCTTCAGATCCGTATCCCCTGCTGTTCCCCTTCCGCCGCGCCGGAACTGTATCATCCGTCCCGGTATGAATTCCTTCAGCGCTTCCTTGAAGAGATCGATCTTGCAGGACTGGCCTGTCAGTCTCAGGAATGAAAAATCCCTGATTCTGTCCTCTTTGTACAGCGGCTCCATAAACTTACGGATAATGCCGTAGATGTCCCCCCTTATGACCAGGCTGGTCTCGTACAGGTTCATGATGATCTCCGGAAACTCCTTTACCACCCTGAATGCGCCGTTTTCCCGCACGGACAGTTTCCATTTGTCCGCCTGCACCCATGGAATGGAGCTGTCCCCGTGCACGCGGGAGGAAATCCCCACCCGCAGGATTCCGGCGTCCCCGTAAAAGTGCTTTTTGACCTCCTCCGCCAGGTAAAAGAGGTGGTAGAAATTATTTTTTACCCGGAAATAGTCCTCCCTGCTCCCCGTCCCGTACTCCTTAAACCTGGTGGGAAGATACTGTCCGGCCGCCTCATAGGCTTCCTCCAGCCCCCTGTATAATCCTGACGTCCCGCTGTCGTCCACAAAACGGAACGTGTCCACATCAAGCCCCCGCAGGATTTCCTCCGCGGACACCGGCAGCCGGAACCCGAGTCTTTCCGCCAGGCAAATCTTGATGTACTGCATGATGCGGTATGTAATGTTGTCCCCTCCGAAATCCGTGTCCCCGTTCTCATAGGCCGTCCCGATGCGGATATGGTATGCCACCCTGTCATCGCGGTAGCTGAAGCGGCATGCGCACAGGTCTGTCGTACCGCCGCCGCAGTCTATGACCAGCGCCCGGTACTCCGCGTCCTCCTCCAGCTTTCCGGACTCCATCATGCCGGAGATGGTATTGTACAGGACTGCCATACCCTCGTCAAGCAGCTCCCCGTCCTGCGGCATATACTCCGGCAGGATTCTGTGAAACAGCTTCCGGAACAGATACTTCTGCCTGACCGGACAGGATACATGGATCTGGCGCACCCTGCATTTGAACTGGTTTTCCGCGGTCCTGATGACATGCAGGAAGAATGCTTTGATGATCTCCCGTCTCGCCAGGAATGTCCGCCTGCCCTCCCTGTCCGTGATCTCCTCCTCCCTGTCAGGATTGCTGATCCAGCGCTTCATGTCATAAAAGACGCTGAACCCCTCATCCACATAGCAGGAGCCGGCCAGGTCCGCCGCCTCCTGCCCGAACACAAGGCGGGGCTTCCCGTCCCGCACCGCAGACACGGCGGCAATGGTAGGCATCAGACAGCTCCCGCCGGCAAACGTGACATGGCGGACCGTGTCCTTCTCAAAGCCTTCTGCAAAGGGAACTCCCCTGGTCTCCTCGAGATACCGCGGCTCCAGACAGATGCCGGCCGTGGTGCCGGCGGATCCGAAATCGATGGCAAGCGGCATCCGCAGCTCCACCGGACTGCGGACCTCCACGTCCGTGAGCGGAATCCTGTATGCCTGAATCCGCTCCGGCATGTCCGCACCCGTTCCGCAATACAGGGCTGATATCCTGTCCGAGTCCTGCTGCTGGAAACAGTACAAGTCATACTCCCTGAGCTCTGCCTCCCTGCACGGCATCCCTTCCTCCTTCACCACATACAGGTGTTCCTTATCCCCGTTCTTTCCCCGCAGGTGGAAGATGCCGCAGACCTCCTTCCCGCCGCTGACAAGGAGCGCATTGGTGTTCTCCAGCTCACTGCGGTACGGCACCATCACCCTGTCGTCCACGCCCATGGACAGCCCCTCGTACACAATGAGTCCGGACGTGATGTGCAGCGCCCTGTCCTGCACCGGCACAATCCTCCGCTCCGCGAACAGCCGCTCCAACGCGCGTGTACCCTCCTCCGACTCCTTCCGTATCAGCCGGTGTTCCCCCGCTCCGCGGTAGCGCATGATCACACTGACCAGCTCCTCCTTGTCCAGGGGATTTAAAATACCCTGTATGATCTTCTCACGCCTGCAGATCTCCCGCAGCTGGTGCGTGGTCATCAGTTCCAGCTCCCCGGTCCTGTACAGCTTTTTCTCCCGTTCCTTACTGATTCCTTCCCTGTTTAAGATATATCCGCCCATAATCCGTCCTCGTATTTATTCATCCACTATATTCACTCAAAACTTTAGTAACTTCTGTCCATCTTTCCACTCTACATAAGTATATCCACGTAGAGATGGATAGCTTTCTGCTATAAAATACAAATTGCCACTTTTAACAAAGAAATTATCACTTCTTTTAATATAAAAATCATTAGAAAATACTTTCTTAAAATACTGATTCAAATAATCCTGCATTTCAGTTTCCTTTAAAGGAATATTTACAACTGACATTTTTTTCTCTGCTATTGCCTCATCTACCAACTGACTGATCTCTGACAGAGTATAAAAACTTTGTAATGTAAGAATTTCTCCAGTATCCAATTCAAAATTCAGTGCCATATCAAACTCAGCATAAGAAGCTGCCACACTCCTGTATCCTGTGAAATGGATACTGAGAATCCGGTCATCACTATCAATAGCTTCATATGTAATCTCTTCACGTATTACATATTCACTGTCCTGTAAACATTCTCTTTCTATTAAATCATATATCTGTTCATTAATTAGTTGTGCGATATCATTATCACTGTCCAGATACGGATATTCAATATGCCGCCTGTCAGAATCTCTATCAATTTCAATTACCTCTTTTTTTATTTCAATTTTATGCCCTCCAATTATCACACTTTCCGTCTCTACATTTACAATTCCAGTTTTAATTCCTTTACAATTATCACTGACACTTTTTGTCTTATTATCATTTTCTTCTTTTCCAATTTTGTTTTGTGCGGCCTGATCAAAAATCTGCCCACCACAAGCCGTTAAACACATATGCCCGCAAATAATCAACAATACAAGCCTTCTTTTCATTGCCAACTCCGTCCTATATCAGACAATACATTTATAATATATCTGTTTTAGTAAATTATACTTATCATCACTTTATTTGATTACTTCTATAGTTTCCTCATAATAATCTCGTCTGTCCGCATAAGAATCCTGCGGGGTATATCGATTAACCACAGATGTAACTGCATCGGCTTCCCCTTTTTTTCCTGGAACCAAGCCATCTACTATCGAATTAAGTCCTTTAACATACCAGTCATATCCCGCCGCTTCCCACGCAAATTCCTCCGCAACATAATCTGCCCCTTCGCTTACTATTTTCTTAAATGAGTCGACATTCATGCCTGCTGCTTCTGCTTTTTCTACAGCGATTTTATATCTTTCTTCAAATCCTTCCGCTTCATTGGCTGGAGATTTCCATACAATTTCTGATATACCACTTTCTTGCTTTATCATATAAGTTGCAAATGCAAGATATGAATAATCCCACGTCATTTGTATATATCCAGCACCTCTATACAAATATTTATATTTTGTATTATTATTAAAATAATCTTCGTATTCCTGCTGGCTGTTCCACTGTTTATATTCTCCTTCTCGCAGCCAGCTACCTTTATTAGTTTCTTTCATACATTGAGCCAAAAAATGACGAATCCTTTCAGTTGTAGTTATGTCATATTTACATAATACCCTGTTTAATTCTGCCACCATCCAAGGAGTAACATTAACCCATTGCAAATCATTCAATTGTTCAGCGGTTACATATTGTACAATTTCCTCTATCCTTTGACCAGAAGTTACAGGATAAATGAAACCACCATGTCTGCAAAATAGCATTGATGTCATAGTAATTCCTGATACTCTCCCACATTCATCATCAACAAATGAAAAAAAGTCTACATCGATGTCATAATTTTCCCACCCTTCGTTTAATTTCATTAAATATTTGCAACTGCCTTCTGCACATGCAGATTTATTCTCTTTTCCTTCTAAATGATTATTTCGAAAAACAAGCTTTTCCTCTATACTATATGGATTGCTTAGACAATTACCAAAATAAGGAATATTTTTATTGACAACACAATCTTGTGTCGTTGCATATGCTCGCCCTTCCACACTTGCGTCAAAATTTTCCTCTACTTCCAATTTTCCGTATACTTTTTGTTCATCGTACTCATTAATGTATTCTGCCCTAATATCGCTATTTTTTTTTGCATGGTAAACAAAATTTTTACCATCAACGCAAACTGTCACATCTTTGTTTGTACAATTCGTACATGTTAAAATTGCGCCATGTACCAGATATTCTTTACTCAGCTCCTTTTTATAACATTCCCTCATCAACTCTTCAACATTATCATTTATAGACAATCCGTACCGTTCTGCAGTATCCTCAACGAGCTGACTTTTCAGTCGTACCTTCGTCACAGCATTCTTAACTCCCTGAGCCATATCCATAAAAACTCTGTCTGTTTTAAAATCCATCCTTTATCCTCCTCGTCCTATAAACTATTATTCTGCTGCATCACTCTTCGCTAAAATATCACCATCTCGTCCACCACCATCGTCTCGTCCACGCCGATGATCCCGAAGTGGTTTTCATAAAAGAAGTGCACGGTCTCCTGCACAGGCAGGAACATGTCCCTCAGGAATGCCGCGCGCTCCCGCTGTGTGTCCGTGTCCGCCGTCCCGAGGTACACAAGCAGCTCATGCGCTGTCTCATTGTTCTCGTAGACCAGCGCGCCCGTGTACAGCCCCGTCACCGCTTTCCGGAACGCTTCCTGATAGTTGCCCGTCCTCAGGAGATGCAGGTACTCCCTCACGATCTGTTTCTGTTCCTGTCTCCCGAACAGCGCAAAGCGCTCCCCTGCACTCCTGCCGTACCGCCCTGACCGGATATCATCCGACAGCAGGCTGCAGTGGTAGTCCTCCCGCGACAGACCTTCCCGCAGGTCGAGCTGCACGATGTAGTGCATGCATACATCGAAAAAAAGCGCCCTCGTCTGCGCCATCTGGTCCGTATTCCTGTCAAACAGCCTCCCGAATACGTCCCCGAGGCGGTAGAGGGGGTTGATCTCCACCCTGTCCCCTTCCGGCTCCCCGGCATTTAAGTCTGTCACGGATACCTCTATATACGGGCTCGCCCCGTCAGCCTCCACAAACCGCAGGCTGTCACGGTCCCTGTTGTTGTGCTCCGCCAGCAGCACTGCCTCCCATGCATGGTTCATTCAGCCACCCCCACGCACCTGTACTCCGGAAATTCCATCTGCAGCTGCGACAGGATGTACCGTATCTGGGACTCATACAGGTAATCATGCGGCGTCTCCCCGTCCTTCCGGAAACGGAATACCATCAGGCTTCTCTGGTCCCCTGCGAATATCTGTGTCCCTGTGAAGCTGTTCATGTCCCCTTCCAGCAGATTCCCGCCGGACAGGCCCCGCCCTGCGCTGTCCAGGATCTCATACCCTGAAACCCTGATCCGGAAGCTGCCCGACAGTTCCTCAGCCTTCCTCATCAGCTCCCCGGGCGTCTGTATGAAGTTTCCTGCCTGCCCGATATAGCGTGCCGCAAAACTGTCCTTCCTGTGGTTTGACAGCACCGGGTAGCTGTACCCGTATGAACCCGCCGCATCCCCCTGGTGCAGCCTGCAGACCGATACGTCGCCGGGCGTCTTCCGCGCCGTCTTCAGGACCACCCTGTTTCTCTCATAACGGACCGACAGGATGTCCTCACCCGCATCCACGAGACACCCGTCACCCGCATCTCCCGCGTCCCCGAGGTAATAGACCTGCTCATAGACCACATCGTCCAGACACGGACGCCTGAATTCCTGCGACTGCAGTGTCTTTCTCTGCATGTTCCAGAGCGGTACGGCGTCCTCCGCCACCTGCCGCTCCCAGTCCCCCCACTGGAACACGGGCTGCGCGCCGGGCGGGACGTCCTCCTCCGGCACCAGGTCAAAGATGCGCTCCAGGTGCCCCAGGTGCACCGTCCGCCACGGGATATGGTTGGCTGCGAACAGGGCATATGTCCTCTCCATGCAGGCGCGGTAGCGCCCGGGCCTCTCAATCCGGAACCGGAGCGGTGCGCCCGTCACAGCGTCCTCCGCCTCCACGATGCCCTGCCGCAGGAATCTCCGGCATCCGGCGTCGTCCGCCATAAGGTACACTGTCACGCGCTCCCGCCCCGCATCCGGTCCGAGGTCCTCCGCGCAGACAGGATGCCAGAAATCATTGACCGGATCATAGTCCGCCCTGCTGACAGCCGTCATGGCGATGTCGAAGCGCTCCCACGGGCTGTCCAGCTCGTCCCTGATGCGCTGTTCCAGGGCTTTGTATTTCGCCTCCGTCCACGCAAACATCTCCCCGAGGCTGTCGAGCAGCAGCCCCTTCGCGTACCTGCGCTCGTCAAGGTCGTCGATCTCCCTCAGGCGGCGCTGTATGTAATCCCTGTAATCAAACTCTCTCTTCTGTCATCTGTATTCCCCTTCTTCCTCCTGCTGCTGGTTTTTCTCCTGCTCTTCCTTCTCTTTTTTCTCCTGCTCTTCCTTCTCCTTTTTCTCCTGCTCTTCCTTTTCTTTTTTCTCCTGCTCTTCCTTCTCTGCCGCCGCTGCCTTTTCCGCAGCCTTCTCCGCTGCCTCCTGTTCCTCTTTTTCCTGCTGGTGCTCCTTCTCCTGCTGCGCCTCCTTGGCGTCCATGAGGTCGATCTTTCCCTGGATCTCGTCCGCCCTGTTGTCCTTCCCGATCTCCAGGTAGGCAGCCTTCGCGTACTGGTAATGTATCCTCGCCTGTGTGTAATCGTTCAGTTCCTCGAGCTGGCGCGCCAGGTCCTCCAGCGCCTTCGCCTCCTCCGCCCGCGCCGCGGTCTCCTCCTGCTTCTCTTTCAGCGCCGCGATCTTCCTATTCAGGAACTCAATCTGGGCAGTGTCCTCCAGCGCCGCGTACTTCTCGACGGCGATCAGGTAGAACACGTTCGCGCCGTCATAATCGCCCTCCGAGAAGGCTTCCTCACCCTGCCTGACAAGCTCCGCGGCTGCAGCCTGCTCCGCCGCGAGCGCCGCGGCCTGTTCCTCATTCTCCAGCTCGCGCTCCTTCTGCTGCTGCGCCTCTTCCTCCTTCACGGCGCTCCACTCCTCATACAGCCTCTCCAGCGCGTCCATCGCCTGCTGTTTCCCGTCGCTGTAATAGATCGCGGCTGCCTTCGCCTTCGCCTCCAGGTACTTCTGCTCCGCCTGCTCGTAATTGTCCTGGTCAAAGAGACTGTCGCCCAGCTCCATGCTGTCAAAGACCTGCTCGTACTCCCCGATCTGCTGCAGCTTCCCGTTAATGTACGCAAGCCCCGCATTGTCCGCCTGCCGCGCCTGCTCCGCCGCCCTGATATACGCCTCCTTCGCTCCCGCGTAATCCGCCCCGCTGTAGAGACCGTCCGCGCTGATGACCGCCTCCGCTGCCATCATGCAGGCGGTGTACCCGTCCACGGCTTCCCCGTCCCCCAGCTTCCGTGCCTGCTCCAGCGCCTTTTCATACTCCTCCTTCGCGCGGGGGAAGTTATCGGCATCTGTGTACTTTGCTGCATTGGCAGCATACTGTTCCATGTCCGCCCGTTTCTGCACCCGGTTCCTGTGCCACAGCCAGACGGCGAGCGCTGCCACCGCCGCAATGACGGTAACTGTTATGGATACCGCGGCTATTTTTTTGATTCTTTTCTTCCTGTTGGGATCTGTGAAAACCTTCTCGATATAGACTGCCGCGAACGTATAGTTGTCCAGGTCGGCGGGCTGGCGGGAGAGCAGCAGGTCCTCCACCATGTCGCACTCCTCCGCGGGCTCGTTCCCCGCCTCCGCGAACACGTCCGAGAGCTCCCCCTCGTCCACATTCTCCCAGATTCCGCGTGTATACAGGGTGATGATGTCGCCGTCGCACAGCTTTTTCTTCTTTGACAGGAAGGGCACAAAACGCGTGCTGCCAAGCCAGGAGGTCAGGTTGTTGCGCTCCTCATGGCGGGCAATCCTGTCCTCCGTGATCTGTCCTTCGTCCGCCATGCTCCGGCTCAGCGACATGTCCCGGCTTGCCAGCACGCACCGCCCGTCCCTGTACAGACGCAGGCGCGTGTTTCCTGCCTGCCCGTAGCGGAACTTCACATAGTCGGAGACCACCACCGTCACCGACGCCTTCATTTTCTCATAACTTTTTCCCTGCAGGAGCTCCCTGTTGGCGCACCGCAGGTATCCCTTCAGCTTCCTCCTGCTGATGCCCGGCTCCCTCTGGAACGCGTCCGCCACCGCGCTGATCGCTGCCTTCGCGCTCTCCGCACCGCGCATGTCCGTGATGCCGTCCGCGATGATGTAGCAGGCATATCTGTCCAGCTCCACAAAGCCGAAATAGTCATTGTTTTCCAGCCGGTTCCCCGCCTCTGATATAAATGCCGTCTTGATGCTGCTGTTATATTTTCTCATAAGAATCCCTCTACCAGTATGATGCTGGCATTATCTTTCTCCTTCTGTATCCCTGTGTTGACCGCTTCTATGATATCGTATGCCTTCTGCTGGCATTTCCCGCGTCCTGCCGCCAGCTCCTCTATCGTCCTCCAGTCCGCGCCCTCATACAGCCCGTCGCTCATCAGCACCACGGTGTCCCGCTCCTTTAACCGCACCGGCGTGTCAAAGAACTCGATCTCCTCAAAGCCGTCCTGCCCCACGTAATTGTAGAGCCTTTTATCGTCGAGCAGCTCCAGCGCCTGCTGCCTCGTGATGGAGCCCTCCAGGAACCTCCCCTCCGCGAGCATGCCGACCGTGTGCCCCGTGGAGAGCGGCACCAGGTCGCCCCCGCGGCAGACCGCTATCTTCACGCTGCCCGCCACCGCATAGTAGAGGCAGCCGTCCCTGATGAGCACTACGCCCACGCTGGCGCCGCCCCTGCCGTCATCCAGCTCGCCGAGTATCGCCGTGTTCGCCGCATGGAACGCCCTGCGGAAGAAATAGGCGGGGCTCTCGGAGGCCTGGTAGCAGGAGAACATGTCCTTCACCGTCTCCACCGCGATCCTCGACGACACCTTCCCGCCGTAGTCCCTGCCCATGCCGTCCGCGAGCACTGCCATGAAGGCGTCCGGCCCCTGGCAGATCCCGTAGTTGTCCTCCTGGACCTGTCTGGTCCCTATGGTCATCGCCCTGCCGACACGGAACCGCCGCATGACGTGTCCCTTTCCCGCGCCGGAGGGCAGGAAGCGCGCCACCGACAGCGCCAGGATAAACAGGCAGAGCGCCAGTATCGTGATCTCTTTCATTTCCTGCATCCCCCCTATTCCCATTTGAAGTGCTCGCCGCAGAAGGGCATGAACAGGAACTGGCTCTCCCCCATCTCGATCACGTCATACTCCTGCAGCTGTGTGGGCGTGTACACTGCCTCGCCGTTCAGGTACACAATGCCGTTGCTGTCCCCCGGCAGCATCACTGTCTTGCCCTGCTTCTCGTCATAGACGATCACGCAGTGGTTGCGGCGCGAGATCCTGTTATCCCCGAGGATCTGGATGTCCATGTCATCCGCCCTGCCGACAAAGTTCTTGCCCGCCATCACCCGGTAGTCCTTCCCTCTGCGCGGTCCCGCCACGCAGACTACCCAGCCGCACACCGGGTTCTCTTCCTTCAGAAACAGCGATTCCTCGATCTGTGTTTCCGTCTGTCCTGTGTCCTTCTTCTCCCTTGTCGCCGTCTCGATATTGCAGTACGGGCATATCGTCCCGTAGCGCCTGCTTGAAAACATGTGGCCGTTCTGGCATCTGATCAGATTACTCATATCTGTAACTCCGCTCCTTTATCTTTCTTTTGTTTATTCTGATGCAGGTACGCCCCGTTGGTGAGCCGCTTCCTGCTAATCCTGAAGCCGGTCAGGTATTCCCCCTCCCCGCTTCCCCGCCGCACTGTGATCTGTCCCGCTGCCGCCAGTGCACCGGCTGCTTTTGCCTGCGCCCCGGCGCCTCCCCCTCCGGCGCCTCCCATGAGCGGCACTGCCCCCAGCGCCCTGGGCACACACTGGCTGAAATCAGGCGTCAGCCGTACATTTTCCTGTGAAAGTGGTTCATATGTCCTGTACGAGGACGCACGCAGGTAAACCTTGTCCCCCTTTCCGTTAAACTCATCACCCATATGAAACGAACTTTTCCTGCTTCCCATTTCTCTCTCCTCCTGTGTTAATCCTGCAGACTGTCTGCATTTTTTCCATATAGCCGCCGCACAGCACTTCCAGCTCATCCTCCAGCAGCAGGGAGCTGCCCGTGATCCTGTCCGCAATCCCCTGTACCAGCCGGGGAAGGAATGCACAGAGCAGCTCCCAGTCGTCAGACAGTAATCTCTGCTGTATGTAAAATATTTCATACTTTTCCAGCCGTATAAATTCCCTGCCCAGTAAGTACCCCGCTTTCTCCAGATCCCCTGCGAGCCCCTCATATACAATGTCCGGCTTCCAGTACACACAGTCCATGCACTTATCCAGATAAAGCCTCTTATCCGTCATCGCCAGCGCCGTCTCATAGCTCTGTGTATATCCGCCTGATCTCAGGCGCAAAAAGGCGAGATACCGGAGCTGTCCCTGCCTGTCCGTCTCCTGATATGCTGCCTGTGTCCTGACCAGAAGGTCTGCCTTTTCCCCGAGCGCGGGGAGCATCCCTGTGTAATTTTTCTCCAGCTCCGCCCTTTTTGCTGCTGTCCGCTCCGCGCGGTAGTCCTGCAGGTAAGCTGCCATTTCCTCTGTACGCCGCATATGCGTCCCTCCTTATATCTGTGCATTACTCCTCTATCAGTCTGCTCCTACCGGCATCCATTCCAGCTCCATCGGTTTGGACGTATATTGTCTGATATAATCCCAGTATTCGTTCTCTGATATTTCGTCACTTCGGCTGTCGTCCTGCGATATCCTGTAATATATCCTTGATAATACTGTGCTGTCCTGTATTTCAGGATTTATCTGAAAATGATCCAAAAACCTTAATTCTCCGGAATCCTTTTGATATTGGTAATAATAGGTATGCCACGCCCTTGACATCTCGACGATACCTTCTTCATACAGCATTATCCCATATGCTCCACGCTCACAGCTCATCACGATACCATCCGCTTCATTATATGAATAGATAACCCATGGATCATAGTATTTTGTCCCTGCCGGACGCTCTGATAACCTTGGCGTAATATGCAGCGGGTTATCTGCTTCCGGCAATTCCTCCATCACCGCCCCCACAATCAGTTCCATATGGTCATCGCCCGTTAAATCCGCCAGACTATAATACAGTGTCTTTTCCTTCGAAATATGAAGCAGCAGGTCACTGACATTCTCCCCATTATGTAAACTATATATTTTATCTGTGCTTTTTTGTGCAGATTCGTATTCTGCTAATATATTCCTGTAAGCTTCCAGCTCATCGAAATATCTGTTTCCACCCGTTGCGGACTCTTCCGAAAATCCTTTTACCAGCTCCCATTCCAGCTCCATCGGTCTGGATGTATATTGTTCCATATATTCCCAGTATTCGTTCTCTGATATTTCATCATTGCGGCTGTCGTCCTGCGCACTCCTGTAGTATGATCTTGACTTCACTTCGTCATCCTGTATTTCAGCCTTTACTTTAAAATAATCCAGAAATTCCAGCTCCCCGGAATCTCTCTGATACTGATAATAATAGGAATAGTTTGATCTTGATATTTCGATAATACCGCCTTCATATATTGAAATCATATTTCCTCCGCGTTCTATATAATCAATTCCCTCCTCCTCATCATAAGAATAAATGTACCACAGATAATAGTCTGCGGCTCCTACCGGAAGCGGCGCTGCCGAAAACGACACAATATGGGCATGAGCCGGGGTTTCAGATTCTGTCATGATTGTCCCTATGATCAATTCCGGATGACCGTTACCTGACAGATCTGCAAGACTATAATATAGCGGATCTTCTTTTGCCACATAAAACATTTGCTGGTCAACATACTTCCATCGTTCAGGTATATAAAGTTCATCTGTGGACTGCTGTGCAAGTTCATATTCCGCCAATATCCCCTTGTAGGTCTCCGCCTCATCAAAATAACTGTTTCCCGTCGGGGTTATCTGCTGACTTTCAGAACTTATCGTTGCTGACAATTCTTCAAACGTAACAATTTCGCAATCATTTTCGCCCATATCTACCCCTGTCTTTTTACGGTTTGAAGCATATTGAACACCCAATACAAAAGTCAGTGCCATCAGGATGATAATTAAGATATTTTTCCCAACTCTATTCATCATAATAAAGATTCTCCCTGTCATCATATATTTCTAAGGCATACCTACACCGTTCTTCCGAATCTCTCCCCCCCCCCACCTAGCCATAAACAAATAAATCGCGATCAGACCTCTGATTATTATCACTATCCTCTAACGATTTCCTTCCGATATATTGATAAAATCATTAACAAACCGTTTCCTGACCATGATATTAATCTGGTTATTTTCCGGGGTAAGACGTACAGTCTCTTGGGGATATCCATCGTAAAAATAATATAACTGACAGTATTCGTAATTCATTTACTAACCCGTCCGGTATATACTCATTTGATACTTCTGCATCATGCCGGAGATTTTGAAACGGATCTGCCCACCAGCCCCTAATACACCCAGATCTACATACAGGAAAGCCTCCTCTTCACTCCTTGCTTTTTCTCTTTCTTTTGTACACAGATATGCGTCTTTGATAAAGTCAGAATAATATATCCGTTCTTTAACACAAAATAGCCTTGAAGTCTCCTTACATTCCACTACTACATAATTTCCTGACTGATACACATCATATTTCTGCATCAGGTCACGCCCGCTCAAAGTAGCACGCATCAAACCTATCATTACAATACCCATGCTAATCAAAATTATGGCTGCTATTATTAAGTTCTTCTTATGAGTTTCCGATATCTGTTTTCCCATCTTTATATTATAATGAATCCTCCCACATAACCGCCATGACTGCCATTGTAGCATATATCAGCTTATTCACTATATATCACGGTATTTTTCCCGACATCTGAACCTCACCCCCATAACAGAACAACACTTTTCTAATAAGACATGTTCTATTCGTAAAAATCCTTATAAACCAGTGGCTTCTCTGCAATCTGTTCATAATCCTCATTATATATCCACCATCTATTACTTTTATACCGCTCCTGAACGATCTCCTTCGTAAACCGGTTCACCGCGTATCTGGAATCATATTTGGGCATCATATACTTACGCTCTTCCCCTTCTGTGCTATATTTCCACAGACAGACACCAAAAAACAGCCATTCCCCGTCTCTCGTCTCTCCTATGCAGGCTACCTGCCGCCGTATTGGAAGCGTATCATTGGGAATCTCAAATTCATATACGGGATACCTCACCCACTCTGCATTGTAAGCTGTCATCAACGGTTCATCCTCCTCTGCATTGTATCTTGTGCACAATGGAAGATAATCCGCATCGTAGATGTATTCCAGAAGAAGCCTGACACTTTCATCCACAGTAATCCTTTTTGCTTTCTGTACACCTGCATATATCAGACAACCCAAAACCAAGGATGCTGTCAGCATACTGATTATAACTGCAGTTCTTTTTCTCCCCATATAACCCCTCCTTGTTATCCGTCTGTACAGATAAGTAAATACCTGGTTTTACTCATAAAAATCCTTATAAACCAATTCATCCGCCAAAAAATATTTATCATATCTGGAATCATAGATCATGTCATCGTTTTCATCTTCATCACGTTCCTGGATAATTTCTTTCGTAATTCGGTTTACCGCATACCGTGAGGCAAAATTTGCATGTGTATATATCCTCTCCCCGTCTTCCCCCTCAGTATAATTCCAAGAAAACAGACCTAAGACCAGATAATTCCCATCTTTCGATTCTCCTATGCAGAATATCTGCCGTCGTATTGGAAGCATTTCATTCGGAAGTTCAAACTCATATATGGGACACCTTATCCACTCAGAATTGTATATTGGCAGAAGGGGGCCTTCCTCTTTCGAGTAATACACTGTACTTAATGCAAGATAATCCTCTCCATAAAAATATTCCATCAACCACTGAACCGTTTCCTCCACTGTCATTTTTTCTGGCCTTTGCGTCCTTACATAAGCCATACCGCACAAACAAACGACTACTATCATCACGCAAATAATTACAATCCTTCTAACTACTTTTTTCATATCTGTTTTTCTCCGCCACGATTCTCTATTACAATATGCAACCTATCGCTTATTACTTAGCTTTGATAACATATTCACCATTTGCTTCCCCATACTTATCCATCCCCTCTTGGGCTGCCTGAAACTGAACTGTCTGAATTTCAGCACCTATTTTCTGCGTAACCTCTACCAGTTTATCCGAACCCAATGAGAGCGCATACTCCGTATACTTACCTGCCGCCCCGTCAAAAGCAATATCGCTATATACCTGTCTCACATCCCTATTCCAACTATTTTTACCTGCATAAACCCCAATATCCGTTTCTTGGGATATTGTACTCACTCTTGGAGTTTCCCAGTTTATGTAATGCAGCACATCATCATAATCCTTTATCCCAGCCAGGCCTTGCTGATATGCTTTTTCCCTCGCCGCAGAAAAGTCCTCTTTATAGTAGGCATACGACATAACTTTACCACCCACCACATCCACTGCGTTCTCCAGATCTGCTGCAAAAATCTTCTGAGGTCCGTTCTGTCCGTCAGCCGCCTTATTTACCATATCTGTGTTAAAGCTTCCTGTTCCTTCTGCACCTATGATAGAGATCATCAATCTGGGATCAACCTGAACTCCGTACTCATAATAAAAATTCCTACATGCCTCCCATACCTTATTTATTTTATCCTGATTCCATTTAAGTTCCTCACTTTCACACTTGTCATTTGTGGCATCGATCCACTTCTTCATTGCAATCTCCCCAGGTGTTGTTCCGTCCAACTGCATGACCGTTTCCGGTATCCACTCCAGAGTTTCTTCCTCTTCCACCTCCGGCTCTTCCTCTTCGATCGTCTCCTCCTCCGTCTCCGAATTTTCTACAATCGTGATCACGCCCCCGTACAGACATACCAGATTATCACACGTCATCAATGCCTCGACATACTCTTCCAAGATCTCTTCTCTATTCTGCATCGCGTCTATTGGATTTTTCGTTTCGTTCTGGGACTCTATCGTGTTTATGCAATGCGATATGTATTCGGAAGGCTTCCCGTCATTGGCAGACTCCTTCTTATACACTTTATACTCCTTGTCCATATAGACCTCCCCGATCAGGAGACTTCGGGAATTGATATCTCCATATCCCCATCCGCCAAGCAGAATCGGTCGGCATACATAACGCTTCTCTCCTTTTTGGTTTAGAGCTGTCTCTGCCGGATGCGGCGCGTCCTCACTGTACAACGGTTCAAATTTCCCATTGCCGCATGCACCGAAATCATAGATATTTTCATTAACCTTGCAGTCTTTGCATGTCAGAACCGGATGATCTCCATCATAAACACCATGGTCTTTCACTGCATCCAGATAAATATATTTATTGCCATGTGTACATGACAACTTGGCACCCCTTGTGGCATATTCTATATCTGGCGAATTTAACTGCCCATAAAATTCAAAGTGCCTGCACATCAGTTCCATCGCTGTCTCTTTGTCCTTGTCATAATTCTTCTCATTATAATTATCAAATGTAAAATCTCCTATATTCTTACTGTTCTCTTCTCCCACAGTATCTCCCCCTCCATCTCATCCATATCATTTATCTGTTCCCAGCCATATATCCCTCTTATAATCCACCCCATGTTTCCTCCACCGACCGGAAACACTGATCCACGATGTCCTCCCACTGGTCCCGCACCCTCGGTGGACAATGCTTCTAATATCTTTTTATCGTAATAGTTCATTTAAACATTCCTCCTTTGAAATAATCCATATGAGCATAATGCCGCCATGACTGCCAGTGTCCAGCTCCAATGATCTAATATGGCTCTACATTCAACAGATTTTGATACCACTCCACTTCCCCTACTTTCTGCGTTTTAAAATACAGTCCACCCCTTTCGATTATCAGACTGTCATCTGTCATTATCATTTTTAACGGTTCATCCTGTTGATGCGCTGAACCATACTTCACATTTTTTTCTGTTTCTATTCCTGCTATTACCATACCGTTCCAGTCTGCACCCAATCCGTCCAGCCACACTATATTCCCTAAAAATTCGTCTGTTTTCACAACTTTGGCGTCGGTATCATAACAGACATACATGGGCTTCAATGACGGTATTCCACTGCTGATCCATGCATCTTCACTAAACAGAATCACATCTCCCACCATGCCCTCACCCCGGGAATCTGTTTCCTCCGTAATCCCCACGCATTCTTTGATCTGCCATACCCCGTACAGTTCCTGCTCCATTTCTGTAGTCATAGGCGTGAAGGAATGACGATCTGTTGCTTCTGTTTGTATCAGACCATTCCTGACTGCATCTTCATCATATGGCTTCATCCTACCCACTTTTTCCATCACAAAGTATGAGCCGCCCCTCTCGATCATGAGACAATTTTCCATCAGGATAAACCGATATGGCATCCCCCGATCCGGTTCTCCATCCTTTCCCTTACCCACTGCCAGTATCACAGTCCCGTCGCGTCCAGCGTACTGCCCGTCCTTCCATTTCAGATCAAGAAAAGCATCTGTTTCCATATCCTCTGTACAGGATTCATAGCTGGCATACACGGGCTCGAGATATGGTGTTCCCCCGTAAATCATCGCATTTTCACAAAAAATGACAACATCCCCCCAAAGCCCGTCCCATTGATATCTGGACGAACGCGTATGTCCGGCATATCCTCTCGCCTGCCACACTCCATATAACTGTTCCTCTGTGTCTGCTGATGCCAATGTAAACGAATGCTGATACCGGTTTGCATAATCCTCAATTATGGTACTGACTTCCTCATTATTAAATCTTTTGCTGTTACTTATCTTGCTGTCTTTATCAATACAGACTTTTATTCCTAATCCTATGACTCCCGCACCAAAAATGATCAAAAAGACTCGCACAATTCTGTTCATCTGAATCACTCCCCCGCCTCCCCATAAACGAATAATCGCAATCAGATCTCTGATTATTATCACTATCTTCTAACGATTTCCTTCCGATGTCTCTGCCCTGATATACTCCCATAGAATCCTGAATATGAAATATCCTTCAATGCCATATCACCCAATCGTACTGTTTCTCCCACTCCAATATGGGCATCTCATTTTTCAATACTTTCAGATATGCCTTCTTATACAGTCTGTCCTCCTCCGATGTGATATCCAGTCTGGGTTCCCTTATCGTGAAATCCATGTTTTTTACCGAATACCATACACTTATTACTACGATGCCAAATAATAAAAATAACATTTTAACTTTTCTTTTTGGTTTCATTACTTTCCTACTCACTCTTTCCCATATAAAAACCAAATTGATCTAATTCCTCTAATGTAACAATAGTCGATCTCCTTTAGCTACTCATTATAGATATAAAATATCTGATACAATGAATGAAATTATAAATGCTATTCTTTTAATACCATGGAGCAACCTTTAGATACTCATATATTTCAGGAAGTGGTATCTCAAAGCTCCCCCAACTTTGCAAGATCGCCAGTTCTCCCTCATGCAAACAAAATGTAGTATACCGATCCGCATAACGTCCCACAAAAGAATGTCCTCCTGCCAAAGTCTCTCCCCGAACATGCGCCAGAACCTCTTCTTCCGTCAGCAGAAATCCTAATTCACATTGACTCGCGCTATCCTCCTGATACCTTCCACATGCATACATCCATGTCATCAGGTCATCTATCTCAAACAGGTCTCCCAGCATTGCCCGCTCCCCGCTCTGCAGATCGACTGTAACGCCAAAATTGGCTACACCGTCAGAATCCTTGATTGGAGAACCTGTTTTAACAGAATACACAACAGAAAGCCACTCCTCTGACTGATATGCTATATAGATTTTTACATTGTCAAAAAGCTGCTGCTTCTCAAAATCACTCTTCCAGCCTTCATTCATAATGCATGTCCTTATCGGTTCCTGCAGGATCTCATTGATTTTATTCTGCTTCTCTCCATCTGACAGCCCGTCTATTCCAACACAGGAGAATACTATCCCATCACACTCCGCAGTAATCATTTGTACTTCATAGCTTGGTTCCCCTCGCAAGGCACTCTGTTCTGCCACAGTTTTCTCCTGATACGCCTCCATCTCCTGATATACGGGTTCCCATCCCCAGTAATCACACGGATCGTATTTTTCCACATTCTCTGTCAGAACGGGATACGGTATGATTTTCTCCTGTTCCAGATCAAGCGTAATATACAGATCATTATAGTTACATCCCTCTGGCAGGGCAGTATTGGAGACATACCGAAAGCAGAAATACCGTTCGGAGCGGTATGTTATCCGTATCTCCTGCATCCGCCACCATTCCTCTTCCTCCGCATCAGGCAGCACTTCAACATAATGTTCCAACAACATTCTGTTAATCCGTTCCTCCTTCTGTCTGTCATCTGGTATCTCCACCAGCAGAACCGGTACAAAATAAGGCTGGTACTCCACTTCCCCAATCTGGTATATCGAGGAAGGATAACTCCAGTGTCCCTCCCAGTTGATAAAATACGAGAACTGCTGTTGCGTTTCCACGTTTTCCCCGCCGGACTCTGCTTTAGACACTTCCAGAGATTCTGCTGCACCATCATCTACGGCATCCTGTTCGGATTCCGTTCCGCTATCGCTTATGGCCTCCTGATCCGGTTCCGTCCTATACGCACCCTCCTGCTCTGCCCCACTGCCGCAGGAGACGCTCAAGACAGCAGCCATGGCTACCATTCCGGCATATATTAGTTTGTTCGCTATGTATCGTGGTATTTTTCCCGACATCTGAACCTCACCCCCAAATAAAACAGCCTTAATAATATCCCATATTATCCGGTATCTCATCTACTACAACTAACCGTTGTAAATGTGAAAAACCACTGACTGCCTGATTGACTATATAGTCATTCCCATAGCCGTAGATTTCCAGTTCTTTCAGATTTTTTAACTCGCCAAGACATTCAATATCCTCGATTCCTGTCCCTACCAGACTGATCGTATTCAGCTCCGGCAACTGGGAAATGGGCGCTGCATCTTCAATCTTTAGTCCTATAATATCCAGATGGGTGAGTTTGTCCATGTTTGCAAAAGAATCCAGAGATATACTTTTCAGTTCATCAGACACTCTTTCCGTTTCCTTCAGGTACACACATGTCATATTCCGCATATTCTCCATACCCGAAAGATTGCGTATATGGTTTCCCTGTATGTAAATATACTCCAACGCATCCAGTCCGCTCAGATAAGACATATCCGTGTCAGATACCCATAAAACATGCAGTCTCCTTAGTTTCACCAAATTCTGAAAAACAGACAAATCCTTAATCTCTGCTTTCGTAATAGACAACTCCTCTAACTGTGTCAGATTCTCTATAAACGACATATCAGCAAAACACTCATCAATGCCAAGAGACCTTAGCTGCGTCAGTTTCCCCAGTGGTGACAGATCTATCTGGTCACTTTCCTGATAGCCAAACGATGTAAATTCCAGTTCGTCCAAATATTGCAGATTTGCCAGTGGTGACAGATCAAGATCTTTGTCTCGAATCTGTATACTTAATCTCTGCAGATTTTTCAGCTGCCCAATAAAATTAATATCGCTCTGTGTCACGTTTCCCATTACCAGCTCTGTTATTCCGTCCTTCGCATTTGTTTCCATACATACACTTAAAACGATAAATACACATACAGCCAGAATAATTGTAGCTGCAAATACTCTCTTTTTATTCATGATCTTCTCCAAACTCAAAACGATATTCCGGCACACAATCGTCTTCATGATTTAATGACCTGACAGATCTGTACATTTTTTTCAGCCTGTCCATACTTCCCGGCTGCAGCCTGTCAGCTTTGTATTTTATTTTGCTTCACAATACCTAATCCAGTCCACTTCATTACGGATACACTGATGTCCTTCTTCGTTTATGTAAATATATTCTTTTGTTTGTTCAAACCATTTATCCGGTGTGCAGTCGCTCTCATCATAATAATATTCATCATCAACATCTAAACTATAATTATTATTTACATCCCTCCACCCAAACGACATTCCGGGCACACAAGCGCCTGTATGATTTAATGTAAAAAAATTATAATATATTCCACCTATAATTTCTGTATCACCTATGTCAACCTGATGAACCATCACTCCATTCTGTAATAAGTGATACTCCCATGGGGATGAGAAAAATGAATGGAGCCATTCCATATTTTCATCTCTATAAGTAAAAATGATATATTCCCTGGATGTACGCAGATGCAGCTCCGGTATCCCGTCTCCTGTCGAATCTGCAATAAAATAATCCGTAGTATACCGTTTTTCAGGCTCTCTGGTTGGCGTAACATATGATAAAATACTTTCACTGCCATAGCAGCGCCTGCCTTCAATAAATTCGTTATATACCCTGACAGCCTGACTCGCTGTATGCTTTTTTGAAATATATAGATATAAAATATCTGATACAATTAATGAAAATATAAGTGCCATTACTGTGACTATAGGTTGTTTTTTATTCATAATTAAACACACCATCATAAACTATAATTTCTATAATCTTATAATTATTTGTAACATTTACACACGATTTAGGCTCTTGTCCTTCTTCATAGACTTTCTGTTCGATATCATAACCTATAAATTCAACCGAATTGCTATTTCCTGGAATCTTAGGTAACTTTTTATAAAAAGGATCGCCCGTTTGGTATATACCATCTGGATATGAATGCTCCTTAGCATCACCAACAACCGCCGGAATATAAAATATTTCTCCATCATGTTCTCCCTCTTTTCCACATTGAACCTTGATATCTATTTTAGTTCCTGGAAAGATTGCACTTATGTCTATTCGGTTATCCTGCTTTTCTTTGCTATGACCTGGGTTCACAACATTTGGACCAACCGCAACCCAATATCGACCTTCGCCATCAACATACAACCCATTTTCAAGTCTGTTTGCATCAAATTTGCCACCTTTCTGTGTTATATACTTTTGGGCCGGAGAAGATTTCTCAAACCAATCTAAATTTTTTTTATCATCATGCAGTTCCTCTTCCATCGCCCAATCCCAATTCGCTGCATCCGGATGCTTTGGAACAGATCTGCCTTTTTCAGAAACAGTCGGAGATAAATACAATTTTAACCAATTATCTTCTAAAATAAATTCTATTTCCTCTTTTTTTACCTCACCTGTGTTTAGATTGTCTTCATTCACAATCTCCTCCGTCTCCGAATTTTCTACAATCGTGATCACGCCCCCATACAGACATACCAGATTATCACACGTCATCAATGCCTCGACATACTCTTCCAAGATCTCTTCTCTATTCTGCATCGCGTCTATTGGATTTTTCGTTTCGTTCTGGGACTCTATCGTGTTTATGCAATGCGATATGTATTCGGAAGGCTTCCCGTCATTGGCAGACTCCTTCTTATACACTTTATACTCCTTGTCCATATAGACCTCCCCGATCAGGAGACTTCGGGAATTGATATCTCCATATCCCCATCCGCCAAGCAGAATCGGTCGGCATACATAACGCTTCTCTCCTTTTTGGTTTAGAGCTGTCTCTGCCGGATGCGGCGCGTCCTCACTGTACAACGGTTCAAATTTCCCATTGCCGCATGCACCGAAATCATAGATATTTTCATTAACCTTGCAGTCTTTGCATGTCAGAACCGGATGATCTCCATCATAAACACCATGGTCTTTCACTGCATCCAGATAAATATATTTATTGCCATGTGTACATGACAACTTGGCACCCCTTGTGGCATATTCTATATCTGGCGAATTTAACTGCCCATAAAATTCAAAGTGCCTGCACATCAGTTCCATCGCTGTCTCTTTGTCCTTGTCATAATTCTTCTCATTATAATTATCAAATGTAAAATCTCCTATATTCTTACTGTTCTCTTCTCCCACAGTATCTCCCCCTCCATCTCATCCATATTATTTATCTGTTATTAGCCATATATCCCTCTTATAATCCGCCCCATGTTTCCTCCACAGACCGGAAGCACTGGTCCACGATGTCCTCCCACTGGTCCCGCACCCTCGGCGGACAGTTAAAGATACCGTGCAGTACAGTCTTTGCAAGCCGTATAATGTACATGCGGTTGTAGTTCTGCCCGTCAAGCACGTAGCCCTTAAAGCCGAACCAGCTCATCTCGCTGCCTTTGTCCGTCACCATATTGTCCACGCATTCACTGATGCGTATGGACGGGTTGACGTTTTGCAGAGCCTCCTGAAACTGGATGCTCATCACTTTCGTGTCACCCTCCTCCAGCCGGACAGGAAGCACGTTAAATCCGAAGTTGACTGTGGAGTCCAGGCTTGTGACAATGAAGTCTGGGGCGTTGCGGGACGGATATTTCATATCCCTCACCTGATCCGGCATTGTAACAAACTGTTCCGGCAAGTACAACTGTATCCTGGTATCTGGCAGGGTAGTCTGCGCAAACGTGATGAGCTCGTCATCCACGTAGATCCCTGTTTCCAGTGTCGTGTATCTCCTGCGTTCCTCCTCCTGTCGTGCTTCTAATATCTGTTTATCATAATGGTTCATTATCCTGTTACCTCCTGTATCATTATCTGCTGACTACAGCTAATAAAATATCATATCCCCTGAACGGATCGCATCCTCCGGGAATATCCCCTCTCCCTCCGCATAGTCCAATACCGGGAGCATTACAAAGGGATACGGATTGGGCGGAACCTCAACCTCGTCACCCGGCCTTACCTCCAGGGGAATCATCAGCCTCCTGTCCTCCATCGCGTTTCTGATGTTTTCCTCCCATACGTTTGCTGTATCCGATACATAATAATAAATCTTTACCTTCCCGTCTATCAGCTTGTCGCATGCAAAGAATCTGCAATAATATCCATAACCATTGTCAAGGCACACTACCGCTGCAGTGATATGTACCGCCATTCCGCCAAATTCTTCTTCATGGATTCCTGCATCATCCGACATAGAATACTCCGCGAAATATATCTCATAATTTCCATACTGATGTTCCCCTACCAGTGTTCCGTGGATCATATCCTTCACTGCCTTCGTATACTCGTTTTCTGTCAGGGTATTGTCAGTCCATCCCCTGCGCTCGATCGTCCCGGCATCCGGAAACTTCATTTTCTCTGTTCCGAGTTCGATCAGCCTGTCCCGGATATCTGCCACACTCCTGACACCAACAGAATAAAATACAGAATCCGGCGGTGGCGTTATACTTCTACGAGACCGCGTTTCTATGCGCCCAAAAACAAACATTTCTTCCTGCTCTCCACCCTTCAGCAAATTAATAATCTGATCATTCGCAGGAACAAAATAAACTGTTCCTTCTTCTGTATCCTGATAAAATGTAACACATTCCAAATCTTTCGTATCAAGATCATAGCGCTCTATCTCATAATGTTCTTCTCCCACATCAATATAATCATAATAAAACTCTAACCTTGTAGGATAATACCACTGATACTGCTGTGTGTATGCTTTCTGAAGCTCATACAGCAGCCACTTTGTCTGGAAATTGATATTTTTTTCGCTCTTCCCATGAAATACACTTTCAAGTTTTATCGTTCCTGACAGTTCCTCAAACCTAACAACTTCGCAATTGTTTTTAACCGTATTCCTGCTTTCCCGGCTGCAACCTGTCAGGACAAAAGCACTCAGTATGATGGAAATCCCTGCATACAGAGTCATCTTGCGCATATGTTCTATGGACATCTGACCACCTCACTCAATCACCCCGTGTTTACGCTATCGCTTATGGCGTCCTAAACCGGTTCCATTCTAACAACTGTACCCTCATCTGCTGACTGCAGCTAATAAAATATCATATCCCCTGAACGGATCGCATCCTCCGGGAATATCCCCTCTCCCTCCGCATAGTCCAATACTGGGATCATTACAAAGGAATAAGGATTGGGCGGAACCTCAACCTCATCACCCGGCCTTACCTCCAGGGGAATCATCAGTCTCCTGTCCTCCATCGCGTTTCTAATGTTTTCTTTCCATACGTTTATAGTATCCGACACATAGTAATAGATTTTGACTTTCCCGTCTATCAGCTGGTCACACGCATAGAACCTGCAGTAATATCCATATCCATTGTCAAGACAAACTACCGCCGCAGTGATATGTACCGCCATTCCGCCAAATTCTTCTTCATGGATTCCTGCATAATCTGACATATAGTACTCCGCGAAATATATCTCATAGTTACCATATTGCTGTTCTCCTATCAAAGTTCCGTGAATCATATCCTTCACTGCCTGCGTATACTCGTTTTCTGTCAGGGTATTGTCAGTCCATCCCCTGCGCTCGATCGTTCTGGCATCCGGAAACTTCATTTCCTCTGTTCCGAGTTCGATCAGCCTGTCCCGGATATCTGCCACACTCCTGACACCAACAGAATAAAGTATGGAATCCGGTGGTGGCGTGATATTCCTGCGGGGTTTTGTTTCCCAACGTTCAAATACAAACATTTCTTCCTGCTCTCCACCCTTCAGCAAATTAATAATCTGATCATTCGCTGGAACAAAATAAATTGTTCCTTCTTCTGTATCCTGATAAAATGTAACACGTTCCAAATCCTGCTTATCCAGCTCAATCTCAAAATATTTCTCTCCCACATCCACATAATAAAAATCTAACCTTGTAGGATAATACCACTGATACTGCTGTGTGTATGCTTTCTGAAGCTCATACAGCAGCCATTTTGTCTGGAAATTGATATTTTTTTCGCCCTTCCCATTAAATACACTTTCAAGGTTTATCGTTCCTGACAGTTCCTCAAACCTAACAACTTCACAATCGTTTTTAACCGTATTCCTGCTTCCCCGGCTGCAGCCTGCCAGGACAAAAGCACTCAGTATGATGGAAATCCCTGCATACAGAGTCATCCTCCGTATATGTTCTATGGACATCTGACCACCTCACTCAATCAACCCGTGTTTACGCTATCGCTTATGGCTTCCTAAACCGGTTCCATTCTAACAACTGTACCCTCATCTGCTGACTACAGCTAATAAAATATCATATCCCCTGAACGGATCGCATCCTCCGGGAATATCCCCTCTCCCTCCGCATAGTCCAATACCGGGAGCATTACAAAGGAATATGGATTGGGCGGAACCTCAACCTCATCACCCGGCCTTACCTCCAGGGGAATCATCAGCCTCCTGTCCTCCATCGCATTTCTAATGTTTTCCTCCCATACGTTCGCGGTATCCGATACATAGTAATAAATCTTTATCTTCCCGTCTATCGGCTTGTCACATGCATAGAATCTGCAATAATATCCATAGCCATTGTCAAGGCACACTACCGCCGCAGTGATATGTACCGCTATTCCACCAAATTCTTCTTCATGGATTCCTGCATAATCTGACATATAGTACTGCGCGAAATATATCTCATAGTTACCATATTGCTGTTCCCCTACCAGTGTTCCGTGGATCATATCCTTCACTGCCTGCGTGTACTCGTTTTCTGTCAGGGTATTGTCAGTCCATCCCCTACTCTTGAGCGTCCTGGCATCCGGAAACTTCATTTTCTCTGTTCCAAGTTCGATGAGCCTGTCTCGTATATTAGCCACGCTTGTAGTATAAATACAGTAAAGTACGGTATCTGGTTGGGGAATAATACGACTGCGGGGATTTATTTTGGAGCGGTAAAATAAAAACATGCTCTCGCTGCTATTGAGTATATCAATGATCTGGTCATTTTCTGGAAGAAAATAAATCATACCATCTTCTGTATCCTGATAAAATGTAACACATTCCAGATCTTGCGTATCCAAATCATAACGCTTATTTTCTGAATATACATAGAAATCTAGTGAATATGGATAATACCACTGATACTGTTGTGTGTATGCTTTCTGAAGCTCATACAGCAGCCACTTTGTCTGGAAATTGATATTTTTTTCGCTCTTCCCATTAAATACACTTTCAAGTTTTATCGTTCCTGACAGTTCCTCAAACCTAACAACTTCGCAATTGTTTTTAACCGTATTCCTGCTTTCCCGGCTGCAACCTGTCAGGACAAAAGCACTCAATATGATGAAAAACCCTGCATACAGAGTCATCTTTCGCATATGTTCTATGGACATCTGACCACCTCACCCTATTTCACTTTTTCAAAATAATACATCCCTGCGTATCAGGCTTTCCGCTATATCCAGCGAGATGACCGTGTGCTGCCTGATAGAATCCCTGATCCAGAAAATATTTTTGTCCGCGGTCACACACTCTGCCATTCAATGCCCGTTCGCCGTGTTAATAAAATCATTAACAAAACGTTTTTTTACAATAACATTTAGCATATCTTCCGTATGATCATTGTCTTGATTATTTTCGGCCTGTTCGGAGTTATAACACTCCGGCACCAGCCATACTGTTTCCTGCGGATATCCGTCCTGAAAATAATATATTTTGCACCATTGATAATCATATTTTGTTTCCGGAACACTTATATCAAACCACGTTCTCCGAATCGTTATATAATATATTTTCCCATTATATTTCAAAAAACCGATTCTCTCCCCCGACGACTCCATAAAATGCACGTTACGATACTGCCCATTCTCTGTCAGGCGGTAAAAATATATCGTAGATATCGCACCATGCCCCATTCCCGGGCAATCCTGAATTACTAAATCCTCAATTCCATCATTATCAAAATCAATTTGATAACAAATATATTCCCCCTCAAAACCATTCGGTGCTATTTTTTCTATCTCTGAATCCATCAGGTCTATCTGACACTTTTCCGTTTCATCATCGATCCAGCAATTCACATCGCTTCCAGCGATATGTACTTCTCCCGCTAATTTCTCGATCAAACTGTCAGGTATATACTCATTTTTTACCTCGACATCCTGATCCAGATTGCCAAAGGGATCACCCCACCATTCCCTGTCCCCGACAAAATCCAGAAACAGAAATGCTTCGTTTTCACTTCGTGCTTTCTTTCCATCCTTTGTGCATAGATATGCGGCATTTATCGGAACACCATATTGTATCCATTCCTTATAATAAAATTTTTCGGGATTTCTTCTGTATTCCACTATTACATAATTATCCTGCTGATACACAACGTACTTTTGCATGATATCCAGCCTGCTAAACCATATTGTGAAAGTTACTCCCGCCAAAAGTAAAAGTACCAATATGCCGCCTGTTCTATAATGTTTCTTATTGATTCTCATTTTCTGCATGATCTCCTTTATAATCTGGCGAGCTCTTCCAAATTTCTGCTAATTCATTAATTTTATCCTTGCGGAGCCAAATTGATTCGCCATCTTCACTTAATACTCTATCTAAATCTCCCTCATCCCTTTCGTAAGGCTTATTTAATAATATTTCAAGCTCATCCAGCCTTCTTGCTTTTAAGCCGTCATCTCCGCCATTTATGATATCTCCCAAAATAAACTTGGAATACTCTTTATCTTTATAACCTTGTGTCTCAAACCATTTTTTTGTTTGTGGATATGCTTGATCATCTGTCAATGCCCCAGTTCCTGTATTAAATGTCAAAGACAATAGCACATCATACTCCCTTTGAGTAACTGACAAATCTAATTTATCCAATAATTGGTTCAAATCGGTCTGCTTTATAGTTATATCCGTTTGAAATATTTCCTCTGCCTCAGCCAATGAAAGCTCGTCTTTATACAAATTCTTAGTTACCCCATTTAAAAAAACATATTCCCCATTTCCTACAATTAAATGCCCCCACCCAATTGTAGGCTTATTTGCCGAATCATAATACATTCTCACAGCAGGTTCGCCTTCATTCAAATATTTCATTTCATCCTCTATAGTCGCCCTTATTCCCCCCCTCTCATAACACTTCAAAAAAGCTATAATTTCTTCACTACATGCCCTAATATTTATTTCATTATTTCCCACATTAAATGTTTTCCTAATGCTACTCTGCTCCCTCTTCATTTTGAATGGGTTCTCCTCAATCGTGATCACGCCCCCATACAGGCACAGCAGGTTGTCGCATGTCATCAATGCCTGCGAATACTCCGCATCCTCTTCCGCATTTTTGGATTGCTCCTGTGCTATCTGCTCGATTGTGTTTTGGGAAAATCCTTCTCCATCGAAAGACTCTTTCTCATACATCTTGCCCTCAGGTCCCACACTGATCAGCAGACTCCTGGAATCAATACTCCCACATCCCCATTCACCCAGCAGAACAGGAAGGCATATATGCCGCTCCTGTCCGTCTTTGTTGAGGGTTTTCCTTCCCGGAGGCGGTGCATCTTTACTGTACACTGGTTCGAATTTACCATTACCACACGCCCCGAAATCATAAATGTTTTCATGTAGAATACAATCCCCACACACCATGAGCGCATCCTCCCCGTCATAAATGCCATGATCCCTGGCCATGTCCAGTTGGATATATTTGTTGCCGTGTGTACATGACAATTTAGCGCCCCTTAGCGCATATTCGATATTTTGTGAATTCATCTGCCCATAAAATTCAAAATGCCTGCACATCAGCTCCATCACCTGTTTTTCGTCTTTTTCCTTCATATTTTTCTTAAAGTCCTCAAAGAGAAAATCACCTATAATTTTATCATTTTCTTTTCCCACTGCCGCTCCTCCTCTATCTCATCCATAATAAAAATTCAGTTCATCCGGCGCGTCGACCGTGATGTTCTCCGCACTCAGGTGCACAGCGCCGCCCGCCGAGATGCTCAGGCTCCTGACGTGATCCAGCGATATGGAGCCATCGCACAGGCGCAGGCTGTACTGTCCGCCGTCGGCAAGCTCGATACTGCTGTCATACAGGTGCGCATGGTTTCCGTTAGCCGCATCAAGTTTCCGGTGCCGGTACGGGCTGTTCTGGTCAGGGCTTCCCAGGAAGCTGTCCAGTCCGAACCCTTCCCTCTCGTCCCGGCCTGCGAAGCACACCTCCACGCGCGCACCGGTCTCCGGCATTGCATAGAGGGCATTCCCCGTCACCGGATACCAGTCGTAATAATAGTCGCCCGTCTCCCTGCCGCCGTCGATGTCCAAGGCGACTTTCACCTGTTCATTCCGGACACCAGTCACCGTCCCGGCCAGTCCCAGACCGGTAAAGCTTTCCTGAAAGAGCTCTTTGCAGGATTCCCTGTCCTTCAGCCTGTACCGGAATGTCAGTTCTCCATTCCTGAAACAGGCGGACATCCCGCATATTACCAGCTGCCGTCCGCAAAACACGGTCCGGTCCCCGATCTTATAAAAATCCCTGCCCTCCGTCTCAAACACGGTCTCCGTCTGCTTTCCGTCCCCGTGCGCCATCCTTGTGACGCGGACATCATATCCGTCCTCCTGAAATGCCGGAACCGCACTCCCGCCACGCATCCCAAACCACAGGGCCGGCTCCCCGCTTATGATATCGGCGACGACGCAGGTTCCCAGTCGGCCTGCAAGCCGTCTGGCAAATGCCCATACAGTCTCGTCATACTGGATCACGGGCTTCCCGATGGGCGTATCATTTCCCTCCGTACATATGACCTGTCCCTTTTCGTCCTGCACCGCAGCGCGGACTACCTGTGCATAGGTATCCCCCGCCGCCTGGAATGAACGCCTCTGCGGCTGCCTGTCCAGCATGCAGGACGCAGAGCGCGCCTCTATGTGCACACGTCTCATTCCTCCTGCGCTCTCCTCCAGCACCCGCACCACATATCCGTGGAAAATCGTCTCGTTTTTCTCATCCTTCCATATATGTATCCTGCTGTCGCAGACTTCCGCCATCCCGTATGCCATCTCCGGTGCGATATAACCGTCCATTTCCAGGACAGCATGACGGTCCGGTTCCCACTCATAATGAAATCCCTCCACTGACAGGAGCGGCAGCGCGCTCTCCATCCGCAGCCCGTAACTGATACTCGTCTCCATACGAATCCCCCCTGTCTGCTATAATCTTATCTGTGCGCCGCTCAGGTGCAGGTCGCCGCCCAGATTCATCGCCGTGCCGCCCTGTATCAGCGATATCTTTTTCTCCGCACTGAACTGGATGCCTGCTGCAGCGCTGGATATGGACATGGCGCCGCCTGCATGGATTGTCACAGGGCCGCTGCTTGCCATCCGGATTCCCTCCGTGTCGGACAGTTCTATATAAGTACCGTTGTTGTTCGTGAGCAGTATCTTCCCCGGCGACAGCTGGATCTCCTTGCCCTCCCTGTTCCGCCAGAACTTGCATGCGGGGTTGGTCCGCAGTCCCCCGTCCCCCTCGTGATATGCGCCCGCCGCATATGCCTCCGTCTCCCTGTCCGTCGGGAAATAGAGCCTGACCTTATCGCCGGGCTCCGGCATACAGTACCAGCCTGTCCCGTCCTGCGAGGAGTAGACGGTCGCATACGGGAACCAGCATGTTCCCGCGCCGTTTTGGTTCTCGTCCGCATCCAGCCGGACCGTCACCTTCTCCCTGTCCACCCCTGTCACACTGCCAAACAGAGAGGCGCCGGACAGGCGCGCATTGTACGCCGCCGGCACGCCGGTTCCCTGTCTGCGGCGCATGTGATACGTGTGGTACAGCTCGTTCCCCCTCATGTGTGTCTCTACTTTCCATATGGTCATCTTCTGTCCGCCGATGGTTCCTGTGCCGCCCAGCTCGTAGATCTCCCTGTCCTCCCAGATATAGGAGACGGTATCCTGCGGACTGACATCCATTCCCTTACCTTTCTTCTGCCAGTACTCGTCCATGTCACACTGCGTCCGGTACTCCGCGGGCTCTGCGGCTGGCGCACCCACGCCATCCGGAACCCCGAAGTAATACTTCACCCCACGCTCGGTGCAGCTGGGCACGATGACCGTCCGGTTCATGCTGGCCAGCCGCCGGATAAACTCCCAGTCCGTCTCCTGATACTGCACGATGAGCTGTCCGGTGCGCTGCCATTCCCCCACCGTCATACGTCCCTTTACATCATCATAGCCCTGACTGCAGACATCGAGCAGGTTCCGGTAGGTCAGCTCCGGATTCTGGAAGCTGCGAATCCTCTCCCTGTAATCCATCAGCAGGGTTCCCGAATATACTGTAAGCTGCATCGTGCATGTCCTGCCGGCCACATGGATCTTCACGCTCTCCACGATGCCGTAGAACAGGATATGCTGGATGTCATCCGCCATGGCGGTTATCAACACCCATGTCTGTTCCCTGCCAAGCCCCAGATACTCCTCCCTTTTCTCATACGGAATCAGCCCCGTCAGCCTTGCATATCCGTGTTCATTGACCTGCTTTACGCCCTCGTAGTCCTCCACCCGCAGTTCCTCAAACGGGCGGACAATAATTCTCTCTTCCCTCATCGCCACGCACTCCTCTCCTGTGTTTTCCTGTACAGTTCCACTTCTCTTAATCCCAGCCCGAATACATCCCTGCGTATCAGGCTTTCCGCCATATCCAGCGAGATGATCGTATGCCGCCTGAAGGAATCCCTGATCCAGAAAATATTTTTGTCCACGGTCACACACTCTCCCTGCTGCCTCTCCGGTCTGGACATGCATGTCCCATGACTGTATTCCTTTCCGACAGCCTGCAGCTCCCCTGTCTCATCAAGCACTGGCAGGAAGTAAAGCTGCGACCGCCTCTGCTGCTGGTTGACCAGTATGACTTCCCTACAGAAGCAGACCTCTCTATACTTCCGGATGACCTCCAGCACCATGGGAGATATCATCAGGAAAGGCGACAGGATGATATCCGTAAATATGCCCTGTTCCGACGGCTCGATGAAAAACACCTGCCGCTCAGGCAGTAAGTGATATTTATCCAGCCTGATGTTCCTGATGTCAAATTTTCCAAACAGGCTCCCGATGCGGGGCGCATATTTGAGCTCCGGCGTTTCCTGTAGTTCGAAGTATTTTGTCATGATATTTGTTTTCTCCTGTTTACTGTATTCTGACGGGTGCAAGCCCCAGATAGATGATATCTCCCCGCTCCACCTTGCACGGCTCTCTTGATGAGACCTTGTACACCTTTCCTTCCCCTCCGCGCTGGATGCGGGTGCCGTTCTCACTGTCGAGATCCTCTATGTACCAGCTCCCGCCGCTGTAGTTCATGACAGCATGCTCCCCGTCAACCGTCCCCGCATAATCAGTGTTTTTGAGGTTGACATCCACCTGAAACTCGCCCTCATCCCTGCCAAAGACGATGGAAGTCTTGCCGTAGATGTCCCATGTGTCAGTCACGTTGCTGTCCTCGTCGAGAAGCAGGAGCTCAGATATCCCCCGCTTATTCATGCCATACCGCGGGACGCGTCTGCCCTCCGTCGCATCAACAACCGCCAGCACTGCAAAAAACAGGACAAATACCCCAAAGCCGGACAGGCCAATGTACTTTTCCATGGGATTCTGCAGATAGACATAGGACAGCACTGCCCCTGTTATGGCGGAGATGACGATCGCTATGTCCAGTGTTAGTTTCCTGTTCATGTGTATTCGCTCCCCCTCACTTTATCTTCATAAACGCCTCGAACATGTCTGTCACGTCCAGCGGATTTTTCCTGTTTTTGCCCGCGCTGTTTTCCGGAGCCGGTTGTCCGCTCTGCCGTCCGGCCTGAAACGAGAATCCGAAATAGCGCTCCATATCCCTTGCAATATTTCCAAAGTCGACGCCCGGAGCCGCTCCTGTCTTATGCGCGGCCTTCTGTGTACCGTGGTCTGGTCCCATTGTAGCAGACGATTGTATCATATTTGCATCATATTTCCTACGTTTTGCCGGATCGCCCAATATTTCATACGCCTCGACGATATCCTTGAACTTTGCCTCGGCTTCCGGGTTGTCGGGGTTCAGGTCGGGGTGGTATCTCTTGGCCAGTTTCCGATACGCCTGCTTGATCTGGCACTCGTCCGCCTGCTGCGGTATATTCAGTATTTTATAATAATCCATATATATCTCCTGATCATTTCTGAAAGAGCGTATCCAACAAATGTTGCATACGCTCCATGATTTCTACAGGCTTGTCACCGCCGCTTATACGGCATATCCGCCCTCCACTGATACTGTGCTGATCTTGTCCTTCTTCTGCTTGATGACGAGGGTAAAGGTACCGATTCCCTCCTCATCGCCGTAGTCCTCCTTGTAATCCACCACGAACGCGTTGGGGAAGCAGTATTTCCGCTCCATGATTCCCGCCGCCACATACTCGGCTGTCACCTTCCTGTAGCTGTCCGCCTTCTCCGCGGGCACGACAGACCACAGCGCCATCTTTCTCGTGCTGTCAAAGGGATCGCCGCCGACTGCCGTCAGGATCTTGCCCTTCACGACCATCGTCGCACCCACGTCCTTCGTCCTCGCGTTGGAATCCAGCGGGATATCTGTCGTCACCTTGACGCTCTTGACACATTCCTTGGATATTTCAAAAGTTTCCGCACCCTCGATCGTTACTTTAAATGCCATTGTTCTTCTCCTCTCTTTCCATCATGTTATAGTGCATAACCGCCGTCGATCTTCATTTTGTCATTCTCGTCCTTCTTCTGCTTCACATGCAGATAAAATGTGCCGACGCCGGTCTCGTCATCCATCTCCTCGGAGTACTCCATGATGAACGCATTGGGCACCTCATACTTGCGCACGACCTGTCCTGCCGATACGACCTCCACCACTGCGCTGCGGTAGCAGTCCGCTTTCTCCGACGGCACGACAGACCACTTGGAGAGCTCCAGTGTCGCATCGTTTGCCCCGCCTCCCTGCTTGTAGATCATCTTACCCCAGATCTTCATGGAAATACCAAAATCCGTCGCCCTCGCATTCGAATCCGCCGGCGACTCGGAGTCAAACACCACATTCTTGATGCTCTTCTCATCCAGCGTGATCTGATCTGATCCTCCTGTTACGTTTAATCTGAATCCCATTTCTTTTCCTCCTTTTCTTTACATTGCTCTATTATTTGAATTGAAACGGTTAATCTCAATCTCGAGATTCTTTACATTGCCATTGAATGTGATGTTGAGGACACAGTATCCGTTTGCCTCATCGATCTCATATTCAATGTCGTCCCCTTCGCCGATCACCGCATTGACGCAGCCACGCTTCTCCTGCCATCTGCTTTTCTGACTTGAGGGGTTGTTGGAGAAGAACTGTACGATATTCTCCTGCTTGAAGTCGCCCGTCGCATGGCGCAGTACCCGCTCGATGTATGTCGTGACCTGCGTCTTGTAGATCGGCTCGTACACCTTGCCGTCACTCATAAGGTTCCTGGCCTTGTACACCATGATGTTGTGCACATTTTCCGTGCCCAGTACCGCATTCTCCGAGGAGAACACGAAGCCGAAGCTGTGCCTGTTGATCTCATTCTTGATGGAGTTGGTAAACCCTGTGATCTCCTTTGCCATCACGGTATGCACCCGCAGCGGATGGTCTCCCGCCTCGATGTCAAACCGCACGCCCGGCAGCTCGGCGTCCACGTTTTTCTTGAACATCTCTTTGAGGTACTCCGGACACTGGTACGCGGCGACCAGTCCGGCTGCGATATACGCCGCGCCGACATACACGCCGTCGATCCAGAGCTTCATGATGTCCTCTTTCTCTCTTGACAGCTCCGCCATGTTGTTTTCATTCAACAGCATCTTATTGTCGAGGATGACGCCTGACTTCTCCTTCGGGATGATCGTAAAATTCGGGATACAGGGTATCGCATATTCGCTGTACGCCTTTCCGATCAGCGAGCTGCAGCGGTCCTCGTACTTCTCGATTCCTTCTGTCGCCATGTTGTTAAAGGTGGTCTTGTCCCCTGTCTCATAGCTGAAAAAGCACTGCACGGAATAGTCCTTGAGGACATCGAGCAGACGCACCAGCGCCTCGACGCTGTTCACCCCTGTCTTCTCTGTCTTCTCGTTGCCCTGAAAACGCTGTCTGGTCAGCCTGATATTTGAATTCTGGTCCAGTGATACCGACGGGACGATTCCGTACCAGATCGTGTTGTCAAAATCATTCTTGGCGTTCACTGTATTCAGATAAGCGATCAGCCTTGGCAGGTTATTGGCCTTTACCAGCATATCGTTGGAAATATTGGTGATGAACATGGATGGCTTCATGCCCTTTATGTTGGATGGATACTGCTCAAAAAATGCCCACACGCCCAGGATCTTCTCGATCAATGGCTTTACGACCTTGATAAAGTCGTCCTTTGCGGTCTTATAGAATTCCAGATATGAGTTGTAATTGCTGACTTCCTGTCTGATGTCGATATTGCTGACCATGGTGGACGCGAGCGGGCAATAGGTTCTCGTGACCAGCGCCTTGACGTAATCACTGCTCTCCTCATTCAGCGCCTCGTAGTCCTCCTCCAGCGCGGCGATCAGTCCGGCATTCACATTGTCGTCCACGACCATGAGCTCTGAGGTCTCCACTTTTGGCGCCTCCAGTACCTTCAGCTCCCCGTTCTCATCCATGCTGAGCACGCCGAGCGCCAGCGGTGTGTTGTCCTTCTTCTCCTCCGCCTCGCCCAGCAGAAGCCTTGTCTTGATGTCCTCGATCGCCAGCGGGAGCATTGCGAGCACATTGTTGTAATTGACGCTCGCTTCCTCGAACATGACATTGAGCTTGTCCGCCAGATCGAGCTTGTGCGGATCTCCGTCCTCCAGCTCCGCGTAGGTCTTGTACACATACTGGAGCTCCTTGCGGTTCTGCTTGATGTCCTCCATGACCTTCTTTGGCGAGATCATGTCTGTCAGCTTATCAAACTGAAAATCCACATTGATGATGCTCTGGGAGCGCTTTGCCTCCACCAGGGACATCAGCATCTTGAGAAAATCGTTCTGCCTGTTCAGATGGATCGGCGTCAGCATCTCCTCCGGGATGGTCTCCGGCTTCTGCAGTGTGTACATAATCTTCTGGTTGTTTGCATTGAAGAATGAATAGACAGTCGGATCGAACTTATCTATAAATTCGTCAAAGCTCCTCACGAGCAGCGCCTCGTTCATCTCCTTGATCTTCTCGTCGCTGAGGCTGTCAATCCCCCGCACATCCCCGACAAGCGTCAGGATATCGGATTTCTCAGGATTGATCTCCTCAAACAGCAGCGCCCTGTTGGTCTGTCTGATGATGCTCATTCTCTACCTCCTCTTCTATTTTTCATTTGGTTTCAGATCTTTATAGTGAACTTCTATTTCTGCATCCTCCTGGTCAAAAATAAAAGTTACTTTCTCATGGTAATACAGGTTGTAGGACTGCCCCCTGGTCAGGAGCGCCCTGCCGATCAGCACGCTCGCCCTGCTGTTGTTTTTGACGACCAGGCTCCTGTCCTCGCCCGGTTTAAAGATGATCTTCTCAGCGCCTTTTAAGTCCAGCGGGAGATTGCAGGTGTCCAATATCCACTCGAGCGTGATGCTTTCCCTGCGGCATCTGGCAAACAGGTTGATGCTCTCCGGCGGATAGTCGATGTCATTTTTGTTATGTATGACGTACACGACGATCTTCCCGGTAAAATCGCTCTTTGGTGCTGCTTTCTCCAACGGCTCCACTGCGCCCAGGTCCACCATCTGCCTGCTGATCGTGTGCTGCCTCCGCCTCCTGCTGTACGAGATACAAAATACTGCTGTCACTGCAGTGATGAAAACGGCAATGACAGACCAGAAAAACCAGTCGATATCCGGCTCCTCCGCAGGAATGATGATCTTCTCCTGCGCGCTGTGCACACCGTAATAGTTACCGACAGGATCGACGAACCTGACTTCGATCGGAACCTGTATCTGCGTTTCCGTCTGCTGCGTCTCTGTCCGGGATCTCATCCGAGCTCCTGCCTGATCCGGACTATTCTGTATGTACGTCTTATCAATCCATGCCTTTCCCTCAGAAACGGTATAGTTCTCCTTCTCTCCGTCCAGATACAGTTCCATACCCCCGTCCGCGAGGTGTCCGTTGAGCAGGCTGTTTCCCATAGGATCCCTGATGTCCACCCATATCCGGACCGTCTGCGTGTCCGCATCATACGTATGTCCTGTATCGACAGTGCATTCATACTCCGCAAACAGATACGCATCGATCCGCATTGACTGATCGGAGGTCATCTGTATGCTGATCTCTTCTGAGACAGGGGCGCTGATGTCTACCACTGTGTACCTTCTGCCTTTGAACACGTCGATCCTGCCTGCCTCACAGTGAACGGTCATATTTTCATTCTGCTGCTCCCCGGTCAGGATAATCTTTGCGCTTTCCATCATGCAGTCCGGCAAAGACACGGTCAGCTCCGCACTTGTCCCGTCCATCTTCCCGATATGGCTCCCGCGATATCCCCATTCTTCGAACAGGTATCTGTCAATATATCTGCTCAATCCGTCCGCATCTGCGATCTCATACAGGTTTCCGCCTGTCTCATCCGCAGCAGAGTAGACGGTATAGCCTTCCTGTATTTTTTCTCCCATTGCAAGGACATCGATTTCCACGTCCCTGTCCTTTGCAGCTGCCACTGCCTGACGGAATGCCATGACAGATGCCTCTGTCCCTTCGTCGGTATCCATCATAATCTCGCCGTCAGACAGCAGGAGCACACTTTTTTCTGCCTGTTCATCCCCGAACAATGCCACTGCAGCCTCCATACCCGCCCCGGCATTGCCATACTGCCTGTACCGGAGTCCGTCCAGGGTATGCTCTATCTCTGTGTATTCGCTTCCGATCGGAAGACTGGCACAAACTTCGTTATTGAAAGTGACAAGTCCTATTTCACAGTTCTCTGGCAGTGATGCTGCCAGCCCTTTTACGAAATCAAACGCAAGGTACTGGCTGTCCACATTCTCCATGGATTTACTGCAGTCCATGACGATGACGACTTCCCTTTCCCGCTGCTTTTCCTCCTGTGCCCGGACGATCCTGTGTGTGAATGCAGAGGCTGTGAGCAGTATTAACGACAGCATTATGATCGGTTTCATTCTGATCTTCAATTGTCCTCACACCTTTTTGTATATTCAGAATCTTTTGTACTATTTTGTCGAATATTGTTCTTTTATGTTATCATCCCGACACAAAAAAGACTATTTTGTTCTTTGATAAAAAAATTTTCACAAAACGAAATAGTCTTTTGTCATATTACATTCTATTATGGTGTTGTAATGCATATCTTATGCTGTGTTTAAGGAGGTAGTTGAATCATGAAAAAAATAATTACGGTACTTTTAACTTTGTGTCTGATAACGGTTGTTGTTCCGCCGGTTTCGGAAAGCACTGATAGTGAGGGCTATGGGATTAGTACGTGTAAGTATTCCTATATAAGGTACACAAATTTATAGCCTACCCCTGCGGTAGTGTAAAACGGAAGCCCCGTAATATATGACACGCGATATCGTGTTGGGCTTCTTTTTAAAAAATTTGTTCTGCATCTCGAAATTTACCGTTACCAGGTTGATAAACAGCCTGTTTTGATTGGAAATCATCCGGAATGTAATGTCTGGAACCTGTCCTGCAGGTACGAAATCATTTCTGTCCTTTTCCTTTGTTCCTTCTCCATTGTTCGTCACTCCCCATCGTGAACTACATACCGTGTCCATAATACTGTCTGAATCAGGGAAATGCATCGTTACAGGCAATGCCTCACTTAATATATGATACATATAGCATTAACCTCCAAAATTGATTTGATATTATTCCACATTTAAAGTAAAACGAAAAGTTCCTATAGGTATTTGTATCTTATTATTCTCAATTTTTCCGAATGGATTGGGTACTGCAAAAGCCCTAATTTCATAGGAACCTTTTTCTTCCGGTACTTTAAAGTTAACCTTTCCCCAAAAAACTTTAGAAGATTCATTTGTACAAATAATATACTTTTGACTATTAATATCATATTGTTTCATATCGATTGTTATAATAATAATGATATCATTTACATCTGACGAACTTGCTATATGATACTGTAACTCTAAATTTTCACCACCTTTTGCATATATATTTCTATCAATAACTTTCCTTTTTCCAGTTATATCCTGTGTAAAAACCAAACCTTCAAATTGCTCTTCATATATTTTAATTGGTATCTCATACTCATAATCCGTTTTACACATTGATCCAACTTCATTTCCATTCACTAAAATAGTATCAAACATTGTCATATCTCCACTTAAAGTCCTCCTCATATCCTCATTAGATCCAATATTTTTATCAGTATAATTTGCCAAAACAATTGTAACTTTATGTATACTATTATCTTCTAATTCCGCGTTAAACCAAATTTTTTTTGTCTCGGAAAAATTCTGATCAGTTGTTATATAATAAACATCCACAATGTTGTCATCAATAATTATGGGAATCTGCTCATAATCAAGAAAAATCTGTACACCCAATTCCCTGTTTATGTTTCCGCCACTTTCAACCACCAAATATAATGAACCATCCTCATTGAAACGAATAAAATCTTCTTCTTCTTTTTCTGAACCATATAATCCAAGATAACATCCATTCGTATTCCAATTATACAAATAATCCATATTTTCCATTATTTGTGTATTGTCCTCATTTTTTTCTGTCGAATTAACCTCATTACATTGTGTTAATTTATGAGTTTTCACGACATTTGAACACATCAATAATATAAAAACAATACACAGCATACCTATTACTTTTCTTTTCATAATAATCCCCCATGCCGCTTTCAGCAGCTCTAAAAAACGCTGTACTTTGCGTTTTTCCTATGAAATTTAATACTTCTAAGGCAGTGCCTTACGCTGCCTTAGAAGTATTTTTCAATGAAACTCCTAACAGCAGAGCTGTGGGAAATCAGACCCTGCCCTACTGTTGCCTGATACCCTTTTCTATAAAAATATCCATTCCGGAGCGGCACAAATAGCCATATGAAAATCGGCTATCAAGCAGATTTTTGTACTCAATTAATCGATTTTCTTATATGTATCACATGTTTGAACGCCTGAATTACTCGTTGACTGAATACTATGAAAACCAAAAAACTCACATTTCTTTGTCAATGATTTAATAGTAGCAGATTGTATAAAATTTGTATTCGAAAGGCTTATTTTCTGCGATGCACTATTATTTCCATCATTATCAATACATGAGACCTGTACTGATATACTATACGCATTTCCGGAATAAGTCTGCGTCGTTGCATATGCACTGGGTTCATTAAATAAATAAGTATCTACGTACAAATTACCATATCCCCAGGATGCTTCTCTTTCCATTCCTAAAGTTGGCTTATGATCGACAATCTCAAAATACTCCTCCTCATTTAATTCCGCTGCATGAGCAGTAACTGGATTTGTCATCAAAGCTGCTCCCAATAGTAACATACAAATCATTCGTTTCATTTTTCTTTTCTCCTTCCTTTATGTATTTTTATAATAAATAAGCAAACAAAAGTATCTAACTTATTTGCTCACTTATAAACACATTTCTTACTCAGAAAAGTATTTTTTATAATGTAATTTCAAATAATCCTCCAAATATTCACTTTCTACCGGACAGAAATGTTCCCCTTTACTTCTCAAATACTCACATCCCCCATACAGTCCTGTGTGTGAATGCAGAGGCTGTGAGCAGTATTAACGACAGCATTATGATCGGTTTCATTCTGATCTTCAATTGTCCTCACACCTTTTTGTATATTCAGAATCTTTTGTACTATTTTGTCGAATATTGTTCTTTTATGTTATCATCCCGACACAAAAAAGACTATTTTGTTCTTTGATAAAAAAATTTTCACAAAACGAAATAGTCTTTTGTCATATTACATTCTATTATGGTGTTGTAATGCATATCTTATGCTGTGTTTAAGGAGGTAGTTGAATCATGAAAAAAATAATTACGGTACTTTTAACTTTGTGTCTGGTAACAGTGGTTGTTCCGCCAGTTCCGGAAGGGAATGATGGCGAGGACTATGGGATTAGTACGTGTGAGTATTTTTACCAAGGTGATTTAAATTAATCAATCTCTTTATGAAACTTATCTTGATATGCGCTCTGCAGTTTCATTGTTATGTTTTTCCTATCATACAAACAAAGCAAATAGTATCCATATCTAAGATAAGTTTCTTCTACATCTGCCAAGCCTTGTTTCCCATATACTAAGGACAGGTTTGCCAATATGTCTCCTGCAAAATCTCCACGGCAGCATTCCAGACTGTGATGTAATCCTTCCTTACCAATCGCTTCCGCCTTTTCCAATTCGTTGTGTACTTCCAAAAATCCTGTGTAATTTATATATAAGGTCAGTCCTGGAACAGCATGATGCTGCATCAATACCCTGCTTTTTTTGTAGCATTGCATCAATGCATCATAAATGCCAAGCGCTTCTTTCACTTTCCCGTCTTCCCTAAGATTGATCGCTATATGATTCCAGATCGTATACTCCATCCGAAACGGCACACGGTATATCATTGTCCCCGAATTCATTGGCGGCATCGTCAGGTGAAGCAGCTCCCGAAGCTGCTCATTTGCCTGTTCCCGCGTCAGTTCACCATTCGCTGTCCGCTTGGAAATGCGCCCCGTCCCTACAAACTGCCTGTTGACAGCTTTCGCCATATCCACGCCATTTTCAATCTCATCGAGCAGTTTCATTGCCTTCTTTGTCTGACCTTTTGGAAAGCACCGGTGATACTCCCGCACCTTCTCATACAGTTCATAATCATTCGCCTCTATAAACCCATAATAATTCTCCCGCTTCATACCCATCTTCTTCAGCATCTGGTAGAGGTTCTTTTTATTCGGACTTCTCTTTCCGTTCTCGATCTGCGACAGCGTTGACTGTGTGCAGATATCCTCACCAAGCTTCTCCTGCGAGAGTCCCTTTGCCTTCCTGAGATCCCGGATCAGCTCATTGGTAATGACGAACTCCCCCTGAAAACTGCTCTTCCAGAATGCCGCTATCATATCAGATTCCACGCGCACTCCCGCCTTTTCGTAATCGAGCAGGGAAGCGCCATCTTCCCCTACCCGCGCGCCGGACGCGGGCAGCCTTAGCTGCATATTTCCTTTCCGCGTCCGTGTGCATAAAAACGCAACAGCCGCCTGATACTTTCTGCACTGTTCCAGTTCTGCCTGTCTGCCCATTTTTTCCAGGCACGCTTCTTCCAGACGCAGCATCTCCCACAGGGGACTCAGGTAACCATTCTGTATGAGGGATTCTTTTCCTTTCCTACATATGACATATGCATCCTCCACCATATCCTTCCCCAGATAGAGCTGTCCCAGCAGCCATGTACAATGCGGGTAAACCTTCGCCTGCTCTTCTGTGTCCGTATAGTGATGCAGTATATAGCTGCCAAGCTGTTCCAACTGCCCGGAAAGCTCGCTGGTATCACCGAGCTTCCACATACAGTACGCAGCCACTATGATGATCCGGATCTCCTGATTGCACAGGCGCTGTCCCGTCCTGACCGCCTCCCGCCAGTCATTGTTCAGGGTGCATTTCAGCGCCTGCTCCATGCTGCGCAGACAGGAAGCATAATCATCCCCCTGCATATAACGCGCTATCGCCTGCAATGCAGTCTTGTATTGTATGTGGATCGGACGTTCTTTGTCATTGCATGCATCATATCCTGCGATCAGTTCCGCCAGTCTCTCATGGTCCCACTCTGCGATACTGTCCTCGATCTCTGCCCTGTACGAGATGCACTCATACTCTTCGCTGGATATCGCCAGCTCCAGCTTATCGATGGACTTTCCCAGACGCTCAAACAATGCCTGCAGTGTAAAGTAATCAATCTCCAGGGTGCCCCGCTCCAGCTTGGACAGCTCAGATATGCTTATGATCCCTTGCGCTAAACTCTTTTGTTTTTCACCCATTTTCTCACGCTCTTTGCAGAGCATGATGCCTAATTCCTGTATCATGTTTTCTCTCCTCTATAACATAGTATACCGCACTTTCCTGTCAACGTCCACTGCCTTGCGATTATCTTTTCCCCTTTCTGGCGTATGGGTTACAGTTCACAAGCTTGCAGAAAGTAGCGGGCAAAACTGCTCCCCGAAGCTTTTTATCATCTTCTCAGACAGTTTAACCTCAGGTTCGCCACAAAGCCGTTTAAAGGAAAATATTCCTGCTCGCTGCGGATGGTTCCGAATTTAATATTGCGCGCAACCCTGATGACAAAACAACCTTCCATCCATCAAGCGGCAAGTCAAAAAAGGGGGTTAACATGAGCCACACTGTTTCATTGTTTGATCTGTTTTCCAAAAGATACCTGGATGTAATTGTCCAGCCGGGCAGTGAGCCTTGAAGCAATGGCGGAATAGCACTGCGGGCAGGCAATCACTTTTGTTATATCTACGGAGTAATCTTCATCCTCGTATGAAAAATCTAACTATCGTCCTCAAAATACTCTATCCAAAGATCCAGATAAATCCCCTCGCTGCCCCCATAGGCAAGATTGCTTTTCAGGTCGAATTCATAGGTTTTAATCGAAACAGGACGATACGCCCCAGTCCGTAATCCAAAATATCCGGCAGTTTGTCCTTTTCTTGCAGGATACACTTAATCTTGTCAAACAGATCTTCCGTTGTTATTGGTTTTTTCAACATTGAAATTCTCCTTTCAGGTAAAATTTTCCACGCAAAAAGGGAAGTATCTCCATCTTTTACGGAAATACTTCCCTATGCTTAAAAACTTTTTATTGTTACATCAAATTCATTACCTTACACAAGCTGCTTTCCATACTGATCCAAATACGCCTGTGCCCGCTTTAAAGGCAGCCCAACGATTTTTTCCTGCAGCTTTTTCAAAATTTCCGAATCATCAAGACCAACTTCCTGCCCCATTTCAATAATCGTTCGTATCTTAATCTTATCAGATTCTGTTTCAATAACAGTTCCACCCATAATATTCACCAGCCTTTCTTCATTTTTATTGCCATTCGTGATATGTGTAATGATAGTGTTTACAAATCCTTTCAAGTCTATCAGTTCATCATCTGATAATTCCCCCGCCTGATGCAGACGCACCAGTTCATCCCTGAAATACGCCAGTTCCTCAATGACCTTTTCAATATCGCCCTCTGATGCAATCTCTTTCTCATATCTCGCAATGTAAAACGGAATATAAGGGAACAGCCTTTTTTCAACAATCTTTTCCTTTGTAAAATCTTCTAAAATTACATTGTCCGATTGATAATCCACTGTCTGCCCGTCTGGAAAGGTAAAGGTAATCGTCGTTGTTTTCGGTGTCCTGTTCGTCCTCTTGACATAAATAATTGAAAATCTCGGCATTGGGATTGTTGCATGACCAATATCCCATGTTGCAAACTGTCTGGCTACGATAAAAGCGTACTCCGCTATCCTGATCGCCATAGAACCGTCATCATAACTCTGGCATTCCAAAAGATAAATTTCACTCCCTATTCTGATTAGGAAGTCTGAAACCTGTTCCTCTATTTCCTTGCTGCCGTCCGCCGTTTCATTTTCCGTCAGATAACCCTCCGAAGGCAAAATCTCTACTTTTACATCTCTGGGGTAATTCCTGCCGAACACATCATTGATGACGGAGACGAACAATCTTTTGTGCTTCATCTTCATTGTTTTAAATACATTGTCATAATCCGGTGTCTTTTTCTGCATACGCATCTTCCTTTCCTTATTCATATTATACCCATCTGGCAGCCGAAACGCAATCAGATTTCCAGCAGTCCTTCCACAGAAAAGAAAGAATACTCCGCTTTTGTCCACACAGTATTTTCCATCTCCATCTATGTGGCAGTTTTCTGATATATCCCACCTGTAAATTTTAACTGTTTTTCCCACAAACCCTTGCTATTTCTACCTCTTTTGGGCTTAAAATGGAACGCAGGTGGAACTTTTGGAGATATAAAATACAGGGCATGGCAACCGCCAGGCCCCACATTTTTTATCGCTCCAATGCTCTCTCTATCTTCTGTTTCTGCCCTTTCAAATCGTTCCGTTTTCATACAGACTATTGCGCTCTTTGCCTGTGTGCAGATATCCTCACCGAGCTTCTCCTGCGAGAGTCCCTTTGCCTTCCTGAGATCCCGGATCAGCTCATTGGTAATGACGAACTCCCCCTGAAAACTGCTCTTCCAGAATGCCGCTATCATATCAGATTCCACGCGCACTCCCGCCTTTTCGTAATCGAGCAGGGAAGCGCCATCTTCCCCTACCCGCGCGCCGGACGCGGGCAGCCTTAGCTGCATATTTCCTTTCCGCGTCCGTGTGCATAAAAACGCAACAGCCGCCTGATACTTTCTGCACTGTTCCAGTTCTGCCTGTCTGCCCATTTTTTCCAGGCACGCTTCTTCCAGACGCAGCATCTCCCACAGGGGACTCAGGTAACCATTCTGTATGAGGGATTCTTTTCCTTTCCTACATATGACATATGCATCCTCCACCATATCCTTCCCCAGATAGAGCTGTCCCAGCAGCCATGTACAATGCGGGTAAACCTTCGCCTGCTCTTCTGTGTCCGTATAGTGATGCAGTATATAGCTGCCAAGCTGTTCCAACTGCCCGGAAAGCTCGCTGGTATCACCGAGCTTCCACATACAGTACGCAGCCACTATGATGATCCGGATCTCCTGATTGCACAGGCGCTGTCCCGTCCTGACCGCCTCCCGCCAGTCATTGTTCAGGGTGCATTTCAGCGCCTGCTCCATGCTGCGCAGACAGGAAGCATAATCATCCCCCTGCATATAACGCGCTATCGCCTGCAATGCAGTCTTGTATTGTATGTGGATCGGACGTTCTTTGTCATTGCATGCATCATATCCTGCGATCAGTTCCGCCAGTCTCTCATGGTCCCACTCTGCGATACTGTCCTCGATCTCTGCCCTGTACGAGATGCACTCATACTCTTCGCTGGATATCGCCAGCTCCAGCTTATCGATGGACTTTCCCAGACGCTCAAACAATGCCTGCAGTGTAAAGTAATCAATCTCCAGGGTGCCCCGCTCCAGCTTGGACAGCTCAGATATGCTTATGATCCCTTGCGCTAAACTCTTTTGTTTTTCACCCATTTTCTCACGCTCTTTGCAGAGCATGATGCCTAATTTCTGTATCATGGTTTCTCTCCTCTGCACACAGTATACTGCACTTTCCTGTCAACGTCCACTGTCCTGCGATTATCTTTTCCCCTTTCTGGCATATGGGATTTTCTCATCCGTCAGATCAAGCAGGTAGTTAATGCTCGTGGCATAGAGCAGCGCCAGACTGATCAGGGTGCATTTCTGTCAGAATCCATGTAGGATATATCTTGAAATACAAACGATAAGGAGAGTTTGATTATGAATGATTTACCGACACTTAACCGACTATCTGGACTACTGCCAGAATCAAAAGAGGCTGGATGCCAAAACTCTGCGGGCGTACAGGATTGACCTGTCCCAGTTCTGCAATCATATCCAGTCATCTGATATTTTAGAAATTACTCCGAAACTGCTGGAAGATTTCATTACCGGGCTTCACCAGAAATACAAGCCCAGGACAGTAAAAAGAAAAATTGCCTCGTTAAAAGCCCTTTTTCACTACTTTGAATACAGGGATCTGATCGAACGGAATCCTTTTAGTAAAATACAGGTAAAATTTCGTGAACCTGTTCTCCTGCCTAAAACGATCCCGCTCCATACGGTCGAAACATTTTTATCAACTATCTACAAACAGCTGTCAGATGCCAAAACAGACTATAAGAAACGCAATGCTTTGAGGGATATTTCTATTATCTGATTGATAATCGCTGATTATCAATCATTTTTCACTATTGTCATATCAACTTCTATTAAAATATATTATGTCATTATTTCTCTTGTAGTTTTTTACATAAATATTTTGTATTATTTTATCACTTTTTAGATCACCCAACAAGGGACAGAATTGGCTAAAACCGTATTTTCAATTAATAACCAATCGTTTTATTTGCGAAACAATTGTTCTGCATTTTTTCACAAATAAATATAGGTGTTCGTCAATACCTGTGCTAATCACAATATTTAGACCATATCAAAATACTGCATCAACACACTTCTCAACTAACACCCATATCTATCAGCACAATAATTCCATATTTTTTCCGGCTATCTCTAATGCGCCGCCTTAGCGGCATATTTCCTCTGCATGGGGCTGCGCATAGAAAAAGCATCCAGACCTTTATGGCCTGGATGCTGTCACCTTTGCATTATTCTGTTCTTTTCATTTTGCTTTCTGCTCCGATTTTCTTTTCTGCTTTTCATACATGTCATGAATCCAGTCCTTTACCGGAGCCTTCCACATCTCGTTTTTACTGGGAATGTTTTTTATCAGGCTTCTGGGATTTAATCCCATTTCTTTTGCCATACGGATTTCCTCATTTCCAAGCCTGCATTTTTTCTTCGCCTCGTCCCACAGTTCCTGCTTATATGCCATCTTTTATCTTTCTCCTAAAAATTTTTCCTCCCACAATCTGATGAAATCCCCGACAAGCGCTTCTTCCCGCTTATTCCTGCATTTCTTCCTGAGCTGTCCTGCATCAAAAAGCATGTTCAGTGTGCGGGATTTTCAGCTCCGTATTGGTCAGGTGCAGGATTTTTTTCGGTATATGGATATAATAGTCATACCTGCACAAAATCTGTTTCGCCTCGTTAAACCTGTCCAGCAGTCTTGTATCTTTCATATCGCGTTTATCCTTCTGTCAGAAAAGAAAACTGCCCGGGCTGTCAGGCTCAGGCATTCATTTTCTTTATTCGAATTGCAATTCTGGGAGCAGTCCTATGATAATTTCATAGGCAGAGGGCTTCTTTGTATTTCTATTGCCCGCAAAGTCGGGACGGGTAGCTCCTCTCTGTCGCCGCAAAAGCACTTAAGCTTTTCATTACTTATAATCTACCATTGCGGACGGCAGTTGTCAACAGCATATTTAAGGAAATGTAACGAATTTTCAACAGTCTGGCTTCCTATCCTGTTATTTTGCAGAATAGTCGGAGTTAAACAGGACGTGGCGTTCATCTATGTAAAGCCACGTCGCAGTGCCGCGCTTTCCGTTTGCAATGATGCGGTTTCTGTATGGTCTACACCGTCTTTGTCATGCCGTCAAGCTCCTCCTTAATGTCTGCCATAAGAATTATGTTCACCGCCGCATAGAAGAGGCACTGGTCGTTTTCACTCACGTCGTCCATGATGCCCTCGATCACCTTTTTCTCAACACTACATTCTGCAAATTGTACCCTTTTTCGGCAATTAAGTATCGAAATTGAAATCCATATCCAAGAATTACCTCACTGAACCCTGCTTCAATCTGTGTTTCATAGTATAAGTATGTATTTCCTTCATCATCTTGTGTATAGTTGACCGATTTCCCCTGCAGCTGCGTGATCTCCCAGTTTTGACCATACTCTGTGATGTTACCGCTCTCATCATATATTCCCAGAGCGGTTAATTCCTCTTTAAGCATTTTATCCAGCTCTTCGGTTTCATCTATTTTCCAATCAGGAGCTGCAATCCGGACTTTATAGTTATTCCCATAACTTGCATGAAATGAAAAAGGATGTGTTATTTCGCCTTTGTTCCATGTTACATCACCCAGTTCTATATACCCCCCGGCTCCATCTGACAAATAGGCATCCTGCCGCAGTTCTGTACGATATGCGGTTCCGCTAATCAGGATGTCCGGTTCAGTATCATTGTTTATATCACAGATACTAATAAGTGGGGCTTCACTTTCCATCGGACTATAACCATAGCCATAAGAAAAGGGATAGCTTTTCCCATTAATCCAGATAACCGCAGGTTCGTTGGCATCTGCTACATAAAATAGAATATTCAAATCCTGTCCTGTCCAATAAAATGCCATTTCTATATCCTCAGGCAGATGATTTGCCAACGATTCCGGCAACTCAGTGTCCCCTTTTACATATGCAGGCATAGCATCCTGCATAATCTGGCTGCCATTGAAAGACGAGGCAATTCTGTCACTTTCTTTATTGCCTGTACCGCAAGAAGTAACAATCAAACCAATGCACAAAAAAACAAATCCTATTTTGCAATTGCGCCGCAATGTGAACATACGATACCGCTCCCTCAATCATCCCGAGACTACCTTACAGCGCTTTTTGTAGCACGCGATTCCATATCTGTAAATGGTCGTCATGCCGTCGTCAAGCAGCGCTTCCTCGTAATTATTGTCGTAAACCTGTTTTAATGCCTCCTTGCAGGCATTGTCAAACGCCGCATTCTCGGCGTATTTGAGTTCGATGACGATGCCGATGTCCTTGTCTTCCACTTCCACGCTGATGTCGCTGTAGCCGTCGCCGGACTCCGCGTTGGATTTCACTTTCCAGCCCTTCATTCCCGCAAACAGGCCGAGCAGGACGCCATGATAAAAGTTCTCTTTCATATCTTTTCTGACACTGGTGTCACGCACACTGATGGTCTTTCTAAGGTATGCGGTAAAGCCTTTTTCTATGGCGTCTGTGTCGTTTTTTTCAAAGGCGCGGCAGAAGTTTTCGAGCATCTGCAGGTCTTTTCTTGTCTCTGCCTTAAACCAGTC
>VSNM01000001.1:42646-150751 GCA_009774245.1 Lachnospiraceae bacterium | reverse complement strand
GTGTCGTTTTTTTCAAAGGCGCGGCAGAAGTTTTCGAGCATCTGCAGGTCTTTTCTTGTCTCTGCCTTAAACCAGTCCTGTATCTGTTCCTCAAAAATCCACCGCACTTCCCGGTTAGGTATGACCAGCCCTGTCATGCCATTGTCATGATACCCATCCTGTGTCAGATAGCCTGTCGTAAAGAGGATGCTCCACAGGTTATCAATTCCCGAATCCAGATCTCTGTATGTTAATTCCTGCCGTATTTTCTTTCTGATACTCCCGCCGCCAATCAGGCGCTCGATTTCATCCTTTGTGGCAGCATCCGCCATGTCTATGAATTTTCTGATGATACTGTTGCTGCTCGTATTTACCCAGTAATTCTGCGGCTCCGTCACACTTCCGTCGCGCAGGTCGCCACAGTAATTAACCACATCCCACGGGCAGTATATTCCCAGACTGCCAAACCGATAACCATCATACCATTCCCTGACTGCGCCGTACTGGTCTGAAAATCCATAGTATTCCAGCATCTGCCGGACTTCCGCATCGGTGAAGCCAAAATACTCCTTGTAGCGCACGTCTTTTACAGTGTATACCTTGAAATTATTGAGACCGGTAAAAATACTTTCTTTCGATATCCTGAGACACCCTGTCAGCACCGCAAACTCCAGACTGTCGTTTGTTTTGAAAGCGTTTCCGAACAGAACCTTGACCAGTTCCACCATGGAATCATAGTAGCCTGACTGATATGCTTTATCGAGCGGTACGTCGTATTCGTCAATCAGCATGACAACATTTTGTCCATAATGCCTCTGCAAAAGCTGCGACAACGTCAGCAGGCTGTCTTTTAAAAGTTCATTGGACATTGTAAATGCACCTGTCGTATCCATGGCGATCAGTGCCCTGTACTGATCGCGGTCTGTTTCTGTCAGCCTGTCACTCTGCATCAAAAACTGGAAACGCAGTGCCTCTTTCCCTATAATTCTCCGAAGCATTACCCTTGCCTCTTCAAAGTTTTGTCCTGTCGCCCCTTTTAACGTAATTGAAATCACCGGAAATTTCCCCATGTATTTCTCACACAGCTCTTTCTCCCCTGCAATCTCAAGCCCGTCGAAAATAGTGGTATCACTACCTATTTCAAAGAAATATTTCAGCATACTCATGTTCAGTGTCTTTCCAAACCGCCTCGGACGCGTAAACAAGTTTACTTTTCCGGGATTTTCCAACAATGTTTTAATCAGTCCGGTCTTATCAATATAATAGAATTCTCCTGTCCGCATTTCCCTGAAATTCTCAATCCCCATAGGAAGCTTTCTCTTTCCTGCCATACGAAACTCCTTTCCCAGAAACCACTGTGTTTTTAACAGTATAGCACATTTTATCAGGCAAATCACTTCTTATTTTAGGAAGAAATAAAAAAGACTATGACGTATGTGAGTATTCCTACCAAAAATATACAAATTAATCAATATCTCTATGAAACTTGTCCTGGTATGCTTTCTGCAGTATTCTCGTGATATCTTTCCTGCCATACATACTAATCAAGTTATATCCGTATCTGAGATACATTTCTTCTACATCTGGCAAGCCTTGTTTACCATATACCAGGGACATATTTGCGAGGATATCGCCCGCAAAATCTCCCCTGCAGCACTCCAGACAGTGCTGCAATCCCTCACGTCCGATCTCCTCCGCTTTTTCCAGCGCATTGTATACCTCCAGAAATCCTGTATAGTTGATATAAAGCGTCATTCCGGGCACGGCATGATACCGCATCGATACCTTACTCTTCCGATAGCGCCCGATCAGATTCTCAAAGATAGCGATCGCATCCTCCACGTTCCCCTCATTCCTCAGATTGACTGCTATCCGGTTCCATATCACATATTCTGTCCGGAAGGGTACACGATAGACCGGCGCACCGGACCTGGACGGCGGCATCGTCATACAGAGCAGCTCCCAGAGCTGTCGGTTCGCCTGTTCACGGGATAGTTCCCCCCGCTTTTGCTGCCGCACGATGCGTTCCGCGCCGATAAACTGCTGATTGATGGTCCTGGTCATATCCAGCGCGCCCTTTATCTCATCGCATAGCTTCTCCGCTTCTGCCATACGCCTCTTCGGAAAGCACCGGTTGAACTGCCGCACCTTCTCATACAGCTCATAATCATCCGCCTGAATAAATCCATAATAATTCTCCCGCTCCATCCCCATTCGTTTTAACATCTGATAAAGCTTCTTTTTGTTCGGGCTTCTCTTTCCCTTCTCAATCCGCGACAGCGTTTCCTGTGCGCAGATATTCGCGCAGAGCTCCTCCTGCGAGAGCCCGTTTGCCTCCCGCAGATCACGCACCAGTTCGTTCGTGATGATAAACTCCCCCTGAAAACTGCTTCTCATAAAGGCCGCCATCATGTTGGATTCCAGGCGCGCCCCCGCCGCCTCATACAGAAATGCGACAGCCTCCTGACACTTCCTGCACCAGATCAGTTCGTCCTGTCTGCCCATTTTTACAAGGCAGGTTTCTTCCAGCTCCAGTATCTCCCACAGGGGGCTAAGGGAACCATTCTCCACAAGGGATGCTTTCCCCTTTTTGCATGTGATGTATGCCTCCTCCACCCTGTCCTGCTCCAGATAGAGCTGTCCCAGCAGCCACGCACAGTGCGGATAGACCTTTACCTGCTCCTCTGCGTCCGTATAGCAGCGCAGTATATATCTGTCAAGCTGCTCCATCTGACCAGAGAGGCCGTCCGTATCGCCGCACTTCCACCGACAGTACGTGATCGCCAGGATAATCCAGATCTCCTGACTGCAGAGACGCTGGCCGGACTGGAGCTGCTGCAGCCAGTCTCCGGACAGCGTACATGACAGCGCCTGCTCCATCACGCACAGGCAGGACGCATAATCCTGATCCTTCACATAATATGACATCGCGCGCAGCGCAGTCATGTACTGTCTATGGATCGGGCGCTTCTGATCAATATATGCATGATACTCCGCGATCTGCCTTTTTAGCTGACTGTAGTCCCACTCCGCGATGCTGTGCACGATCGCATCCCGATACGCGATGGCGTCATATTCGCTGCATGATACCGCGAGTTCCAGCTTATCAATGGACTTTCCCAGCCGCTCAAACAATGCCTGCAGCGTGAAGTAATCCACCTCCAGCTCCCCGCGCTCCACCCTGCACAGGTCGGATATGCTTATGATTCCCTCTGCGATGCTCTTCTGTTTTTCCCCCATTTTCTCACGCTCCCTAAAGAGCATGATTCCTAACTGCTGTATCATGGCCTCTCTCCTTTAGGAACAGTTCTTTATTCCCATTCGCTGCGCTGTTCTATGTCATACTCAATGATCTGCGTCAGGTCATCAAAACAAATCAGCTTGCCAAGCAGCGCGGCGAAATCCTTTGCCTTTGTTCCTTTTCCATAGGGAATCCCATGCGCATACAGGCTTCCGCTCGCTCCCATGCAGATAGGGACTGCATTGTGGTAATGTTCAAGCTCCAGCCAGCCCTTCCACTGCCATTCCCGATCTTTCTTCGCATATTTCTCAAGCCGCTCCATCTGCGTTCCCAGATAGCGGTGTTCCTTATACGCCTTTTCCTCCGCTATTTTATCCCGAAGCACCTCGACCGCAAAGTGCTGCCGCAGCTGCATGCGCTCCCTGTCGCCAAAGACTAAGATTACCTGGTTCTGTGCCAGTAACAGCGCAGCCAGTCTGCCAATCTTCTCCTTCGTCTTTAACCCGGCGACATCGTGGACTGCCGTCTCCACCTCATACGGCAGCGAGAGATCGCTTTCTCTGAAAGAGGTCATGTCCCAGCCCTCCTCATCGTTCGCCTCGCCAAGCATGATTTCCAGCCTGTCCCGGAAATGATTTCCACGCATCTCCAACCCTACATACTCCCAACAGCCAAACTTCGTATGAAAATGGAACAGCCTCTGCCCTCCGCCGCAGTACTGATCCAGACGGTAACAGTCTGTCAGATTTTCAATATAGCGCCTGCCGCTCACCTCCCGAATCCTGTGGACAGAAGCGTTGTCGCAGGACAGCATCGCTGCCAGAAATCCGACTGAGGCAGGAAAGCGAACCAGTTCCGGCAGAATTTCCATCAGCCTGTCCCGCACCCGCTGCTGCTCCTCATACGCGATGCGCGCAATCGGCAGCAGCAATAAAAACGTGGTATCGTCGCCCGCCGCATAGGTAAACAGGCTGTCGATGTCAAACGCAGGCAGGAACACTTCCTCCCCATTGACAAAATAGCGCACATAATGATAATGGAACACGATGGTGACTGTCAGCACATCACTCACTTTTAAAGTCAGTTTCCGGGCATCTCCAAAACGTCCCCCCGCCTTGTCGTAACCGGTAAAGCGCAGGCGCCACTCAACCGAAGGCATATAGACACAATTCATGTACGCCGGAAGCATCATCTTATCCTCGTACAGAAATCCCCACGGAATCGGTGCATCGTCCCTGTCCATCGGGATTGACCGGTCTCCCGCCGCCACCGTCAGAAAATACTCCCAGAAATCAGAGCTGCCAATCTCCAAATCGTAGTCATATCCCTGTGCCGCCAGATACTGCTCCTGCCTGCCATACGCGGTAATCCTGCCAAACAGCCTGTGCACCAGGCGCATGATCCTGCTATTTTCGTGATACAGTTCCGGTTTATTGTAGATCTCATAAAAGATCTTTGCCTGTGTGACCGTGAACTCAAATACAATCAGTTTGTTGACAACGCAATCCTCAAACCGGAACTTCTGAAACAGCGGACTTTGAACAATCCCGTAAACCTGCTCTGCCTCCTCCCCGCACCACGCCACGACTTCTGTCGCGTAACAGGGAGTGTTCAATTCGACAAAGTTCTTCCCCCAGCCAAGGCTCTTGTACTGGTCGCGCAGCCCTTCCAGGGACGTCACCAGATCACCCACATAATCCTCCGCCGTAATATTGGACTTGCAAAAGTCATCCATATCGGGATACTGCTCCAGTATATGCGCCTTCAGATTCCGATAAACCTGTGCGTACTCTGTATCCTCTATGTTCTCCAACTCAAAGTACTTGTACATGTATGCACATGCCCCGACTGGAAATCCATACCTTCGCAGCAGATAGTCATACAGATCCACCTCACAGGCGTGCGTGATATTATCCTCGAGACGGATATCATCGATGTCCATACTGTTGACCTTCTCATCGTCCGCGATAAAATGCCAGCTCGCCATCGACAGCGTAAACTTGTACTCCTCCATGTCATCGCCGCTGCGCCTGTAATCCCATGTGTCCTCCAACACCACCCTGCGCATCGTCCTGTATTCGTCATAACTTTTACGCCGGATAAAGGACGCCCTGCTCATCAGCTCCCTGTAATGTTTCTCACGGTCCTCCTGACTGTTCCAGAGCTCCGCCGCCTGCGCGTACCCTGCATCCGACACTTCGTCAGTTGTATCTTCGTCCTCATCCCAAAAAGCCGCTGCCTGCCCACACTCTTCCAACGATACCAGATAATCCGACTCCCCCGGCTGCAATACATAGACGATCGCAAGCTCCACAACGAGCCCGTCTGGCAGCTTCGTGTAAGGAACTATGTCCTGCTGCCGCAAATATTCATGCACCGCCTGTACAAAATTTTCCTCATACTGCGCGTCCAAAAAAGTTTCCGAGATACAAAAAGCCCTCCACTGCGCGCGATCCTGCCGTCTTACGTCGTCCATAAAGATTTCCTGAAACTGCTGCACTGCCGCTGTGGTATCCTTCATCATTTCATGCCCCATACCTAATCCTCCTAAATCACATCATAAACAAATCTATATCTTTTTCATCCATAAAGTCCTGTTCAATTTGCTTATTTGTTATTTTAATTTCGCATCTGATAAGCAATATTATATGGTTTTTTGAGGCAATTTTCAAGGTTTACATCGCATGATATATCATTGTGCTTTAGCCGGTTGTGTGGTATAATTCCGATATCGCAGATAACGGGAAATCGAGGATTGCAAAATAGACTAGCAGAAAGGAAATGTATATTATGCCACCAGCATTACAACCACAGCCTGAAACCATCACCATCGAACAGTACGAAGCCCTTCCAGAAAACAGAAGGGCAGAGGTCTTTGAAGGTGTTCTCTATGATATGGCCAGCCCGTCGGAAATCCATCAGACAATTTCCACAGAGCTGACTACGATCCTCAACACCTATATCAAGAGCAAAAAAGGCTCCTGCAAAGTGTTTCATGCCCCATTTGATGTGAAACTTGATGATAATCCCCTTACAATTGTCCAGCCTGATCTTATGATTGTATGTGACAAGGACAAATTGGATGGGAAACGCTGCAATGGTGCACCCGACTTCATCATTGAAATTGTTTCCCCTGGAAATCCTTCTGACGATTATATCCGCAAGCTATACTATTACCAAACTTATGGTGTACGTGAGTACTGGATCGTAGACTACCGGCGCCGGAAGGTCATTGTCTACTGCCTTAACCAGACAGATTTTGAAATGGAAATATACACCTTTCAGGACAATATTAAGGTCAGTATCTATGACGATCTGTACATTGATTTCTCACAACTGGATTTCTGACAATCCTATTTCCTCTGGGTGCCCGTGTGCATAATGAAAACCCTGCTGCCAGTAAATCTTGCTGGCAGCAGGGTTTTCATTCTATTTTTTACGCTTCTTCACAAAGATGCCCGCCACTGCCGCCAGCACCACGAGGATGCCTCCAACGATCAGCGGTGTATTTCCAGAAGATTTTTTTGCGCTATCTGTATTTTCTGTGCTTTGTTCACTTGTCGAACTGACACTTGTGTCAGTTTTACGATCGTCTGTCTGCGTCTCTGCCTTCACGATCGTATCATCTCCCTGCACGAGCACCATCGCCGAGATGCCTGCCACAGACACTGTTCCCTCCGCTGTTCCCACAGACGCCGTACCTGCCGTCTTATCATTGACGCAGATCTCCCATGTGCCCGCCGGAAGCGGCACGTCGACTGCATCCGCATTTCCATTGAAGATCACCGTGATCTTCTCCGCCGTGTCGCCGTTTGCATTGTTCGCGATCGTGTATCCCACCACGTTCGCGTCCAGTCCGCCCATGAATGTCAGATTGCTCTGTATATCCGCCGTCTCCGCCATGCGAAGCGCACCGTGCGCCCTGCGGAACGCGATCAACCCCTTATAGTACTCATAGGTATCCATCACATTCGCCTTGTTTGCCCACTTGATGCTGTTCGTCGAATCCGGCGATGCATAGCTGTTCTCGTCAAAACCGCCCTCCACCGTCGCCGAAGGCTTGCTGCGGAGCATTTCCTCGCCCGCCTGGAAGAAAGGCACGCCCTGCGAGGTGAGAATGATCGCGCTGCCCAGCTTGTTCATCCTGATTCTCGTCTCCTCGCTGTCGTCCGCGTTGGATATGGCGAGCTTATCCCAGAAGGTCAGGTTGTCGTGGCACGAGATATAGTTGATGCTCTGTCCCGGCTGCGCTGCCCAGCTCTTGGCGCCCTTATCATTTTTGTAAGTCAATACCTGCTGGTGCGGCGTCGCAGCGACAATGCCAAACTTGATGCTCTCCTCCATCCCGTCCTTGCCGCTGATAAAGCCCTTGTCCTGCGCATCAAACACGCTGCCCTTGATTCCATCCCTGATATCATCGCTGAACGCGCCAACCCTGTCGATCTTTGACATGTTGACCTTCAGCGCCTGCTGTGAGGAGGGAATCGCACAATCCCCGCCGGTCCAGCCCTCGCCGTACACCATAATCGATGGATCTACCTTGTCGAGCGCTTCCCTGACAGCATTCATCGTCTCGATGTCGTGCACTGCCATCAGGTCAAAGCGGAAACCGTCAATGTGATATTCCGTAGCCCAGTAGACAACCGAATCCACGATATACTTGCGCACCATCGCATGGTCTGAGGCTGTCTCATTTCCGCAGCCGGACGCGTTGGAGTAATTCTCGCCCACTTTTCTGTAATAGTAATCCGGCACTGTCTTCTGGAAATAAGAATCTTCTATATTAAAGGTGTGATTGTACACCACATCCATATTCACGCGGATGCCATTCTCATGAAGCGCCTGCACCATCTGCTTCATCTCCTTGACGCGCACCTCCCCGTGATAGGGATCTGTGCTGTAGGAGCCCTCCGGCACATTGTAATTCTTCGGATCATACCCCCAGTTAAACTGCGGTGTGTCAAGCTTTGTCTCATCTACCGTGGCATAGTCGTAGCTCGGGAGAATCTGCACATGTGTCACACCCAGGTCCTTGATGTGATCGATTCCCGTCGCGAGCCCGTCCGCATTGGTCGTCCCTGTCTCTGTCAGCCCCAGAAACTTTCCCGTATTGCTGATTCCCGACGACGCGTCCGATGACAGATCCCTGATGTGAAGCTCATAGATCACCGCGTCCGTGGGGTTGGTAAGCGCAGGTCTCGTATCGTTCTCAAATCCCTCCGGATCGGTGGCGTCAAGATCCACCACCATACCCCTGTTGCCGTTGACTCCGGTCGTCCTCGCATAGAGATCCACCGCCTCATTGGTCTTATTTCCGATCTGAATGGCATACGTATAATATACTCCGTTCAGATCGCCCTGTTTCTCGCAGGACCACACGCCCTTCTCCCCCATTGTCATGGGAACCGTCTCGATCAGATTATCGCCGTCCCCCTGCTCGTACAGATTTAATGACACCTCCGACGCTGTGGGCGCCCACACCTTAAATCCGGTCTTTTCCTTTGTGTAGGTGGCTCCCAGGTCGTCTCCATCATACATAAACGCGTCATCAAAATAGCTCGAACCGATGATCCTGTTCAGGGACACATTGGTTCCCTCGTACCCGTCCATTGATATATCATATGCCTTTGACAATTCCAACTCCTCCTCCATCGTCAATATTACTGTTCTGCCGTCTCCGCTGTCCGCCGAAGCCACAGCGTACTCTGTGCCGTCCTCATCCGTGATCTTGATCTGCGCAGCCAGCGCGCCCACATTCTCAGGCGCACGGGACAATACCGCACAGATCTCCCTGCTCGTCGTCTCCGAGAAATACGCCTCCGCAATCACAGGCTTATAGATGACTTCCTCCATAGTATACCACAATGTAGGATTTCCTTCCACAATGTACACATCAATTGTATCATTTGCCGTTTTCGTCAGATCGATCTCATAATCAGTCGCCGCATCCGCGTCGCCATCCTGAATCACACGCACACCCGCTGTCGATACGCCGTCCTTCGGCTGCAGTCCGATCTGGAAAAGCGCACCGAAATCATCCGTCTCCGTCAGGGGATAGCTGCCGCCCACATCGCTGCCAGACCAGGCGTACGCCTCCACAGTATCGGCGCTGTACTTTTGATCAAAATTATAATAGTGGACATTGAGCTTTGTCGCGCCTTCCTCATTGTACACGTTCAGCCGCGCCTCCTCGAGCGCCGCGATATCATATTCCGCCGCGCCGTCGGGAGCCGTCGTGGCAACCTCCGCCTCTCCGCTCGTCACCCAGATCTCCACCGTCTCGCTGTCCATGGTGACAAACCGATCCTCGCCCGTATCCTTGTCCTCCCACTCGTTCAGCCGCACGATGAAACCAATGCTTGCCGGTTTGCGGTTCGTCTGGTACACAGCCACCTTGCCGAAGTCGTCCTCATCCGTAAAGTCGACCTGCTGCCCTTCCCGTCCCTCTTCCCATATCCACAGGTTCCAGCCGTCATAGCTGTCGTCGGCTCTCCCGCCGTAATGAACGATCAGTGTCTTTCCTGCCGCCCTCGCGGTCATTTCCGGCGTCAAAACTGACACTACTGTCATAAATACCATGAGCCATGCCAGCAGTCCGGCAATCTGTCGCTTCCTCTTCATAGCCGTTACCCTCCATTCGATTTTCTATCACTCAGAATCTCTTGATGGTTTTATTATATCTTCTTGTGATAAAAAAAGCTATTGGAAATTTCGTAAAATTTCGTAACTGAATTTTAGTCATTATAACGAAATTTCACGAAAAAAATTAGGAGCGTAAAAAAAGAGATGTATTTACATGACCATACATCTCTTATTTCGATAACGTTATTTGATTACGACTTTGTCCCATGAATCGGAGGGAACAAGCGCCACATACGTCTTTCCGGTATTCAGCTCGATCTGCTCTCCAGTCTGCTTGTTAAGATAGATCGTGATATCATCCTCAGCCGGCTTGATCCACGTCACCTCCATCGCCTTGCCGTTTGTGATGTAGTACGCATCACGTCCAGAATCGATCGCGTTGTAGATCAGGTATCCGTTATCGTCAAGCTGTTTGAAGGTTGTGTCCTGAATCAGCAGATTCTTGAACGTCAGCTGCGCATTGCCGTGCTGCGGATCTGTGTGCGCACTGCCATACTCATAGTAGTCATATGTGCCTGTCGACTCATTGTACTGGAGTCTTGAGCTGTTGTGTGGGAACGGAAGCTCGATCTCCGTGCAGTCGATCGCAGCACCTACAGTTGACAGATCAATCTCCGTGTTGGAGAAGTGGTAATGCTGTCCCTTGTAATACTCATTGTATTCCGTAGTATACTTCGAGCCGCTGAACTTCTTGTCAAGATCCCCCGCACAGATATACTCTGTAAACTCCCGGGACTTACCATTGTTCACGCGGGCAAAACCGCCGCTGAAATTCGCTGAATATTTCTTTGCAATCCAGTCATCAATGTAGAACGGGCCGCCGTCATGACAGAGCACTGCATTCCACTCGGCCGCAAGCATGATATTCGTCGGTCTCGTACTCCGGATACTGCCAAACTGCTCGATCTTCCCCCAGTCCTTGACAATCGCCATGAAACGCGTGATTCTGCCGTTTGCCGTGCTGTTCATAATCTCGTACACCACGTCCGCCTCAGTGAGTCCATAGTGCGGGAGGGCTGTCTTCTCATTGTCGACCATCACCGCGATCGGGCGCTGGTTCTTTAAGCTCTCATCAATCCACTCGTTTGTGAGCTCGCTGCGGTACATCCCCTCGCGCGACTCCTCCTCTGCCGGCACCTGTTCTGTCGGTGTCTCCTCCGTCGCGGGCGTCTCCGCCGGCTCATTGCTGCCACTGTTGTCGGAACCTCCCCCTGTGAGATCTGCAAAATCAATCTCTGTCGCAGGTTCTTCCTTGGCAGCTTCATCCTTATTGCCGCACCCTGTCATGGAAGCGGCAGCCATTGTAAACACAATCAATAACGCAATTCCCTTATTCCTGATCATTTTTCTTTTCATAATGTCTCCCTTTGGCACAGCTCAAGCGGTCATTTTGTGCCACGATACTTCTTCCTTAGTTTTCCGTTTTTCCTGATGTTTATACACCGCCGCGCGATGATTCAAACATTTTTATCGTGCAGGCGGCTTCGAATCCTATGCCCATGCACGTTACCTCTACAGTTAACTCCGCCAGGCACCCTCGCGGCACATACGAAATCCGCCTTAGTGCTGCTGCATTCCTGCCCTGACACGGTTCAGCGGCACATATTGCGCGAGACCCAAACTTCAACGCCACTTATAGAGGGCAGCTGCACAAACGCAGACCCTCGGTCGCCTATCACCCCCACTATAGCGGATTGTAGGTACAGGACACCGCTAACGCCCCGGCTGCACGATGCTATTATTATAACCTCATATTTACCGATAAGTCAATGCAATTCATAATTTTTTAATCAAAACTGGTAATACCGGTTCCACTTATTTTTCTTTCTCCTGCGTGTCAGTATCTCATAGTACATCAAAACAGTGACAAGTTCCCTGATCCATGGCTCCTTCTCGCTCCACGGAGCCTGTTCCGTCAAAGCCGTGTCCGCCATGTCGCTTCCCGCATCCACTGTCTGCTCATTTGTCCTGATCACCACCACCACACTCTCCACCATGCGCTGCATGGTAAGCTTGTCGGGATACTGATCATAGATGAAGCTTCCTTCATAATCCATCTTGTCAACCGCACTGCTGACGGCGCTCTGGTATTTTCTGGCATATGTAGGATACATCTGCTGCAGATACTCCATGTCCTCCAATATCCTGTCCTCCGGCACGCTTCCGGGCTGTGCCCACTGCCCATATCCCTGATACCCCATATAAAAAGGAAACGCACTATAATAATCCATGTCTTGAGTTCCTCGCTTTTTATAATTATCATATGCATTTCCCAAATAATAAGTGACCGCGGCCGGCATTGTCAAAGTCTTGACAATATCCCCAAATCGACATAAAATAAGGAAAGAACGGCATTCCCTGTCTGATTGCGCACAGGAAACGAGAGGGGCGATGATATTTTGGAAAACGAAGTTTTCACGGAACCGGATTACACGAAAGAACTGGTCGGACTGATCAGGAGCGGCGCAGGCAGGGAGCAGCTGGCTGAAGAGCTCACAAACTATCACGACAATGATATCTCAAATGCACTCGACGAGCTGAACAGCGATGAGAGAAAACTGCTCTATCACATTCTCGGTGACGAGCGTGTCTCAGAAATCTTTGCCTATCTGGACGATCCCGGCAAATACCTCGGTGAGCTGGAGCTGGAGCGGGCCGCGGACATCATCGAAAACATGGACGCAGACGACGCCGTGGATGTCCTCGAGGAAGTTGACGAGGAGACCAGGAAGCAGCTAATCGAACTGATTGACGAGGAGTCAAAGGAGGACATCAAGCTGATCTGTTCCTATGAGGAGGACGAGATCGGCAGCAAGATGACCACGAACTTCATAGAGATCGGCAAAAGCCTCACGATCAAGCAGGCCATGCGCTCCCTGATCGCGCAGGCGGAGGAAAACGACAATATCTCGACGCTGTTCGTGGAGGACGAGGATGGCACCTTTTATGGCGCCATCGATCTGAAGGACCTGATCGTAGCGCGCAATTACATGAATCTGGAAAACCTGATCACGCAGTCTTTCCCATATGTGCGGGATCACGAGACGATATCGGACTGCATCGAGCGCCTGAAGGATTACGCCGAGGACTCCATTCCTGTCCTGAATGACAAAAACGAGCTGATCGGCGTCATCACCGCGCAGGATATCGTCGAGGTGGTCGACGACGAGATGGGTGATGACTACGCCAAGCTCGCCGGTATGTCCGAGGAGGCGGAGCTCGAGGAATCCCTCGGTGAGAGCATCAAGAAGCGCCTGCCGTGGCTGATCGTGCTCCTGGGACTCAGCATGTGCGTGTCCACCGTGACGAGTCTGTTTGAGGGCGTCATCGCACAGCTTGCCATTATCGTCAGCTTTCAGTCCGTGATACTCGGCATGTCGGGAAATGTCGGAACGCAGTCACTCGCTGTCACCATCCGGCTGTTGATGGACGAGAATCTTGAGACAAAGCAAAAGTTTGGCATGATATTCCGCGAGATGCGGATCGGATTTTCCAACGGTCTGATACTGGGATTTCTATCCTTTGCATTCATAGGCGGGTATCTGTGTCTGTTCAAGGATAAGCCGCCCCAGTATGCCTTTGCGATATCGCTCTGCGCGGGGATCGCTCTGCTGATGGCCATGACGATCTCAAGCATTGTGGGCACCTCCGTGCCGATGTTTTTTAAAAAAATCAACGTCGATCCGGCCGTGGCGTCCGGTCCGCTGATCACCACTGTCAATGACCTGATCGGCGTGGTTACGTACTATGGCGTCGCATGGCTTCTGCTCATCAACCTCCTTCATTTGGGCTGACAAGTCGATCATGCATAAAAATCCATTATATGCAAATACTAGCAATACGTTAAACAACACTGTGAACTTGCTAATAAGGAACCTCAAGGCAGCACCTTGATATATAAGGTTCCGTACTGGAAATGGAGGAAATATCGGTGAAGGCTACGGGAATAGTGCGTAGGATTGACGATTTGGGACGCGTTGTCATACCAAAAGAAATAAGAAGAACCCTGAGGATAAGGGAATCCGATCCGCTTGAAATCTTTACGGATCACGAGGGGGCCATTATTCTAAAAAAATACTCCCCCATCGGTGAGCTGGGAAGCTTCGCAAAACAGTATGCAGAAAGTCTCTCACAGGTGTCGGGACATCTGGCGCTCATAGCGGACAGAGACCAGATCATCGCAGCGGCAGGCAGCAACAGCAAACAGGTGCTTGGAAAATCTGTCAGCAAAGCGCTGGAGGAAAAGATGAATTCGCGCGAGACAGTATGCTCCTCGCGCAGCGATAAAGACTATGTGTCCGTGACGGAAGATGAGGCTGAGGAGTATCAGCACGAAGTGATCATACCGATCATCACGCAGGGCGACGTGATCGGCGCTGTCGTGCTCCTGTCCGCCAGGGCAGGCGACGAGATGAACGAGGTGGAGATGAAGCTCGCACAGTCAGCTGCCGGATTTCTCGGCAAACAGATGGAACAGTAGAATATGCTCTTGCACAGAATCGAGTAGGGGAAAAGCTTTTCCCCTACTCGATTCTGTCTACGTATATCGGTCACACGTTCTTAAAGCGCCCGACCTCGTTGCTCAGATTCTCTGAGATCTTCTGATTGCTGGCTGTCTGCTGCTGGATCTGCGCCATTGACGCCACCAGGCTCACAGCGCTCTCCGCCACATTCGTCACTCCCTTCGCGCTCTCGTCCACTGCGACAGAGATATCGTTCAGTCCTGTGGTCATCGCGCTGATCGTGTCACGGATCTCCCCTGTATTCTTCGAAAAGTCCCCGATCAGATTGTTCATACTGTCGGCATCATGCTCGTATTTTTCCACGACTACGACGAACTCATCATAATCCTGCAGTACCTTCTCGTCCACAAACTGGAGCATCGTCTCCGCGTTGCCCGCGAGTTTCTCCACAGCACTGATGACCAGATTGCTGATATTCTGGATATTGTTTGCCGTGTTGGCGCTGCTGTCGGCCAGCGCCCTGATCTCATCCGCCACGACCGCAAATCCTTTTCCGGCCTCACCGGCTCTTGCCGCCTCAATGGATGCGTTCAGCGAGAGCAGATTGGTCTGGCTCGTGATGTCAAGGATTTCCCCAGTCAGCTGCTTGATCTTCTCCACGCTCCTGCTCTCCTCAAGCGCCTCGTTGAGCATCCCCCGGATCTCGATGATCTTGCTGCTGGTCAGATCTTTTCCGGCAATCGTATTCTGATGCATTCTTCCCGCACGCCGCTTGATCTTCTGTACCAGCTCCACACCGTTATCCACACTGCTGTTCATATTCTGTACTTCCTGCAGTACGGTATCACTTCCCTCTGCGATCTGGCCGATCGTGGCTGCAATCTCCTCCATGCTCGCCGACATCTGCTCCATTGTCGCGGAGATGCTTCCCGCGCTCTCGTTCGAATCCTGAACGCTGATGCCGATATTGGAGGTCAGCTCATCCATATTTTCCGCCTGCACCTTGATAATGTTCATAATACCCTGCAGCTGCTCTATAAAGTTATTGATGCCGTCAACCAGCCGTCCGACTTCGTTCTGTGTCTTCACATGAATCCGGCTTGTCAGATCTCCTTCGTTATTATTTATCTTCGTGATGATATCATCGAGCTGAGTGCTGGCGCTGCTGGCCGGCCTTGCGATATGCGTAATACTGAACAGGCTTGCGATTGACATCAATATCAAAAACAGGATCAAAAATATCAGAACGGTTCCCGTATAGCTGCGCATGGATGAAATTGTGTCGGAAACTGCCTGCTGTGAGCATTCGTTCAAAAGCGCATCAAACTGTACTTCTATCTCCTCCAGCGCAACAGACTGGGGGCGTATCCCACTGGAAACCTCACTTGCCTTCTCCACATCCCCCGCAAGATAATACTGTCCGATCTGGATCGTCATATCCTCGATCATCTGCGCTCCCTCGCCATACTGGTCAACCAGGGACGTGAGCTCTGCGTTCCCCTCCCGCTCGCACAGCGCCCGCATCTCGCCGATCACGGCCGCGACCTGTCCCTTGCGCCCCTGCACATCCTGGGCGATCGACTCCGCCGCATCCGGAACCTGAATCATCGTGATCAGATTCGACGACGATTTGTCATCATCCACGATACTCACCAGATTCTTGCTCTTCTCCTGCAACGCCATATAGATATCCGCCGTGCGTTTCACTGCGCCGCCCGCATCCTGTAGCGCACGGATACTCAGCACGGATGTAACTGCGTAGATGACAGCCAGTGCCACCAGCAATGCAATAATTTTAGGTCCCATTTTCCCTCTCATAACTTTTGCTCCTTTCGACAGTGATCATTTGTATAATATACACAAATTAATTATAGCAGTTATCACTTTTCCCGTCAATATTTTGCGAAATTGCTCAAAAAAAGATGCAATTTTTACGGTATATCACTAAAAATTGCATCTTCTGATATTGCAGAAATCTAAAACAATTTTTTGAGATCCGCCAGCGTGTCCGCCACCGCGTACAGCATCGGTCCGACCTCCTCGTCAGGCGGTGTCAGATCCGGCACCATCACCGGCCTGCAGCCCGCCGCATACGCTGATTTAATTCCGTTTGGCGAATCCTCCACCGCGATACAATCCGCCGGCTGCTCCCCGATCTGCCCGCATGCATAGAGATACACGTCGGGCGCTGGTTTTCCATTTGCCACCTGCTTCGCGCTCACAATCTGGTCAAACCGATCCTTCACACCGATTTTCCCGAGATGCTGCAATGTGAGTGCGATCGGCGTCGCCGTCGCCACGGCTGTCTTGATCTGCCTCTCATGCAGGAAGTCCAGTATCTCGTCAATACCAGGCTTCTTTTCCAGACCGTATCGCTCAAGCCGCTCTGCCACAAGGCGGCGTCTGACTTCGCGTATGGCGCCATAGTCAAAGCCGGCCCCAAAGATGTCCTTCATCATCTCTGAGGCGAGCCGCGCATCACAGCTGCGGAGCATCAGCGCGTGCTCTCTCCCGAAATCATCAAATCCCGCCATATGCGCCGCCTCGCACCATGCTGCATTGTAGTGCTTTTCCGTATCAATGAGTACTCCGTCCATGTCAAATATCACTGCTTTGATCATATTCGTAACCCTAATCCTAATCAACCCTTATCATTACTGACTTTTCTACAGTTTCTTACTGCACTGAATACAGTATCTTCTCCTTCGACACCTCCTGATTCTGCTGCATGATGTTCAGAAGTGTGATGTAGTTTCTGATCATGTCGCGCACAGTATTTTCCTCCCCATCCAGGTTCTTCCCATACTGCTGCTTCAGGAAATAAATGTAGTCATCATGCTCAAGCTGCGGCGTGTACCCGTACAGAATCCCATGGATGGCTGCAAGCTTCTCCAGCAGCACATACATCTCCCCCGGATTGAGTACCGACAATCTGATGATCGGGGATGCCATATCCCTCATTTTCATGGCGTTCTCCTGCGCAAATCCGGATTCCGCAAGTCTCGAACGCAGCGGTTCAAAGCTAAACACTCCCCTCACAGGGTCCTCCATGGCTTCTCTGGTGACACTGATGATAATGCCCAGATTGGAAGCTTTTCCCTGCAGCGCGTCATTGTAGATCGACAGGAGCTTGTTGTAATTGTACTCCCTGCCCACACGGCTTGGAATCTCATACAGCGTCGAGAGCTCGTCCATACACACATAGAGCCCTGCGTACCCTGCCTTCACCACGAAATCCGCAAACAGCTTGATAAAATCATACCAGTTATCATCCGTAACGATCAGATTCACTCCTAAATCTGTCTTGGCCTCTGTCCTGGTCCTGTACTCCCCACAGAGCCAGCGCAGTGCCCTTTTCTGCAGCTCCACATCCCCTTTTCGATATCCCTTATAATAGGAAGCGAGCACTTTGCCGAAGTCAAAACCGTTCACACGCTCCTCCATCGAGGAAGTGATCTTGTAGATCTTCTGACTGACTCTGACGTCGAAAACCTCATGTCCCGGTACAAGTCCCTCAAATTGTACCACTTCGTTTTCGAGCGTGCCAATCCACTTGTCAAGAATGAGCTGCAACGCCCCGTTATCCGGACTCGCATGCGTGGCCATGTTTCTGATCAATTCCCGATATGTCGCAAGCCCCTGCCCCTTATTACCGACAAAACGCTTATCCACAGAGAGCTCCACATCTGTCACGACAAAGTTTTTCTCCATCACATGATTTCTGATCGCATGCATGAGAAAGGTCTTACCGCTTCCGTACTTTCCTTCAATAAAACGGAACGCCGCCCCTCCCTGCTCGATGATGGATACGTCCTGCAAAAGCGCCTGAATCTCACTCTTTCTCCCCACTGTGATGTATTCAAGCCCTGTTCTGGGAACGACTCCGCTTTTCAAGGAATTTAAAACGGTGGCTGCTGTTGTCCTCGATATCCCGTTGTCCATACAACCCATTCCTCCCCTTGCTGCGTGCCTGCAAAAACTCCCCCGCGTTTACCGGCACTCTATGTAAAAAAATCGCAGAACGATTCTCTTACCGATGTTATACTACCTTGAGCTGAGATTGTACGAAATCTGCATCTGCCCTGATCCGGTCGAGATTCTCCAGACTGAACTCAAATGCAAAGGACTCTCTCTCATTATCCCTGTTCAGCTGCTCAAACGCTTTCTCGATCATGATCGCGCGTTTCTGCTGAAACAGCATCGCATAAATCCGCTTGTGAATCTGCTGCACGGTACTGCCTGCATCCGTGTCGTAATCTATCACCTCGATCAGACGGTCCGCGTCATACGGATAGAAATCAGTCGCGCACGTCCGGCTTGATTTCCCTACCGGAATATAGGTTCCCATGGACAGCTCACCGTCACACAGGTAGACCATCAGCATCGGTCTGGACAGCAGTCCGGCAAACACATCTGTGAGCAGATCCGGATCAACCTTTCGCTTGAGCTTCACCTCAAACACTGACAAGCCCTGCTCCCTGACGAGCTCCCTCATGTCCTTGACTCCTGCTTTGTCCACCATATGATAGATCCACTCAACGCTCTCGATCTCGGCCTCAAAGATACGGCGGCATTTTAGATTGTCAATCTTCTGGAACAGCGCTTCCAGCGGCATTCCCTTATCAACCTTGTACTGCTTTGGAATATTATATCTTCCCTCGCTCATACACATCCTCCACCTTTACACTAAGGAACTGGAACAGTTCCTATGGATATTTCAAACCGTCAACATTTTATGTCAATCAGCTCTAGTCTATTATAATATACTATTTGAATAATTTCTACAATTAATTTAATTTTTTACCCTGTTTTTTGTAATTTTGTGAAATATGCCGCATTGCTTTCCGCACACCGGTCTGCGGGAATCAGCCGTCATACAGCACTGCCATGTCCGTCAGCAGTTTCCCTGTGTATACCATCATCATCTCGGCATCCTTCTCCATGAGGCCATACTTTTTATATCTCAGCACGAAATTCGGCGTCCCTTTTGCCGAAAATTCCAATACGCCCTTGTATTTTGCCATCAGCTCGGGAAGACGCTCAACATGGACCGGCGCGTAGGGCTCCATGAAAAATGTAACCAGCCCAACCTTCCCCTTGATCTCAATCACATACCGTTTGTGCGCCGTCACGCGTATCAGGGATATCTGTATCAGATTTTCGACAGATTTGGGCACATTGCCGAAGCGGTCCCGCAGCTCCTTTCGCATATCATCGCACTCCGCTTCGTTCTCGAGACTTGCGATGCGCTTGTAGATGTCGAGCTTCTGAACCTCGTTCACGATATACTCCGGCGGGATAAACGCATCGACGTCCATATCGACATAGGTGCCAAAATCCGCCTCCACTTTTTTCGTTCCCTTTAGCGTCTTGACCGCCTCGTTGAGCATCTTGCAGTACAGATCATAGCCGACTGCCTCCATATGCCCGTGCTGGCGCTCCCCCAGGAGATTTCCCGCGCCCCTGATCTCTAAGTCGCGCATGGCGATCTTGAAGCCGCTGCCCAGATCGGTAAATTCCCTGATCGCCTGCAGGCGCTTCTCCGCCACCTCCTTGAGCATCTTGTCCCGCTTGTACATCAGAAACGCATACGAGGTGCGATTTGACCTCCCGACACGCCCGCGCAGCTGATAGAGCTGTGACAGCCCCATCGCGTCGGAATCATGGATGATCATGGTGTTGACATTCGAGATATCCAGCCCTGTCTCGATGATCGTCGTCGACACCAGCACGTCGATCTCGCCGCCTATAAACTGAAACATGATCTTCTCAAGCTCGTGCTCCTTCATCTGTCCATGGGCATAAGCCACGACTGCCTCCGGCACGAGGTGCGCGACCTGGCTGGTGATCTCCTCTATATTGTTGATGTGATTGTACACATAGTATACCTGTCCCTGCCTGGACAGCTCGCGCACGATCGCCTCGCGCACCATCTCCTCATTGTACTCCATGACATACGTCTGAATCGGCTGCCGTTCCCCAGGCGCCTCCTCGAGAACGCTCATGTCGCGGATGCCTACGAGGCTCATGTGCAGCGTCCGCGGTATCGGCGTCGCCGTCAGCGTCAGCACATCCACATCCTCCTTCACCTGTTTGATCTTCTCCTTGTGGCGCACGCCAAACCGCTGCTCCTCGTCGATGATCAAAAGCCCCAGATCCTTGTACTGCACGTCTGCAGACAGCAGCCTGTGCGTGCCGATGACGATATCCACCAGACCTTTTTTCAAGCCTTCTATCGTCTTTTTCATCTCTCCTGCAGTCCGAAAACGCGACAACATTTCCACGCGCACCGGAAAATCCTTCATGCGCTGCAGGAATGTGTTGTAGTGCTGCTGCGCGAGGATCGTCGTGGGCACAAGATAGGCAACCTGCTTGCCATCCTGAACCGCCTTGAACGCGGCGCGTATGGCGATCTCCGTCTTGCCGTAGCCCACATCGCCGCAGATCAGGCGATCCATGATGCGTGGGCTCTCCATGTCGCTCTTGGTCGCCTCGATCGCAAGCAGCTGGTCGCCTGTCTCCTCAAACGGAAACATCTCCTCAAACTCCTGCTGCCACACCGTATCCTTGCTGAACACAAAGCCCTGCTTTTGTTGCCGGACCGCGTACAGCTCCACAAGATCTTTTGCGATCTCGTTGACAGCCGTCTTCACCTTCGATTTTGTCTTCACCCACTCCTGCGTACCGAGTTTATTTAATTTCGGCTTTTTCGACGCGTCAGACGAGGCGTACTTCTGAATCACGTCAAGTCCCGTCGCAAGGACGTAGAGATTGCCGCCATCGCGATACTCGATCTTGATATAGTCCTTCACCACCTTGTCAACCTCGACCTTCTCAATCCCTTTGTAGACGCCGAGACCGTGATTTTCATGGACAACGTAATCGCCGACCTTCAGGTCCGAAAAACTCTGAAGCTTCTGTCCCTCATAATTCTTTTTCTTCTTTTTGCGCTGCTGCCTGCCAAAAATATCCGTCTCAGATATCACGACAAACTTTAACAGCGGATACTCAAACCCTTTCAGGACAGATCCGTGATAGGTCATGATCTCCCCTGGTTGCAGCACCCTGTCCGAGTCCTCCGAGTAAAAGGCAAGAAGCCCCTCGTCCATGAGGTCTGCCGCGAGACGTTTTGCGCGCGTCGCCGAGGCGGACAGCAGCAGAACCCTGTACCCCTGCTTCTTAAAGTGATTCAAATCCTTCACGAGCTCCGCGAAGCTATTATTATAGGAAGAAATATTTCTGGCATTGATGGCAAAACGATCGGCAAACTTGATGCCAAAGCCCTTGAACTCCATGGTAGAAAGCGCGAGAATGCGCCTATTCTCCAGCTTTGCCATCATCTCCTGCGCGGAAAAAAGCACATCCATCTGACGGGGCAGGATATATCCCTTCTCCACCCTGTTTGTCATGCTCTCCCGAAATTCGAGCTCCACAGCCCGCGCATGTTCCTCGATGCGGGACGGCTCGTCAAGATAGACGCAGCAGCTGCGTTTTTGCAGAAAATCGACAAAAGACATCGTATTCTCATAAAAATAATTGATATAGCTGTCAAGGTTCACAAGATTCTGAAACTGCGTCACCTGCTCCCGCAAATCCTTCACCACTGTCTCAAGACGGTGCGCCTCCTCCGGCTTTGTCTGTTCCCGAAAACGCTTTGCCTGCGCCTTACAGTCCTGCTCAATCCTGTGAAAGCCGCCGTCAAGTACAGACCGCGACAGAATCAGCTCCGCCGCCGGATAAACTGACACCTGTGTCATATTTTCCTCAATGGAACGCTGGCTCAGCACATCAAATGTACGGATAGACTCGACCTCATCCCCCCACAGCTCTATGCGGACCGGATTCTCCGCAGTCAGGTCAAAAATGTCAACAATTCCCCCGCGGATTGAAAACTGCCCCGCCGCCTCCACCTGATAATTCTTCTCATACCCCATCGCGACAAGCTTTCGCGCGAGCGCCTGCTCCTCGACGATGCTGCCCTTTCCGATGCAGACGATATTGTCCTCGAGCACCGACAGTGGAATCTGGTGCGCCATCAGTGCCGCAAAGGTCGTGACAATCGTGACCGGACCGCCCTCAAGCAGCCTGCGCTGTACCTCGATGCGCTCCTTCACAAGCTGATTGCCGTGCACGTCCGCCTGATAGAAAATCAAATCCTTTGCCGGATAGAAGTACGACTCGCGGCAGTACAGCCGGCAGTCCTCGAGAAGCTCCCTCGCCTTGATATCGCTGTAGGTCACGATCAGCTTCACGTCATAATCCCTGTCTGTGCCAAATACCATGTGAAGCTTCTGGGAATCCACGCAGCCGCTCACGCTCACCCTTCCGCCTTCTTTGCCCAATGCCTTTGTAATCCCCTCATATTCGCCAAGCTCCATTAGCGGCGCCAATACTGTGTTCACAATTGGTTGTCCTCCATCTTTGAACTATTTTTGACATTATATCTGTTCATCGCCATGTCGACCTCGCCATCGAGCATCAGGTTCACAGCCCCGTCCACCTTCTCCAGACTCTCCGCCATCACTTCCAGCTCTTCCCTGTCAAAATGCCCAAGCACATAATCCGCCAGATCGTATCCCTTCGGCTTCTCGCCGACGCCAATCCTGATGCGCATAAATGTGTCATCACCCAGATTGGCAATAATGTTCTTGATGCCATTGTGCCCGCCCGCACTGCCCTTCTTGCGGATGCGAAGCTGTCCGACATCAAGGTTAATGTCATCGTAGATCACGATGAGCTCACTCGCCGCGTCCGCCTTGTAATAATCCACCACCGCGCGGATTGCCTCTCCGCTCAGGTTCATGTATGTCAAAGGTTTCACAAGCACGACCTTCGTGCCGCCGATCACGCCTTTTCCGATCAGCGCCCTGTGCTTACAGTCCATCACGCTGATGTTGTACTTGTCCGCAAGCGCGTCGACCGCCATAAAACCAATATTGTGCCTCGTATTCTCGTACTCCCTTGTGGGGTTTCCGAGCCCCGCTATGATAACCATATTTTCGTCTCCTGTCTCAATTTCCGCTGTCCTGCTCTGCGTCAGCCGTCTCAATCTGTCTCTTAAGGAACAGTCTTGAAATAACTTGTGCATCTGACTTGTCTAAATTCCCATAGTCGTCGTTGTCATCAGTCGCCGTAGCCCACTACGGCTCCTTCTTCCGCCTAGCCTATGGAAATTTATTCTGCGTCATCTGCACAAGTTATTTTGCGACTATTCCTAACCACTGCATACTCTTCCCCATCCCATACATTATATGCACAGGCTTTGCGATTTGTACTTCCGCTCTAACTTCTTTGCTCAGCCACACGCCGCGCCTCCTGCAGCAGCCTGACAAACCTGTCTGCCTCCGCCACGGCCTTTCTCCCCTCCTCGGAGTTGAGATAGATGACGTGACCGTCTATCGCCGCCGTGTACAGCGTGACCTTTTTCCCATCCAGATAAAACACAAAGCGGATTCCCGTCATCGCAGACGCGACTGTCCTGGCATTGTCCACACGGGAAGCGCTGAAAATCTGAATCTGAAAAGGATTGTACGACGATATGTATCCGATCACCCCCTTCTCGACATCAATGAACAATGTGCTCCCATTTGAGTCCCCCACACAGGAGTCCGTAAAGTGATACGGAAGCTCCTCGACTTTCCCTGCCGTGTGCTCCACAAGAGACGTGATGACAAATCCATTGCCCAGCACCATCGCCATGATCGGAACGACGATGACGATCATCAGCGCAACAACCACAAACAAAAATGCACCGATATTGAACTTGTCACTAAAAAGCTCCACGATCAGAGCAATCACAAACGGCAGCGCAAATGCTCCTGCCACCAGGGGCACGAATCGTTTTCCATACTTTTGAAAACGCTCTGTTTCCTGATACATCCATTTTCCCTCCTCATTATCGATCTCTATTATACCAGAAGCTTCATGAAAAAGCCACCCGCTATGAACGGATGGCCTTTACCCACATTTTATACAATCATACCCTAAGAAACTACTTCCTCGTCCGGCTCTAGCAGCGCTTTCTCGTAGCTTTCAAGAATCGTTCTCTGAATTGTGTCCCTTGTGTTAGAATTGATCGGATGAGCAATGTCCCTGTACTCGCCGTCGGCAGATTTCTTGCTCGGCATCGCGATAAACAGACCTTTCTCACCCTCGATCACCTTGATGTCATGAACCACAAACTCATCGTCAAGTGTGATCGATACTACGGCTTTCATTTTTCCCTCTTTTGTTATTTTTCGAACGCGAACATCTGTTATTCTCATTCTTTTGTCCCCCTTTTGCAAGTCGTTGATTAGTTTTTTAGACTTTTGTTATAAAACATACCTCTCATTTTTCTCAACTACCACTTTGATGCCGGTCTCACCGACGTGATGTGAGTTTGCACGAATCGTATCGCGGCTTTCTACTATACAATTTTCAATGTGGGTGTTGTCGCCTAAATACACATCGTTTAAAATGATGGAGTTTTTAATGGTACAGTTGTTGCCGACAAAGACCTCCTTGAACAGGATGGAATTCTCCACTGTCCCATTGATGATACATCCGCTGGAGATCAGGCTGTTTCGAACCTGAGATCCCGGATTGTACTTTGCAGGCGGCAAGTCGTCAACCTTGGAATACACGTCAGGATACTGCTTGAAGAAATAATCGCGGATCTCTTTCTTGAGGAAATCCATGTTCGTGCCATAGTAATCCTCAACCGTCGCGATATTTCTCCAGTAAGACTCAATCCTGTAACCATATATCCGCTTTACATCTTTATAGCGTATAAGGATGTCCTGCACGAGATCGTGCCGTCCCTCCTCGGCGCTCTTCTCAATCAGTTCGATGAGCTGTCTGCGTCTGATCACATAGATACCGCACGACACGGTCTTTGACCGCGCCACCATGGGCTTCTCCTCGAACTCCTCGATCCGTCCGTCGTCATTCATCCTGACAACGCCGTACCGGTCCACATCCGCATCCTCCGGCATCTCCTTCACGACAACGGTGACATCCGCCTTCTTTGCGATGTGATATTCCAACACTTTATTGTAATCCATCTTGTAGACACAATCGCCCGTGGCGATGACTACATACGGTTCATGACTTCTTTTTAAAAATAAGAGATTCTGATAAATACTGTCCGCGGTCCCCTGATACCAGTTGCTGTTGTCCGGCGTGACCGTCGGTGTGAAGGTATACAGACCTCCCTGCTTGCGCCCAAAATCCCACCACTTCGATGAACTTAAATGTTCATGAAGACTCCTCGAATTATACTGCGTGATCACCGCTACCTTCTGAATGTGTGAATTGGACATATTACTCAATACGAAATCAATACTTCTGTAACTGCCTGCAATCGGCATCGCTGAAATCGCCCTCTTGTGGGAGAGTGCTCCCATCTTCCTGCTGTTTCCGCCAGCTAATACAATTCCTAATGCTCTCATTCTCAATCCCCCACCTTTATCAATGTCTTGCCGCTGTCCAGTACACCATTTGGATAATCGGAAGCCTCAGTCTCGCCACAAACGACTGCGTTCTTGCCGATCTTGACATTGGCGGGAACGATCGATTTCTCACCGATGGTGACAAGCCCGCTGTTATATATATCAGGTCTTGTATCATTTTCCTTCTCAGGAAGTGTTCCAAGCTGCGTCTCGCTGCCCACGATCGAGTACTCGTCTATGATCGCCTTCTCGATCGTGCACCTGTCGCCGATCTGTGTCTGATTCATGATAATGGAGTTGCGCACGACAGTCCCCTCGCCGATGACAACGCCGCAGCCAATGACGGAATTGTAGACCTGTCCATAAATTTCCGAGCCCTCGCCGATGATACTGCGCTCAACAACACTGTCCGCTGCGATATACTGGGGTGGCAGAACCTCGCTCTTCGTGTAAATCTTCCAATACTCCTCATAGAGGTTAAACTCCGGCACGATGTCGATCAGCTCCATGTTGGCTTCCCAGTAAGAGCTCAATGTGCCGACATCCTTCCAGTATCCGTTAAACTCATAGGAATACATCGGGCAGCCCTTTTCATGGCAGTATGGAATGACGTGTTTTCCGAAATCAAGCGCGGGCTGGTCTGCCTTTGCGATCAGCGCCTCCTTGAGTGTTTTCCAGTTAAATATGTATATTCCCATGGAAGCCAGATTGCTTCTTGGATTCTCCGGTTTCTCTTCAAAGTCAATAATCTTCTTATTCTCATCTGTAATCACGATGCCAAACCGCTTCGCTTCCTCGATCGGAACAGGCATGGATGCGATCGTCACCTCCGAACCGCTCTCCTTGTGAAAGTCGAGCATCACCTCGTAGTCCATCTTGTAGATATGGTCACCTGAGAGAATCAGCACATAGTCGGGATTGTAGTTTTCCATATACTCAAGATTCTGAAAAATGGCGTTGGCCGTCCCGGTGTACCACTCGCTCTCGCTGCTCTTCTCATAAGGCGGCAATACCGTCACACCGCCGACATTGCGGTCCAGATCCCATGGAATGCCGATACCGATATGCGTATTCAGCTTTAACGGCTGATACTGTGTAAGTACTCCGACTGTGTCGATACCGGAATTAATACAATTGCTCAGCGGAAAGTCGATGATGCGATACTTTCCCCCAAAAGCAACCGCCGGTTTTGCCATTTTCGATGTCAGGACACCCAGTCTCGAGCCCTGCCCACCTGCTAAAAGCATGGCAATCATTTCTTTTTTAATCATGTTGTCACCCCTACTTGCATAATAATGGGCTTTGCGCATTATTGCATAGAATTTACCCTGATTTATTATAACATATCTTTTCGTTAAAGGGAACAACTTTAACAACCAAATTTTATTTCAACTATGGAAAAGTTATCCTCTGAGGTGTATATTAATAATGGTATCACAATAAAATGAAACAAAGAACATGTGATTCGCAACAAATTATTATAGGAAGGAACGTCAAATCATGTACCAGATAAATTTCAACACCCCCATTCATGTCCACTTTATCGGAATCGGCGGCATCAGTATGTCTGGTCTCGCCCAGATCTTAATCGGGGCGGGCTTTACCGTCAGCGGCTCCGATGCGAAGAAATCTCCGCTGACGCAGCATCTTGCATCCATGGGGGCTAAGATCAGCTACCCGCAGATAGCAAGCTCCATCACTGACTCCATCGATCTGGTCGTGTACACGGCCGCCATCGCACACGACAATCCCGAGTTTACAGCCGCCGGGGAAAAAGGAATCCCCCTCATGACGCGCGCTGACCTGCTCGGACAGATCATGAAAAATTATCAGATGCCCATCGCTATCAGCGGCACACACGGCAAGACCACCACCACCTCCATGATATCCGAGGTACTCCTGGCCGCGGACGCCGATCCCACCCTGTCCATCGGCGGTATCCTAAAGTCGATCGGGGGCAACATCCGCGTCGGCAAGTCGGAGTTTTTTGTGACGGAGGCCTGCGAGTACACCAACTCTTTCCTGAGCTTCTTTCCCCGCATCAGCATCATCCTCAATATCGAGGAGGATCATATGGATTTCTTCAAGGACATCGACGACATCCGCCGTTCCTTCCGCCGCTTCGCCGAGCTTCTCCCCGAGGATGGCTGTCTGATCATCAATAAGGACATCGACCATGTCGAACAGCTCGTCGAGGGGCTGCGATGTAAAGTCACCACCTTCGGCGCGGACGCGGACGCCGATTACAGCTATGCCGACGCCGTCTACGATGCGCTCGGCCGCGCATCCTACACACTTGTCAGGCATGGACAGCCGTGCGGTACGGTCAGACTCGGCGTCGTCGGCGAGCACAATATCTTAAACTCCCTGTCCGTGATCGCACTGATGGAGCTTCTTCGCTTTGACTCTGATACCGTGCGCGGCGCCCTGTCCGCATTCTCAGGCACAGACAGACGTTTTGAATTCAAGGGCGAAGTTGCCGGCGTCAAGATTCTCGACGACTACGCGCACCACCCGACGGAGATCACCGCCACGCTGAAGGCTGCCGCAAACTATCCGCACAATACACTGTGGTGTGTGTTTCAGCCGCACACCTACACGCGCACCAGGGCGTTTCTGAAGGATTTTGCCAAAGCCCTCTCGCTCGCAGACAAGGTCGTGCTGACAGACATCTACGCCGCCCGCGAGAAAAATACGATCGGCATCAGCTCCGCAGATCTTCTCCGCGAACTGGAAAAAACAGGAACAGAGTGCTATTATTTCCAGAGCTTTGACGAGATTGAAAATTTTTTATTAAAAAATTGTATCAACGGCGATTTGTTGATAACTATGGGCGCCGGAGATGTCGTAAAAATCGGTGAAAACCTGCTCGGCTGGTAATTATCCACATTATCCACATTTTTTTGTGACCAACCCGTCCAAAAAGGTGTGGATATTTTTTGTTTTCATCCACATTTCACTCCGATAAAATTCACGTGCTACCTTTGTGGTTTCGCAAGGACCTGCCACACCGCCGCACATGGATATCCACATTATCCACGTTATCCACACCGCCCAAAAATCCAGTATTCACAAGGGTTTGCAGGGTGTTCGGGCTTGCTTTTTTCTGCAATTGTGCTACAATACACTTACCTTACGGATACCGGTGTCTCCCACACCGGATTGATACCAAGGAATTTAAAACCGGACGGAGGTTAATTATGAATCGTGTCAATATATATCGGGCTGCCACAAATGACCAGACAAGCATTTCCAACTTATTCATCGACGAGTACATGGCAGACGCCAACGACGCACAGCTCAAAATCTATCTTTTCCTTATCCGCATGATGAACGCCAATCTCCCAACAAGCGTGACAGATATCGCGGACAAGTTTAACTACACGGAAAAGGACGTGCTCCGGTCGCTGACGTACTGGGAGTCCAGACAACTGCTGGCGCTAGACTTCGACGCGGCTCACAACCTGTCCGGGATCAGGGTTCTATCCCTGGAAAATTACGAGGCGCCCAGACCGGCTCCCCGTATCACTCCGGTCTTGTCCTTTATCAGACCGGCCTCCATGCAGACGGGCATGACTGCCAGAGCCGAAATGACTCCTGCCGCCGCGAATCGTACTTCCGCGGCTGCGGGCAGCCGGCCCGCAAATGGAAAACAAAACGATACGCTCTCCAGACCGGATTATACGCCTGACGAGCTCAAAAGCTTCCAGAGCAGCGAGGAGATCGAGCAGCTTTTGATGGTCACGGAACAGTATGTCGCGAGACCGCTGACGCGCAGCGACATGGAGACTATTCTCTTCCTGTATGACAGGCTCGGTTTCTCGACAGACCTGATCGACTATCTCGTACAGCACTGCGTCGAGCGCGGCAAGAAGGATTTCCGTTATATGGAAAAAGTGGCTCTGGCGTGGCATGAACAGGGCATCACCTCACCGGCCGATGCGCAGAGTGCCTCACGCAAGTATGACAAGGTTGTCTACACGATCATGAAGTCACTTGGAAAAAACACAAATCCGGCTCCAAAGGAGCTTGAATACATAAATAAATGGACGAAGGAATACGGCTTTCTGTTGGATGTGATCCAGGAAGCCTGCGACAAGACGGTCATGACGACGGACAACCACCGCTTCGCATACGCGGACGGAATCCTCACCAAATGGTATCAGGCGGGCGTCCATCACAAGGCGGACATTCCGGCGGCGGACGCAGCCTACAGGCGCGTTTCCCAGACTGCGGACAAGCCCGGCAAAAATAATACCGGCAGGACTGATAATATCGTCACCAGGAATAAATTCAACAACTTCGCGCAAAATACCTACGACTTTGACGCGTTGGAACAAAATATACTGAGCAACTAAACATTACAAAAGAGGTAATACACACATGTCACTCACAAACAGCCAATACGATGCGATCATGCGCTCCTACGAGGAGAAGCAGCGCGCCGTCAGAAGACGACTGGAGCAAAATACCGAGACCGTGTACAGACAGATTCCGGCTTATGAGGAGCTTGACAGACAGGTTGCTGCCATCTCCATCGAGCAGGGGCGCAAGCTTCTTGGCGGAAACGAAAACGCACTGCCGGAACTGCGGGCGCGGTTAAAGGAACTCTCCATGAAAAAGAGCAGCCTGCTGCGCGAATACGGCTTTCCCGAGGACTTCCTGTCACCGGTTTACGAGTGTGACAAATGCCGCGACACCGGTTACATCGCCAACCGGAAATGCAGCTGCTTCCGCGCGGCAGAGATCAACCTGATCTACGAGCAGTCCCACATCAAAAGTCTGCTCATGACGGAAAATTTTGGCGCGCTCTCCTATGACTATTATGCGGGGGAGGATCTCGAAAAATTTACTAAAGCTGTACAAATATGCCAAAATTTTGTGAAAAGCTTTAATAAGGGCTACCGAAACCTGTTTTTTTATGGTACAGTAGGAACAGGTAAGTCCTTCCTATCCTGCTGTGTCGCAAAGGAATTGATCGACCGTGGAAACCTGGTGCTCTACTTTAGCGCTTCCCAGCTTTTTGACATTCTGTCAAAGAGTACCTTTGACAAGGACAGTCCGGAGGCGGTCGCCGGCATCTCTGATGACATCTGCGGCTGCGATCTGCTGATCATCGACGATCTGGGAACAGAGCTCACCAACTCCTTCGTTTCCTCCCAGCTTTTTTCCTGCCTGAACAGCAGGTACCTGCGCAAAAAAGCTACCATCATCACAACAAATCTGTCGCTGGGTGAGCTGCGAGATCGCTATTCCGACAGAATCTTTTCCCGCATCACAAGCAATTATGATATATGCAAGCTGACGGGACAGGACATCCGGATGCTGAAAAAGACAGCTTCCGCAAACAAATGAGAATAAAAGTTTATACAGAAAGCGAGGATTTTTCAATGCCAGTTCGTGAGGAAAAAAGAAATCTCAATTCAATACCTGTTGGTTCTTTAGGCATCATTCCTTTGAGCGGCTGCCGGGAGCTCGGAGACAAGGTGGACAAATATCTTGTCAAGTGGAGGGCAGAGCGTGAGAGCGAGCACAAGGATTCTCTCGCGTTTGCCGGCTATCAGCGCGACTCCTATATCATCAACACGCGCGTTCCACGCTTCGGAACCGGTGAGGCAAAGGGCGAAATCTTAGAGTCAGTGCGCGGCGATGACATTTATCTGCTGGTGGATGTCACCAACTACAGCCTGACCTACTCTCTGTGTGGGCAGGAAAACCATATGTCGCCTGATGACCACTATCAGGACTTAAAGCGAATCATCGCTGCCATCGGCGGCAAGTCGAGGCGCATCACCGTGATCATGCCCTATCTGTATGAGAGCCGCCAGCATAAGAGAAACTCCCGCGAATCCCTCGACTGCGCGCTCGCGCTTCAGGAGATGGTCAATATGGGCGTTGACAACATTATCACCTTTGACGCGCATGATCCGCGTGTGCAGAACGCGATTCCTCTCAACGGCTTCGAGACGGTATCGCCCACATACCAGTTTATCAAGGGACTCTTAAATCATGTCCCCGACCTGACCATTGACTCCGACCACATGATGATTATCAGCCCTGACGAAGGGGGCATGGGGCGCGCGATCTACATGGCGAATGTGATGGGGCTGGATATGGGAATGTTCTACAAGCGGCGCGATTACACCAAGGTCGTGAACGGCCGCAACCCGATCGTGGCGCACGAGTTTCTCGGAAGCAGCGTGGAGGGAAAGGATGTCATCATCCTGGATGACATGATTTCCTCCGGCGAAAGCATGATCGAAGTTGCCACAAACTTAAAGAAACGCAAGGCAAACAGGATATTTGCCGCTGCCACGTTTGGTCTCTTCACTGCCGGCATTGACAAGTTTGACGATGCCTGTAACCAGGGACTCATCTACAGGGTTCTCACCACGAACCTGATCTACCAGAAACCGGAGCTGCTCGAGCGGGAATGGTACATCAGTTGTGACATGAGCAAGTACATCGCATACATTATCGACACCTTAAACCATGACTCCTCCATCAGCGACCTGCTGAATCCCAACGAGAGGATTCACAGCTACATCAGCCGCTACAAAAACGGAGAAATCTGAATATTGAATAGCAAAAATACCGCAGATCAATCTGCGGTATCTTTGTTATTTCATTTTTTATTTCATCCTTTATTCATCATATCCATTTGGATTGTTTGACTGCCATCTCCAGCTGTCCGCGCACATCTCCTTAATGCCGTACTGCGCTGTCCAGCCAAGCTCCTCTTTAGCCTTCGTCGCATCCGCATAGCAGGTCGCGATGTCGCCGGCACGCCTTGCCTTGATCTCATATGGAATCTTTACGCCTGTCGCTTCCTCAAAGTTCTTTACGATATCGAGCACGCTGTATCCCACTCCTGTGCCGAGATTGTAGATGCACAGCCCTGCCTTCTCCTCAATCTTCTTCAATGCCTTCACATGTCCGACCGCAAGGTCCACCACATGGATATAGTCCCTGATGCCTGTCCCGTCATGCGTGTCATAATCATTGCCAAACACGCCGAGCTTCTCGAGCTTGCCCACTGCCACCTGTGTGATGTACGGCATCAGGTTGTTGGGGATTCCGTTTGGATTCTCGCCCATCGTACCGCTCTGATGCGCCCCAATCGGGTTAAAGTAGCGAAGGAGGATCACATTCCACTCCGGATCAGCCTTCTGCATGTCCGTCAGGATCTGCTCCAGCATGGACTTTGTCCAGCCGTAGGGATTGGTGCACTGTCCCTTCGGGCACTCCTCTGTGATTGGAATAAACGCCGGATCTCCATATACAGTCGCGGAGGATGAGAAGATAATGTTCTTGCAGCCATGTTTTCTCATCACATCCACGAGCGTCAATGTCCCCGCGATATTGTTGTTATAGTATTCCCATGGCTTCTGAACGGACTCGCCGACTGCCTTCAGGCCGGCAAAATGAATGCAGGAATCAATCTCCTCCTTGTCAAAAATCTTTTCCATCGCGTCCCTGTCGAGAATGTCCGCCTTGTAGAATGTGACTGGTTTCCCCGTGATCTTCTCCACACGCTGTAAGGCCTTAACACTCGCGTTGGATAAGTTGTCCACCACAACGACGTCGTATCCTGCATTTTGAAGCTCCACCACTGTGTGGCTGCCGATAAATCCGGCGCCGCCCGTAACTAAAATTGCCATACTGTTTACCTCCGTTTTCGTTTTATTTCATGACGCATCTGAATAAATAATGCCCTAATCTCCACTCTTTATGATATCCCTTTTGCGATGAGAAAACAATAGCATAATTACTATTTTTTGATGTAAAATTGACCATGCTGTTTACAAAATTTTCATTTTTTATACATATTTAGATATTTACAAAGGATTCTACCGCCTCATTTTTGTGGATATTGTGCATAAAGATGTGGATATTATCTATGAATACCACCGTCATAGAAAGTTATCCACATCTTACAGCTCCCGATCTGCAATATCAGCGCGCTATTTCACATAAAATCCGGCGAGCTTCATATCCGCATCAAACGTAATCGTGTAGGTCACGCTCATGTTGGAATACGATACGCTGACCTGAACCATCGCATAGTGTACCGCGCCCTGGACTGCCTCCGAGACATACATATTTCCAAACGCGAGCAGCTCCCCGAAGTCCTCCTTCATCTGGGATTTGGCATACTGCAGCGTGGCTGCATTCAAGACCTGTCTCATATCGTCATTCATGCGCGCAGTCACTGCCTGGAAATCATCATCACTGTAATATCTTATGATTTCCTCCGTCTCCGCCTTCACCTGCTCCTCGCTGAATATAGTGCTCTCACTGATATCGCTCCACTTTGGCAGCTTCCAGTAGACGACTGCAGCCAGCACGGCGATGACGATCAGAACGATTCCACAGATTTTCAGTGCCCGCTCGCGCTTTGCCGCTTTTCGCTCCGCCTTGTCAAACTGATCATTGTACCGGTTGGCGCAGTCCCACGGAATCCCCATGCGCTTTAACACATCCTCCGTATCTTCCCCGCCGGCAACAGCGCTCCTGATCTCCACTAACAGCCTGCTTTTGATCCCCTTTTTCTTTGATGCCCGGCATTTTAACAGTTTTCCTACTTCCTTTACATAGCGCTCTGCTGTCATATCATTTTCCTCTTCAATGTATTCTTTCTATTTATAATTGTTATAACTGCCATTGTACTCTTTCCGTCTTGAACCATCAAGAACTTTTTATTATGTTTTTATTACCGTATCACGCCGCAGCCGATCTTCTCTCCGGAATCCCCTGAGGGCTGCGTTTTGAAATCATCCGGCATCCTGTGGATAATGACGCTCCTGCCCATGATCTCCGGTATCGTGAACCGTTTGTCATAAAAGGCCAGCCATGCATATCCCTGATTCCCCATGAGCGGTATCATATCCCCCGCGTGGTCCGGATGCGGCTCCCCTGCGGGATTGTAATGGCCTCCCGTCCTGTCAAAGGGCATCGTACAGTCCCCCTTCTCGTGTATGTGCATCGCATAAAAATCAGACGAGAACTGCGTCGCAATATTGGGCAGTCCAAAGACCTCAGCCTCGATCAAAACGCCGGAGTAAGGCGTCGCGTAAAATTTGACGATACCGCTCAGCTGAGGATTCTGCGCGTTTCCGCGAATCCACGCCAGCGCGTCCGGCTTTCCGTTCCTAAGTGTATCCACAAAAATCATTCCAGGGGTGATATCTGCCATAATAACACAAACCTCTAATCCCTTTTCCTTATCTTATGTCAGACGCCGCTACTGGGTGAATCGCGCCGGGTGCCCGTGTGCAAAGAAGGAGTGTGCTGCACACTCCTTCTTACAATGTCCACTATTCTTTCGATTATTTCTGCATCATCCCGACCAGGATATCCACACACGCATCCAGCTCGAGGCTGCCGCTGTTCAGGCACAGGTCAAACTTCGTCGGATCACCCCACTTCCAGCCGGTGTGCGTATTGTAAAAATTGCTCCTTCTCTTATCAGACTTGCGCAGGAAATCATCGGCCTCCGCCGACGCAATGTTCTCTGTCTGAATCGCACGCCGAATGCGGTAGTCCTTATCCGCGTGGACAAACACCTTCAGGCAGTCCTGCCTGTCATATAATATGAAGGAAGCGCACCGTCCCACGATCACGCAATCATGTTTCTCGACATTCTCCTCGATGATCTTTTTTTCTTCCAAAAACAGCTTTTCCGTCATCGGAAGATTGCCGCTCTCCTTCTTGCCGCCGATCGCAGTCTTGGAGAGATTGAAAATAATGCTTCCCGGTGCAGTCTCCTCCAGGTCTCCGATGTAAATCGGGGGAATGTCCAGCCTCTTTGCCGCCTCCACCAAAATATTCCGGTCATACAGCTCTATGCCAAGCTTTTTCGCCACACGTCTTCCGATCTCGTTGCCGCCGCTCCCAAACTCTCGCTCCATCGTAATAATTTTATACATATTACCAGCTCCTTTTTACTTTATTATCTCTATTTTAACATAATATCCGAAAATTTACTAGAAATAATATTGTATTTGAGAAAATATTGGTAAAAATGTATAGTATTTATGAGCTAAATCATACTCCCACATCGACTGCGCCGCCCTCGACGATGGTCATCGCATCCGGCGCCGCCTCCACCGGAATATCGACGCCGCCCAGTTCCAGAGAAACGCCGTTATTTCCATTGCCGCCGTTATTTCCGTTGTTGTCATAGCTGACGCTGCTGAAACTGCTGATACTGTTATTGTTGCTCTGCTTCTCTTTCTCGAGCTTGTCAAACATGAATTTCAGGTACTTCATGTCCGCCTCCATGATCGCACGCATCTCGTCGGCGCGATGCTTCTTCTTCATGAGATCCAGATCTGCCGGGTCCATGCTGATCTCCCCGTCAATCCCCATCTCCTCAGACAATTCATCCATATCATCCAGGCGCTCGAGCTCCTTCATCGCCTCCTGCATCATGCGCTCATACTGCTCCATGAGCTTCTGCATTCTCTGCATATCCATTTTCGCCTTTGTCTGCTGCCGCTCTTCCTTCTGCATCTGCTTGTCTGTCGCTTCCTCGGTCTTCTCCTCGAGATCCGCCTCACAGAACGTGCCGTCCTTCTCGATCTTCTTCTCAGCCCGCTCTTCCTCCTCCAGGTGTTTCTCGCGCTTTTTGGCCACCCGCACGATCGCCTGCGCGTGCATCAGCGCCGCAAAGACCTCATCGTCATCGTACACGCCTCCCTTGTACATCAGGCGCAGCGATACCACCTTCTGCCGCGCGCTGATGAGTACCTGATGCGCGTTGCCGGACTTCTTTGTCTTTAACAGTCTGGTCGATATCTCCTTGAAGCTATACGGCAGACGTTTTTTCACCACAGCCTGCGACATCTTCCCTTTCGTGACCGTGATAGAACCGGTCACCTTTCCGCTCTTATCCCTGATCTCCAGCCTCTTCTTGTTGGAGACGCTGATTCCCAACATCATACTCATGCCATCATCCTCCCTGATTCCGACAAAATTTACACACGCCTCCGCTTTTGCAAATGAACTATGCTTCCGTGCAGTACAAAAGCGGACGTATTATTACGTTTCATAATTTATATCGAACAAATTGAAAGGCATCTTTATACTCTCCTTGCATAACACCACATATTTTCATTCCAATCTGCGCATAATAGCCCTGAAAGGAAGGTGTTTGCTATATGAATCCCGACGAAGTGATCTGCTTTTGCCAGAATGTCACCAGTGGCATGATCAAAGATGCCGTTGATAACGGAGCCGCTACTTTGGAGGAAGTGCAGAAAATAACCGGTGCCGGAACCGTCTGCGGTTCGTGTATCGACAAAGTAAGACAACTTGTGGAACAGTTTGCCGCGGAACGCGCGGCAAGTTCTTGAGAAAAGGCATCTTTGCAGATGCCTTTTTTGGTGCTTCCTTCGATAAGTTTATTGTTACTTTATGCCATTTATTGTATAATTATAACACCACTCCAGCTATTTAGGAACTGTAGAAAAATAACTGACGCATCTTGACTTGTATATTTCTCCGATTATGCATGTCAAAAAGCCTTGACGTAGCCCGCTACGCCTGCGTTTTTTGACATACATCCTCGAAGAAATATCCTGCGCAATTTGCATCACTTATTTTCCTGCAATTCCTTACCAAATTTTAAAGCAAAACGAAAGGAGTAAATTAAAAGGAACAAATCAAAAAGAGTAAATCAAAAGGAGCAAAGTTATGAGCGCGAAGAAAACATTGTTACTGAGCGCCCTGTCCTGCATCATCCTGTTAGCCGGATGCGGCGCGAACACGACACCGGAAATTATCATGCCGGAACAACCCATGGTATCTGCAGCGACTGCGGATCCATCTCCTGCTGCACAGCAGACTACAGGCGGCAGCACAGACGCAGGCACGGCAAAGCCAGACACGCCGGCTCCCACCACTGCCAGCAGCAGCTATACGGTCTATCTGATCACAATGGACCTGACCGACAGTTATTGGAAATCCATCGACGACGGCTGCCTGAGCGCAGTGAATGAAATCGGCAACATCACCTACAAGTAGACCGGGCCTGACGCCCACGATGACGCACTGCAGAGCGCCTGCATCGACGATGCTGTCGCAGACGGCGCAAACGCAATCCTGTTGGCAGCAAACAGCAGGGATGGCGTCAACGCCAGTCTGGAAAAGGCGGCCAGCGCCGGATGCCGGATAGTATACGTCGACAGCGCGGCCAGCTATGACTGCGTGACAGCGCTTTCCACAGACAATAACGTCGCGGGGAAAACCGCCGCGGAAACCATGATTCATGCGCTGCAGGAAAAAGGTATCACCAGCGGAACCATCGGCGTCATGGGCGTCACCGCTGACACTGCTTCCTGCGTGGCAAGGGAAAACGGATTCCGCGAGGCATTTGAGGGCACGGATTTTACGCTCGCCGATACAGTATTCATGCTGGATGACGCTGGCAACGTCACGAGTGCAGTCAATGCCGGACTTGCCCAAAGCTATGTGGGATTCTTCGGCACAAACGAAGGGACAACCGTCGCCATCGGAAACGCCATCAAGGAAGCCGCCGCGGAAAGCGTCGTCGTCGGATTTGACACATCAGACGCAGTGCTCTCCCTCGTGGCAGATGGGACCATCTATGCTACCATGCAGCAGAATCCGCAGGTCATGGGACATGACGGCATGTCGATCGCCATACAGGCTCTTGAAGGCGCTTACACTGACACCAACACCAATACGGACGCTCTTGGAACCGAAAAACTGCGTGTAAAAATAGACAGCCTTCTTGGCACGATCCAGAGCGGAATGCTGAAACTGACAGAAGCCGTAGAGCAACTAAATACAATGTCCGGCAAAAATGTGACCTCAGCAAAGGAAATGAGCAGCAGCATTGAACAGATTTATGAAAAGGCGAACAGTCAGGAAGCCGACACACGCAGCGCTGCCAACGATGTTGAGACTACGCGCAACGCGATCGATATGATGCTGGAGCAGATCGAACAGATCAACCTCTTGTCCCAGCATATGGAATCTCTCTCCGAAAACAGCCGCAATATTTTAAGTGAACTCACAGAGAGCAGCAGAAATTCGCGCGAAACCGTGACCATCATCGAAGAACAGGTCACTGTCACCAATGAATCGGTAGAGCAGATCAAGAGCGTGACAGAATACATCACCAACATCGCGGACGAGACAAACCTGCTCGCCCTCAACGCAAGTATCGAAGCGGCACGCGCAGGCGAGGCCGGAAAAGGCTTTGCGGTAGTCGCTCAGGAAATCCAGAAGCTCGCCGCGGAATCCAACAAATCCGCCGCACAGATCGGACAGAATATTCAATCTCTAGTGGAGAAAACAAACGGAATCGTCACAGTCATGGACACAATCAAAGCTACCCTGGAAAATCAGGAGGTCAATATAGACAAAACAGGACAAATTTTCAGCGATATTGCAAGCGATATCCACCAGATCACAGAAAAAGAAATCGCTATGCAGACCAACGTAGCCAACATGAATCTGGCCAAAGACAATGTATCGCGCATTACCTCTGACTTGTCCGAATCCGCTGTCGACAACGCAGCCCTCTCCCAGACCGCAACCGACGCAACCAACGAGATGATGCAGGAAATCGAAAGTCTTGGGACACTGGCCGTCGATCTGACCGAGCTGGCCGGAAATCTGGACGGAACCCTCACTGCTTTCCTGTCAGTCGAATAGGGAAATCTAAAAAATCCCCAAAGCGCTACATAAACTTTGGGGATTTTTTTATGCGCAGCGGCGAGTAGGGGAAGATGGCTCTTCCCTACTCGATTGCAATTAAATTAGCACACGCCCTGCGCAAGCATTGCGTTGACAACCTTCTCAAAGCCGGCTATGTTCGCGCCTGCCACATAGTTGCCTTCCATGCCGTATCTCTTTGCCGCGTCATCGATATTGTGGTAGATGTTCACCATGATGTTCTGCAGCTTTGCGTCAACTTCCTCGAAGCTCCAGCTCAGCCTCTCGCTGTTCTGGGACATCTCGAGTGCGGAAGTCGCTACACCGCCTGCGTTTGCAGCCTTGCCGCCGACAAACCACACACCGTTCTGCTGTAAGTACTCTGTCGCTTCGATCGTGGTGGGCATGTTCGCGCCCTCACACACGCACTTGCAGCCGTTTGCCACAAGCTGCTTTGCGTCGTCGATCAACAGCTCGTTCTGTGTCGCGCACGGAAGAGCGATGTCACACTTGATCTGCCATACGCCCGCGCCGCTTCTATCAGCGGCGCTGACCTCGTGATACTCTGCACTTGGTCTTGCCGCCGCGTACTCTGTCAGTCTCGCTCTCCTGACTTCCTTCACTTCCTTGAGAAGCGCTACATCAATTCCCTCGGGATCGTAGATCCAGCCTGTGGAATCAGAGCATGTGACTACCTTTGCGCCCATCTGCTGTGCCTTCTGTGTCGCGTAGATCGCAACGTTGCCCGCGCCGGATACAACGACTGTCTTGCCCTCCATCGACTCTCCGTGGCACTTCATCAGCTCCTGTGTCAGATAGAGGAGTCCGTAGCCTGTAGCCTCTGTACGTGCCAGGGAACCGCCGTATGTAAGCCCCTTGCCTGTGAGCACGCCCTCAAAGGTACCCCTGATCCTCTTGTACTGGCCGAACATGAAACCGATCTCCCTTGCGCCTGTTCCAATGTCGCCAGCCGGAACATCGACATCCGCGCCGATATACTTTGAAAGCTCTGTCATAAAGCTCTGGCAGAATGCCATGATCTCCCTGTCAGACTTGCCCTTCGGGTCAAAATCAGAACCGCCCTTGCCGCCGCCGATCGGAAGGCTTGTGAGGGAATTCTTGAAAATCTGCTCGAAGCCCAGGAACTTGATAATACCCAGATTTACAGAAGGATGCAGACGAAGTCCTCCCTTGTAAGGCCCGATGGCATTGTTGAACTGCACGCGGAAACCTCTGTTTACCTGTACCTGTCCCTTGTCGTCCACCCACGGCACACGGAACATGATCTGACGGTCGGGCTCCGTGATTCTCTCCAGAATTGCGTTCTTCCTGTAAAGCTCCTCGTTCGCCTCGACAACAGGCCGCAGTGAATTTAAAACCTCTGTCACAGCCTGGATAAACTCAGGCTCGCTTGCATTTTTTTTCCTGACAAGCTCCAATACCTCATCTACATAAGACATTTGTAAATCCTCCTTTAATTTGTATACCTACTATAAATAAGAATTGTTTCAACACTGTAGTGCGCTAAACTCAACGAATATATTATAGTTTAAAACTTTTTCCAACACAACAAAAATATGCTATAACAATGAATTTTGTGCAATTTACTAAATTTCGTTGGCATAATTCACAATTTTTAGGCTTATTGGACGCATTTTCCATGCGTTATAACGTACTTTATCTACTTTGCCGCCTTGCCCGGAAGCTCATACCGCCGCAGGTGTTCCTGCAAAGCCCTGTCAAATTCCGTTCCCTCACCCTTCTCGATGCTGCCAACATACTCATGTGCATGCGTGTCGTCCTCGCGCAGCTGCATGACATTGATCGCGAGGTTGGAGCAGTGGTCGGCAATCCGCTCAAAATTGTTGGTGATATCCGAGAGGACAAACCCCATCTCGGCCGTGCACTTTCCCTTTCTGAGACGCTTCATATGCCGTTTCTTCATCTCCTTCTGCAGGACATCGATCGCCTCCTCAAACGGTTCGATGGACTTTGCCGCCTCCTCATCCTCCACCTCAAAGACATCGAGCGAAACACTCACAATATCCCTGGCTGCCTGCGCAAACACTTTCAGCTCCTCTGTCGCCTTGTCCGAGAAAGCCTGCCCCTTCTTATTCATCTCCCTCGCGCAGTCTGACAGATTCATCGCGTGGTCAGAGATCCGTTCCCAGTCGCCCACACTGTGCAGCAGCATATTGAGCTTTCTCGAGTCCGGCTCGCTCAGGTTCCGGCTCGAGAGCTTTACCAGATAACCGCTGATCTCATCGTCATAGCGGTCCACGAGATTCTCCATCTGCTCGACCTCCCCCGCAGCCGCCTTGTCGTACTCAAAGAGATTGTAGGTCGCCTTGTTCAGCGATTCCCTGGTGATCTCAGCCATTTTGATTACATAGGAGTACGCCTGCTCCAGCGCAAAGGACGGCGTGTTCAGGAAACGCTCATCCATCTTGGCAAACAGTTCGACCTCCCTCGCCTGTCGTTCCTCCTCCTCATCAGGCTTGATCAGAATGAGGGACAATTTTTCCAGAAAATCCGCAAACGGCAGCAGGATCAGCGTCGCAAGCACGTTAAATCCAGTGTGCACAACCGCGATTCCCGCACTGTCCGCTGCGTCCTGCAGAAACGCAAAGTGCAGGGCCGCATTGAGTGAATAAAATACTGTCATAAAGATAACCGTTCCGATGACATTGAACAGCAGGTGGACAATCGACGCGCGCCTTGCATTTTTGCTCGCACCGATACCGGACATCATCGCCGTGACGCAGGTTCCGATATTCTGCCCGAGAATGATCGGCACGGCCGCCGCATAACGAATTTTCCCCGTTGCACACAGCGCCTGCAGGATACCGACAGACGCGGAGGAGGACTGAATCACCGCCGTGATCAGCGCGCCGACGATCAGGCCGAGAACCGGGTTGGTAAACATGGTAAAAAGCCCTGTAAACCATGGAACCCCGCTCAGCGGTTTCATCGCAGATGACATCGTATCCATGCCGGTCATCAGTATGGCAAATCCTACGAGAATCGAGCCCAGATCCCGTTTTCTGCCATTTTTCATAAACAAAATAAAAATGACACCAATCACGGCGAGCACCGGCGAGAACGATGTCGGCTTGACAAGCTGCAGGAAGAAGTTGTCGCTCTCAATCCCTGTCAGGCTGAGCACCCACGAGGTGATCGTCGTTCCGACATTGGCGCCCATGATGATTCCGATCGCCTGCGAAAGCTTCATAATGCCCGAATTGACAAAACCGACAACCATGACCGTGGTAGCCGATGAAGACTGAATCACCGCCGTCACTCCCGCACCCAGGAGCACCGCCTTGATCCTGTTGTTCGTCAGGTTCTCCAATACCCGCTCAAGGCGCCCGCCAGAAAGCTTTTCAAGCCCCTCGCTGAGCAGGTGCATTCCATACAGAAACAGCGCCAGTCCGCCTGCCATTGTCAACAAATCAAAAAAATCCATCTCTTCCTCCCGAACCGATTTCTACTAACTCTTATTATTGATTGCCGGCGCCTTTAATATACCAGTCCGGCGCGATATCCTTTGCCATGCCAAAGCTTTTTAATACCAGGTCATTATTCACTCTTTGAAAAACAACGTCAAACTCCGTGTTCTCGCACACACCAAAATAGGTTATCCTGATCCGATCCGACGCATCAAGAGACACATAAGCTGCTTCATAGTGCTCTGCAAACTGCTCGTCCCCATCGTATTCCTGCACAACGCAGTCCATCTCACAGAGCTTTGCAGCCACAAACACAATCAATGCTTTCAGCTCCTCAAACCGGTCTGCCTGTCCTTCCAGATCGACGACGATATCTTCATGAAACGCGTCTTCGCGGTAGATGACCACCTCTGTTCCATTTGTCAGCTGCAGCTGGTCTCTGTCTGTGATTAACCGGTTTTCGTCATTATATCGTCTGTATGCCATATCCTTTTCCTCCAATTGATTCAATGTACCATTTCCAGGGTGCGCTGTCCGAAATAACAGTCCGCAAATAATAAAAACATGTTGACCGACACTGGTAGAATAACATACTTCGTCCACCTGCACAATACACTTTTTTGCACCGGGCTGTACAACCGAGTAGGGGAATGACTTTCCCCTGTGCACAAATGAAAACACCCGGGATTCCTCCCAGGTGTTTCACATGGACTCAATATATTACTTCTCCACTACCATCAGCATCCCCTCCGCGCCGATCCTGCTTTTGGGCTCTGACAGCAGTCCTTCGCTGATACATACATCGATTGCCTTTGACAGTATTCTGGCTCCCGCAATCAGTCCCGCGTAGATCTGATACTCGTTCATCAGATGACTGGGGATATGACGATGCATAAATTCCGACAGCTCCGCGGCGATCTGCTCCGTCACGGCGCCCATGCCATCATTGAATTCATAGGAAAGCATATAAAAATCGTTCTCCTGTTTTCTGTCAATCACAATCATTTTTGGCTCTATGATGTTTCCATTCTTGCGAAGATATCCGCACTCAATCGCTTTGGCGGCGATCTCCTTTTCTGCCTCGGACAATTCGTCAACAGCCAGGCCGCCGACCGCCCTGAGTGCCATCAGCAGACTTTGATCCTGTGACAGGTTGTGCCCGCAGTGAAAATGTTTTTCGATATGTTTGCCATAAATATTCGAGACAAAAACGTGCCGATATCCTCCGATGGAGACTGCATCAATTCCGTCACAGCCATAAAAATCAGGATACCACTCCTGCTCACCCGTGTATGCAACGGCAACACAAGTATAATCCCTTTTTAACGGAGTGACATCCGCAAAATATTTATCCGCAAGAACCTCGTTGCTCCTTTCCTTCCAATCCCAGACAATTCTTGAAATCAAAGACCACATGATAAACTGCAGGTCTTTCTGCTCACTCAGGTACGGAAAAGAAAGAATCTTCTCCCCATTCTGTTTCAGCATGCCTTTAATCACTTTACAAAACTCTGGAAGATGTTTTTCGTAAATTTTGTTGGCCTGGTCATACTCATCATAATCAACCAGATGAATATTGACGATATACTTTCCGCTATCGAGCCTGCGGAGCATTCCGTATTTCCCATTTTCGCCGCGACACTGAATTTCCAGTTCTTCCTCAATGTATGGCATGGGGACACAAAGCTCCTCTGAGAGCTCTTTGGCGGTTCTGGGCCTGTCTTTACACAGGTAAACCAGATTTTGGGAAAACATTCTTTCAACCTTTACGCCGGGATCATTCCCACAGGGATTCCCGGTTCCTGATCGCGCCAGCCTGACAGGCTTTAGAATATATGTTCTTTCATTCATCGTTTCAACCTCTTTTCTAACAGATTTCCGTGCTGAAAACAAACGTTGCTTTACAGTCGTCTCACTGACATTCAGCCTATAGGCAATGTCCTTCACCTTCAGCTCATCGATATAATACAAAACCATCACTTCGCGGTATGCCTTTGACAAAAACGCAATCTCCGCGAAAATTTTGTTGAGCTGTTCCTGGTCAGCCGCCTCCTCGATCAAGGTATCAATCTCATTTTCTCTAGATTCCACTGCGAAGTCATCGTTTTCTATATAGTACACCTGGCGCTGCGCGTTTCTTCTCCGGCTGTAATCCGCATACACCCTGCGGGCGATCGTCCACACAAACGCATAAAAATTTTCGATCGATTCCTGTTTCTGTATGGCTGACAGAACCGCAAGAATGATATCCGAGCACAGATCTTCCGCCTCAAAGGATGTATTGCACCTGTGATAAGAAAACTGGTAAATCTTATCAAGAAAATTTTGATCCGCCAGGATTGTGAGTGTCTCATTTGTTTTCATTCTGCACCTTTTTCGTTTCAATCATGATTGTTACGCCTATATAGTCGTTTGAATCAGAGGTTGGTTAGGTGTTTTTTGTCAATTTATTTTCGATCTTCAATGATCTTGTCCGCGATCTGATCCAACGACGCTTCCCTGTCAAGTCCGACCACATCGGGATAGAATATATAGTCTGTCAGATTGTCCAGTCCTGTGTTTACCCTCAAGCAATCAAGCCACCAATCCATCTCTGCCTCCACATGTTCAAGAATATGCACAACGATTTCTTTAATCTGTTCATTTGTTAAATCCTCTTTTTCCGGCGGACTCATCAGTGCCCCCCTGGCTGCAGTTTCATCGCTGACAGCCTCGTCGTAACGCCAATAATCCCTGATCTTGATCTGCGCGTTTCCAGTAACCTCCCTCAATCTGTCCTGCAGCGCCTCCAATTCCTTCCTGTAAATAGCATCGTTCTCGCAATCTTTTTCTGTCATCAGTGAATTCGCGTCGGATATGATCTTCTTTACCTCCGGCAGTTTTGTCTCGTCAATAATTGGTTTTTTCATGTTGTTCTCCTTTTTCATTCTATATTTTATTCAGTCAAAGCAGGGGGATACCCTTCTCCACCACTCGCCGAGACCCCATAGCCCTCCATTCCTGTAACAGGGGATTTTGCAAGTTCCTCCCTGGGTGTAAATTCAACAGGTACACCCATTGCATCTCCTACCGCAATACCAATGATTCCATCATAAACTTTTCCCATAGTCATTCACCTCTGTTACGCTTCCAGTTCTCTGCCAAAACGATTTGTCCTGCTCTAAAAATATAATAACATACTATTCTTAAACTTCAATAAAAAATGACTTTTTCTGCCTTCGTTCGCACCATGCATTATATATAAATGTTACAGTTCAGCCTTGCCGAACTGTAACGCATCAAGCCATGCAAAACCACTTCGTGGTGGCTTGATGCATCTCAACCTCCATGCTTTCTCACAGACTTCGCAGCGTAGTGCGAAGTCCTACGCTGAACTGTAACATATAAATTCTTAAAATTCTAAAATGCACTATATTTTTTTCATTTTATGATATATAATTACTAAGACATATTTGAAATGCGAACAGAGAAACGGATATGACCACTATCAGAGAGGAATCGATTTCTATGGCACTGACACAGGAAAAAGTATACACAATTGATGATATTTATGCCCTTCCGGACGGTCAGCGGGCAGAACTGATCGATGGCAGAATGTATATGATGGTGCCTCCCAGTATGAATCATCAACGCATTCTTATGAATCTGGCAGGTGAGATCCGGGAACATATAAAAAAACATCATGGTTCCTGCGAAGTATTTCCTGCCCCGTTTGCAGTATTTCTAAACGAGGATGACATCAATTATGTCGAACCGGATATCTCCGTGATCTGTGACAAAAACAAACTGACTGAAAAGGGTTGTAACGGAGCTCCCGACTGGATTATTGAGATCACTTCCCCGACAAACCCGCAAAATGATTATGCTGTGAAACTGTTTAAATACCGCACTGCCAATGTCCGGGAATATTGGATTGTAAACCCGCAGAAGAATACTGTTATGGTCTATGACTTTGAGCGGGAAGAGCGGTCAAACCAGTATAATTTCGAAGATGATATCCCAGTATGCATTTATGAGGACTTTCATATCCATATTGCTGATTTGCTTTCATAAGGAACTGTCCGGAAATACAGCGCAGTTTGCACAATACAATTTATCATTCCCAAAACGGAGGAACATCATGATCAACACAGCAACAAAATCAACCGGTGTCATGAACCGCGATTCGATCTTATCAATCAATAAACCTGAGCCGCAAAGTGTAAAAAATCAGGGCAACATCATGACGCTCATCAAAAATACAGGGGGCGGGGTGCAGAATCCGGTCTCCCAGACCCAAAACAGACCGCCCCAGCCGCCGCAGTATGGACAATCACAAGGTCAGTCGCAGAACAGACCGTCCCAACATCCGCAGCTTGAACAATCGCAGAACCAGGGGCAACAGCCGCCGTATGGCCAGCCGCAGAACAGACCGCCCGCGCAGCCATCATTCGGTCAATCACAGAACCGCCCCCCAAGGCAGCCGCAGAATGTCCAGCCCGCGCTAACCGCAGGGCAGCAGAATACTGCAAGCACACCCGGCATGCCTGCCACAAGACCTGTCCCGCCGCTCTCTAACAAGGTGCAGAAAGGACAAAAGACGCTGCTCTCCAACACGGCGCTGAACGCTGTCAATGCATGCTTTGGCTGGAATGTCACGGATGCGCGGTGCGATGTCGACGTGTCGGCGTTTCTGCTCGGTGCGGACGGAAAGGTCATCGGCGATTCCTGGTTTGTGTTTTACGGCCAGGCAGTCAGTCCCGACCAGAGCACCCGATTTGTGGAAGGCGGTACAGACCGCGAAATGGTACAGATCGATTTTACCCGGCTGAACCCACAGGTCAAAAAAATCGTCTTTGTCCTGACCATCAATGATGCGCTGGAAAAAAGGCTTCATTTTGGAATGCTCAAGGACGCCTATGTGCGAATCATGGATTCGTCCGGAAAGGAACTTGTGAGCTTCCTGATGACAGAATATTACAACAATGTGATTTCCATGATGATCGGCGAGCTCTACCTGCACAACGGCGCATGGAAATTCAACGCTGTCGGAAACGGCGTCGCAAGAGACCTCGCAGGGCTGTGCGAACTATATGGCGTACAGGTTGTTTAAAACATTTTATAAAACAATTGATAATGGAAAGCTGTTCAAAAATAGACGAATTAAAATACATAGATTAAAATACATAGATTGTTTTCGAACAGATTCCAAATAAGAAAAAGGAGTATCCATCGATGTTGACATTTGAAGTGATTAACGAATTAACCCTGAAAGTAACATGCCGCGGAAGCGGCGTCCTGTTCACCAAGGCAGGCTCCTTTATCTGCGGTGAGAACGGCGGAGCGAAAAATTATAAGTTCGAAAAGCTGCTGCTCGGGCCGCAGCAAAACGCCGGTCAGGCGCTCTTAGGCTCGCTCATGCGCCGCGTGACAGGTGAAAATCTCCCCCTCATGAAAGTCATGATGAACGGGGACAGTGTTACATACTATGCAAACCACGCCCAGCATGTGGTTGTCTATCAGCTCCAGCCAGGTGAAGTCCTCTCAATTGAGTCTGAGAATATCCTGGCCTTTACACCGGACTGCAAGTACGATGTGCGCTTCATCGGCTGCGGTGTCATCTCCCAGAAGGGGCTTGCCACCTCAACCCTGACAGGGGAAGGCCCCAACGCGTATGTTGCGATCTTAATTGACGGAAACCCGATCGTGCTGAGCAATATCCAGACACGCTCCACGCTCGCCGTCGATCCCGACGCCGTTGTATGCTGGATGGGGAACGGCTACTGCGATCCCGATGTCAAGATGGACGTGAACTGGAAAACCTTTATCGGCCAGGCATCAGGCGAATCCTACAGCTTTGAGTGGAACCCTAATCAGCCCGTCACAGTCATCATACAGCCAAATGAGCGCGAGAGCGGCATCAGTCTCGGCATGGACGGCGGACGGCTCGGGCACCGGCCAAACTAAACCATCAAAGGGTGCGTGATCTATTGATCAGGCACCCTTTCCTGATATTGGGAATCGTATATCAATCGTTCATACACATTTTCAAGCACCATCTCTGCAAAGATCTTCTCTCCTGACAGCCTGTGCACATTACATGAAAAAGGATAGCGCTGCGCAAGCTCCGTCGGCGCAAGTCCCAGATCAGCCGCCTCCAGCATGGAAATATCAAATTCACTGTCACCCGCCGCGATCACATAATCAGCGCCGATATACTCCCTGAACCGCTCAACTGCCCTTCCCTTATTCAAGGCTTTCGGCACGACATACACTTTCACACCATTGTTGAAAACATCTACCCTTCGCTCATCCAGAACCTTTTTCAGATCTGCGACAACCACCTCTGGCTCCTCACATTTTGTAAACACAAACAGTTCCCTGATAAAACGCAGCTCAAAGTTCCTGCGCGAATCCCTGCTCAATATCTCCAGTACCCTGTGCAACTCACCCACACTGTCCTGTATCATTTCCAAAGAGTCCCTGTACCAGTTCTCATCTTCCTGCATTATTGCCAGCATCCCGCCGGACCGGTCACAACTGTTATTGACAAGCAACACCCCGCCATTGCAGACAAGAGCATATTGAAAACCGCCAACCCCCAAATCAATCCGCTGATACTGCTCAATCGTTCTCGTTGTAGTCGGCACAATCATAACCTGATCTTTCTGTTTAGAAAATCTCTGTAAAAGCTGATACGTCTCCTGCGTGACAAACGAGATCTCCCGCCCCTGATAAATCTCGACGCAGCGCTTTTCTCTTCCGATATCATGCTTATATGAATAGATCAGCGTATTATCCAAATCCGTATGAAATACAATCATTTCTGTCTCCACTTCAAATCATCCAGACTGCCATGCACAGCGAAAGGGACTGTCCTTTCCCGACAGCCCCTTTTCCCTCTGTACAAAATCCTTTTACTTCCTGTTGACGACCATCTTTCTGATCATATCTACCGGAATCATCGTAATCGAGAGCACTACAACTGCTGCCCAGCCCGCAATGCCAAACGGATAGCAGCTAAACATGTTGCCAATCCATGTAAACACCGGTATCGGAATCAATGCTGCATTTACAATCACAAACTGTACCAGGATAATCAGGAAAAATACCTTCAAAAATCCCGTGTTCTGATCGAGTCCCTTAAAAATGCCAAATCCGTCATCCCTGACATTGAAGCCGTTGCACAGCGCACTGACGATAAACAGTACAAAATACCCTGTCAGATGCTGCTCTTCATTCGCAAACAACCCTACAAAAAACGGTGCTTTCAAATAGACAAAGCTTATGATCGTCAGCCACAGTCCCATCGTCAGGATCTGAGCCATCATCGGCTTGCTCACAATGCTCTCATCCCTGCGCCTTGGCTTCTCGCGCATATACTTTTCGAGCGCCGGCTCGTTGCCGAGCATGATCGCACCGAGACTGTCCATGACAAGATTTACAAACAGCAGATGCGTAACCTTCAGCGGCTCATCCACTCCAAAGAACGGCGCGATCGCGCTTACAATGACCGCTGTCACATTAATCACCAGCTGGAACTTGCAGAATTTCAAGATATTGTGATAAATCGTTCGGCCATAGAGAATCGCGTCCTTGATCGACTTGAAGTTGTCATCGAGAATCACGATCTTACCTGCCTCCTTGGCCGCCTCTGTACCGCTGCCCATCGCAAAGCCGACATCGGCGCGCTTTAACGCAGGCGAATCGTTCACGCCGTCACCCGTCATACCCACTACCAGATTCATCTCCTGGCAGAGCCTTACCATACGGGATTTATCCGTCGGAAGCGCACGCGCGATCACCCTGATCTTCGGTATGATCTTCTTCACATCCTCATCGGACATCTCATTTAATTGTGCCGAGGAGAGCGCCATCTCATCATTGCTCTTCAACAGACCAGCGTCCTTCGCAATCGCCACTGCCGTCTCAAGCCTGTCACCGGTAATCATAACGACCTGGATACCTGCGTCCTGCACTTCCTTGATCGCGTCGCGCGCCTCAGGTCTCACGTCGTCCCTGATGCCCACCAGACCGATGATGACAATATCGTCATTGATCCTGCTCTCCACGAGCGAGCTCTCGGAATAACCAAATGCCAGCACACGCATCGCCTTCGCGGCCAGCTCGTCAATCTTTCTGTCCAGCACAGCCTTGTCAATATCCCTGACATTGCCGTCCGCGTCCAGATATTTTGTCGCAGCCGCAAGAAGCCGCTCCGGCGCACCTTTGTAGAAGGTCTTACCCACATTGTCAATCCTTGCCTGGCTAAACTTGTTCGTCGAATTGAATCCCTGCTGCGCAGTGACCACATATTCTGTGTTTGCCGCAAGCGCCCGGAACGTATCCTCGCCGATAAACTTCATCAATGCCTGGTCTGTGGCGTTACCGCCGATTACCTTATGTGAGGCGTCAAACATGGACTGTGTATTTTTGCCGATCGCAAGATCGATCAGCCCTTTCACTTTGCTGTGCTTGCTCAACTGAGGTATATCGATCGAATTTCCATCCGCACAGAAGAAATCAACCACCTCCAGCGAACCCTTTGTGATCGTACCTGTCTTATCACTGAAGAGAATATTTAATGAACCCGCGGTCTCGATACCTTCCGCCTTTCTGACAAGTACATTGTGGTCGAGCATCTTACTTGTATTCTGCATCAGCACGAGAGAGATCATCAGTGGAAGTCCCTCAGGCACCGCACAGACAACGATCACGACTGCCAGAGAAACCGCGTCGATCACGTTCTTGATAATATCCGGTATCGGCTGTGCGAAATACCCCGCAGCGCCACCGTCAAATACAAGAATCGCATGCGCCAGGTAAAACAGCGCGATCACAATCGCACCGATGTAACCAAAGGTCGAGATCTGCTTTGCCAGCTTTGCGAGCTTCACCTTTAACGGAGAATCCGGCTCATCCTCCTGCATCTCCTCGGCCATCTTACCCATCATGGTCTTTAAGCCGACCTTTCTGACATCGAGAATGCCCTCTCCGTCAAAGATCACCGCGCCGCGGAACAGGGAATACTTGTCCACAAACGTGTCGCCCGTGATGTCGTCCGCAAGTTGCACGCTCGGATCTGCCGCCGTCTTCTTGCACTCCTCCGCCTCTCCGTTCAGTGCGGAGTTGTCCACCTTGAGCGAACCGTCGATCAGGATACCGTCCGCCGGAACCTTATCACCCGACTGCAGCAGAACCTTGTCGCCAACCACGACATCATCCACCTCAATCACAGTCACGACTCCGTTTCGGTACACCTTACACTTGTCCTTCTCGGTGCTGTCTTTGAGTTCGCGGTACTTGGTATCACTTGCCACGCCCGTCTTTGCCGACACAAAAGCCACTACCAGCACTGCCACGATCGTTCCCAGAGGCTCATAAATCTCCGCGTAGCCAAAGAAGAACATCACGATCATCAGCGCCGCAATCGCCAGGAGGATTTTGATCATCGGGTCCCCAAAGGTCTCTTTAAATTCCTCCCAGAAGGTGGTAGGCTCCGAATCAGGAATCGCATTCGAGCCGTATTGCCCGCGCGACTGCTCGACTTCTTTGTCACTTAGTCCATTAAATTTCATTTTTCATTTTCTCCTCATTTTCGTTAATATTAGATAAACCTGTTTACCAACTCCCCAAGTCCCGGATCTGTCGTCGCCTGACCTACGGCATTGAATTTCCACTCCCCGTTATTTCTGTAAATCTCACCAAAAATCATTGCTGTCATGTTGTCATAATTCTCCGACAAGTTGTATTTGCACAGCTCCGTGTTGTTTCTTGCATCCATGATACGGATAAACGCATTTTCGATCATCCCGAAATGCTGTTTCCGCTGTACCGCCTGATAAATCGTCACCACGACGACAATCTTGTCGTACTGCTGCGGAACGGAAGCCAGGTCGATCATGATCTGCTCGTCATCACCCTCTCCTGCGCCTGTCAGGTTGTCGCCCATATGCTGCACTGTGCCCGTCTTATGTTTAAGATTGTTGAAATAGACAACATCCTCCCTGGGCGAAGCCAGCTTGCCATTCGTCAACATGATTGCGGACGCGTCACAGTCAACCGGCTGTGGTTTCGGCGCAAAAAAACCTCTCTTTGCCGGCTTTGCCTCATCCCAGCCCAGCCCGACAATCACCTTTGCAAGTCCTGCGTTATCCTTAGACAAACTAACCTTCTGACCTTTTTGTAAACTAACTGACATCTCTATTTCCCCTCCTATTATTCCACATCCACGCCAAAATTTGCACAGAGCGCTGCAAGTCCGCCCTGGAAACCGCTTCCAATTGCATTGAACTTCCACTCGCTGCCGCTCTTATAAAGCTCGCCGAATACCGCCGCCGTCTCAATCGAGAAGTCCTCGCCGAGATCGTAACGCAGCATCTCCTCGCCACTTTCCTCATTATAAATTCTGATAAATGCATTGTTTACCATGCCAAAATTCTGCTTTCTCTGCTCTGGCTCGTAAATCGTCACTGTAAACGCAATCTTTGTAACATTCTCCGGAACCTTTGACAGGTCGATCTTGATCTGCTCGTCATCCCCATCGCCGATACCCGTAAGATTGTCTCCCTGGTGCACGACGCTTCCTGATGGATGGGAAAGGTTTCCATAAAAAACAAAATCGTCAGAACCGCTTACCTTCCCCGTATCGTTCAGCAAAAATGCTGCCGCATCCAGGTCAAAGTCCCCTCCTGTATCAAACGCATTGACATCCCATCCAAGACCTACCACAACTTTCTTTAATCCCGGATTATCCTTTGTGAGACTGACTTTCTGACCTTTTTGTAAACTAACTGGCATCTTTTATTCCCTCCTTTTTTTTATATTCCTGGCGTCCTTTCCAAAACAGGACGCCATTATTCCATTACTATGCTACCTCGATCCCATAATGCCCGCAGAGTGCCGCGAGTCCGCCCTGGAATCCGCTTCCGATGGCATTGAACTTCCACTCCCCGTTATGTCTGTAGAGCTCCCCGACAACGACTGCCGTCTCGATTGAGAAATCCTCGCCAAGATCATAGCGGATCAGCTCTGCGTTCGTCGTCTCATCCACGATGCGGATAAACGCGTTTGCTACCTGGCCGAAATTCTGTCTTCTGGCATCCGCGTCATAAATGGTAACGGTAAACGCGATCTTCTCAACATTGGCCGGAACCTTTTCCAGTTCGATCTCAATCTGCTCGTCGTCACCCTCTCCTTCTCCTGTCAGGTTGTCACCCATGTGCCTGACAGACTGGCTCGGGTGCTCCAGATTTCCATAGAATACAAACTCCTTCTCTGTCGGGCATTTGCCGTTTGCCCCCACCATAAATGCAGCCGCATCCAGGTCGAAGTCCGCACCGGAGTCAAACGCATTGACATCCCATCCAAGTCCCACCATAATCTTTTTGAGTCCTGGATTTCCCTTTGTCAGATCGACCTTCTGTCCTTTTGATAAACTAATTGGCATACCTTTTTTCCTCCTTCACATGAAATCTTATTTTCAGTTCTTTTTATTGGGAACATGGTACATCTCGTTGAACTCACGCTTGATATTCTCGAGTCTTGCCTGATCTTCAACGCGCTTCTGTCTCGCGTCATTCTGAATCTGTCTCGTCTCATTGATACCATCCACGATCGTTCTCCAGGTTGTCTCCAATGTTTCAATCTTAATCGAGCTGCCTGCTGCCATCGCCGTCGTCAGCTTTGTCTGCTCCACGGTGTTCTGCGCATTCTTGATCAGCATCTCATTCGTCTTGGCGTCGAGCGCGCTCATCGCCTCCGCCTGTATCTTCTGGCGTTTGAGCATGATCGCCTGTGCCAGCGCCTGTTTAAATACAGGCAGCGTGATGATAAAGGCCGAGTTGATCTTTCTGACAAGGTTCATATTGGAAAACTCCATCGCCTTGATCATCGGAATCGACTGCATCGCCACGCTCTCCGCTGTCCGCAGATCCTGTGTCCGCTGCTCCAGCATCATCAGCGCCTGATTGAGACTCGTGATCTCAAACTGTATCGAAGTGTCGCCTGTCGACTGCATGTCGGCCTCTCTCTGTGCGATGTACGCCTCGATCTCCCTGCATCCCTGCTCTCCGGCAAGGATATATTTTACCAGCTCATGATAGTAGTCCACATTCGCCTCAAACATTTTGTCCAGGTTGCGGTTTGACTGCTTGATCTCCGACTCATATTTCCGAAGCTCCACATAGATCTTGTCAACCTCGTCACCCATCGTATGATATTTGTCCAGTATCTTGTCAAGCTGCTTTCTCATATTGCCAAACAGTTTGCCAAACAGGGTGGGATTTTCCTGAAGCTCATCGATGTCAAACTTCTCCATCACCTTTGCCAGCGCGTTGAGCATCTCGCTCGAATCGTCAAGCTGGGACATATTGACATTGTTCAGCACGACATCCGAAGCCTTTGAGATCTCCTCCGCAACCTCCGCGCCAAAGGACACGATCGTCTCCAGATTATTGACCTCGATCGTGCTCACGATATCGTCAACCTCCTGCGAGCCGACAAGCACCTCGTTCATCTGCTGTCTGTCCTCCACAATATCATATGTTCTGACCACTTCTATCTCATTTTTTGTATCCATGGTATTTGCCATCGCAGGCGACTGCGTTTTTACCCTGCTGAAATCAAGTCCCATATAAATCCTCCATTCTGTATATTCATTACTGTTCACGAACTATCTATCCCCTGCGGAACAGCTTATCGCGCCACGACTGCCGTGGGCCTGCCGAGACAAGCGCCATATTGGGAACCTGCAGATCATATACATACTCACCTATCTGGTGTTCCTCCATCAGTCTCCTGCTAAAATATTTCTCGATATTCTGATATCCTGTCGGCACAAAAAATGCCACATCAAATCCCGCAAGATTCAAAAATGCTGTCAATATGGAATCCTCAAGCGAAATAATCTTCTCTCCGGTGTTGATATAGATCAGCTTCGGATTCTTCTTCGTGAAATCAAACTTCTGTATCAGCCGCACAATCTCCTTGGGCATATTCAGGATTGTCGCGATGATCGTGTACTCCGTGCCATTTTCAAACGTTCCCCTAATCACCCTGCTCTCAATCAACAGCTGCAGCTTGTCAAAAATATGTTCCTGAACCTCATCCCGCAGAAAGCTGTAGGCATAGTTCGGATTTTCCCTGATTTTCTTCCTCTGCAGACGCCCGTTCTTAAAAAATTCAACCGCGTGCATCTTCATCGGATTTGGCGCTGTGGAGTCAATATACGGTACGTTCTTCACGACAAACGTATCCTCCGTCATCAGCTCCTTGATCGAGCTCCAATACTTCTGCACGATGCCATCCTTGACGCCCGATACCTTGGCAAAAATCACCGGCAGCGTGACGACGCCATTCTCCGTATTGAAATTCGGACGGAACTTCAGCTCCTCCTTCCACAGAATCCGAATCTCCTCATACATGGTCTGCAGCGTGACTGCGACTGCCTTATCGTACTGACGGTTGCGATACATGCCTGTGTCCTGATACATCAGTCCATCCAGCTCACGCTCGGCATGGTACGCGACAGTCCCTACCTGTACATCCGCACTCTGGCGCGGATATCTGTTCATGGGAAGCGACTCCGCGAAATGCAGCTCATACAAAAGCGCATCCTCAAGGCAGCACCTGGTATTCAAATCCGGCGTCAGGACCAGCACGTCCACCGGAAGTCTCGCCAGAATCCGCAAAAACAGCGCCTCATTATCATCCCTGCAAGGTCCCATGTGTATGAAGCAGCTGATATCCGGCATCTTCCAGTTCGAAAAGAGCTGTTTCTGGTAGCGCCTGAGCCAGCAGAGCATATAAACAGTCTTGTTTGTAAGCTTATTGAGATTTTGATCTGCCTGCTTCGCCTCATCGAGCATCACATCCACAAACGCCTTCACCATAATGCGCTGCAGTTCAATGTTTGCCGTGTACTGAATGTTCGCAGACAGGTCCATCAGCATCTCATCCTGCCTTGTGTAATTCTTGCGCCTGACTGCCGCGATCTCATCCATCTCAGGCTTTGGTATGCACTCGTCGGCAATGACAACCCGCCGCCCGCTGTTTGTCAATTCCAGCTGAAACTGATACAGCTCACTGGCGTATGTCAGCTTATCCTCAACCCCGCTGATCCGATAAAAGCAATTGTAATAAAGCTTCGGATCGTCGCCCCTTGCAGCGACACTCTTCTTAAAATCAGCAAATCCGCTGCCCTCAATCCATGCGTTTGTGTAGTTGAGAATCTGCGGTCTCGTCCCGTAAATCCGCTCATTGTCCAACGCGTTCTGTATCTCGGTTCGAATCCATTTTAAGTTAAAATTCGGCGGAAATTCCCGCATACCGGGCAGCGCGAGATTGTCCGATAACCGGCCGTCCGCATCAAGACTCTGATATCTGATATCTCCTCCATACTGCAAAAGCACCACATCGCAACCCGCGTTGGAAAGAATCGTGACAAGCAAAAGCTCATAGCTGCTGATATCTCCCTCGTACAGAATCTTGGGAATTTTACTCTCGCCGAGCATATTGACAATGCGCTCAAATTTATAGTATAACCAGCACATGAACTTTATGTATGCATTTTTCAACATATTATCATTTTTGCCGGATTGACGCAATGCGCAGAGCGTTTCATAGAGAGACCGCGCGACATTCCCCCTCTGATAATCGTTCATGCGCGGCAGCCACTTTCTCAGACTCTGTGAGATAAAATCAGGGCTCATCCGAAAATCCCGCCCCATGATCTCCTCATAGTAGGCCAGATTTTTCTCGTCCGGATTGGGAATCCTACCCTCGATGATCACACCGGACAGTCTCGCCGCCTCGTAATATTTCTGTATAAACTGCCCGATTTCCTCAGTATACCCATTGATCCTGTAAAAATACACACCCCTGCCAGGTCTGCTATCGCGTTCCGCAAAAAAATCATCCAGATTTTTTATCTTAACATGTGCAAACATATGCTCCCTCAATCAATATCACTTAACCACTTTTTCCAACACAGATAATAGAAGTATATCATAACAGACCAACTTGTTCAACACAAGCAGGTCGTACTTGCAAATATTAATTCGTTTTTAATCCAATTTTAATGTTTCCATCTCAGCTTCGAAAGCCCTGCGTGAACAGATTGATAAATTCGTACCCCACTGCCCAGTTGATTCCCTGCGCGCCCGGAGCGCCCGCAGTGCTGATCCCTATGACTTCCCCGTACATGTTGAGAACCGCTCCGCCCGAGCTCCCCGGCGATGTCGGCGCCGTAAACTGTATCATATCCACCTCATCAAGTACACGAAATCCTGCTATAATGCCGTCCGACACGGAATTGAAAAGTCCAAGCGGGCTTCCGATCGCGACGACCTTCTGTCCCCTGACAAGCTTCTGTGGTCCGTTGTATACGGGAAGCGGTACAAGTTCTCTGTCAATCCGTATGACTGCAAGGTCAAGCAGCTGATTGTACTTGATGATCTGCTCTGTCCTGTAGCTATTGTCATCATTCTCAATCCTGACTGTAAAATAGCTACCCTCGCTCAGCACATGATTATTCGTCAGAATGTAGCCCTTCCTGCCTATCATAATGCCGGAACCCGAGGCAAACGCCTCCCCTTTCTTGTCATGAACCATGATCATAACGACGGAGGACGCCAGCTGGGCCAGCTGCTCAAAGCTCATCTCAGCCCTTGCGCCGCGGCTGACACTGCCCTGCTCCGCCCTGCCATGATTCTGCCCCGCGCGCGGAGGTATCCGGACCTGCACAGCCTCCGACACCGCAGCAGGCATCCTCTCGAGTCGCTGCGACGTCAATGCCGGCTGCTGCGATGCCGCCCGAGACTGCGATGCTGACTGGGACTGCGAAGCCGCCCGAGACTGTGACTGCGAAGTTGTTCTACCTTGCCGCGGCGGTATCGAGACACGCACTGTCCCGACACTCTCCCGCGCCGGCTGCGATGCCTCACTCCTTTTCCTGTCTGGTCTTGGCGGAATTACCACCTTAATCGTTTGATTATTTCCACTTTCCATTCATTTTATCCCCTGCATGATCTGAATATATCCTTATAAAATACTCCAAACACTTTTACTATACCACATATTTTTTTCTTTAGCTACCATTTTGTAAAAATGTGTGCTATAGTATATCTATTGTGTATTATCTATTGTGTGTTATCTATTGACATTTTCAGGAGACTTTGATCATGAATAATTCTTTACTTTATTATAGTGTCGGGGCGCTCTTATACTGTCCCGCCAACAAGAAAACGATCGTCGATTCCATCATCAACAACCGGTTTGGCACGAAATACTCGCTTGCGTTGTGTCTCGAGGACACGATTCGGGATGATTGCGTCGCCGAAGCAGAGCACATTCTGGCGGATTCCCTGCGCCGTCTGAATGCACAGCTGCAGCTGAGACAATTTTATCTGCCCAAGATTTTCATACGTGTGCGAAATTCCCGTCAGATCGGAAGACTTTACAAAGACTTTAGTGAGAGTTCACGGCTTGTCACAGGCTTTATCCTCCCCAAATTTTCACTGGAAAATGTGGATGACTATATCCGGGAGCTGATCAAAATCAATGAGACCGCAGGCGGTCCGGTATACACCATGCCGATCTTTGAGAGCCCGAGCATGATCAACCTGCGCGACAGATATGAAATCTTATATACACTAAAAGACAAGCTGGAGCTGATCAAAGACAGAGTGTTAAATATCCGCGTCGGCGGAAACGACCTCTGTCACGCATTTGGATTCCGGAGACATGACGACGAATCCATACACCAGATTCGTCCGGTCACCAATATTTTTTCCGACATCATCACGGTCTACGGCATGGATTATGTCGTTTCCGGTCCGGTGTGGGAGTACTACAACAGCCCCAACTGGGAAAGAGGACTGTATCACGAGATCGCTGACGACAAGCTCTGCGGCTTTGTCGGCAAGACAGTCATCTATCCGAATCAGATCGCAGTCGTAAACGAAGCGTACAAGGTATCGGAGAAGGACTATCAGGATGCCTCCGCAATCCTCAGTTGGGATCAGACATCCCACTCGCTGGTGGCAGGCAGCGCAGGCAAAGAGCGCATGAACGAGTACAAGACGCATTCCCGATGGGCATCGCGCACACTGTTTCTGGCGGAATATTTCGGCATCAAAAACTACTGATGAATCATCCGGGGCATCTCTATGTAAGATACGGTCTTCTCTGCCCTATCCATCGTCCAGTCCAGATCGCGCCCGAAAAGTTTGCCCAGCGCAATGTGGGGGATATTGACCTGCGCTGCCAGACAGCTCATCTGGAGACCGCCGGACATTCTGGTATTGATCTCCAAAAGATATGGCACATCCTCCCTGTACTTAAACTGTATGTTGCATGGATACTGCAGCGCGGCCTGCTTCATAATGATGTCTGTCATCCGCAGGATCTCAGGATCGTACTCCACCCGCTCATGGCGCGCTGCACCCTTATTGCGCGGTATCGCGATCAGGCCTTTTTTCGTCTGAAGGCAGTCCACGCTGATCTCATTTCCAGGGAGATATGGCATCACCATCAAATCGTCAAATTCCGCGGCGCTGCCGAGCGTTTCTGACAACCTCTCATAAGAAATCCCGCTTCCCTGATAGACTTTAAGCTGCCGAAAGCAGTCAACACGTTCCTCAATCTTGCGAAAACTCATCCCTCCCTCGTCCTTCACGAACTTGACACACACCTGTCCGTATTCCTCCCGGAGCTTCTGGTAAGCCTGTTCGAATTGATGGACATCGTTCACGATCTGAAAATCAGGTATGTGCAGTCCGCCGCAGCCCTTCAATAAAGCGTAGGCAGCCGCCTTGTCATTTAATAACTGTATTGTCTTATAATCGTCCACCATGACTCTCACGCCGGCCTGCTCAAAGCGCACTATATTCCGGCTGATCTCCACCATATTGCGCCGCGGTACAAATGCATCTATGTGATGCTCGGCACAAAATTGCAGACAAAATGCAACATACTCCTCACCGCTAATATCCGGCTCCTCATACCACTCATCGCAGACCAGCTGTATGACGGAATCTTTCTGACGATTGCTGCCGATCACACAAATCTGCCCGTCAGCGCCCTCCTTCATCAGCTCAATCAGTCCGTAGGAAGTGCTGAACCAATGGTTAAACCATACTCTTATCATATTAATTACAACCTCCCGTGGTATTTTTCCACTTCATCCGCCAGTGGCCGCCGCCCTCATGCCTCCGCAAGTTTCCTGATAATGCCGCAGCACTTGTAATGTTTTAACGGATAGTATTCGATCAGGACATTTTTTTCCTCGGCAAGTCTCACGATAGGACTAAGCTCCGGATTATCCCTGTATTTTTCATCGATCAGAATCTTCCACGGAACACGCCGCAAAAGCACACGCGTCGTCTCGCCGATTCCCGGTTTGATGAGATTGATGTCGTCCACATCAAACTCCTCAGCGATCTTTCTCACCTCATCGATGCCGCGGTCATTCACTCCGCTTTTTTCTACAGGCGCGCTCTCCGGCAATATGTCATCGAACCTGAAATGCCGCTCGATCGCATCAATAAACGCATACGACAAATCCGAATCCGCCAGCTCCCCGTAATACACAGCCCCATGAAAATCATCTGGTCCTATAATGTCATCCCGCAGAAACGTCCTGCTCACCAGTCCCGATACCGTGCAGTTCAGACAGGAACTTGGGATCAGGATATCCTCGTGCGTGCCGCAAAGCTCCGTCACGTTCGCGGGATCAGCGACCACCGCGATGTCGGAGGAGACACCCTCGTAAGCCCCGATATCCCTTCGCAGTTCTTCCAATATCGCCCCTTTCCCAATCCAGCCGTCGAGAAAAAGGAGCTGCTGCTGCTGATACCGCCCAAGCAGATACCTCATAGCGTTATCATCGATACCCCTGCCTTTTATAATGGATATAGAATAGTGCGGCACATCTGACTGGTATTTTTGACGGATATAATGTTTCACCAGAATCCCGATCGGGATTCCCGCGCGCGCCAGGGATACGATCACAACCTCCTGCCCCTTTGCCTGTATGATCTTGTCTGACAGCTTTCCCACCGCCAGGGCTGTCGACTCAGCGTACTTCTCAAGTGCCTCCCTGTAGATTTCCATGTATTTTGGCGTCGGCACATACTCGATCGGAAGCATCTCACTGTAATGCTTTCCCGACTGGATCAGCCGCTCGCGCTCCTCCGTGGGCTGCGGCTTTACCAGACCTGTGATGTCCTTGAGCAATAATGTAACGTCCTCGTCCCTGTATGAACTTCTCATCTGGAATTATCTCCCTTTTCATTAATACTGTGATTTGATGTGCGCAAGCACGAAGTACGCACCAAAGACGGCAACTCATACAGCATCATCGCCGCCCACCCGATCAGGTACGCCCACGGCAGAGCAGTGATTCCCATCCCAAACATAAAAACCAGTATCACGCAGGCGATGGCGCGGGCTCCCATATTGAACAGGCTGCTCCACAGTGTAATCTTCATGCGGCGCCGCTGCCAGCGCGGCTGCTGTGAGCACCAGCGAAAACGCGATGCCGGAGAGCATCGCAGTGCTGACCTCTCGCTTGAGTGTCTTGTAGTCCTTCGCGCCGTAGAGCGTGCCGACAAGAATCCCTGCCCCGAGGCAGATGCCCTGCACAGACAGGATGATCAGCGTCAGCAGAGGATTGCTCGTTCCAACCGCTGCGAGCGCTTCCTTCCCCACATACCGTCCTACAATAATGCTGTCGACTGCATTGTAGGTGAGCTGGAGCAGATTGCCCAGCACCAGCGGAATGGTAAATTTGACGAGAATCGGGACAATTCTGCCCTGTGTCATATCGTTTGTCATCATTCTATCCTCTTCAGGTACTCACTAGTATAACCCGCTCATTTCCACACAGCCGCAGCGCGTAAACCAGCGAACGAATCCCCTCCGTCATTCCGTCCCCTGCGTCCGTAATTATGACAACCGTGTCATATTTTTGCAGATCATAGACATACGTTGTCCGCCCGCTGTCATACAGACTGCGGAGTTCATATCTCGTGTGCAGCGGATAATCGTCTTCCGTGCTCACCGCGATGGGACTTCTGGTCGTCGCATGAAAACGCACATCCCGTCCCTGCCCTTCGAGACGGCAGGCTGCATAAAGCGCCGGATACATATACTCCTCGGTCCCAAGCACGAGCAGCTTTTGCACGCTGTCCAGATCAATCTGACGGATGATATCCTGATACAGCGTCTCACAATATTTTATGTATGCTTCCGCCCTGACCATCCGGCGGGTGTCCATGTGTCGTTTGATTTTTATATGCGCTGTCGGAATCAGATCAGCCCCCTGCTGATTTTTACACACGATGTAACTGCCATCGCCCCGATAAGCTTCCGCGATTTCCGTGTATGCGGCATGATCTGTCTTTATAAGCCAGAAGAGTTCAATAGGATATTTTCGATAGGTGTCCAGCGCTGTCTCATCCATCCCATTTAATATAGAAGCAACAGAATACTTTATCCGCTCCGAATATTGTTCTCGCAGAATATTGACAATGTTGAGGATCGTCTTCCCCGTCGTGACCTCATCCTCGATAAATATAATTCTGTCGATCGCATGAATCGCACGGTCGAGCTCGTCTCTGACAAGCTTCTGCTCCGTCGCGTGGCTGTGCTCCTCCGAGAAATACAGATACGAAGCCCCCTCCACGAGCTCCCTTGTCGTCTGTATATAATCCGCGCCAAGCTCCGCCGCCACCGCAGCACCGATCGCTGTCGCCGTCTCCGCAAAACCGACCACCAGCAGTTTTTCCCCCTCATATTTTCCCTTCAGGGTGTCGGCCAGCGCGCCAAACATGGAAAGCGCCTCTCCGGGCTTTACCGGAACATGCTTTCCCTGAAGCCTGTTCACCACCAGGTATTTTCTCTTGTTGTTGTTCTCCCGTCTGGCAATCCGCACCACACCCTGTTCTGTATACATCCTTCTTCAAATCCTTCCACGAAATCTATAACACCTTCATTATAACATGTCAGGAATAGGGTTTCAACCTTAACTCGTTTTTGTATCCTGCCGGTCGCCCATTTCCGGTATAAACAGTTTCGTTCCCGGAAGAATCAAATTTTCATCAAAACCAATTACATTTCTGTTTAACAGATACAGAACATCAAAATAATCCCCATTCCCGTAATACTGATACGCAATATTACGAAGGCAGTCACCCGGCTTCACTACATATTTGTGATCATTCACAGTCTCCTCCACCTCATCTGGCATCAGATAGTGCTGCTGCCCCATGTCCATTGCTTTTCCGTAGTACAATTCCCGTTCCACGGTCTTATCTGCTGCCACTTTTCTGACTGCCGGTTTTCCCCAGTCAGGCCGAAAATAGATCACACTCCCATCGTCGCAGTTCAGTTCCCAATCCTCTTTGACCAGATATCGATATACCCCCACCTGTCTGCCTTTTTCATCATACTCATAGCAGAACAGCGTGATATCATCCTCTGTTGTGGAAACCATCAGAATACAATTTCCCTGATCATCATACTGATAGACCTGATAAATCCATGTGCCCGTCTCATTTGTCCCCCAGTAATCATAATATTGCAGCTCTGCCGTCAGCTGGTCCCCCTCATATTCCGCCTGATACCCACGGTTGAAAAAAAGTTCCTCACTGTATCCGTATGGATCGGAACCGACATTGCGGCTATAGGTAATCTGCGAGAGCAGCCTGTCATCCTCTGTAAACTGATAATAGATGACATCAAACATATAGCGATGGGCTACATAATAACCGGACTCATAAGGCACACTGGTCGACTTATAATAAATATAACGACAGGTATGCGCTTTGTCATCCCAATCATAAATATTTTCCTCACAGTAACTCCTCATCCACAGTATATTGTCCGAATATCCCAGAGCATAACGCAGACGTTTTTTTTCATCAAAGGATGCATGCGTACTTTCAGCGATCACGCTCTCATCATATCCATCCAAATTTTCATCCAAAATCCACGTATATTGATCTTGTTGAAACAGATATTCCATAGACCAGTTCTCTCCCTGGTCTGTCTCGATCGGCTCAAGTCTGCTGTCCTTATCATAAACTGTATGTCCCGTTAATCTTGTCTGTTCTTTGGCCTCCGATGTACTGACAGAATTCCTATAACTGCCCGTACAGAACAAAAACAGCAGCAATATCCCTATATACCCAAACTTGCTTTTCCACATATGCACTCCCTTTGTTTACAGATCCCAAGTTCCTTCCATTCACACCGCATCATTTGTATTGCCGCTCAGATGCAGTATTTTTCCCACCATGTCATCACATGCCAAGTATTCGCTCGCGCGCAGACTTTTCTGTCGCCGGTCTGTCCTTTTCGGCAATCTCACTAAACACCGCGTCATAATACTGGTCCACCCATGCAAACGAATTGCAGATGCCGGAAAGCGGCCACGGCTCCGAGGGCTCAATCGCCACATTGTAGCCGTTGACTGACTCGGCGCCGGGAAATTCCTCAAAGCTCGCCAGCATATAGAGGACAATATCCCAGATTCCCTCCTCTGTGTCCATACCGATAAACTCTGCCTGAATATGCTCTGTCTGACAGATTCCCTGGCACACATGGATATCCAGCTCCCCGCGATACCCGTAATCCGCCCCGTCAATCGTATAGACATAGGAAAACAAATGGAGCATCCGCCCGTCCTCCGACTGATAATCATAAAACGTCAAATCCGCAATCCGCCCTGCATAATTATCACTTACATACGCCTCGATGCTCCGCCTGCTCTGCTCCCAGTCTGACAGTGCTTTCATACCTGTCTGCTCTTTGTCACGCAACAGACAGATCACATTGTCAAAACCGCTGCCCATCAGCGCACAGTTCGCATAGACCTCTCCCGATTCCAGAATGCCAAAGCGCCACTCGTCCGGCGTACCAAAGCGGTATTCCGGCGTCCTGATTCCGTTGCTGCCGGTTCGCTTTGTGACATACACATTCCGGCTGATCTGCAGACGCATCTGCGGATAGATGACATCAGGATTGGTGATCACATCCGCATTCTGCCTGATAATCTGAGGATACTGACCGCCGTCCCCCAGCAGTTGTTCCGAGATGCGCCACAGACAGTCTCCCTCGCAGACCTCATATTCTCCAAGGCTCTCCGTAACAACTGTATAATCATCGCGTTCCTCTGGCGGCACGTCATACCGCGTCTGGTAGGTTTCCCCTGCGAACACCTGCATCGGATTTCCCAATAGAACCAGACCTGCAAGAATGCACGCAAATCCCTTTTTTATGCACAGGGGCGCACAGATGAAATTGTTGCTTACGCAACGTGCCCCCCGCGCGGCGAGTAGGCGAGAAGGGCATTCCCCTACTCGATTTTGCCCATTTCTTCGAGATAATCCCATACGCTCGCATCCTTTCCCAGCCAGAGATTCTCCTGCAGATCAGCACATTCCAGCACTTCGCCCGCACTCTCTGACTTTTCATATAAATCCCAGAACTCCGATTCCGTCCGGTACGGCTCCAGATCTTCATTCTCAAAATGTCCCAGGAAACTGTTCTCCATCGGCAGCTGTTCGATCACTTTGTTTGGTTTCGGATCATAGGAAAGCCCGATCACAAAATCCTTATTTTCATCTATGTAAAAGAACGGCGTAAACATATAGTACTCCCTTGCCTCCTCATCCTCATCAAGGAACCATGACAAAAATGTCTCCCGCGTGTCCGCATCATCGATGATCAGATCGCCATAGGTTCCCTCTGACGCAACCTGTCTGCACCAGAGCCCTATAAAATCGTCATTGACCTGAAAAATATCCGACAGCGCATATGTCTCACCCGTCATCAGATTGATATTCGTGCTGCGCTGTGTCTTATGAATATAATGGACAGGCGAGATCGGTGCGTAGATTTCCTGATAATGCACACTTATCAAGTACTGGCTGTGACAGGGCACCTCGCAGTGCACATCACTGCTGTAAATCTGGTAATGCTCCTGCAGCTTTTTCACGTCCTCGTTCGGTGAAAGATGCCAGTAGTTCACCTTTTCCATCGCTGTATCGTACAACAGTTTGTTGATTGCCGTCGTCTGTTCCCCCTCAATACCGGACAGTACCGGATACTCAACCGTGACCACATCCCAGTAGTCATACTCGTCAGAATACACCACGCAATACTGCTCCTTTTGGACTGTATAGTCCTGGTATCCTTTCGGCGTGCTGCCGCGGACTGTCAGATATCCTCCCACCATCAATGCTGCGGCCAGCACTGCTGCCAATCCGATTCCCAGTCCGATCTGCTTGTTTTTCTTCTGTTTTCCTTCCATGTTTAACCCCCATCACTTTCTGATTTCATTGTAAAAAAGCAATTAAATATTATTTTAGCAGATGGAGGCATCATAATTGTATCCAAATTGCATCATAGTTGCATCATAAATACAAATAATTCCTTCGCATCATCGTATGGTAAACCGCCAAAAAGTATGGTAAACTAATTTGAACCCTCTCTTTTTGGTGCAGAAAATGAGAGGACATGCATCACATATTGTCTTATAATAATTCTAAATTGACGGAGGTATTTTATGGAATGGATTGAACGGCTCAACGAAAGCTTACTTTACATTGAAGAACACCTGACAGACGAGATCGACTATGAACAGCTCGGGCGGATCGCGTGCTGCTCCGCCTATCATTATCAGAGAATGTTCACCTACATGGCAGGCGTCACACTGTCCGAGTATATCCGGAGGAGGAAGATGTCCCTGGCTGCGGTCGACCTGCAGGGCACGGACGCCAAGGTCATTGACATCGCGGAAAAGTATGGTTACCACTCCCCGACGGCTTTCAACAGGGCTTTCCAGGGGGTTTGCGGCATCGCTCCCTCGGCTCTGAAAACAGAGGGCGTGTCCGTGAAAACCTATCCTCCGATCACTTTTAAAATTATTGTAAAAGGAGCTGAGGAAATGAATTATCGAATTGAGACAAAGGATGCTTTTCGCATTGTCGGTGTGTCCGCGCCACTGCACAAAGAACTCGAGGAGAACTTTATGATTGTACCTAAGATGTGGGGAGATGCCGCCGCAAACGGCACGATACCAAAGCTTGCGGCGATGATGGACACACCGGTCAAAGGACTGCTTGGCGTAAGCATCTGCAACGACGCGGAAGATTGGAGATACTTTATTGCCGTTGCGAGCACGAAGGAATGTGACGGGTTTGACGAGTATACCGTACCCGCGTCCACCTGGGCTGTCTTTCCGGGCAGCGGCACAAACCAGTCTGTACAGGAGCTCGAGCAGCGCATCGTGACAGAGTGGCTCCCGACCTCCGGGTATGAGTATGCAAACGCGCCGGATATCGAAGTATACTTAAACCCCGATCCGCAGAATGCGCAGTATGAGGTGTGGATACCGATTAAACACACCGAAAAATGATTCAGTAAAGCGAGTAGGGAATACTTCCCTACTCGCCGCACGCCCTATACGTTTCATATAACAGTCGTATCATACTTTTTCCATCAAACAACAGCGCACTTCCACTTTCCATGATATCCAGCAAATGCCGATGACAGAAAATCCCCGTCCAATACGTTCTGTGAGATATTTTGACAATTCCGGAATCTGATACTTTCCATAGACGGCTCTCTGTGAACCTTTTTGTTCTTCTTCCACAATCAACCGCCCGTTTCAAAATATGCATAGACCATCGACAAATCAACAAGCTTGGTTATTTTATTGAATTAAATAATTACTTATGTTATATTAATATTAATCCTAGAGCGTGTTTGAAAAATGCTTTCTGACAGATGTGCGTCACAATTTGTGGGAAATTTGTGCCAAATGAAGGGCGCATAGCGGGCTATGTAACCTGAATTTGGCATAAATATCACGCAAAGTGGGGCGTGCAGATGGTAGGAATGATTTTTCAAACACGCTCTAAGGAACAGGAGGGACAGCTCCGAAGAACCGTCGGCATTCACCCATATAGAATAACCAGAAAGGAAGTGCATATTATGCCACCAGCATTACAACCGCAGCCCGAACTCATTACCTTGGAGCAATACGAAGCTCTTCCAAATGACAGGAGAGTCGAAGTCTTTGAGAATGTTGTCTATGATATGGCAAGTCCGTCACAGATACATCAAAGAATACTCTTAAAGATATCCTCAATGCTTGACTCCTATATCGAACGCAAAAAAGGTGACTGCCTTGTAATTCCATCACCTTTTGACGTAATACTCTCAAAAAACCCACTTACCATTGTCCAGCCGGATATCATGATTGTGTGTGATAGAAATAAGCTGGATGAAAAACGATGCAACGGAGCTCCTGATTTTGTCATTGAGATTGTTTCTCCCGGAAACCCATCTGATGACTATATCAAAAAAACATATTACTATAAGAATTTTGGAGTAAGAGAATATTGGATTGTAGATCCAAGGCGAAAAACTGTTACAGTCCATTTTTTCGAGGAAGATATACTGAATATCCAATACGCTTTCGAATCCGTTATCAAAGTTAATATCTATGATGATTTGTTCATAGATTTTTCAGCTCTCAGTAGACAATTAGGTATTTAGGCAAAAGAAAAGGCATGCGCTCCCTGCATATGCCTTTTGTGATGTCTATGAACTTCCGTTTTGCACAGGATAATTTATCGTTTCCGTTATTTTTCTATTGATCCTTGGTTCGTGTAGGACTGTATCCCATCACATCCCCTGTCCAGTATTCGTCAACCTGTTTCAAAAATTCATCTTCCTCCACCGCTTCGCCATGCAGATAGTACGCTGCCCAGTCCTCTTCGGCAAGAACCTGTTCCACCCAGTTTCCATCCTCAAACCGGATAGTCATCCAGGAATTCGCACCGGCGCCGCCTGAACCGATATAGACGCCGTTCGTCTGAAGTGCTTCAAAACCTCTATATCCCTGTTCCCACCCATAAAATTCTTCCTTTTCACGGTGAAGAATCAAAAACATCGGCCCAGGTACAGATTCCAATATCAATTCCTGCACGCCGTCTCCGTCCAGGTCAAATACCCGCACTTCGCGTATCAGACGCTCCTCAATGCCGTCCTCTTCGAATTCTTTTACATAGTGAGCCATGTCTGTCACCCTTTGGGAGGTGTAGCGTATCAGCGTACCGTGGTCGTCTATACCTACAGGTTCGCCATCCTTGTCAAAGCACACACGCTCCCCCACATCCGCACAGTAAAAAGAAACATTTTCCTTTAATATCGGAAGATACTGCAAGAATCCCTCCCACTCCTCGTCGGTCATTCTGTCCTGCAGCGAATCATAGTCTATCCCCAACACCTTCACCAAATCATCGCTTTCCATGAAAGTCGTCTCTTCTGTCTCTATTGCCGTTAGCGTCTCCACCTCCAAAAAGGTCTCTGATTCATTGGTTAAAATCACAGTCTCGCTTTGTAGCTCCCCAGATTCCTGAGTTTCTGCGTATCCGCTCTTCTGCTCCTGTGTCTGGCGCATTTCCTCTGTCTGCTGTATTTGCATTTTACCATCGCCCTCTGCAGCGCAGCCAGACAGCACACATACCATAAGCATGACCATCAATGCCAATGACCTGTATCGTATTTTATCCATTTCCATTGATCACTCCCTCTTAATATTGAAACTATTATACACGAAAAAACAAATTCTCTCAATCACAAATATTTCCGAAAAAACAATTGACAAATACCTTCAAACCCGGAAATATTTGATTTACAGGGATGTCCATTTCGGCAATTTTCTGTTTTTTGAAGGGAAGCTGTCAGGATATATTGATTTTGACTTAAGTCAGAGAAATATCGGAATATTTGATATCTGCTATTTTTTGACAGGATTGCTGGCAGAAGAAACAGATGACGCCTTCGCAAAAACGGAATGGCTTGAAACAGTGAAATCGGTTTTTGCAGGTTATGAGAGCATTATCCGACTCTCTGACAAAGAAAAAAACGCAATCCCCTGTGTGATGGAATGTATCGAGATTTTGTTTGCAGCGTATTTCATCAGTATAAGGGATATAAGCTGTGCCAATCATGCGTATGATGCGTTTCATTTTATACAGAATTGTGAGGATGATATTCTAAACGTGATATCCTAACCCATTACCAATATGGTTTCTGTGCTTTATGACTATAAGACTTTAATTTTGTCTTATAGTCATCTAGTATCGATGTGTACGCCGCTGTCTGCTTTTCACTCAAGGCTCCCTGTGCTGTCAGTTCGGAAAATTTCTCTTCCAGCTCCCGCAATCCCTCCTGCGCGGCATCCTTGTAATTATTCTGCATATTTATATTTAATTCCGCGATAATGCGATCCAATTCTTTTACAGTATTGGCTTTCTTAAAAAAATGAAACATAATTCATCCCCTTGTATAAATTACTTTTATCATACCGAATATGCTATTTGATGTCAATATGTTTATATCACCCCCCAAAAAACCAGGCAACAATACTGGAAAACTTACCTGTTACTGTTCACTCCGTTCCAGTAACAGGTAAAAATCCATGCAAAATTTGCTTCGCAAATGGATTTTTACTTGCAACCGCTACGTTTTCGCACGGACTTAGCAGTAAATGCTAAGTCCTGTGTGAACAGTAACACTTACATAGCAAACGTATATCAACCAAAAACAAATCTATTTCATTTTGGGAAATAAAATGCTATAATAAAACCATCGCCAAATTGAGAATTGGTGGAGGAATTACTATGAAAGATTTCATTTTCATTACCGGAGCAAGTGGTATAGGCAAAACCACTTTAGCAAATGGACTTCTTGAACACTACAAGACGACATGCGTAGAACAGCATATGATACCTGAATTTATTTCACGGGACGGTGTTGAGGAAATGACCGGCGAGTTGGAAGAGCTTACCTGCTGGGAAAATCAAGTAGCACTGCTCATGTGTTTTCATCGGCTTGGCTATAAGAATATAATTGCTTCTGATATCGATGATTTAAGAACATCTGATATCCCTATCGTATTTAAGGGAACCAATTTTATAACGCTAAAGCTCATATCCAGTGATTTGCAGCAGATTCGCACACAAATGGAAAACCGCCCGAATAACGGGCTGATCGATTTTGAGCTGCAGAGAAAAATGAATGAAAAAAATATCAAGCGGGATTCCCTTATAAATGAAGTTGAAATTGATGTTGCAGGCAAATCAATACAAGAGGTGCTTGAGCAAGCCATAAATATCATAGAAACTACACCTTCCATTTTGGAATATGAATATACAAAGCCGTCAAAAGAGATGTTTTATTCCTGGGTATTTGCAAATGGATTGAGATAATTTCAAATTTGCAAAATTGCAGCCAGCTAAAAATTGAATAACCGCCGCATATACAGAGCAGCACATTGAAACAAGAACGCAAGAAAGAAAATCCGTATATTGGCAGATATGACTACATCAGTGAACGACGTATACGCTGCTATTCCCAGCAGCTTACAATCAGAATATGAGTGGAACAATTAAGTGCAATAACTCGTTTTTTGATATTCGCCATAAAAGCGTTTGATATTGCTGAAATGACGAAATAATGGTAAAGTTTTTTAGAACGGAGGAAATGGATATGGAAGTCAAGCATGGGCTTGGTTATCAGAACTATGAAAAAATGATGCGGAATCACATTTTTTATATTGACAAGACGGATTTTATCAGGGAGTGGTGGGATTATGCGGATGAAGTCACGCTCATCACGCGCCCGCGCCGGTTTGGAAAGACGCTCAACATGAGCACAGTCGAGTGCTTTTTTTCAAACTGCTATGCGGACAGGAGCGACTTGTTTGAGGGACGCAAGGTCTGGGAGGACGAAACGCTCCGGGCGCTGCAGGGAACTTATCCTGTCATTTTTATGACCTTTGCAGGGGCAAAATCGGGGTGTGACGGCGGAAACGGAGAAGATGCGAAAATGGTCAGGGCAGAGGGAATGAAGACTGCCGTGAAAAAAATTATTGCCCGGACATACAGACAGTTCGAGGATATCATCAAGTCAGACTTATTTAGCGACGAGGATAGAGCATATTATGCCTCTGTAAAAAAAGACATGTCCGACGAGACAGCCGCAACGGCCATCAGTATCCTTAGTATGTATCTGGAAAAATTCTACAATAAAAAAGTAATTATTCTTCTGGACGAGTACGACACACCGATGCAGGAGGCGTGGGTTTATGGGTATTGGAATAAGGCTGTTGAATTTTTCAAAAGCTTTTTCGTAAATACTTTCAAGGACAATGAGAGTATGGAACGCGGACTAATCACGGGAATTACAAGAATCTCCAAAGAGTCCATTTTTTCAGAACTGAATCATTTAAAGGTTGTAACAACCACATCTGATAAGTATGGAACCTGTTTTGGCTTCACGGAGGAGGAAGTATTCAGGGCGCTTGACGAGGCGGGGCTTGGCGAACATAAAAGCGGTGTGAAGCAATGGTATGACGGCTTTATCTTTGGGAAATATACAGATATCTACAATCCTTGGTCGATCATTTCTTTCATAGAAAATAATGCGCGGTATGAAGCCTACTGGGCTAACACAAGCTCCAACGATCTTGTGAGCACACTGATTCAGACCGGTGATGCCGACGTAAAGACTGTGGTTGAGGATTTGCTCGCCGGAAAAAGCTTTGCCGCACCGATCGATGAACAGATTGTGTTCAACCAGTTGAATGGCAATACAAATGCAATATGGAGTCTGCTGCTTGCGTCAGGCTATCTGAAAGCGATCGACAGGGAACCCCTTCGCGAGGATAGAACAAGTGATGTGAAATACACGCTGATTCTCACAAACAGAGAAGTCTGGTTTACGTTCCGAAAAATGATAACAGACTGGTTCGGAAAAAACAATGTGTCGGCATATTACAACGAATTTATCAACGCCCTGTTACATGACAATGTCCGCAAGATGAACACGTTCATGAACAAGGTCGCGCTGCATACGTTCAGCTATTTCGACACGGGAAACAAGCCCTCGGAAGAGACGCACCCCGAACGGTTTTACCACGGTTTTGTGCTCGGCATGATCGTAAACCTGTCAGACCGCTACAAGGTGACATCAAACCGCGAGAGCGGATACGGCCGATATGATGTGATGATCGAACCGTTTGACAAGAATGAAAAGGCATTTATCTTTGAGTTCAAGGTGCTCGACGCAGATGACGATGAAAATACACTCGAGGACACCGTGGCAAACGCGCTCGCACAAATCGAGGAAAAACAGTATGAGGCGGCGCTTATTGCCCGCGGCTTCGCCCCAGAAAGCATCAGAAAATACGGTTTTGGCTTTCAGGGGCAAAAGTGCCTGATCGGGTGACAACAGACAGGATTTACAGTTTAAACAGTTGACCTGATCTGCGGAGGCGTTGACCTGCTCGGTGCCCGCCGCTGATGTCTCGGATACCGATGCGATATCCTCCATGCGGCTCACCACGTTGTCGCGCGCGGTGCTCATCTCGCGGTTGAGCTGTTCGATCTCATCCACGGCCTGCATCAGTTCACTGACAGACTCCTCGATATCCTCAAAGAGTTTCTGTGTCTCCTTGATCGACTTCTGCTGGTCATCCTGGATCACACCGCTCTCCTCGAGCTGATCCTCCACATGCGCCGAATTCCCGGTGATCTCCGCGACGATCTTCTTAATCTCCTCCGCGGAGTCCTTTGACTGCTCCGCAAGCTTTCTGATCTCGTCCGCCACGACCGCAAATCCCTTTCCGCTCTCGCCAGCCCGCGCCGCCTCGATCGACGCGTTGAGCGACAGCAGGTTTGTCTGCGATGTGATGTCCGCGATCGCATCGGATATGTAATTGATCTTCTCGATGGACTTGAGCATCTCTGACATCGTGGCGATGGACTCGTCAGAATTGACTTTTGCACGCTCAGACTTCTTGATCAGTTCATCGAGAATCCTGATTCCCTTCCTGCCAAGCTTTTCGGTCTCCTTGGCCTTCTCCCCGATCTTCTCCGTCTTTTCCTTGGAGACGCTCATGTCCTCAGCCAGTTTTTCCACTTCGGAATTTGCCTCCGCCGTGCTTTGCGCCTGCTCGATCGCACCCTGCGCCACACTTCCGATCGCCTCTGTTACCTGTTCTGCGACCTCCCTGGTATCCTTTGATACTTCCATGACAGATTTCGCGATCTGATAAATCTCATCCGAGTTCGTCCCGACATTTCTGATCAGGCCGGAGATGCTGTCCATCATATTATTAAAATTGTGCTCCAATTCTCCGAATTCATCATGCCTTTTGACTTCGAGCTTGTTGGAAAGGTCTCCACCTGCCATGTGTTCTGTGGCGGACTGGAGTTTCTTCAATTCCCTTGCAATGGAGGAGGCGATGATCAGTGCAACGACAACCGACAGAATTAATGCAAACACACAGCAAAGCACTGCTGCCAAGCTGATCGCACGCATACTCCCTGCAAGTTCATCCTCACCGATCAGGCCGATCAGATACCAGCCCGTAATCGTGTCCTTGATCAGCGTCACGCTGTATTTTTCTCCATTAATACTGCATGTCATGCTCGCCGACGGGTTTACCTCCGCGGACGCATCCTCTGCAAGCACGGACTCAGCATACGCGTCCGCCTGTGAAACCAGTTCGTTCCATACCGGAATATCAGCGGAAGGGTTCTGCAATATTCTGTTTTTCTCATTGTCCACAATAATATTTCCAGCATCATCAGCAAGGATAGTAAAACCTGTCGTCATCAGCTGGATTTCGTTGATATACTCCTTCAGCACATCAATGTTGATATCCATCGCAACGACACCTACATGCTCGTCGCTTGCCTTCAGATCCTGTGAGACAGTAAACACCTCAATACCGTCATCATTGACATAAGGCGTTGTAAAATTGCCGAACACTGTATACCGCGCTTTCAGTCCCATCGCATCCTTATACCAGTCTTTCTGGGAATTGTCAATGTTCACCTTCTCCGCGTACTAGCCCGTCTTTTTCCCTTCCTCGGAAACGACCAGCTTTGCCTGGATATATTTCCCGCTGGCTGTCGAATAATATGATTTCTCTGAATTCGGAATGACCTTCAGGGCACTCAGCAGCGAATCCTCAATCCCCTGAATCCGCACACTGTACTCCAGCTCCACCTTCTTGAAATCATTGCTGCGGCACATCAGGTCAATCGGCAGACTCAACGTCTTCATATACCGCTGAAATCCGGACACGGCCTCGTTCATTGTCTGCTCACTGGTAAGACTCATATTATCTTCCATGATCGCAGTCACCCTGCTGCTGATCATCAGTGTACTAATCACCACCGCCACCATCGAAACAATGACGATATAGCACATCAGCTTGACACCAAAACTTGTTTTTCTCATTGACACCTCCATCTGACTGTACTTTGCCAGTCTGCTTTTCTTTCTACAGCTCCTTATTTCTCGTGCTGTTTCCAGTTTAGTATATTTGACCACAAATTACAAGCTAATGGAGGTAATTTCTGTTAATTTCGCCAAGAAAAATGATTTTATTCCATCGCCTCGATCGATTCTACAATGCTCATTTTCGCGATCCGCCTTAACGGAATGGCTGTCGCGAGCAGACAAGCTGCGATTGAGCAGACCGACGCCTCCGCAATGGCTGTGACCGGGGGAACCGTCCATTCAACCGCCCCGGTTCCAGCCGCCTCAACAAGAACCGTGCACAGCGTTCCGGCCACGCTTCCAATGACCGCGGCAGCGATGCCATAATAGGCGCCCTCCCACAGAAATGTCCTGTACAGGCTCCCCGCACTCATGCCGATCGCCCGCTGCGTGCCAATCTCCGCCACCCGCGTATGAATATTGGTATAAACCGTGTTGACGATATTTAAAATGCCAATCAGACCGATCAGCAGAATCAGCCCCCACGCAAGCAGTCTGATCTGCGCCCCGCTCTCCGCAAGCTGTCTGTCCGTCTCCTCATAGGACACCCATGTCGTTCCGGCAGCGCGCGTGCAGAGATTGTCAATCGTCTGCTCAAAAGTTTCCCTGTCCGCGTCCGCGTTCAGAACCGGGCGAAACTCCGCATAATCTTGCGCCCCTGTCAGCTGCGGGTACAGCCGGTCGCTCACAAGCACCTGAACCCCGTTACAAAAACCGTTATTTCCAACACTGAAAAAGTCGTCATAGCCGTTTAACGCCAACAATACCCGCAATTTTTTCCCAGCTATGGTAATCGTGCTGTCCTCCTCGACACACGTCGTTCCCATGTCAAATCCCTCTATCGCGATAGGAAGCGGATTGCGGACAACACAGCCTTCCCCCGCTTTCAATGCACTCAGCTGCTCCTGCGTCAGCCGTCCTTTAAAACAATAATCGACCCAGCAGTCATTGGCGCCGTAGATCTGGAAACGCTCCACAGGGTTCCCCGCAAAATTGATGTCCGTCTCAATCCCTATGGGTTCATACTGTTCGTCCGGCTCATAAAGCGTACACTGCTGCGCCCCCACTGCTGCCACGTTGGCGTCCGCTTCCATCTGTCTTAATTCCTTCGGTGAAAATCCCGTGTATTCGTTCACAATCGAATAGTCTCCTAAATGCTCTGCTTCCACACCTGTGACATTCAGATGCGAAAGATAACTCTGCAGCGCGACAAACACGGTGATGCTCATGACCAGTGACAATATGGTTATAGCCGTGCGGCTTTTGTTCCGCTGCATGTTTAATGCCGCATAGTACCGTTCAAATCCATGTATGCTCCTAATCCGCCCCCTCCGGTAATTTCGTTCAGCCTTTGCGCGAAAACCCTTTCCCCTGCTCTCTGCGTCCTTCATACGCCGCCCTGGCAGCATACTTCCATGCGCAAAATGCTCCGTATATACCGTTGTGCGTGAAGTTGTCCCTAATACTCCCGACATCGCTGTCACAGGAGCGACCTTCGCCGCAAAATAAGCCGCCGGAGCCGCCGCCAGGAATGCAAACAGCAGCGTGATAAGCCCGCTCACAAGGAGATATGCCCATTTTCCGGCGCTGTTTGCCGCGATCAGTCCCTGAAGCTGCGCCGTGTCCGACGCAAGAAACATCTCCGGCGACAGCTGGCTTAACACCGCGCCCAGAATCCCCTTCGCAGACAGGAATCCGCACAGCATGCCGACTGGAACGCCGCACAGGCACAACAGGAAAATCTCCCCTGCCACAATACGGTACAGCTGCCCTTTTCCCGCGCCAATCGCCCGGAGCACGCCGTACTGCCCAATCCGCCGCGTGACCGCTATTTTCAGGATATTATAAATCACAAGCCCCGCCGCCAGCAGGATCAGCGCAGCCGCCAGTACTCCTGCCAGTATCACAAAAGGAAACCCGTCATCGTCAAGCATCGTGCTGTCCTCGTCCGCGCTGTAACGTATCCCCAGCGCATTCAGATATGGCCGATTGTAGAGCGTGTCCAGTTCATGCAGCCCCAGGCTGCCGGACAGTTCCTCAATGACCTTCTGAAAATTTCGCTGATCTATTGTCCTGATATCCATATTGTAATAAAGATATCTCTGCGGAAGAATCTCCGCAGCCGTTCCCTCCCCGGCAAAACCGCGGATATATCCGTAAGTGTAGCCCAGATAATTGCTTTGTAAAATGCCGACGAGGACAAAATCCGCCTCATAATCATATGACTCGATCTCAATACCGTGGCGCAGCGCCTTGGACAGCGGCAGCGTGACCGTATCCCCGATCTTGCCTGTAAACCCGAGAAACTGCAGGGCATCCTCCGGCAGCGCGACTTCCATCGCCTTCTCGGGCAGCCGCCCTTCTTCGATCTTCGTGTAGGACGGATACGTACCCAATCCAGCTCCCCAGTATTCTTCCAGATTTAGTTTCAGCAGATCATTCAAATCCATCGAGCCCAGCTGGACAAAGCGTCCCGCATAGGAAAGTCTGTCGTCCTCCTCGATAATCCGCGCCTGTTCTTCAGTCAGCTGCACAAACGATACATATCTGTCACCCCCGATGGCGACGGCCTGCTGCCTGCGCATCGCGTCCAGAACCCCCACGGACTGACCGACCGCGGTTGTCATGAGCGTGGACAATATAATCGCGATCAGAATCAGTACGGACACCACTTTCTGCCCCAGGATCTCTTTCCATGCCAACATATGATACGATCTCATCCTACTGCCCCCCTTCCTCTGACAAAACACCGTCCATGATCACAAACCTTCGCTCTGCCATCTGCGCAATCCGGCTGTCATGTGTGATGACGACCAGTGTCTTTTTCATCTTTTGCCGGATTTCCGCCAGCATTCTCATAACCTCCCCACCGCTTTTGCTGTCCAGGTTTCCGGTCGGTTCGTCGGCAAAGATGATATCCGGCCTGGCAATCAATGCGCGCGCGATCGCCACTCTCTGCTGCTGCCCGCCGCTAAGCTCGTGCGGCAGATGTGTCAGACGGTCGCTGATGCCCAGCAGCTTTGCCAGTTCCCCGAGATACGCCTGATCCGCCTGTTTCCTGTCCAGAAGCAGCGGCATCAGGATATTTTCCCGTGCCGTCAGAACGGGCAGCAGATGAAACTGCTGGAAAATGAACCCAATCCGTCTGCGTCGGAACGCTGACAACTCCCTGTCTTTTAGTGCATATATGTCCTTCCCGTCATAGGACAGTCTCCCCTCCGTCGGGAAATCCAGCCCTGACAAGATGTGCAGCAGGGTACTCTTGCCGCTGCCGGACGGCCCCATGATCGAGATGAAATCCCCCTCCGCGATCTCAAGATTTGCGCCGCAAAGCGCGGTGACCTTGTTCGCGCCACTTCCGTATACCTTACATAGATTCTCTGCTTTGATCAACATAAAAACACTCTCCTTTTTGTCTGTTATTGGTATAAAAGAGAGTGTAACGCCTTAATCTCAAAATTTGCTCAATATTCTGTGAACTTTGATCGTTTTAATCGAACTCCCTTATGCGCCTTATGCAAGCGTGTTCTTTGTTGCTCTTAACTGCATTTATTTAACTTTTATAATAAACCGCATCATTTCTTGAAAGAAGATATACACAATATTGATTCATGCTTATTCCCTCCCTTTTTGAATGCTCAGCTAATAATCGATGCAAACTGCGAGGTATTCTCAATTTGAATTGACCAGAGTAGTCTTCCAGACTGTCTGGTTCGTTAATCTCCACCCCATCTTTAAGTGCAGCTTCAATCCACGCCCTCTTAGCATCCACTGCATTTGCTACCGCATGTTCCACCGTTTCGCCACAAGTAATACACCCCGGAAGGTCAGGATAAGAAACCACAAATCCTCCTTCATCCTTATCTTCCACAATCTCCATTCGATAAGATAATGCCATATAATCATTCAGCGTTTTCATCGCTTCTTGCCTCACTTTCTACAACCTGTCGCACCATCTCAATATAAACCTTCTTAATTGGCTCATGTTTTGGTATTGTAATTGGCTTACATCCTGTTTTTCTAAATGTGCAATGACTGCTTCCGCTTCTAGGGGCATTCATCTCATATCCATAGCTTTCCAACACCTTACACAATTCATCAAACCGGATATCTTTCGACATCGAACAAATTCGTGTTAGTAGTTTATCCCACTTTGACATCTTGAATACCTCCTATTCTTATTATATGTGGTGTCGCATTTGGTGTCAACTGCTTTATATCTCATTTTGGGCAACAAAAATGGGACAACTTAAAATAATCCTTGTGTTTTTGTACCATTCGAGCTCCCTATGGCCGTAACATATTTGTTAAATGTCTAATTGCTTTTTAAGGATTTTAATAGCTATAATATTCATATTTTACGCCGTATTTACAGTTCCAGAGCATACAGGTATCACAAATATTTCTCTTAGCCTTCTTTTATTAATTGGGCAGAATTACCTGCCCCTATGCTTCTCCTTCCTTTTCTGCTGTTTTAGTTCAAACTGCCGCTGTTTCTCCACTTCCCGTTTTCCCGGCTCATAATTTTGCGTTCTGTTTTCAGCTGCTTCTGCTGTAATTTCAAAGCCTGTTGCGATTTTGTTCCACTCCCAATATTCTGTACCTGTTTCCGCACTTCACGCTGCACCCGTTTAGGATTGCGACCAGTTTCTTTTACATCAGTTGCCACAGCCGGACTAAATCGTAACTGATAGTAATTTTTCAGAACGGAATCATAAATCTCATAGTCTTTTGGTTCTGCCCCAAACGTAACCTTACACACGGATAGCTTTCCCTCTGATACACGTTCAAACACTCCCACACAAAAAGGTTCTTCAAAAAACACTGTCATCTTTCCCGAAACTTTGTCCATGACAATTCCTCCTTAAAATAATTGTAATGAGCAAAGAACGGACGTCCCTAAGGAGGGAGGGCTACTTACACCCAAATGGTGCGACTGGACTACCTACCAGTTCTGCAAGTTTGGCTTGCGTTGTGTTTTTATCTTTGCACCTATATATTACCACATAACCGCCTATTTTTCCATAAAAATGTGGCAATCCGCATCATTAGCTTCATTTGAAATAAATAACACTTTTCTCTTTTCCTTAGAGAAAACTGATTCATCAATAATCCCATCTCGCCGAAAATGGCTTTTTGTAATATTTTTACCGCCCCGTGTCTGTTCCCACGAAAAATTTGGTTCATTTTCCTGCGCATATTCCCATTCAATAAAAAGCTGTTCTAATTGCTCTGTTTTCGACACCATACCTTAACCTCTTTTCAAACTATTCCGTTTTATATATCCCGCTGCCCCCGCTCACTGCCCTCCTGCTGATACAGCCGCAGCCGCTCGTTCATACGCTCCGCCTGCTGTTTCCCCCGCCTCCACGCGGCGATAGAGACAAGCACAAAGATAACCGCTATGGCAAGGAGCATCGCCAGCACCATCGGCAGATTATCAATGTAAAACCACTGAAACCAGAGTCCGCAGCCCAGGACTATCGCATTTGTCAGGACATAGTGACCTATATAAATACACATCATCGCCTTTTTCCCGACCTCCCGCTGCGGATAAATAAATGTCACGAGACTGCACAGAAGGGAGACGCCCAGAATCTGCCACAAAATCTCCACCCCCAGTACTGCCTGCTGCCAGAACACAGTAATGTACAATGCCGTCACAAAAAGCACGCAGGTTGTCACACACACAAAGACAAATGCTACATCTCTCAACCGTTTCAACAGACCACACCTCCTCACAGACCAAGCTTTTGCTTTAACACAGGAACGTACTGTCTCGATATGATAACCCGCTCCCCGTTTTGCATCAGCGCCTCGAACCTTCCGTTAAAGGCTGGACTTAACCGTTTCACCTTCGACAGATTGACAATGCAGGATTTGGACGCACGGAAAAAATCCGTTCCCCGGAAAATGTCCTGCAGCTCATACAGTTTCATCCTGGTCTCATAGACTTCTTTTTCGAGATATAGGAAAACCTTGTTGTCCACCGCCTCAAAATAATAGATCTCCTCCGGCGCGACCTGAAAATAATTCCCATCCTGCAGGGCTGTGATCTTCTCCCGCCCCGCCTTGACCGCATAAATCAATTTTATCGCTGTTTTTTATCGCCGCTTTTTTATCGCTGTTTTTCTTACTTACAGTTTCCTCATCACGCCAAACACCGTCCGCGCCCACCTGTCCATACTGACCGTATCTTAGCATAGACATATATTTTTCACATCCTGACGCACTGATCGAAACGCCCCCATTTTCAGCATCTATGAGTGGAAGCGGTGCATTTACCTTTTTGCATTCTGTTTTGATCTTTAAAAAGCCTCTACCCCATGCCTCCACATCTCCTGAACGAAAAGACACATCTGCAATTTTAGGATTATTTGGCACGGATTCATGTTTATCATATACCCGCTCATCAGCAGGTACACGTTTTGACCATGAGCCCATATTGAAGATAACAATTCGGTCTTCATATATGGATACCTGAATTGGTACGCCTGTTGCATAGTCTTTATGATTAACCGCATTGAGAAGCAATTCACGAACCATGCCTCTGGTCAGCATATAGGTTTCTGTACGTTGAATCCCCTCATAATCTACCAATGCTTTAAAATATTTTGTAAAAATCAAATCAATCGCTTTATCGGTCTGTAAGAGAAGCGGTCCCTCCACAACATCCTGATACTGCAAATCTTCTATCAGTTCCGCATCTTTGCCAAAAGCTCCTACCAATGCAAAATAACCGATTTTAATATACGAACCTGTCACATAACGTTCCGGTGTCGGATGAAACAATAGAATTGCCGCTCTTGTCAAATATTCCCCATCAAATAATTTTAAATTGCGCAGCAATAGCTCATCAGAAACATTTACTTCGCTCTCTGTCATCCTGTTGCTTTTCACTGCCTTCTTTCTAAATGTCTCCAATGCATCTTTACTCAAATCCGACACGCCAACCTCTGGAACAGGAACTGTATCCCACGTTTTTCCGGCGCGTTCCAACAGAAAATTTTGCAGTTCAAAACCATTCAATTCATGCAATGTTGAACCGGAACGTTTATAATATTTTCCATCACACGAAATAGCAAACGGATATTTTATAATTTCTATGGAAATATAATCCCTTGTGCCATCCGTATCTTCCCATATTTTGTTCTCTTTTTCAATCACTACAAGAGAATGATAACGTTTATCAGTACTTTCTATCATTTCAGAATTTAGTTTTCCGCAGGCGTATTGGTTCATTAGCTTTTCTGATATATTTGCGGGAACACAATTTCCATAACGGATATTTTCCGCTCCCTTTGTCTGATAGAGATTAATACTGGCTATAATCCCCAGCTTATCATTAATCTTATTCGGCAGACTTTCGAGCAGACTTTTAGAATCTTTGATTCCGACCACGTAGCCGTCATCATTTTACTCCAATATGCAAAATGCCACCATCCGTATTAGCATATCCACACAACCATTTTAGAAACTCATACTGCCATGACCATTTCCATTCCATTTGTTGCGTCTCCTGTTTTTGCTGCTGTTTTGGGTTATAATCATTCATTTTATCTAAAAAATTCCTTTCAACAAAACTATTTTCTGCCAATAGGTTCCTTCATCCATCTATTGCTTTAGTTTCTTCTACAAATTTTCCAAAATATATTAACATATTTGTTTTCTTATCACAATGCATTTTTCGCAAACATATGCCAAAGCTATGCCTTCTCCTTGCTATATTCTGCGCCCGCACGCGACACAGCAAGCCCAAAAACTGCCGTCGCCACCGCGCCGCCCTCCGCCCGGTTTTCTAATAAAAGCTCCCCGCCATGCTTGACGCAGAGCATCTGGCTGCCGTACAACCCCATGCCAAAATGCACTGCGTCCTCATCCTTTCTGCCAAACGGCCGCACCCCATTCCGAAGCAGTTCGTCTGGAAATCCCTCTCCGTCGTCGCTCACAGACAGGCGCAGTCTGCCGTCAGCCAAGGAAATCTGAATCTCCAGTTTCTCCCTCGCAAAGCGCGCCGCATTTCCGATCAGATTCTCTGCCACCGTGAGAAAAATCCCGTGATCCAGTGCGATGTCCGCCGCATCCGGCACCATAACCGACACGTTAAGCGACGGCGCAAGCAGCTTTGCCGTCTCCGTCAGTTCCCCGCGCAGCAGCGCAATATTGACTGACTTTGGGCACACGGGCATCTGTTCCAGCCGCTGTATGCTGCTCATCGCCTCTACATACTGCTCGATACGCAGCGTATAGATCTCGAACCGCTCCAGCGCCTGATCGCCTCCGTGTCCCTGCCGCAGCATTTTCACTGTCCCTTTCAACACTGTGATGGGATTGCGCAGATCGTGGGCGAACGCCGCATTGAGCCGCCTGCGCTCCTCCGCCTGCCGCCACAGCTCCTGGTTCGTGCGCATCAGCTCCCCGCGCATCGTCTCGAACGCCGCGCAGATCTGCCCCAATTCGTCCGCCGAGACATCGGGAATGGAGAAATCAAGGTCATGACTGCGAATGCGCTCCGTACCGCTGTTCAGAACCGCGATCGGCGTCCGCAGTTTCAGGCGGTAGAACAGGAGCCCCGCCAGTCCCAGACCACTCACGGGAATGATCAGGACTGCCAGTATCTGAATCCTGTTCAGAAGCTCCCGAGCACTCTCCTGCTCCGGCGTCAGTGTCTCCATACTCGTGGTCACACCATCAGGAGCGATCACAATGCCATATACGGGATATCGTTCCGCAAGCCTTGCGCAGGTGCTATAGACTCCATAAGTCAACAACAGAGCCGCCACCAGACAAAGCACCGACAACAGAAAAAAGGAACGCCGAAGCCCCATGTTTTTCAACCATTCCATCTGTAACCACACCCCCAGACTGTATCGATATAACCATGGCGCGTATGGGCGGCAAGCTTTGCCCTGATCTTGCGGATATGTTCCATGATCGTGTCGCTGTTTCCCTCCCCGTCATATCCCCATACCGCCTCGTAAATCCGCTCCCTGTCAAACACCTGTCCGGCATTTAGCGACAGCAGCTCCACAATGTCAAACTCCCTCCTAGAAAAAGGCACCTGCACTCCATTCAATGCAGCCGTCCGCGCGCCGTAATCGATCGCCAGCTCCCCAAAAAACCGCACCGTGGCACTGCCCTGCCGCCGCTGTTCCCTCCGCAGATGCGCCTCCACCCGCGCTGCCAGCTCGTCCAGGTCAAAGGGCTTTACAATGTAATCGTCCGCCCCCGCCCGAAAACCGCTGATCTTGTCCGCCGACTCCACCCGCGCTGTCAGGAAGAGAATGGGGCACGCGACATACTCCCTGATTTCCTGGCAGACCGCAAGGCCATTCATATCGGGCATGTTGATATCGAGCAGGATCAAATCCGGGCAGGCCGTCACTTTCTGCAGCGCCTCCCTGCCGCTGTAAGCCGTCAGCACATCATACTGTGCCACGAAATACTCCGCCATCATGTCCACAATGCCCTTTTCGTCATCTACAATCAATAGCTTCTGCCTCATCTGCGCGCCCTCTCTCTTTTTCATAAAACGATATTCTCTAATCCAATTATGCTTCCACATACCACATCGTACAGTATTTTGCATCCACTCATTCATTGTAATCATATCACAAAAATCTCAAGAAATTCTCAAGAATTTTTATAATCAACATATCAACCCAAATCAATCATGACAGCGCAGTCCTCGAGCACTTCCTCCGAACCCGGTATCATGCTCCCGTCCGAATCCCACTGGACGCGCACTGGTATGAGTTTCATTGTCGGTGATGTGACGTCAAATCCTTTGATCTCCAAATCCTGTGAAAACGTAATGACGCCTCCCTCCTTCTGCTCTGGGACAGAACAGCCGTTGGAGCGCAGCCACTCATCATGGGTAAGACGCTTGCCAGAGGCATCCTCCAAGATATAGTCTCCCCACCGCAGAAGCTCCATCATGCCCTCCTCATACACTTCCCAATCCAGGTGCAGGTTGATGACAGAAGGCGAGACCGTCACATGATAGGAGACAACCTGCCCGAAATCCATCCCGGTCACAGTTCCGCTGCCCTGAGCGGCTGTGCCAAGCTTATCGGACTCCACCGTAAAAGAATACTCTGTTCTGCTGTCCGGCGAAGTGTACACCTGAGTTTTTACATTTATGACATCCGTGTCAGTTCCCTGTAGTCTGGAATCAACCACCGTAACTTTACATTCATAGATGCTGCTGCCCTCTTCGGTTTCCGACACATACTCGAGGCGGCTGTCAACTCCGTTGATATACACATGATCGCCCAGATCAAAATATTCATTTTTCGGTTTCGCCCAGAACATCAGGGTAGCACCATCGTAATAGACATCTGTCACTTGGAAAAGCGGCTCCGACTGTGCATCGCTGTCCCCTGCTTCCGTTTCTGGCTGCACCATAGACTCCATGATGATCACTCCCTCGCTCTCATCGTTATGGACAATCGACTGCTCTGCTTTCTCCGCGTTGGTCCCCAGGCCATTCAGCCAGTTCTGGAACACTGGCAGACGTGCCGCCGCAACAGTGCTACCCGCCAGAACCAGACAGGCGACGATCGGCAGCAGTGCCTTGTAACATTTCTTTTTCCTCACCCGGGTGGTATTTTTGACTGGTTTCATCTGAGCACAGACCTCCCGGGAAACGACTTGCCGAAACCGCTCTGGCGTCTTAGGAAAACATCTATCTAATTCTACAGCAAAATCCTCATAGTTTGTTCTCATATTCTTCCTCCCTCATAATCCCCCGTTGCCATGATACAGCGGAGCTCTCTGCGCCCACGGCTCAGGCGGCTTTTAACAGTTCCGGCGGGAACGCGCATGATCTTGCCAATCTCTTCAATAGAATATCCTTCCAGATAGTACAGTACGATCGTCAGACGATACTCTTTTTTGAGCGTGCCCAATGCCTCGTACAGTTCAGAATAATCCGATTTGTCATCCGCCTCCTCTTTTGGTTCTGCCAGCATGGCAGCGCTCTTTTCCCTCCTCTTCAACAGACTGTAACATTCGTGTATCAGGATTCTGGTCAACCATGTCCTGGCATATGCCTCCTGCCGCAAAGTATCCAATTTGCCAAAGCCTGTGGCGATCGCCTCCTGCACCGCATCCTCACAGTCCGCATCATATTTTAAGATGCTTTTTGAAATGCGATAGAGACTATCTGTGGAAGAAAGCACTACACTGGCAAATGCTTCTTTATCCATTCTGTCCTCTCCTTTCCTCTTTTGAATACAACTATTAGAGGAATAACGATCCCAAAAGGTTCTCATATCTTTGCAATTTATGAAAAAGCCTGTATCATCAAAACGCCAACAAATCCCATATTACATTATCAATACAAATCCTCCAGCGTAAACAACAAAATCCGCTGACGTTCAGCCAGTTCCTCCACATCACTCTCAAAACCGCTCCTGGAAAAAAGCGCATACACCTTCTGAAAATCCCGGGCTATCAGATTCCCTCTTTCCATGAGCAGCCGCGCTGTTTCCAGACTGATCTTCTTTTTCTGGTACTTGCACTCACCAATCAGCATCTTCTTTTGCGGCGGATTGACAGCGACCAGATCAATCTCTTCTTCCCTGTGAAGCGTTGGATTGTTTCCCCACCATCTGCCCGTCCTCATAACCGGAAAGGGCAGGCTGTTTCCGCCGCCCATACACATTACAAAGTTTCTGCACATATCTTCGAACACCCTTCCCATAAAATCAGAAAGCTGTGGTTTTACGACCTCCTCAAAATACTGTTTCCCCTGTTTTAGCAGGATCATCTCGGAACCCCCTGGCACAAAACGATACCAGAAGCAGAACATTCCATCCGAAACCACATAATGCGTTTTTTTCTTATTGTTTTCCTCTGTCATCGCGGATTCTTTCCTGACTATTCCGAGACTGACCAGCGCCTTCAGACAATAAGTAATTGTCTCCGCACTCAGACGGGTTTTTCCTGACAGCTCACTGATCCGGTTCGCGCCGCAGGCAAGCGCCTCCACCACCGCGTTGTAATTCGCTGCGTCGCGCATTTCCTGCTTCATCAGATTTGACGGCTCCTCATACAGATAACCGCTGTCATTGAAAAAAAGCCGTGTGATATTGTCATGCACACTCAGTCCGGCATCAAATAACTCCAGATACTTTGGTACGCCGCCCGTAACCGCATAGACAAGCGCCTTGTCCTCCAGATTATACGACGGCACAAAGAGCGCGGACGTGCGGTAATCAAATGGCATGATCTTAAACTGGGCTGTCCGTCTCCCATACAGGGGGCTCTGATAGCCGAGCACCTGATTTTCCATAAAACTCATCGAGGAACCACACAGGATCAGAAACATTTTTCCCATTCCAAACTGATTGTCAATATAATTCTGGAGCCTGGAAGAGATACTCCGGTCTGCCATTGCCAGATACGGGTACTCGTCTATGACGACAACAAGACGCTCCGCCCCTGACTGCTCCGCCAGAAAGTCAAACGCGGCTTCAAAACTGCCAAATGCCGGCAGCGTTTTCATCTGTGGAAGCAGAGCCGCATAGATACTCTGGCTGAAAAGCTGCAGATTCTTCTCAATCGTGGATTCGGCCGCAGTAAACACAACTGCCCTTTTATCACGCACAAACTGACGGATCAGCGTTGATTTCCCAACCCGCCGCCTTCCATAGATAACCGGCATCTGAAACTGGTCTGTCGCATACAGCCGCTCCAGCTCACTTAACTCGTTCTCTCTCCCGATAAACATGATATCTCCCTGCCTCCTCGCACAATAAGATTATATTAGCTATATTTTATTAAAACGTGTTTTATTAAAATAAGTTTTAATAAAATTATTATAACCAGTAACCCTATAATTGTAAATTACTTATTCGGATTCACTATTGACTTTAAGACGTAACATAGAAAATCGAGCAGGGGAATGTCCTTCTCCACTACTTGCGCGCCGGGCACCCGTCAGCCTTAGCTGACATATTGCCTGTGGGTGCCCGGTGCATAAAAAAGACCAGCCTTGCGTTCCCTTCCGACGCCCCACTTGCCTTTCAGCACATCTGCCGCCACGGACTATGCTGACGCAGGACGGCGGCATAACAGTCTTTTTCAAATGCCGCTGTAAAGATCTGTAAATAAATAACTTTACAACTCCTAAGAAATTACATAACTTCGCACATTTTTTTATGCAATGTTCCTAATTGACTTCAAAAGCTTTCTTCCCCGATTCAAGCGTGATTTTACCGTCCCGACGGAGATCCCCAGAACACTGGAAATATCCCGCAGGGACAGGCCATTGTAATAAAAGAGTACGATCACGATGCGGTAGTCCTCCTTGATTGTCTGTATAATATCCCACAATTCGTCGGGATTGTCGTATACTGGCGGCAACAGCTCTTCAACTTTTTCATTTCCCGGAAGTTCCATTCTCTTATTGCAGAGTTTCAAAGCCTCATTTCTCGTGAAGGCAAGCATCCAGGGCTCAAACTTCTTGGGATTCTAATGGAATCAGATTATGGCGGATTCGTTTCCCACAATTCACAGGATTATGCCATCATAGTAACAAGCTCAAGGGAATCCAGTCCCGATCTAACAGTAGAAAATGATTTTGCGGATATCATGAATTCGTCTTTTCACAGCTGTGTAAGAAATTTTAACCACCTTAAATGCGAAGACTACACGCCGGAAACAATTGATACGGTGACATTGCCCTGTGGCGCCGAGGCCATTCAATTTGAGGGAATCCAGCCGGCGGACATGTATGGAACGCCGAAAGAAGATTATGTATATGGCTACGCTTTCGTGTTTAATGATGTATTATTAATCGTAGGTTATATTATATTTAAAGACGATGCCGTTGATGATGCAACAAGGGCAACCATTACAGATTACGTTGACAGGATGGTGCAGACAGTCAGAACTGAGAGATAATTCAGTCCGCGGCCAGGAAAAATTTTCACAGGCTGCCAGAAAATACAATAAACCGTATTTTCCGGCAGCCCCGTCATGTCAGATTCCAAGCAGCAGACGCTTTTTTGCCGCAAATTCCGCCTCGGTTATGACACCTGCGTCCAACAGCTCCTTGTACCTCTTAATTTCTTCCACACCATCGGCCTTCGGAGCCTGTGTATCCCCGCCCTCGTAAACTTCCCCTGCATTGGGATCGATCATTTTCATCAGCGCAGTCGCCATTTTATGCAGTTTGCCTACAGTCCTTTCCCTTGCCATGCATTCCCTGCTTACCGCAGCTCAGTGTCTCCTTCCTCGCCCAAAGGCACGGGCATGATACGGCACTTGATACCCCAGCTTCGCAGCTCTGATCGCAGACACAGTGCCTCTGCCCGGGTTAGATTGGTAAATGGACTGCCGGATTGATAGGCGAGCCCCTCTTTGCGGCGAGGCGACGCCGCCACCTCTGCCTTCGCCTGATTTTTGGACAGATGGCATCTCTCCATCAAAAAGTTAATTAAGGTGACAGGGGACTTTGCATCTACCTCCAGATGGAATCGGGACTGAATCACCACTCGCTCCAGGCTCCCCTCTCCATCCAGCCAGCAGCGAACCCAATGGCGCGCCATGGTGAGCTGGACACATCCATCCTCCAAGACCTCCACCTGATCTGGGTAAACCGCCCGAAACTCATCAAAAGTCAAGTCATCGAAAAAGATGCGGGCGCAAAATTGTTTTAAATCAATTTCCAGTCTTTCCTCAGTCATTCCTGTCATATAGGAGCTGCGCCCCAGCTTCCCCATACCCGACACCACCTCCTTCGCTTCGGTATCCAGCCAGCGAATCCCCCGCATCCCGGCAGGAAACATGATTTCATGGTGGTAGTATGTATCGCCGTTGAAAGCCAGATACCCCTCCCCAATCTCGAAAACATTTTCCTGTCGGCTCTCTAACTGATCCAGCAATGCCTGAAGCCGTCCCGGCTCCTTTAGGTATCGTTTCAGCGCTGCCTTGGGGTTCATATAATCTCTATGAGGTACAAAGGAAGTATCCGGATGATTAGGACAGTGGAACAGAGGCAGCGTATGATTCACTTGGATGAAAATCTCATTCCCTGGCAGCCTTGTCTCCAACATATTCACCGTGTACCAAAACTCAGCTTTGGTAACATGAGTCCTGCACTTAGGACAAACCCCCTCTTCTTTCCGGCATCTCGTATAAATGACATATCCGTGATCCTCGTTACCAGAACCTGTTCCAGCGTTAAAGTTTTTTCGAATACGGTAGTGGCATCGATACTCCCCCTGTCCCAGAAAATCAGTCAGGCTCTCTAAAGAAACCTCCTCTGGCACAGGTCTGGCCAACTCTTGTTTCTCCTCAAAAGCTTTGATAGCTTTCTTAGGGAATTTCCAATCCTCCAGCCCCAACAGCCTGGATGCCCGCTCCAGATACCATACCCAAAATTTTAATTCAGCCACATTCCGTTCCCCCGGGCCGGCCTCCTCATCCTGACCTGCCCAAGCCAAAGAGGCACACCATGCGGCATCCCTGTCATAGGAATCAAGATCAGTGTCATCGGCATCGGCATAGCGAGGTTCCAGCAGGAACTCGTCATAGAGAGCAACCGCCACCGCCCGCTCGGCAGCAATGGCGGCCATGGGGGCAAAGCTGTACCGCTCCTCCTCCGTCTGGTTCATGTAGTCTGATCCCTGCCACGCCTGAGACAGTTTATCTGCAGCCAGTTTGCCGCTAAGATAGGCGTTTCCCTGTTTCACCAACGTTTGAGGCCCCTTGTCCTCCGGGGCGTAGGCTGCCCATACTTTTGCTACTTTCCTGGCACTGTCCAGAGCTAACTGGGCACGCTTTTGCAGTGATTTGGTGAGGTTGCGGGGACTGTTGTCCATTTCGTCCCGCTCCTCCCATGCTCCTAACGCCAGCCACAGCGCCCGTCGGGTCGGGAAGGACAGTCTGCCTGTTTCGGATACTTCTTTGACTCCTCGTTCCAATACTTCCATTCCGGAAACCTCCTTCGTTCAATTCTGGTTTATTTCTTTGCCCTCCAGTATAGCACAAATCCATGGCAAAAGAACTGATTTGTTGATTATTGCATTCCTAAATATAATTTACCACAGACCACTGAAGCAGGCAATCTTAACGCTGATGGAATCAACTTAATCTATCAGTTTTGAGAACGAGAGCCGACAGCACAACAGACAACAAAACAAGACCAAGCGAAGAGAGGAAGAAAATTAATTAAAATATGATAGAAATATGAGTGTGATTGTGGTATTCTATTAGTAATACAAATCGGGATTTGGAGGCCTTTTATTATGGGATTATTTTCAAAGAAGAAAAAAGAGGAGGTATTACTTGATGAAATAACGCCGGAAATCAAAGCTAAGTTAGATGAATTAGCTGAAAGAGGTAATCAATATGAGGAAGAAGAACAATATGAGGAAGCTATACAAGTATGGGAAGAAGGACTTAAACTCATACCAGAACCACAGCAATTTTACAGCGAAACTATATGGTTTTTAGCCGCCATCGGAGATGTTTATTTCCAAAAGGAATTATACCAAAAAGCACACGAATGTTTTGATAAAGCACGAGGAAATTTGAGCGGTGAGGGGTATGGAAATCCGTTTATCATGCTCCGATTGGGAGAATGTTGTTTAGAAATTGGGGATGAAAAAAATGCCACCGAATATTTGCTTAGGGCATATATGATGGAGGGAAAAGAAATATTTGAACCTGATGAGGACGGGGATGATGATGGGCAAAAATATTTTGACTTTTTAAGAACTCATGTTGAACATATTGAGTGAAAATCGGCATGATACAACTTCCAGTTTGTCTAACTAACCATTACCACAGTCACAGCAGAATAGTCACACAGCGTCAGAGCGTATAGTAACCAGTCTATGCGCTCTATTTTTATGGAAAGGAGCAGAGAATATGGAAGAAACAAAAATGAGCAACAGCCCCACAGTTTCAAGCGAAAGTTGGGGAATACCACTTACACTGCCAAAGTACATTTCAGTAAAAACATTGATAAAACCTTTAAGGACAGAGTGCAAAATCTGATTATCAATGAATGCTTTGAAAAAAATTAGAAATAATCCACATCTACACTTTACCAGATAATCATTGTTCAAATCCTGTGTGAACAGTAACTCGTCATCTTTTATATTGACCAATGTATAAAATAGCGTGTATCAATACATACAACTTTCTATGATTGCAGCAGATACATCTATGTGCTATAATACAACCAATACCTAAACAATTGAGCAGCACATTTATTCAAACATATTTTCGCACTTATTTTTGTATTTAATATTATAGAAAGGACGTTTTCTAAATGCCAGATTTATGTTATATCCCAACCAGATACAAAGAAGGCACCTACACCCACAAGCCGTTTCACACGGAGATTGACGACGGGATCTGCCTCGACTATGACGATCAGTATCAAATCCTCACCTACACAGTCCCCAACCTGGAGGACTGCCGTGAGATCGTGCTATACCAGATCTCGGACAAGGAACTGATGGAAACACTGAAAATCACCTACGCTCCCGACGGCGTCCTGCAAAAAATCACCGCGCAGCTCAAGAACCGGGAACTAATTCTGTATATTCACTATACGGACGCAGAGCACGCCAAACAGGGGCTCAAAAACTTTGCAATCCGAAACGCAGATGCGATCATTGCGCAGATTGGTTCATTCACAGACATTGCCGCCAGACTTTTCATCGAATATTTCTGTGACGGCGACTGTTATGACTTCCACGCCAAGATCGGCACCCCGACCCAGAAAGCGGAGATCGAAAAGGAATACCCAGACGATGGGGACGTCGTGGACAACCCCGGTGATTATCCGATGGACTATCTTTATTATGGCGACAATGAAGCATTCCACATCTTTGTCGCCTGTGCCTCCGACGGCATGTTCTCTTACTTCCAGTACACCGTCGACCTCATGGTGGAGCGCATCAGGGAGCAGGCGGTTCCTTTGCTGCAGAAAACGGAGGATTTCAAGTTTATCTGTGAGGAGTATGATTGATTAATGGACACTGTCAAAGAATTTGAGAAACGCTTTGAGCCGGAGATCACAGATCTGCTGGTTCTGATCAAGACCTCTGTAAACGGTGCGGCAGGTTCAGGCGACATGCTGTACCCCTCGACAGAATTTATTGCATCTGTCAATATGCAGACCGGCGAATTTTCCCGCAAGCCAGGACGGCTGGAATGGCAGATCAAAAATACGAAGTTCAGAATGGGGTGGGGATTCAATTTTAAGCAGTACCAGATCTGCCACATCCGCGCGCGGAAAAACATTCCCATCACACTGGAACCCTATATGCGCAAAACCCTGAACAATTGTTACATGGTTGTCGAAGTCGTTGAGAAAAATGCCTCCGAGCCGCGGCTTGACGCCCTGAAGGAACATGTCCTGCAGCCTGTTTTGATCGAGGACGCCGCCCTTGGAACCTTTACGCTCGACAGAACCTATTCCTGGTTCGAGGGAATAGTCGACTGGCTTGGCATCAAGTGCCTCGCCTACCTGCGGACGGACGAGGAAGACGGAGAGACCGCCGAAAAAGCGCATTTGTATCTGCAGGAACTGTATGAAAACAGGAAGGAATGGGACGAAAAGTTCCGCGATTTTGCCACGGAGCAGCTCTGGGAGCTGGCAAATGAATGGTACGACGGCGAAGACGAGTACTATGAGGATGAAGAGGACGAAGACGCCGACATCATCTATATTACAAAGGAAGCCTTTTCTGGCAGGATTTCGATCGAAAGCATTACCATCTATTCCTCGGGCAGCCTGACACTGTACTATTATGATGACGACATGTTCGCAGGCCATGCCATAGAGATTGACGGCAACATGGACGGCACACTGAGACGAGCGGACATTGTGGGGTAGATATGTTGATATCTACCCTTTCACCCCGCCTGCTACAAGTCCGCCCTGTATGTACCTCTGCAGTAACAGAAAGATCACCATAACCGGCACAGACGCCAGTACTGCCGCCGCTGCAAACATTGTCCAGTGCGTGTTAAACTGATCCGCGATAAAGGACTGCAGACCGATCGACAGCGTGTAACTGTCCGGCGTCTGCAGGAATACAGACGAAATCACATACTCGCTGTATGTGGCGATAAACGAAAAGATAAAGATCACCGCAATCTGCGGCATTGCCAGCGGCAGCACGATCTTTACAAAGGTCGTCAGATGTCCCGCACCGTCCACAAAAGCGCTCTCATCGAGTTCCTTTGGAATGCCGTCTATATAGGATTTCAACAGCCATATATTATATGCGCTTCCCGCGGCAAGGACAAATACGATCGCAAGCATATTGTTGACAAGTCCAAATTTATAGATGATCACATAATACCCTGCCAGTGCCATGCTGCTCGGAAATACCTGCAGAACCAGCACCGTCATCAAGCCCTTGGAGCGCCCCGGAAAGCGGATTCTCGCAAAGGCATATGCTGCCGTCGTTGTCAGCGCCAATTGTATGATAGCGACCAGAAAACATAATTTCAGTGAATTAAATACCCACAATCCGAAATCCGTCTCCGCGAACAGCCTCTGATAGTTGACCAGGCTCAGCTCTTCCGGAAACAGTGTCGATGAGAAAAAACTGTCTCCTTTGGAAAAGGACGCCATCACAATCCACAGCGCAGGAAACGTGACAATGACCATCGCGATCCAGATTACGATTCTTGATAAAAGCAGGCTCTTTTTATTTTTCTTCATAACGCTCCCCCTAATCCACTTCCTTAAACGCACCCGACAGATTCAGATTGATCAGTGTCAATGTCCCGACGATCAAAAAGGATATCACACTCAGCGTTGCCGACAATTCATAACGGTTGGACTGTGTCGTCATCTTGTAGATCGTACTTGCAAGGATATCCGTGCTCCCCGCAAACTGGGAACCAACCCTTGCAGGCCCACCGCCGGTGATCATGAAAATATTTGAAAAATTGTTGAAATTAAAGGCAAAGTTGGACACGATCAGCGGTATGGACAGCCGCAGCACCATCGGAAACGTGATAGCCTTAAAGCTCTGCCATTTTGTCGCCCCGTCCACACGCGCCGCCTCATAATAAACCGCGTCGATCGACTGCAGGCCACCAAGGCAGACATTCATCATATAGGGAAATCCCAGCCAGAGATTGACAATAATAATGCCAACCCTTGCCCAAAACACGTTTGTCATCCATGGAATACCACTGATTCCAAACATTTTCAGCAGGGTATTAATTCCGCCTGCGCTCTCATTCAGAAGCCCCTGCCATGACAGTATCGCGATGGTCGCCGGCAAAGCCCATGGGATAATCAATATCGATTTGTAAAGCTTTGCCTCTTTCATATGCGGGTTATTCAGAAGTACCGCAAGGGACATTCCAATCGCATATCCCCCCACTGTACAGATCACAGCAAATACAATGTTCCAACCGAGCACCGGAAAAAATATCTCACTGATACTCCCCGTAATCACACTGATATAATTGCTCAGACCGACCATATCATAACTGTCCAGATGATACATATTGTAGTTTGTAAATGATATAAAAACAGTATAAACAATCGGTGCAATTGTAAAAATGATGATGGAAATAAATGCCGGTGCAATGAACAACAAAGCCGTTCTGGTATCTTTTCTTTTTTTCATTGTGATTCGTCCCCTTTCATCACATTATATCTGGTCATCATTGACCTGACTGCATCATCTCGATGGACTCTTTTACCTGCTGTTCGATATATCCGGCCGCTTCCTGTGGGGAAATCGTCCCTGTAAACATGAGTTTCATATTGTCTGAAAAAGGCTGCCAGATGAGTCCCATCTCCGAGACAGTCGGAAGAGGTTCTCCTTTCTCGCACTGGGCAATCTGCGCTTTTGTCGCCTCCGATGCGTTGTCAATAGACTCCTGCGCCTTGTACGTAGCCGGAATACGGCTGCCCTCCTCGTAAAGCGGAACCAGGGCATTGTCCACCAGATATTGGTAAAGCGCAAAGGTCTCCTCCTTTGCATCTGACTTCGCACTCACAAATCCGACATAGGTTCCCACGGGCGTCACGAAATCTTTCCCGTTCAGGGTTGGCATGTCGGAAACGCCAAATGCCGTGCCTGCCTCTGTAAATCCCGCCACGTCCCACGCGCCGCCGATATAGAATGCCGCCTCACCGTTCTGGAAGCTGCTCTTTGCCATATCGTATGTAATATCAGAAGAGAAAAATCCATACTCGTTTGCCAGCTGATTGACAAACTCATACGCTTTCACCGCGTTTGCATTTCCAAGCCCGATATCCGAAGTATCGTAGCCTGTGTCCGTCTCCTGAAAGATATAACTGTCAAATGCGCGGAGCATGCCCAGATTATAGTATACACTGGTCGCTTCATATACAATACCGCCGTTTTCCTTTGCGAGTTCGACCATTTCCTCCCATGACTGCGGCGCCTCTGGCACACGGTCTGTATTGTAGAACAAAAAAGGCGTCTCCACCGTGATCGGATACCCAAACTTTTTGCCGTTTACGTAGCCTGCCTGTACCGCCGCATCGACAAAATCACTGTCATGATATAGATCTGCAGGTATCTCTTCAACCAGGTTGGCAGACACGTAATTCGCCAGCTGGTCGTTGGGGATACCAAACATTCCGTCAGGGCCGCCCTTGCTGTTTGCCGCCTGCGAGAACTGCTGAATATCCGTCTGCTGCGAGATCACGGACACTGTATTTCCTGTCTCTGACGCCCATTTGTTCGCATATTCCTGCAGTAACGCCGCCTCATTGTCCATCATCTGTGTCCACACCACGATTTCCTGTCCCTTGGAACCATCCTGCGCCGCAGACGCCTCAGTCCTGTCCCCGCTGTCAGCATCCGCTGCCTGCGTTCCATTCCCTGAACCGCCGCCACAGCCTGCCAGCAGACCTGTCAGCACTGCAGCCGTCATCATGATACTTACAACTCTTTTTTTCATCATCGTCTTTCTCCTCCTACATTTCCTTTAAATTTTCCAACGCCGGATTTGCATTTCCCTGCTCATCAAACAGCGCCTGATTTCCCCATGAGTTTCCCAGAACACCCTTATCATTGGTGTACTCGCAGCCCGCCGGCTTTGCCCACGCACACTGCGGGAGCGGCAGCCACTCTGGCTCCCAGTATATAAATCCCCTGCCGCGGTGGTCTGGAACATTGCGTATCGTCCTCGTCAGTTCCTTTAGAAAAAGCTGCTGCCCCTGCTTCGTCGGCGAGTAGTCTGTCTTCTGCGCAAGCTCCTGTGAGTAGACCATTCCAGCGCAGCCCAGCGAATCCGCCGTGTACCCGATCGCAGTCTCCGCCACCAGAATGTCCTTGCCAAAACGCCTGCTGATGTCTGCCATATTCTGTTCCAGCAGCTCCAGTTTTCCGTTCCAGTATGGATAATATGACATCCCTATGATGTCATATGATAACTGAAACTTCTCAGCTGCCTCAAACCATCTGCGGTACAGCGCATTGTCCGTCCCAAAGTCCAGATGCAGCATCACGGCAGTCTCCGGGTGAAACGCCTTCACTGCGGAAATTCCGGCATTCAATAAACGGGCCATATCTTCCAGACGGTTCACATGACCTTCCGGCCATAACAAACCGTTTGTCAGCTCGTTTCCGACCTGCACATATTGCGGCTCTACAGACTCCGCTCGCAGCGCACACAATGTCTGATCTGTATATTGATACACCGCTTCCTCCAACTCCTGCAGGTTCATTTTCTCCCATGCCTTTGGCTTGAACTGTTTCGACGGATCTGTCCAGAAATCACTGTAATGCAGATTGAGCATGAACTTCATGCCCTGTGCCGCCGCGCGCTTTGCCAATACCAGTGTGGTATGAAAATCATTTGTCCCACCGCCGTAAGGTTCCCCCTGTAATGAGTACGGATTATGCCACAGCCTCAGCCTGATCAGATTGACACCTGACTCACGGAGAATCTCAAACAAATCCTGCTGTTTTCCATGATGATAATAGACTGCACCGTACTCCTCGAGCTCCCTCAGCATGGAAATATCCATTCCTTTTATAAACTCCATAACGCTCCTTTCCTTTTTTCCATATAAAATTTCCATATAAAATTCCATATGCATCTTGACTTGTCCATTTCTGCACAATTCCTAAATAGTCCTTTTACAACTCCTGCACGCCATTTCTAATTTATTATACAAAATAAGTAAATTATTTATTATTTGTTCGTTTATTTATTTACTATTTTATAATAAATTATTTACTATAATATATATAACATTTTACTAACGAATTGTCAAGCAAAAAACTGCCAGGTTATAAAAACCTGACAGTTTTTTAACAACTTTTTCGAAATATCGGTATCCCATTGACAAATACCGTCTTGGTGGTCGTCCGCCCACGCAGTACACGCTCCTGCAGCAAATCCAGCGCCGACTCGCACAACAGCGGTATATCAATCCGAAATGTCGTGAGCGGAGGCGATACATACTGCGCAATGTTCACATCATTGATGCTGAACACCGCTGTCTGTTCCGGAATCTGTATCCCCGCCTCATTGAATGCCTGGAGGACGCCAATTGCCAGTGTATCACTGGCAATGCAGAAGGCTGTCGGCAGATTTCCCCGTTCTGCGATCTCCTTCCCGACACGATACCCTTCCTTCACCGAAAATTTATCCACGATGTGGATATGCTCATCATTCAGACACTGATGATACTGGGCGCTCCCCCGAAAAGACCACTCCCTCACGTCCATGGATTTGGCCTGTGTATCCACATTCCGGTCGCTGCCTCCGATAAATCCCAGCTCCCGATGCCCTTTCTCCACGAAATAATCCACGATCTGCGTCACTATGGAATCCAGGTTTGGACGGACGGAATCAAAGCGCTTCTCATCCGGCGAAGTGTCTATAAAGATTCCGTTTTCCGAGACGGAGGCAAGATAGTCCAGCTCTTCCCTGTTAAACCAGCCAATGGCCAGAAATGCCGTGACAGATTTATCGACCGCCTCAATCCCATCTTCCTTGGTGAAAATGTTCAGTTTCACATTGTACTCCTGCGCCTTTGCCAAAATCGTGTCATAGATCGCCTTGAAATAGATATCCTCCAGCTCCTCCTCCTGGTACACCCAGTAGATCAGCGCCACATTTTCAATCTTGGGCTTGATCACTTTCTTCTTGTAACCGAGCTCCTCTGCTGCCGCAAAGATCGCCTGCCGCGTCTCCTCATTGACAGAAATCGATTCGTCATAATTGAGCACCCTCGACACTGCTGCCGGAGATACGCCCGCCTTTTCCGCTATCTGCTTAATCGTCGCCATATGTTTCCCCCATTTTCCATTATTTAGTAAACATTTTACTAAATAATGAAAAAAAAGTCAACCGCTCAATTTCCACCCGTTCACAGTGACGCCGTAAGCCGCGTCCACACGGATCTCATAAAGCTTTCTATAGGAGGAACCATTGAACAAAAAGCCTGTGACCGCCATATCTTCAAGCCCTGTCTGTGACATCACGTTGACGACATTTTTGCCCGCGGCCTCGTCCACCCACATCATGACCGGCGTTCCCTCCAGTGTGCCGAGCGCCTCATTTACCATCTCAGCCGCGCTGCCCCCGCCCTCAAAATGCAGATGATTGCACACATTGATACTGCTCGTGTACGACAGTGTCTTTTCGTAGCTGTCCATCACACCGTCGTTATTCAGATCACACTGATACTCCGCGTAGCCGGACAATTTTTCCTCGGCAGTGCCCAGACAGTTTGCTTCATCCTCATAGGTCTCCTTGTAGGTAAGGCTGTCCGTGGCAAGCTGCTGCGCATAAGCCCTGTATTTTTCCGATGTGCAGTATGCAAGCGTTGTCTCATACTGCTCCGGAACCAGCATGAGATCCGCCCGTTCGACGCATACTCCATTCTCATAGCACATGATACTGATGCCGTTGTAGATTTGTTTCTCATAATCAAAGAGCGTGCGGAACAGATAATTTCCGCCATCGTATGCGAGTATGCCAAACTCCTGCCGCACGGTCGGATATACATCTGTCCGTCGAAACGTACCGTCCGCCTGTCCCTGATAAAAGACGAAATCCACCGCCCCGTCACTTCCACCATAGCTTTCCCTCGCGATGATATCCATAATACCGTCATTGTCCCCGTCCGCCGTGATCATGAGGTATCCCGCCCAACTCTTATCAATAACGGTCTGGCGCATATCTGTATTGTCCCTCGCGATGGCCAGAATCTCCTCATCGGACAGCTCCCGGTCATTGACCATCGGCTTTAAGGTCTCCAGTTCTGTGCCGTCGAGCATCGCGCCCTCAACCTGATCCAGGAATCCCTGCGGAATGTGCGTCATATCTTCCTTACTGTAACTGATGGTATGAAAACGCGAAAAAGCATCCGCTGGAGCCAGCTTCTCATAAAACTGTGCAAACAGTGCCTGCACGTTGGCGCTGCCATCACTGTACTCCTCCTGTCTGACGCTCTGCTCAAACAGCATTTTTCCGGAAACCATATCATACGCCTGCAGATTCACCACATCCGCCCGAGCCTGCGCCACGCACTCACGTTTCTTGACCAATTCATCGCCCTCCCACTGCCAGAGGGATTCCATCTCATCAAAATCGTTCCGGTCTGCCGGTTCCGAATCCACATTGTCATATATGTATCCCCAAATGGTCTCCGTTTCTGGAAAATACACCCGATATGGCAGCGACAAAAACTCCCCTGAAACCTGCGCTTCCCTGTACTTCTTTTCATCGGGATTCCACAAGTAAACCGCGTCACTGGATGCAATAATATCCGTGTATCCGTCAAAATTGCAGTCCTTGTATGTGATCCACTCGTCGGACGTCCTCTCAACCGGATGAATCTCAATCCTTTGATAAACGCCGGCCTCGTCCGCACTGCGCCCGCCCGAATCGTCATCCCGAATCAGCGACAGCCACCGCCTGCCGTCCCCGTCGGACTCTGTATAGCGGAGCGCAAGAAAAGAATCTTCCCCTATATGAAGCCTGTCAAAAAAGGTAAGCCATTTATTGTTAAATCTGGAGCCAACCTCCTGCCCGTCATTCCAGCGGACGGCCTTGTCATCGATCAGCCCGCCAAAAACATACTTGTATTCATACATCAGTTCTTCTACTATGTAGATATCCTCCCCACGGTTCAGGATATATCCATTTTTGTCCCCGTTGGTATATGTAAATACGTTAATATTTTCGTCCCTGTCGCGGTAGACATATCGAAGAGTGGTATCCGGAAGCAGATGATCCAGGAGCGCGCCCGTCATTGCCCACATTCCCATGTCATCCGCCCTGTAATGGGTGATCCATATCCTCGGCGGCAAGAGGTTATCGCCGTATCCCTCCAGATCAATCACGTCCCCCGTATACTGCTCCTTCATCCAGGGATTCTGCAGGCTGGCAGTCACACCGTCTGGCAGGTCTATGACGAGATTTCCATAGTACACCCTGTTTCCCGCCGTCTGCACTGGCGTGATGATCTCTGTCAGCGCCGCAACTGGTGCCTCCACTCCTCCACTGCGCCGCAGTACGCTCTCCAGATTTCCGCCCGTCAGCGTATAGAGCTCCGCCAGCGCGATCAGCAGCAATTTTATAAGCACTTTTATAGATGCGTTCATGTTTTTCCTCCATAATATGACAATTTGGTTTTATTTTACATGAAAAATGCATCAAAGTTGCATCATCGGACTATTTTTTCATGGATTATACTAACTTCACCGCCGCCGTATCCGCGTAGATCAGCGGCGCCTTGTGCTGGAAAAAGACGGTTCCGTCCCGAGGTGCCACAAGCTGCTCCAACAGCGTCCCCTCGTAGGGATCTGTGATCTCGGCAAGCAATTGTCCCTCGTACACTTCCTCCCCGACATAGACTTTATTTTCATAGATACCCGCCGCACTGCACCGCACGGACAGCAGGTCGTCATCGCAGAGCACCTGCGAATTGTAATGATAGCCGCCGGAAATCCTGCTGTGCAGAATGCCCTCGCTGTTCAGCATGTGCTCGATGCCTTTCACCGCGTCCGCCGCGCTCCTGCGGTCAATCTCGTCCGTGTCCGTCGTGTAGACACTGAACGCCCTCGTCTCCCAGATCTGCCAGTTGTAGTTGAGCGTCGTAGTGTCAAAGGGGCGGGCGCTGTGTGTGATCACATACGGAAACGCGAATTTTTTCGCCGTTTCAATGTCCTCAAATCCGGTTTTCATCATGCGGATATGCGGCAAAAAACGCCCCGGCATATAATTCGAGGCAAACTGGATTCCGATCTGATAATCCTTGACCGCCTCAAACACGCCTGCCGCGATGCGCTGCGTCGTCTCCCCCTCGCTGTATCCGGGAAACATGCGGTTGATGTCCGTATTGTCCGTTGACCAGAACCGCTTTCCGATATTCATGGAGTACGAATTCACACACGGAATGACAAGAATGCTTTTCCCCTCCGCAACCGCGCGCTGTTCCTCCAGCTTTTTCAGGCGCTGGATCAGCCTGCTGCACGCATACATCTGCTGCACCTCGTTTCCGCGCATACTGCCGACGACGCACACAGACTTTTCTCTATCGCCACAATCGCCAAACGCATATCCGACCACCCGCATCGGCTCCCTGTACAGCGCGTTCAGTTCATAGATTACCCTCTTTTGCATAAATATACTCCCTGCCTTTCACACATCCATTCCGCCATCGGCGACTCAAGCGATCCGTGAAGAACGCTGTTAATCTCTTCACACTTTCAACAGCCTTCCCACCAGAGAACCTTCATCGACCACCGGATATTCCCTGATGGTAAAGAGAATCCCTTTTTCGGGCGTCGTGATCTCGGACAAAACCTCCCCAGTCAGCGGATTGACGATATTTCCAACCGTATCACCCTCTGCAAGCTCCGTCCAGTGCTTTGCCTCCGGCACAAAGATGCCTGCCCTGGGCGCATTGAAAAAGACAACGCCGTCCGCCCGGTCGTCGACGATGGGCTCCCGGACAGACCGTGTCTCTCCCTGCCAGATTCCGAGCATTTTCATCGTATTCATCAGTCCGTCCGCGAGCTGCTCACAGTACGCCTTCGTGATGCGCATGCCGACGCCCGCCTCCACGACAAGTGTTGGTGTGCCCGTGCTGTTAAGGCTGTACGCGAGTGTGGATTCGAGGACGGTACTCGCCGCGTGCACCCACACAAAATCGACATTCATATGGCACGCGAGCGGTACCAGTTCGTCCTTGCTTAGCTCATTGATGCGAATCTGTGGTATCTCTGTCAGATAAATATTGCTGGCATGGATATCCACGACCAGGTCTGCACCTGAAAGCTCTTCTATAATTTTGTGCGCCACGTACTCCGTCATGGCGCCATCTTCGCTCCCCGGAAAAATCCGGTTCATGTCGAGGTCAAATCCAGGAATCCCTCTTGTGATGGAATCAATTCCCATAGGGTTCATCGCCGGGTACACATCCACAATCCCAGCAAGGTGCTCCGGGTGCTCCCTGATGCGCCGGATGACTTCATAGCAGACATACTGCCCCTCCAGTTCATCACCGTGGATTCCTGTCACGATGCCGATTCTCTTTCCACTGTTTCGCGCCTCGTCCGAGGGCGATAATCTGTTTCTCCTGATATTCAATGTCTCTCCGACGGGCAGCTTCACCTGACAGATGGAACTGATCTCGGATAGGATCTCCTTTGCCATTCTATTCCCTGACCTTTCGCAACAATTATAATCATAATCCTTATGCCGTCACAACCACTTTCACATGCTGCGTCTGCATCCCGTTGCCCCGAAATGTGCCGCGGTTGACGATACAGTCCTGATAGTCCCGCCCATGCGATATCTTGATGTAGGTGTCGTCCACAATCCTGTCGTTCGTCGGGTCCATTCCATACCATCTGCCATCCGCGCACACCTCCACCCACGCATGGGAATATCCCTCCCCCTGCATCATTCCGACAACATAACGGCTTGGAATATCCGCAATCCTGCACAGCGCGAGCATAATGTGGGCGTAATCCTGACATACGCCCCTTTTCCCTGCCAAGGCCTCCTCGGCCGTCGTGTGTATGTCTGTTACGCCTTGCACATACTCCATATCCTGATAAATCTGGTGCAACAGCCTTGTGGCAAAAGCGAGCGCCCCCTCGCCTTCCCGCAGACCGTGCAGCTCATAGTACTTTTTGATAACATCTCCCGCCCTAGTATACTGGGACGGAAACCGATACGGCGCCAGCTCGATCATCGGCCTGCTGCATGGCAGCTGCACATCCTGCCTGATCGTGGCCTCGCCTGACACCTCCACGCGAAACTCCCTGTGAGGGTGCTCGACCTCGCCGTATATGTAACGGTTCCCAAAGGTGTCTGTCCCTTCACAATACGGACACACCGGTTCCAGATCAATCCTGCACGCCGATATTGTCTGCCGCTCATCAGACTGCGGTATCATGCGCAATGTAAACTGATGTTTCTGAACCGGCTCCGAAAAATCCAACGCCATACAGTAACGAAACTGCAGCGTCCTGTTCTCCTGCATAATCCCAATCAGCCCCCACTCATAAACTGTCCAATCCCTTACAGTTACCAATTCTATAGCAGTTCAAGTTTTGGCTTCCTGTCATATACATCAAGTCATGCAAAAACCGCTTCGCCGATGCCAAAGCCACATACCACACAAACTTGCTGCATGAAATTCCTGATTACGCACTCCTTATACCTTCACAAGACTTTCTATATTTCTCACAATGCCACAGTAATCAATTGTCTCCGTCTCGTCCAGATGCTCGATCGCATTACTCAGGAAATCAAGACATGCCTGATCGTAGGGCATACCGCTGCTGACCAGTCTGGTATGCATACGCCGCAGCTCACTCTTTAACTCCCTGGCGCCGATTTTCAGCCGCGCGTACAGATCAATGCGCTCCACCCTTTTTCCCGTCCTGATGATATTCCTGATCGTCTCGCTCTCAATAAAATCATCCGCAATCCCCCAGAAGGCCAGAATATTGTCCTGCACATTCTGCAGCTCCAGAAGCGGCGCCCGCGAGATCTTTGCCTTGTTGATCGCATAGATGGCAAGCTGTATGTACGATAATGTCTCGCTGCCGATCTCCTCCCTGAGTACGACTGCATTGTCGTATGCCCTTATGAGATTGCTCAGGATGGAGTTGGGATCTGTCTCGTCAAAACCATACCTGCTGTTGAAATCCTCCTTATCCCGATAGATGTTTGGAATCTCCAGCATCCTGCAGAAGCCTGCATAATTTTCCCCGATATCATCGATCATTTCATCATAACACTTGGCATAAAGCCTGATCGTCGTGTATACCCGCTCCGTATATCTTCCAAGCCAGTACAGCCTGTTTGTCTGCTCTAATGAGATAATACCCATGTGTCCTTAAATCCTCCTCCCTGTGATGAGTTCACTATGAATGAATCCGGATTGCGCGAAAATCTGGTAAGCCCGCTCTTCCACACATAAGGCTCATCCGCCATCAGCACAAACGCGCGCAAGTCCGCTTTTCTTGCCACAACGGTTCCGTTGTCCTGGATATCGAGATCCTGGAAATCGATCACCTCCTGCGCGATAAAACGCCGCGGCTCCCTTTTCAGCAGCGCGATAAAATCCGCCTTCTGCTCCGTTGTCATGCTGCTGCCAAACACCACACCGTAGCCGCCTGCCTCCGCCACGTCCTTGAGCACAAGCTCGTCAAAATGTTCGAGCACATAAGCCATATCCTCCTCATAAAACGGCAGGTACGTCGGCGCGTTGGACAGGACAGGTTCCTCGCCCAGATAGTATTTGATCATCTTCGGCACAAAATAGTAGATGCCCTTATCGTCCGCGATACCGTTTCCGGGCGCATTGAGCAGTGCGATGTTTCCTTTCCTGTACACGTCAAAAATGTGCGGTATCCCAATCACAGACTCCGGGTTAAAATGCATGGGATCTAAATATTCGTCGGAAATCCGGCGGTACACGGCGCCCACCCTCTCCCGCTTGCCCTTGTAATCCACATAGTAAAGTCTGTCATTTTCCACAATCAGCTCACTTCCGTTGACAAGATGCGAGCCAGTCTTTTCCGCGAGATAGGAATGTTCAAAATAAGCAGCGTTATATCTTCCCGGTGTCAATATGACCGTGTGTCCCTCGACGTTGACATGATCGAGCGTCCTCCGCAAAAGCTGTGCGTAATTCCTGTTGTCCTCGAGCTGGTTGTCGCGGAACGTCTTGGGACTGCTCCGGCGGCACAGCTCGCGCGCAATCATGGGATAGGACGCCCCCGACGGCACCCGCAGATTGTCCTCGAGAATATACCACTTGTCATTTTTTCCTTTCACAAGGTCGATGCCGGAGATGTGCGAGTAAATCTTTTTGACCGGCGTCACGCCCTCGCACTCCGGCATATAACCGCTCGACGCGAAGATAAAATCCTCCGGTATCACCTTGTCCTTCACGATCTTCTTGTCGTGGTAGATATCATCCAGAAACAGATTGAGCGCCACGACACGCTGCTTTAATCCCCTCTCCAGATAGTCAAATTCTTCCCTTTGAATCACCCGCGGAATGGCGTCAAACGGGAACAGCTGCTCCTTGAAGGTGTTATTTTTATAAATGCCAAATTTTACGCCATATCTGGCCAACAGTCTGTTAACAGTTTCCGTGTTGTCAAGTAAATCCATCTCAAACATACGCTCACGCACCTTTCTCTGTATGGTTTTTGCACGGGGCCGGGTGCCTGGGGGCAATCGAGCAGGGGAATGACCTTCTCACCTACTCGCCGCGCGCCCCGTGCGCCGCCTCAGCGGCATGTTTCCTCTGCACGGGGCTGTGCAATCGAGCAGGGGAATGACCTTCTCACCTACTCGCCGCGCGCCCCGTGCGCCGCCTCAGCGGCATGTTTCCTCTG
>VSNM01000001.1:0-42546 GCA_009774245.1 Lachnospiraceae bacterium | reverse complement strand
CACGGGGCTGTGCATAAAAAAAGACGCCCTGCCCAATACAGAACGCCTTTGTTCACACAACGATTATGTTATCAGTTTACACGAATTTTGTCGTTTGTCAATAATTTGCGGGAATTTTTTACAAAGAACCGTTATACAGTATTTTTTGTGCTTTATATCGCATTTTTCAGCAGAGTCCAAAATCCAAACGTACGTTTATTGCAATATGCTTGTGAAGGCTGGCTGACAACTTCTAACCCATTCTGCCGTTTGCATCTAAAATTTCAGAAATACTACTACCAAATCACATATTGAGCAGATCAGCATGTGTTCCAGTCCGGACAAGATATAATTCCTCATTATTTACACGATAGATCAGTATCCAGTCGGGGGCAATATGACACTCCCTTTCTCCTACATGATTACCGGAAAGGGAATGATCTCTGTTTAATCCTTTTTTTACGCTGTAGAAGCATTTAGGTTTAGCATGATCCGCCCTCTGATAAAAGCATGGTGGTAAATTCTTCCGCAGTCCCCTGGAAATGTTGTCCGCTGCCGGTCCTGATCATTTCCTCAACTTCTGCCATTGCTTCCAGTGTTTCTGTGTTTGGGGTTTCATCTGATAAAGATGCACCTTGCAGATAAGGGATAACATAAAGTAATTTGGCATCTGATATCTGGTCTATAAGATTTTTTGCCAATTCACGATTGCTCATAATTTGCACTTCCTTTTTAAGAATCTCCATTCATTGCCTTCATATACTTATATATACATTATATAGTGTAAAAAGTCAAACAATACTTATAAAAAGAAGCTTGTGCCAGCCATCACGTTGGTGCTCTATTATGGAAGGAAGGATATTCCGAAAGACACCGCAATTGCCAAAATGAAATCTGACAATGTCGAGAAGGACTCTGCGCTGATGGAGCAGCAGGCCGAAATCGAGAGACTGCACGCAGAAATCAGAATGTTAAGACAAGCATAAGGGCAATAACACAGAGATTAATATTTCTCCGACACTAAGATTATTATCAGAAAAAATGTATTGACACCTGACATATTCATTACGAATATGTCGAGTGTCAATTACTTTGGATTAAACGTCCAATGCCAAAATAACTGACATATGATACAATCTGAATGATACATCTATCAAGATTTTAAAAACGAAGGAGGAGAGACAATGGGACAGCCAGACCTTGCTTCCAACAGCCTGACTTCCTATGCGGACGTGTTTGCGGACATCATAAACATGGTTGTATATGGAGGAAAACCTGTGCTGCTGGAACAAAACTTAAAACCATTCTACTTAAACAGTGCAGTTGAAAAGGACGGCAGACTCAAAGGACTGTATAGGGACAACTGCATGGAGGATATACAGAACGGAATCCGTTACGTTATCTGGGGGCTTGAAAACCAATATGTACCCGACCGTACTACCCCGTTCAAATCTATGGGATACACCTATACCGCGTATGACAGGCAGATTGAGGAATTTATGAAGCAAAATAAGGAAACGCATAACAGCGCCTATGTCAGCCAGCTCCACCCAGACCAGAAGCTCGTACCGGTCATCACGTTGGTGCTCTATTATGGGAAGGAGGATATTCCGGAGGACATCTGCTCCATGATACGGATGCCCGAGGACGAGGCAGTCCAAAAATATATCCAGAACTACAGTCTGAATCTGATCCGTCTGAGGGATCTCTCACAGAAACAGGCGGAAGCATTCCGATCAGATTTTTCATGTATTGCCAAATTCCTTTCAAAGTCGTATACTAAAAGTGAACAGATAGAAGCCCTGAAAACCGACAGACAGATGCTGACACATGCGCAGGATACGCTGTACACCTTGGCAGCGGTCACAGGAGACCAACAGTATCTGCAGATCTATGAAAAGTATAAATACAGAGGAGGTATGGAAGTGAGTGAAGTAGCAGAAGCCTTATATCAATGGGGACGTGAAGACAGCAGGGCGGAGATCGCCCGAAAAGATGCCGCGATTGCCGAGAAGGACTCTGCGTTGATGGAACAGCAGGCTGAAATTGAACGGCTGCATGCAGAAATCAGGAGGCTAAAACAAGCGCAGGGACAATAACATTAGATTTCCATTAAGGAATTGTAAGAAAGGCTCTCAAAATGTCAGGTCTAAAAAGACTCAGGGAGCCTTTCAGTACCAGAAACATTTTACTCAAAAAATTCAAGAATATCATTTATCATCTGCTCACTGTCTTTCCTTTTACCATCCCAATTTTCTATCATCATATTCAGCAACATGAAACAGGGAATATCTTTGACATATGTTTCATTCCTATGCACCATCAAAAGTACAAAGATGATCTCATACAACTGATCTTTTGCCAGACGCCTGATCAGTTCATGCATCAGTTTGATATTCATATGTTCCTCGTTCGACGTGCAGATCAGATACCACCAGCCCGGATACTTCCTTACCCATTTTAGAAATCGGATTGTCTGTTTGTCCCTTTTTGTTATTTTCTTCATATGCTTGCTCCTTTAACAGAATTTAACCACTCTTATAGCATATTAAAAAATTCTTCAATTTGCAACAACCTGAAATATAACAATTGTTACATCTCACGTTACATTACTCATCTGCCATAGCCTTTGATTGACCATACTTTCCATCATTTATCAGCACTATAAAAATATCTGGCTCCCAATTCTAGGATTTTCCTGTGACATATAGATTCGTTCAAGGGATTTTCAATGTCCATAAAATAATGACTGTTTTTAATAGTACAATTTTCAGCATTACACTATTATTATCCCAATAATCGGAAAGAGAAAGGTCTATCTCAGGTTCAATTGGCAGATCAGATTGGCATTAGTCGTACCCATATGTCACGGATTGAAAATAATGACTGTGCCGTCTCTCTTGATGTGATTTTTAGCATTGCGAAAGCATTGGAAATTCCAGTCAGCAAATTGTTTGAGTTTCGCTGAAAAAATGAATCTCCCCCTACTCGGGCACCCAAAGGGGCTGATTAATCAACAGGAATTTTAACCGGATGGGAAGGATATCTTTAGACAGTAATAGTGCAATAAAGTTTATTATGGGCTTTATTGCACTATTTTATCAGTCAGTAGTTCCATTTTATGAGATTTTCAGCTTTATGCTGGTCAGACCGACATGGAAATTTTCTCCTGAATCTCCAGAACCTCTTCCTCTTTCATGCTCAGTATTTCCGCAATGGCCTCAACAGAAAATCCCTGTTTTAATGCCTTTTCTGCAGCTTTTTCTGTAACTTCCCCTGTAACTTTTTTGGTAACTTCTTTCGTAACTCTCTCAGTCGCCTCCTTTACGGCACGAATTTTTTCATCCTCAAATAACTGTCCTACTTTTGTCATACCCAGATACCTCCTTATCATGTCCATGTTTTCCTCTTCGATCACCTTATCTGCAAATACCGCGATTCCAGACAGAACAAAAACCCGCTTTCTTATCCTTTGAATGAAACTCTCTTTTTATTTTACCACAATCTGTCTGTGAAAAAAATAAAAACTTTTCGCAGATGGAAGTGCAATAGTCTTGAACAATAAATTGGATATGCTTCCAATCTTCATTATGCTCAAACTTTATTCAAACTTTACTCAAAATGTCAAACTAATCTCTGCCCTCTCTGCTATAATGATATTACGATATCGGAAAGGGGAATGGATTATGCAGCGGATTGAACTATTGATGACAGCTCTGGAATACATCGAAAAGCACCTGCGCGATGAGATCAAAACCGAAAACATCGCGGCGGCCTGTTTCTGCTCCAAATCCACCCTTGAAAAACTGTTTCGCAGTGTACACAACATCTCCGTACACGACTACATCGTCCGCAGGCGTATGACGCTGGCCGCGCGGAAATTGTCCGCACAACCAGAACTGCCTATCCTAGACATTGCTGTCGAGTATGGATATAGTACACACGAATCCTTTGCACGTGCATTTGAACAGGTATGGAACTGTAAACCTTCTGAATTTCGCCGCGCGCGATTCACAGAACTATTTCCGAGGTTCAGTGTACCTCCACAGAAAGGGGATTATTACGTTATGCAGAGACGGCATGTAGATATCAATGAATTGTATGATTTATTTCAGGAGAGAAAGGACTGCTTTTTTGTCCTTTGCGACATCAAGCATATGCTGGCGATCAATGATATATCCAGAAAGGCCGGTGATCTGGCAATCTTAGAGCAGATGCGGCGCATGACGGCGGCGTCAGGCGAGAACGACATCACATTCCGCATCGGCGGCGATGAATTTTGTATCCTGACTGCCAGCAATGACGCGTCATACGCCGGGCAGATCGCGGAGAAAATCCGCAGCATGAACGGGCAGACATTCGCATACGAAGATCAGGAAATACCATTAAACCTTTATGTGACTACTGTCAGCATCAAGGAATGCAACCGCTACGATGAAGTTTTTGCCGGGCTGCACAATGCGCTCAAGGCAAGCAAGGCATAACCAGACGCCAGCAAACCCCGTCTTTTTCGGACGGGGCTTGCTGGCGCCTATTCAACCTCTATTTCCTATAATAAGCCTCCTGCGCGCTGTACAGCCTATAGTACGTCCCCTTTTTCGCCAAGAGCGTCTCGTGTTTTCCCTCCTCCACAATCCGCCCATCGCCGAGCACCACGATGCGGTCGCAGAATTTACAGCTGCTCATGCGGTGCGAGATGTAGATCGCCGTTTTGTTTCTGATGAGCGCATTAAAATTTTCGTAGATTTCCGCCTCCGCAAGCGGATCGAGCGCCGCCGTAGGCTCGTCGAGAATGATAAACGGCGCGTCCTTATACAATGCCCGCGCGATCGCCGCTTTCTGCGCCTCGCCGCCCGAGAGCAGCACGCCCTGGCCGTTCTCATGCCCCAGCAGCGTCCGCTCCTTCTGCGGAAGCTCCTGCACGCGCTCCCAGATCCCGGCAAGCTTTAGCGCATGCTGCAGCCGCTCCGAATCCACTGCACTGCCGCAGGCGATATTTTCATCTAATGGGAAATCGTACAGCCGGAAATCCTGAAAAACGACGGAAAAAATCCGGACATACTCGTCATAATCATATTTTTCGATATTGATTCCGTTTAGCAGGATCTCCCCCTGAGTCGGTTCATACAATCGGCACAACAGCTTGATGAGCGTCGTCTTGCCCGCACCGTTCATGCCTACGAGCGCAAGCCGTTCCCCAACCCGGAAAGTCATGGACACGTCCTGCAAAATATTCTGCGTTGTCCCCGGATAGTGAAAACTGACATGGGACAGTTCTAACTGATACGCATTATCATCGCGCTTCTCGATCGGCAATGTACCGTCATAATGCATATTGGGGCGCGTGATAAACTCCTCATAAGTACTCAGGTACTCATTCATGTAATTGATCTCCTGATACCTGCTAAGCAGTCTCTGTATCCCGGCAACCATGGTGATAACCGCGCCTGCGTACATGGTCACTTCCCCGATCGTGATGCTTCCCGCGATCGCTTTTGCCGCGATGCAGATATACGTCACCGCCGCAAACATCTGCGCGGCGAAGGTCGGCACAGCGCGGTATTTGCCGCATCTGCATCCCAGCTCCTTGTACATTCTCCCCACCGTGCGAAATTCCTCTGTCTTTTTGTACAGATAATCTTGCAGCCCAAACAGCCGGATATCCTTCACATATGCCTCCCTGTTGATCAGGTTGAGCAGATAGGCGGACAGCGTGTTGACATGCTCATTTTTCAGCTCTGTCTCTACCATATCCGCGCCCTCTATCCTGGAAAAATAATTACTCAGAAACAGTACCAGCGCAAATACCAGTATCATCAGCACAGTCAGGAACACCGACAGCGCCACGTTTTCTTTTGTGCTGTCAGTCCTGGCAAAGAGCACCAGCACAAAACCGCATGCAAAGACGATACCCGCAAACTCCTGAAAAAATTCGTATATTGTCAATAACTGGCGCTCCACGCCGCCCATTCCGATCTCTCCCGCGCGCACCCTGCGAAACGCCTCCAGCGTGTCTGTCCGGTCGATCATCTCATACTCCATCGTGAACGCCTTCTGCGCGGTTCTCTTCTTGATGTCGTCCGCACAAGGCTTGCAGTAATGCTTCACAATCCGCTCGCAGCCCTTCGCCACAAGTCTCAGGCCAAGCGTCACTGCCACCATCCACACCACAATTATGACAGCCGTGTCATATTTTGCGAGCACAAGACGGTCTAAGATACCGGCATAAAAAATATTGTTCACATATGGAACTGCCGCCGCAGTCATGGCTCCGAGTATGATCGCCGCCTTAATTATCCGGTAGCCCTTCGTCTGAAATATGATATAGTGCCACATCTCCTGAATCGACATATTCTTCTTCATGTTCACCCTCCCGATTAATATCAGCCCCAGCGGCACTTTGCGCTGAATCGTTATAGTACCTGCTCTGCACCTGAAACATTTCATAATAAGCGCCCTGTCTCTGCATCATCTCCCCGTGCGTCCCCTGTTCCCGGACACAGCCCCCGGAAAGAAATATAATCCTGTCGCAAAACCGCGTAGAGGCAAGCCTGTGCGAGATGAAGAGCACGCTTTTTCCGTGCAGCAGCGTCTGGTACTTTTCATAGATCTCCGTCTCCGCCAGCGCGTCCAGCGCCGCTGTGGGCTCATCGAGCAGGACAAGCGCCGCGTCGCGGTAAAGCGCCCTCGCAAGCAAGAGCTTCTGCAGCTCCCCGCCCGAGAGCGCGATTCCGTCCGGCTTGATATCCTTGCCAAGATGGGTGTCCATCCCACCATCAAGGCTTTTTACTTTCTGGTCAAGCCCTGCCTGCACAAGTACCTCCCACACTTTTTCACGGTCATACTTCTCTGATAGCGCGATATTTTCAGCGATGCTGTATGAAGTCTGAAACGGCTCCTGAAAAATAGCCGCCTGCTTCGCGAAATATCTCTTCCTGTCGAGCTCCCTCGTGCTGACACCGTTGACATACACCGTGCCCGATGTCGGCAGATACAGCCCTGACATCAGCTTCACGATCGTCGTCTTACCCGCCCCGTTCACACCGACAAGGGCAAGCTTCTCCCCAGATGCCAGACGGAAACTGACATCGTGCAGCGTCTCCTCCGCCGCTCCGCAATACCGATAGCTCACATGATCAAAAACGATCTCAATATCGGTCCACGCAGCACAGTCCACCGCCTCTCCCGACGACTGTTCCTCCTCCAGGTCAAGATAGGCGCGCAAGTCATTGATGCTGTCACTGTCCTGTCTGACAGCGACCACACTCTTGCTGATCATGCCAATCCAGTTGGAAAATCCGGCGACCAGCCCCAGATAAAAGACAAACTCCGAGAGCCGCATACCATTGGACAGCTGCAGAATCAGATACAGATAACAGACCAGATCGCGCGCGGCATCCAGCACTGTGTCCAGAATATTGCTGCCATAGGATCGCATATCCCAGTGAAAATAGAGCCTGCGGCAACCTGCGATCGCAGCGTCAAACTTTCCAATGATCCAGCCCCTCAATCCGAAAATGCGGATATCCTTGCCCCCTGCCACATCATCCACCTCGCGATTGATATAGTGCATCGTCATATGCTGCTCGGCAAGCGGATCTTTGATCTTCTGATAATAGCGTGTCACGGCGTATGCCACTGCCGCACTGACTGCGGACATCGCGACAAGCATCAGCAGAATTATCCAGTTCATACTGCCCACGAGCAGCGCATAGACCAGGAGCCCCAGCACACTTTTCAAAAGCTCACTGTTGTGGCGAAAGAATCCCTCCAGCCCCGCCATGTTATTCCACAGGCATTCATCTGATTTTTCTTTTAACTTATGGATTTCCTTGTCCTCATACTGCTCCATGCTGACCGTCAGGTCCTTCTCGATCTGATCCATGATAAACAGCTCCGTCCTCACCTCGATATACTGCTCACCGCCGCGAGCATCCAGATAGCCTTTTACCATGTTGAGAATTCCATAGACGACAAACGCAGTCAAAATCCGAAACACGAGGTCTGACATGGCAATCCCCCGCTCCAGACTGCCTATGATCATGGAAGTGATCATCATTCCCACAATCGGCACAAGGACGTAGAATACTGCCTCCACAACCGTACAGAGCGCAATCTTTTTCTTCCTTTTCCACAACGGTTCATATGTGTACCGGTAGTTGCTCCAGATTGAATATTTTTTCATGGTCCGCCCACTCCTTTGTTTTTACATCTGCAAATCATATTACCATTTTCTCCAATTTTTGCAAAGAAAAAGGCACAGATGGTCAAAATCTGTACCTGAATGACATATGCAAAAGTCCTTAGGAACCTTAAAGAAATAACCTGACAAGATTGCGCAGAATTTTTCTTCGAGAGTGCCAAGCAAAAATTAGGCGCATAGTGGGCTATGTAACTAATTTTTGCTTGGTACTATCGGAGGAAAAGGCAAGCAAAATGTCAGGTTATTTCTTTAAGGCTCCTTACAGCGGCAGCATAATCTCCGTCACAAAGACGCCCGGCTCGTTCTTGCGGTTGATGTAACCGTCGTACTTGTCCACAATATTGTTAATCCGCTTCAATCCGTGCCCGTGATTGCCGCGCTTTGTCGTGATGTACTCCTCGTCAAATTTCCGCACGACCTCATTTGTCGCATTGCTGACCGACAGATAGAGCTGCCTGCGCAGGATACCGATATAGAGCCGGATAAAGCGTTTTTCCGCCTCCACCTTCTCGCACGCCTCCACCGCGTTGTCGATCAGGTTGCCGATGACGACGCACAAGTCGATATCCGACACGGTAAGCTCCTCCGGTACGGTCGCCTTGTAGTCCACCTGGATTCCTTTCTTGATCGCGAGGGAGATCTTGGAATTTAAGATCGCGTCCGCATTGATATTTCCAGTGTTAAAAAGCAGGTCGATGTCGTCCAGATCCTGCTCGAGCCTGTCCAGATATGCCCTTGCCTCCTCCAGATTGTCCATCGCCAGATACGCCTTGACAGACTGCATATGATTGTGGTAGTCATGCCGCCAGCCCCGCATCGTGAGATAGATATTGTGTACCTCGTCAACCTGTTTCTTCAACAGCTTGTTCTGGTACACAGCGATCTGCCTCTCATATGCCTTATCCATCGTGCGGTACAGCAGATAGACGATGATGACAAGCATGGACAAAATTGACAGTATAACCATTATCATGTTTATGCGCACTCCCCCTCTGCCATTATATGAATCCCCTATAGCCATTACCCGGTTCCAGTAATGGTCTTTCGCTTTATCCCATACTGTATGTCCTCATTCCCTGTAATACTGTATAAACCGCTCGTTCAACTCATGGTAAGTGCTGCGGCTGACTGGCAGAACCGTTTCATCACAGAGCGTACACTCCGCGCGGCTGATCTTCTCAACATACGCGAGATTCACCACAAAGCTCCTATGACATTTCACAAACAGCTCCCTCCTGTGCAGCATAGCCGCAACGACTGCCAGACTCTCCTTGATGCAGATTATGGAGCCGTCATTCAAATGAAGCTGCGTGTAATGCCCCTGCACCTCTATATAACAAATGCTGCTCTCCGCAAGCTTCCTGACAGCACCCTTCTCCCCGACCGTGATACAGACCGTGTCCTCTTCCGCCGCCTCGAGCAGTTCGTCAAGCAGGCTTCCTAACTTCTCCATTGTAACCGGTTTAAGCAGATACCGCACTGCGTGTACCTCATACCCTTCGATCGCAAACGCTTTGTCCGCTGTCAGGAAAGCGATCGGAAGCCTTTTATCCTTTTCCCGTATCGCGCGCGCCAGCGCCACGCCGTTCATCTGCCGCAGTGCGATGTCCAGAAAAACGATGTCAAACGGAAAAGTCTGATTTGCAAATGTTTTACTGACAAGCGTGTCATTTTTAAACAAAAATTCTTCCGCGCTTTCGTACAGGATTACCTCTGCCGTTGTCTTGCGGCTTTCCGCCCACTGCGCGACCATGGCGCGGACAAGCTCTGCCTGCGCGGGCTCGTCCTCACAATACGCGATACGCATGATATTTCACTCCTGTCTTAAAAATGGTATATATATATTCCAGTTAAAAAAGTCATATCAAAATAATCTCAGTCCATATTTCACATATTTATCTATCTTCGAATCTACTGATAAAAGCGTCATTTCATTCATTATTGCCTGCCATATAATCATCCGATCAAAGAGATCTTTATGCTCCCTAGGTAAACTATATGAAGAAATCAACTCTTGATTTTGCAGCATCTTGCAATGCAAAAAACTACATTCAATTTCCCTATATAATTCTTCCGGCACAATCCCATTCAAATGAAGCTTTCCTATGGAATATTTGATGGATATCTCCCATAAACTTACCTGACTATAATATATTTCATTATCAACAGATGTCAGCACCTCCTTCACCTTTTTTGAAATTTTAGATGTATCCATGAACATCCACAGTAGATAATGCGTATCAATCAGTACTTTCATTCCCCAAGCAACTCCTCATCACTCATACTCCAATCTTCTGCAAAGGCAACTGTTCCTTTTCCTTCCAATGTTCCCAATTTACGGGTTTTGGGTACATTTATTTCATCGAGTGCAGTAATAATCACCTTTTGATTTAATCGGAGCTTTTCCCCTTCCTCTGGGACACAGACTGTTCCATTATAATACCCCTGCATTGCTATCATAAAAACACCTCCCACTTTATTTCATGCATTATAACAATTTCTTTCCATATATATAACTATCAAAAGATATATCCATATGGTATTTGTGAAATTCCGCCCTCTTCTCCACGACAAACCCGAGCCTTTCAAGCAGCCGGTTTGACGGCACATTCTCAATTGCGACCTCCGCCGTCACTTTCTCCGCCCCCTGTGCTTTCATCCAGTCAAGCATCAGCCGCAGCGCCTCGCTGCCATATCCGCGTCTCCAGAACTTTCTGTGAATACAGTAACCAATGTCATAGATTTTCCCCGTTTCATCCGGAAACATGCAGCACGAGCCGACGCGCTCCCCTGTGTCCGCAAGCGCGATGACAAGATAATAGCCTGACGCACTTTCCCCGAGCGTATCCAGCGCTTTCTGAAAAGCCTCATCGACGTATTCCCTCGTCGGATCGCTCAGATACTTTCCGTTCTCCTCGTCAAACCACATATCCGTGAGAAAAGCAAGATCGTCCTCCCTGTAATTTCTGATGCGGATATGACTGCCGCACAAATCCGTCTGTATCTTCATCTCAAAATTTCTCCCAATGTCGCATCATATCTTAATCCCAGTCCACTTCCCAGCCCTGAACCGTATCGACGCGAACAAAAAACGCGAGATCTGGTCTGCCAGCACGCCAAGCCAGATGCCGGTAATGCCCCAGCCGAGCACGATACCGCACAGGTAGGAGAACAGCGTCCTGATCACAGTGACACTGACCGTCGACGCCATCGCGGTATAGGTCGTGTCGCCCGCACCCCTGAGACACCCCATATAAATAACCTGTGATACCTGAAAGAGCACGATAATGATGATGACATGGATAATCTGTACGCCATACGCTACAATATGATCTTCCTCAAAAAACAGCCGATAAAGCGTCTCCCCTCCAAGGAGGTAGATCACGGCAAGCGCCACCGAGATGCACATCCCGATGCGCCTGCACACCTTCCCGTACTCCTTGGCCTTGTCCGGCAGCCCCTCGCCGAGACTCCTGCCGATCAGCGCGACAGCCGCCACCTGCATCCCGTCTCCAAATGAGAATGTCATACCCAGTATATTCATGCCGACCTGATGCGCTGCCATCGCGTCCGTTCCCATGCCCGCCGCCATCATCGCCGTGGACATAAACCCGACGCGCATCAGCACCTGCTCGATAAAGACCGAATAACCGACCTTGATAATGTGCACCAGCGTCTCCGCAGAAGCCTTGATCTTCGTCCTGATAATATACGGTATGCTCACAAAATTGTCCTTTGGAAACAGCGAGCACACACTCATGACACACGCCACCACCGTGCCAAACACCGTGGCGATCGCCGCGCCGTGAATGCCAAGCGCCGGAAATCCCAAATGACCGTTGATCAGCAGATAATTGCCGATCACATTGACGACATTGGACGTGATATTCGTCCGCATGGCAATAATCGTATTGCCCGCGCCCCGCTGCGCCGCGTTAATCCCCATGGAGACCACATTGAACACCATGCCGCCCATGATAATCCGGAAATAAATGACAGCCGTATCATGTGTGTCCTCCGCGGAGCCGCAGAAACGAATGATCTGGTTGGCAAAGATCACACAGAGCGCGGACACTACTGCCACAGATACCAGGATAAACAAAACCGCTGTCAGCAGAATCTGGTTCGCCTCGTCCTTCTTCTGCTCGCCGCGCCGCCTTGCGACAAGCGCGGATATAGAGACATTCATCGCAATAAACAGTGCCATTCCCATAAACTTTGGCTGTGTGGTGAGCCCCACCGCCGCCACCGCGTAGGAGCCAATGGAGCTCACCATCAGCGAGTCGATCATGCCCGCCAGCGACACGAAAAAGGACTCGCACACCGCAGGCCATGCCATATGCAGCGTCTCCTTCACAATACTGTCTGCCGTTTTACTTTTCATTAGCAATCCCTTCAAGACTGTACTCCATCATTTCATAGACAAGCCGTGAGCCCTCGGAAGTCTCGGGCGGAAGCAGCGCACGCGCGACGCATTTTAGCTCGTCCGACTCACCGCCGTCCTTTCGCAGATATGCATAGTCACCCTCGAGGCTGTTCACTGTGTAATAAATTTTATCCAGCAGCATTCTATCCCTCCATGTTTCCGCCGTGCAGAACCCCAGCTCCGCACGGCAAACATATTTTCTTCCATGCGCTCGCATTTACTCCCCGATGATCTCCTTCACCGCCGCCGCGATCTTGTCACACTTGCAATTCGCAAAGAAATACTCTCTGAACTTCTCACCGCTCAGCGCACCCTTGCAGAGCTCCCTGTCCAGCTTCGGCAGAATGTCGCAAAGGTCAGCGTGCGTGACCGTCTTTACCTCATCGAGAATCTTCTTGTTTCTCTGCTCTGGAACCACGCGCTCCTTCGGGTATCCGCCACCGCCCGGCGTACAGAACAGCTTTTCAAATATGTATTCCAGATTGAGCTCCCCACCCCAGCCAAAATTCTCCGCAAACGGAAGCGCCACACAGTTTCCGTCGTTCACCTGTGAGAACAGGTATGCGTCGAGTGGCGACTCGATATGTCCGCAGAGCACCTTCGGAAACGCGTTGCACGCGAGCATCGCGCCCTCTCCCGTGCCGCAGCCTGTTATGACAAAATCCGCCGCACCGGAATTTAGCAGCACCGCCGCCAGAATCCCATTCTGTACATATGTCAGCTGATGCTCATCCTCCGCAGTGTACATGCCATAGTTAAATACCTCATGCCCCATCGGCTCCACGACTTTTTTGAGCGTCTCGCAGATCATGGCGTTCTTCGCCGCCTGGCTGTTTTCGTTAATTAATGCAATTTTCATGTGTTATTCATCCTTTCCTGTTTCCATATTCCTTTATTTATATTCTCCTGACGTCCTTCCCACAAGTTGTCCCATAGCTCCAGTATAGCACTATATATAGTATCTTTTCCACTATTTTTGTATAATCTTTTTCATAATCTTTTCTCTTCTTTTTGCATCGTAACACATATTTAACAAAATGTATGTCCTTTTTATGTTTTTTTTGTTAATTTTATACATTTCTCATTGCTTTCGTCGCCGTTTTGAGCTATATTGTAGGTATAGGAGTAATAACGTATGCAGAAGCTTCACTCACATTCCTCTCCTGTCTGTTTTGTACGAAACAATCACGAGGATGTGCATACTATATTAGAGTGGCCAAAGAAGCCATTTCAATAATAACTGCATACACCAGGGGGCGGAGATTTTGATCGCAAGAAAAAATGAATTTCAAAATGATATACTGAAGGAAATGAACAGTGAAGGTATCTATGAACCGCCAAAGGCGCTCGCTTTTATATCACCTTCAAAAATGGAGCGTATCCCTCAGGAAGAGTACGACCAGCTCGTAGAACCGTACCGGGAAGCCATGACGCGGCTCGAGGTTCGCATGAACGGTTTGAACGAAGATTACCGGAAAAAATACAGAGATTACCCAATCCACAATATCCAGGCCCGCATCAAAAGCAGAAAAAGTATTGAGAAAAAGCTTTCCAGTAAAAACCTTCCGGTCACAGCTTACACGGCAAAGGATAATCTGACAGACATCGCAGGAATCCGCGTGATCTGTTATTTTGTGGAGGACATATTCAGCATACTCTCACTCGTAAAGACACAGACTGACCTGCTGATTCTGAAGGAAAGCGACTATATCCACTACCCCAAGGACAGCGGGTACAAGAGCTATCACATGGTACTTGGCATCCCCGTGTACCGCATCGAGGGGATGCAGTATTATCCAGTAGAAATACAATTCCGCACGCTTGCCATGGACTTATGGGCAAGTATGGAGCACCGCATCTGTTACAAGGGTGATACGCCCGACGAGACGACGGACGCTTTCCGCAACTACTCCGGAGAGCTCTCCGAGATGGAGCGGCGCATGAAGCACCTGCTCGACGAGATTCGCAGGGACAATCCACAGGAACCAATGCAGTAAGCAATAGGAACAATCTCTGATTGTTCCTATTCTTTATATTTCTACAGTTCTTTAATCTCAATCGTGATATTGCAGTCTGCTATAAACTGGTAATTCGCCTCGAGACCATAGGCAATATGTATTTGCAGACAGTCATCGCTCTCCGTCACATTGACTTCCTGGGTATCCATCGCGACTATAATATTTCCAAAAGGAGTCACATAATCCGTCATGGTCTTTTTCCCCTCGGAAAACACCAGCTGCACATTGATAGGGCCCTTTTTCCAGAGCGAAAATTCTTTTCCCTTTAGCTTGATCATATTTCGAATCGATTCGGGAAAATCATCCAGGATCTCCTCATAACGTATATAGTGCGCATCATTTCGATAATAGTATTCCCCGGGGCAGATCGTCTCAATCTGGTCAAGGTCCTCATCGGTAGCCGACTGCCCCACCTCATTGTCAACGAACTGAAGCCCGCGTATGGATACCAGCACTTCCTTTTTCACTTCATCACCTCCGTTACTGAAATAGTTCCAACAACGCGAATTTATATTGAATCTTTACTGTGGCATCCTCCTTGGCATTCCTATCCATATTTCTATAAAAATAAGCCTCCATAAACTGCTCCGCATCCTCCGCGGAGAGCTCCTTTCCATTTTCGTCAAGAATGCAGCCCAGTCCCGACTGGATAAAAATCTCAGGGCTGAGCGCGCCAACCCACAGCACGACTCCAAACGCCGCCAGTATCTTTTTCAGATTCTTAGTCAGATTTTTTCTCAGACTCTTTTTCTGCAAAAACATATGTCCATACCTCCCATTTCCTGCAGTGCTTTTCTTCTCGCTTTTCTTCTATATTGTAAGTATGGACATAAATAAATTATTTATACACTTTTTTTGTGATTCCCTTTTTCAAGCTGAAGCTGCTTGATGATCGCCTCCTCCTGATTGTCAATATGCTTTCTTACCACATCAGCCGCTGTAACCTTGTCTTTTTTCATTATGCTGAGGTACATTTCCAGATGCTCCTGCTGCAGCATCTCGTGAGACGAAGCGTCTTTCAGATACTCAAACCGATAACGGTACATCTGTTCTGACAGGTTGCTGACCAGCTGTATCAGACGGGTATTGCCTGTGGACAGCACAATCTTGTCATGAAATGCCACATCCGCCTCCGCAAGCTTTCTCGTATCCTTCGTCTTGACAGCTGCGTTGAAATTCTCACACGCCTGATAGAGACTGTCCAGCGCATCCTGCTCCATGCGCTCACAGGCAAGCTCGATCGCGAGCACATCCAGCGCGCGTCTGACCTCCATCACATCCTGGAGGCTCTTTAGTGTGATCTGCGCCACCTCGGCCCCGCGCCTCGGTATCATAATCACCAACCCCTCCAGCTCAAGCTTCCGGATTGCCTCCCGAATCGGCGTCCGACTCACGCCAAGCTTATTTGCCAGGTGAATCTCCATCAGACGCTCCCCGGGTTTGAGCTTTCCGGTGAGTATTTCCTGCCGCAGTGTATTGAACACCACATCCCTGAGCGGTAAGTATTCATCATCCTTTATCATGCTCATATCTGCCCTCCAATCACGAATCCATATTATAAAATTCCGTTACATTTGGCTGTGCCATGATTCCCTTTGCCCTGAGTGCCCGGCCAATAAAAACTGCCGCCTCCTGCGCTGCGCCCTCCTCCTGATAGACGCCGAAAACACTCGGACCGCTCCCGCTCATCAGCGCATTCATGGCGCCCTTTTCGATCATCATATTCTTGATCTCTGTAATGATGGGGTATTCTTTCTCCGTTACAGTCTCCATCACATTTTCCATACAGTCCGTAATTCCTTTCAGATCTCCGCTCCCCAGCGCCCTGATCATACCGTCTATATCCGGATGTTTCTCCAGCCTGTCGAGCCGGAGCTGCTCATACACCCACTGCGTCGGCACCATAATGGGCGGCTTCACGATCAGAAGCGATGCCTTCGGCGGCGACGGCAGCGGCGACAGCTTTTCTCCGATTCCCTCCGCCAGGGCTGTTCCTCCCATAATACAGAACGGAATATCGGCGCCGAGCTTCACAGCCTGCTCCATCAGCTGTTTCTTTGTGAGCCCCAGCTCATACATCTCATTCATGGCAAGCATTGTGGCTGCCGCATCCGTACTTCCTCCTGCCATTCCCGCCGCCACGGGAATATTTTTTTTGAGTCTGATCTCCACGCCGTGTTGTATATTATACTGCTGCTTCATAAGCTTGGCTGCGCGAAAGATCAAATTATTTTCCAGATCTCCCAGATAATCTTTGCTGTCGACAGACAGTATGATATCCGGATCTTTTCTTTTCTGAAACTCCAGCTCATCATAGATATCAACCACCTGCATGACCATCCGGACTTCGTGATATCCATTTTCAAGACGCCGGCACACATCGAGCGCCAGATTAATCTTTGCTCTTGCCTTGTAATTTCGTTTATCCATCCGTATCCCCTTTTTGTATTTTTTTGAGTACAATTTTTTTTATTATATAAGAAAAATAGCAATTCGTCAACAGTTTAAACCGCTCTTAACACGTTCTGGACAATAAACCGACTTTTGTTTATAATAAAACTACAGAAAAGAGGGAAAATTTGTAACATGTTTCAATTATACAGAAAATGCAATCACAGATATGCCTATAGTCATGATACAACAAATCAATACGTCCGGCCGATGTCATGGAAGGGAACCATTCTCTGCACACTGGCCTTTGTGCTCTCCAGATTCATCTGGCACACCATTCTTGACCAGAACAGCGGATTTGGCCTGCCGACCTCACTCATCGCCCTGTTTTATTTCGCGGACTCTCTGTACGTAGACTATATTTATTGTAAATATACATACTTTGGCAAAATAAAGAACATCGACGAGCAGGCAAGAAACGGTGACTGGTTAAGCTGCTTTTATATTGCTGATTCTATCCTCGTGCTCATCGGAAGCATTTTTGCAGTCTTTCTGTTTGTCATCATCCGGCGTCTGCTTTTGGTCAAAATCTGTTTCCTTGCGCTGCTGTGCGTCTCCATTATTCTGGTGCTGCCGATTTTTCAGGCCACTTCCCGCAAGACAACCTGGCTGTGGTGCATCCTGCGGATTGTCCTCTACGGAACCGCCCAGCGCACCGGATATCTGGCGTTACTGTTTCCATGTTTGTAAACGCAGGGGAAGTCATGCGCCAAACTCCCTCCTTGACAGACTTTTTGTTGTATGCTATGATTTGTAACAATCGTAACAGCAACGCAAGTGTAACAGCATGAAATAACTTTGTCAATGGGGGCAGTAAAAATGGAACAAAAGCAGAAAAATGTCTCACCATTCAGCAACGAGAGCCGCAACGCCTATGTGGTGGAGCATCTTACCAGCTCTATGCTGGAGCTGCTGAAAGAATTGAAACATGGAGAAATATATCAATATGATTAATTTACAAGATAAGAATTGCTGTCCTACTGTTACACAAATAAACGAATATATCGGAAATCCCATTTTCACGCAATTTTGCTCAGAAATCAAAGACACATATGAATGTAAAGAAAAAGTTGAATACAGTTCATGCAGCTGGGAAAAGGGGTGGAATATCAAATTCAAAAAAGCTGGCAAAACATTATGTACTGTCTATCCAAGAGAAAATTATTTTACAGTTTTGATTGTTATAGGCATAAAGGAAAAAACACTTGTTGAGGCTATTCTGCCAGAATGTACAGTTGAATTATCCGACATATATCATCAAACGAAGGAAGGAAATGGACAAAGATGGTTAATGATTGATTTAGAGGATAAGGAAGATATGTATAATGATGTTTTACGCTTAATCGAAATTCGTAGAAATTGTTAAATTCCCAATTGTTCATGCCAAAACTAAATAACTGCCAACTTTTTTGTCTTGATGGCACAGACGATGTTACTTTTCACACCCACGCCAAAGTAGTGGAAATCATGCGCCAAAATGCTTGCCTTTTAGCATTTTGTGTGCAAAATTTGCGCTTGACAATCTAATAAAAAGTCCTTACAATGATAACCATCAGATAATTGCTGATAACTGATTTCAAATACAAGGCGGTGGGAAGATGCGGAAATAACAAAACAGAAAACACAAGTTAAGATTTTAGATTCGGAACAGATGCACTTCATTGTGCAAGTACAGCGTTGCATTAATTTCGAAGTAATAGGTGCCTGAATTTTGTGTCAGGACAAGGCGGAGGAAGGAGGCAATGCGGTGGCATTGTTGACTGACGACAACGCAGTACTGGCGCAAAAGGCAGGTACATATTGCTCGATTATTAATGCAATGCTGTACTAGTTCTGTTTTTGTGTGGTTTTGTTTTGTTATACGGCTGCTTTCGGGTATGCCGCGTCATCGTATTCCTGCATATATGCTGGCTGGGGACTCTGTTGGTCTCTAGTACTCCATCCGGTCAGAAATTAGAATCGTGAACTGCCTGTTTCGCGTCATTGCGTCGTTAAAATTTCTAGACGATGCCACCGCATCGCCGTCGAAATTTTGCCTAGCACTGGCACGAACCATGCAGCCCACAACTCTAATTTCTGTCTGGATGGAGCACTAGCCTTCCTTATGGGCATATACACTGTGCCGTTCCTTATCAGACAGCCACACACGTCTAATATCCCTCGTGTTTTCAAAAACGCAAGAAACTTATTACCCAAAAAGGAAAACATGAAACGGAGGGATGATTTCTATGTTACAAATCAGACATTTAACCATACGACACAAAAAAGATTACCGCATATTACTCAAAGATTTCAATCTGTGCGTCAACCCAGGGGACAAGTGCGCCCTGATCGGCGAGGAGGGCAACGGAAAGAGCACGCTGCTCAAACTGATCTGCGATCCTGTCATGGCGGAAGACTACGTGGAATATGAGGGCGAAATCATGCGGTCGGGAGAACACTTTGGCTATCTGCCGCAAGAGCTGCCCGAGTCCAGGCGTCTTGACACCATCTACGAATATCTCACCGCGACGGACCGCTTTTATGACAAGGAGCCGCGTGAGCTCGCACAATTGTGTGCAAAGATCGGCTTTCCACTGGAGCGTCTGTACTCAGAAGAGCATCTAGGGATACTCTCCGGCGGCGAGAAGATCAAAGTCCAGCTCATCCGCTTGCTTATCGAAGAGCCGACCATGCTCCTGCTCGACGAACCGTCAAACGACCTCGATATAGAGACGCTCGTGTGGCTGGAAGGATTTATTCAGGGCAGTAAAATTCCGGTGCTGTACATCTCCCACGACGAGACATTATTAGAGCGCACCGCAAACAGGATTATCCATATCGAGCAGCTCCGGCGCAAGACCACGCCGCGCTGCACTGTGACCTATACAGACTATCAAAGCTATATCGCAGACAGGAGCCATCAATTTGAAAAACAGGAACAGGAGGCGAGAAACGAGCGCCGCTCCTATGACAAACAGCAGGAAAAATTCCGCCAGATCCAGCAGAAAGTCGAACACCAGCAAAATGTGGTCAGCAGGCAGAATCCACACGCGGGAGCCCTTCTGAAAAAGACCATGCACCGCGTCAAGGCTTACGAGGCACGCTTTGAGAAAGAATTTGAGGAGATGACAGAGATGCCCGAGTACGAGGAGGCGATGTTCACCAAATTCGGCAATCAGGCTTCCATACCAAACGGAAAGGTGGTATTGGACTTCACGCTCGATGCGCTCTGTGTTCCTGCAGTTGAAAATGCATCACAGTCCACCGTACTCGCACGCAATATCCGTCTCTTTATACAAGGTCCGCAGCATATCTGCATTACTGGAAAAAACGGCTGTGGCAAGACGACGCTCATGCGCATCCTGGCAGAAGAACTGCTGCCACGCACAGACATCAAAGCCGCCTACATGCCGCAGAATTATGAGGAATTCCTGGATCTGGAACAGACGCCTGTAGAATTTTTATCAGACGGCAGCAAGGAAAGTATTTCCATGATGCGCACGTATCTTGGCAGCATGAAGTTCACCGCGGATGAGATGCTGCATCCGATGCGGGAACTCTCCGGCGGTCAGAAGGCAAAAGTCATGCTGCTCTACCTCGACACCTCCGGCTGCGATGTACTGCTGCTCGATGAGCCGAGCCGCAACTTCTCACCGCTGTCCAATCCGGTGATACGGCGCATGCTCGCGGATTACCAGGGTGTGATCATCAGCGTGTCCCACGACCGCAAATACATCGCCGAGGTCTGCGACAAAGTATACGAGCTGACTGCCGACGGGCTGGTTACACCATCGCCCTTCTGATCGCATCCATCAACTCGTCATACGTCTCATATGCGGCAAGCTCCGGGTTGTCTGTCTTGATCTGCTCCGTGCTCCTGAACAGAAAACCCGCCTTGCTCGCCTTGATCATACCAAGGTCATTGTAGCTGTCACCGCTCGCGATCGTCTCATAACCGATGGACTGCAGCGCCCTGACAGTCGCAAGCTTCGACTGCTCGCAGCGCATCTTGAACCCTGTAATCTCGCCATTCTCAGCAACTTCAAGCGAGTTGCAGAAGATCGTGGGCCAGCCAAGCTTTCTCATCAGCGGCGTCGCAAACTGCGAAAAAGTGTCGCTGATGATAATGACCTGCGTAATGGAGCGAAGCTCATCGAGAAATGCCTTTGCGCCCGGCATCGGATCGATCTTTGCGATCGTGTCCTGGATTTCCCGAAGCCCCAGCCCGTGCTCCTTTAAAATCCCCAGTCTCCATGTCATCAGTTTATTATAATCCGGTTCGTCGCGCGTCGTCCTCTTCAGTTCGGGAATGCCGCTCGCCTCCGCAAACGCAATCCATATCTCAGGAACCAATACACCTTCCAAATCCAAACATGTTATGTACATCTCAATACCTAGTCCTTTCTGTAACATTTTACTCTCAAAATCTCCCCAAAAGGGATAAACCACGTTATCGATTATAGCACATATTGCGTCCTGTATAAAGAAGATTTTTTCATTTTATGATTCAATCATCGCTCTGTCACCTGCACGTCACCGCTGGTCGTCCTGACCACGATGCTGTTTCCGTCGCTATTCTTCCCATAAGTTCCGTCCGCGCTGTTTCCCTTCCTGGAAAAATTCAGGTCGTCGTCAAAAAAGGTCTCGATGTCGCCGCTGGAAGTATTCGCCTTGAAATCGAATGCATTGTCTGATAAAAGCCTGATTTTTGCCTGCCCGCTGCTGCTCTCAATATTGAGGTTCCCCGCAAGTTTTTCAAGTTCCAGGCTGATATCGCCGCTCGTCGTACTGATGCTGCCGCTGCCCTCCTTCGCCTTGATCCACACCCCGCCGCTGGACGAATGTGTCTCCCACGAGCCCTCCATGCCTTCCAGCCGGATATCGCCTGATGTCGTCTTGACGTTCCGCCCTCCGGCTCCCGCGAGAATCTTGACACCGCCGCTCGACGACTCCGCCGTGACCGCCCCATCGATGCGCTGTACCGCGATATCACCGCTGGTCGTACCAAGCCAGGCATCGCCCGCAATGGATTCGGACTCAATATTGCCGCTGATGCTCTTGATCTTCGTCGCGCCTGTCAACTGCTTCACCGTAATCTCACCGCTGCTGCTCTCGATGTCGATCTCACCTGCGAGCTGACCGACATTGATATCCCCGCTGACTGTCTCGATATCCACCGCCCCCGCAGAGTCGTTGATTCCGGCACTGACAGCGTACACCTTAATATCGCCGCTGCTGCTGCCCAGCGACACTTTGGAAGCTGTAATATTTGGAATGACCACATCTCCGCTGACTGCCTCGGCCTGAAATCCTTCCGCGAGCGAAATATCCATCTCTGACCGGATATCCCCGCTGGCACTGGAAAGCGAAAGCTGTCCCTTATAGGACGCAGGCAGTCTGATTTCCGTGTAGCCGTATGCGGACCGGATTCCAAATCTCCCGACCTGTATCCGAAAACTGTTCCCGTTTCTCCTTCTTCCACGGATCTCCACCCCGCTGCCCGACACGGTCACCGTGGAGAGATCCTTCTCTTCCAGGGCAAGTTCGTTGTACTCCCTGATCGTCAGGACATCCCCCTCGCCCTCATAGATATAGATGTCGTTATTATTCATGTCATACTGCACGGTAATATGATCGATCCCGTCGAGCGGAACCTCCTTCTCCATCACCAGCTGCGGACTGCCATAACTGCCATAACTGCCTGTACTGCCACCCCACGAATATAAGCCCCGCCCAGATATCCCATATATAAGGATTCCACACAGGCCTGCTGTAAGGATACATAGTAGTATCAGCATTGAAATTTTCGCTCTTCTCATCCCTGTTCTCCCCCTCTTCTATTTTATTTAGACACTATTCCAAAACCGTCTATACACCCTGACTGACATGCCTCTGACATGTCTATTTCTAAACAGCTTCCTCTTTACAAATGTTTTTCTTTACATATGTTTTTCCTTACGGGCGTTTTCCTCTGTCCGCAACTCAAAAATCAGTTGTACGATTTTCTGGACACACGCCGCGATCAGAAAAATAATCCATGTAACATGCCATGCAAACGTTGCCATACTGACCGTAAAATAAATCAGTAACGTGATTGTCCATATCAGGGAGTTAACCGTCTTTAACTTCGCCTTTTCCCTGTTATTGTGATACTTGACTTCCTTGAACTGTTCGACCAAATCCTGCTCTTTCTTTTTGGTATAATCGGGATACATATTTACCGCATAGACGAGCATGACTGTCGGCGGAATGCAGATGAGTATCGCCAGCCCAAAACCAACGGCCATAATAACATCGTATCCGATACTTTCACTGAGCATTCCAAAGAAAATAAACACTGCCCCCGCAAAGATATACAGGCCGACTGCGGCTGATGTGAGTGTCGCCTTCTTCTTCCGGTCCTTCTCCGACAGCGCAAACAGGTTTCTCTCCTCCACCTCCGGAAACAGCTCCGTCACGTCGCCGATGGAACTGACCACATTCTGATAGGCGTCCTCCTCAGAATATCCGTCCGCCACCATATCATTGTATTTGTCGATGGCGCTCTGCATCATTTCCTGTTTTAAGTCCAGCGCCATCCTTGTCTTGGGCGCATCTGCAAAAATCTCGTTAAAATACTGTCTGATTTTTTCAACCATATTGGTTTCCATACCGGTTTCCCCTCCTCATAAAATTCATTTAATTTTGTCTCTATTTTAATAACTTGTCGATGATCTCCTTCGCCTCCTGCCACTCCTGCTTGTATCCCTGGTAGGCCCTCCTGCCGTCGTCCGTGATGGCATAGTACCGACGTCTTGCCCCGACTGTCTCATCGCCCCAGTAAGTCCTGACACAGCCGGCCTGCTCGAGCCGCCGGAATGCCGAGTAAAGCGTCGCTTCCTTCAGCTCATAGGCATTGTTGGTCTTTTTCATGATATCCTTGTTGATCTGATATCCATAACTGTCCTGCTCGAGCAGGCTGGACAATATGATCGCTTCCGTATGCCCCCTGAGAATGTCCGATGTGATTGACATGTGACTCCTCCCTCCTAAGGAACTGTAAATAAATACCGCTTATATGTTTTTCGGTCTATATATACTATACAGCAATATACCTCGCCTGTCAATGTATATTATTATACTAAAGTATATTGAAATGCTTGCTAACATATTTCCTTTGGACACCCGTGCGCATAAAAAAATAAACAAAGTTGAAAACTTTAGTCTTTTAGGGTAGAATAAAATCAAATGAAACAACGAGCTGTTAATTGCAGAAAGGGTAAGGGAAGCTGTTATGAAAACATTGTATGTCACTGATTTAGATGGAACTTTAATGCGGGATGATAAAAGTATTTCCAATGAAAGCGTCGCCATATTGAACCGCCTGCTTGCCCAGGGTATATTTTTCACATATGCAACCGCAAGATCACTTGCCTCCGCTTCCAAAATTACAGAAAGTATTTCCCTCCGCCTGCCTGTCATTATCCGCAACGGAACGATTCTTGCCGATCCTCTATCCGGAAGGGAAATCGAAATTTCGATGTTTGGAGAAGAACTGCAGCACATAAGGCGGGCTCTGGCCGACACCACCGTCCCCGGATTCGCGACCGCCTATTTTGGTTCGGATGAAATGAAGTTATGCCTGACAGGAAGAACAAATGAAGGCTTTCAGGATTATCTGCAAAACCATTCCGCGGACAGGCGTATTCGTATGGTTGATACAGAGGATAAGCTGTATGAGGGAAAAACGTGCTATTTTACATTTATTGCCCCCAAAGAGGACTTGCAGCCTCTTTATGAGCGTGTAAAACATATTGAGGGAATTAATTGTGTGTTTCAACAGGACAAATACAGACCGGAATATTGGTTGGAACTATGTCCGGGAAATGCGACAAAGGCATCCGCAATCCAGCGTGTAAAACAATTATGCGGCTGCCAGAAGGTCATTGTATTTGGTGATTCCGCAAATGATATTTCCATGTTTCGCATGGCAGATGAGGCATACGCCACCCAAAATGCGATTGACGAATTAAAGGAAATCGCTACCGGAGTCATTGAAAGCAATAATGCTGACGGAGTGGCAAAATGGCTGGAAGCACACACATGACATAGAAAATTGTAAAGGAGTCGTTTGATATGGGACAATTCATAAATAAAAGCAACAAAAAAATATGCGGATTTTGCAAAGACAAAATATTTTGTGGACAAAACAGCGCTGATCAATAAGCTTCTGGAAAAAGACGCCGACGAAAAATTTATCTGCAACAGCAGGGCGCGGCGGTTTGGCAAATCGGTGACGGCGGATATGCTTGTCGCGTATTTCAGCAGGGGGCTGATTCCAGGAGCCTGTTCGAGCCCTTAAAGTGCGTGAAAGATGAACTGTTTCTGGAGAGCATAAACCAGTATGATACGATCTTTGTGGATATACAGGCGCAGTTTGTCTGTGCGTCAGAGCGATAGAAAAATCCTATGCAGTATATAACACAGTGCATTGTAAAAGGGGCAGTCCGCCGTCAACAATTTCATAGAGTACACGATGACAAACCCGATGGATCTGGCGCAGGATATCGGTTTTACGGAGGAGGAGGTCTGTACGCTCTGTGAGAAATTTAGTGTGGATTTTGAGCAGATGAAAGAGTGGTACAACGGGTACAATCTAAATGGAACCGCGATATACAATCCATACACTCGTGCGTGATTGAGCGTTTCTGCTAAAACCTCCGCAAAATGCTCCTGCCAGTCAGTCTAATATCTGCCGCGCCACGTACACCCCGCTGGCCGACGCGTGCGACAGGGAGTGCGTCACGCCGCTTCCGTCACCGATCACATAGAGTCCCTTGTACCTGGTCTCGAGATTCTCGTCGATATCGACCTCCATATTGTAGAACTTGACCTCCACACCGTACAGCAACGTGTCGTCGTTTGCCGTTCCGGGCGCGATCTTATCCAGTGCGTAGATCATCTCGATAATGCCGTCAAGAATCCGCTTGGGCAGCACAAGGCTCAGATCGCCGGGCGTCGCCGCGAGTGTCGGCGCAACAAGCCCCTCCTCGATGCGCTTTATGTTGCTGCGCCTGCCGCGCACCAGATCACCAAACCGCTGCACGATCACGCCGCCGCCCAGCATGTTTGAGAGCCTTGCGATGCTCTCACCGTAACCATTGCTGTCCTTAAACGGCTCAGAAAAATGCTTTGCGACCAGAAGCGCGAAATTCGTATTCTCCGTCTGTTTGTCCGCACCCTCATAGCTGTGCCCGTTGACTGTGACAATGCTGTTTGTGTTCTCATTCACCACGATTCCCTTGGGATTCATGCAGAATGTCCGCACTCTGTCCTCAAATTTTTCAGTCCGATACACAATCTTACTCTCATACAGTTCGTCCGTGAGATGTGAGAAGATCACCGCCGGCAGTTCGACGCGCACACCGATATCCACACGGTTTGACTTCGTGGGGATCGCAAGCCTGGCGCAGATACTCTCCATCCACTTGCTCCCGCTCCTGCCCACGGAAATGACACACCTGTCACATTCATAGGCATCCTCTCCACAGCGCACGCGATATCCGCCGTCCATCACCTCGACATCCGTAACCGGTGTGTCGAAGTAAAAATCAATTTTGTCCTTCATCTCCGCATAGAGATTTTCCAGCACAATATAATTGATGTCAGTTCCCAGATGGCGCACGGAAGCGTCAAGGAGATTCAGCTTGTTCTGCAGGCAGAGCTTCTTTAAGTGTGTGCCCGCTGTCGAGTACATCTTTGTGCCCTCCCCGCCGTATTTCATATTGATCTCGTCCACATACTCCATCAGCTCGATCGCCTTTGCCTTGCCGATATGTTCATACAATGTCCCGCCAAAATCATTTGTAATATTGTACTTCCCGTCTGAGAAAGCGCCCGCGCCGCCAAAACCGCTCATGATCGAACAGCTCTGGCACTTGACACAGCTCTTTACCTTGTCGCCGTCAATCGGACAGTGCCGCCTGTCAAGCGCATGTCCGGACTCGAACACCCCGATTTTCAGATCACTCTTTTTGTGGATCATCTCATACGCCGAGAAGATTCCTCCTGGACCGGCTCCTATTATAATCACATCATAACGCATACTGATACCTCGCTTTCGCTTACTTTACAGTTCCTTAAATTAGTATAGTGAAGTTTTCCGATTTTGTACATCATAATTTTCCGATGACACTCAACCGCGTGTCAATATAGGCAAGATACCCTTTCCGGTTGACTTCCTTACTGTGCGCACAGTACCATCTGTAGGACTCCCGCAGCCCCTCTTCGAGCGGAACCGTGTCTTTTATCAGCGTTTCCTGTCTCGTCACATCGAGCTGATATTCATAGTCATGGAAACAAAAATATTCCCGCTGGCTGACATCCCGGTGCACTTCCTCAAATTCAGCCCCGCACCCTGCCGCGCGATAACACTGCCGCACCCACTCGCGAACGGATACACACTCCCTGTTTCCGACATTAAAAATATGGTTTGACGGATGATTGTCCAGTATGGCTTCAATGCACCTGCACAAATCGCACACATGAAAAAACTGCAGCTTCATACCGCCGTCTCCCGGAAGGTAAAATTTTCGGCGATTGTCTGCGCATTCAAACACAAACGCCTCCCGGTAGATATTGTTCATCGGTCCATAGAGGTAGGGCGGGCGGAGAATATACGCGTCAGGAACTCTTCTCAAAAGCTCCTCCTCGGCCGCTATCTTGTTGACGCCATATGCACCCCAGTATTTATTTGCACCCGTCTGTTGTGTTTCCCGAAAGGGCTGGGGAAGCGTTTCAGGATAGACAGCGCTGGAACTAATCAATACATAATCCCCAATCTGCCCCTGTGCGGTTCCCAGCCCATCAAGCAGACTGCAGACGTCCGTCCCTGTATAGGCAGTGACATCCAGCACTGCGTCAAATGACTGCTGTCTCAAGATATCTTCCAGATGATGCCTGTCCGCCTCAATCAGGTCTGTCCGCTTGGGCTGAGGATGCCGGTTCCTGTTGAGCACAGACACCGCGTCACCCTTTTTGGCAAAATATTCGGCTATGTACCTGCTCACAAATACCGTTCCGCCTGTCACCAATAATTTTCTCATATAAAACCCTTCCTTGCATTTATGAACAATTCCTTATATAATGTTTTTCTATATCTGATGAAAGTATAACATTTCCTCCAAAACTGTTCAAGCAAAGAAATCACTACACCCTGCTGACGAAATACACATCCGGCAGAATGATGGGATATTCTTGCCCGTCCGATGTGTCTGTCCACCCGACCACGTAGCGCACACTGGCGCTCTCCATCACATAGCCCTGCCTTTTGTACCGATTAATCTCCTCCAAAAACTTTTTGGAAAAACGCACCACCTGCATGGCTTTGCCGTCCTGCACTGCCAAAAGCCCGGACGGACTTGTCAGGAGCTTCGCGCCGCAGGGAATTCTCTGAATGGTATTTTTCTTGTCCTTGAAAAATCCGAGATGGACATCCTTGTGCGAAAGCTGCATCAGGATTTCTCCGGGGCGGTCATACAGGGTGCTGTCCACCCGCGCCCGCACGCTGCCCGTGATAAAGCGGTCAAAGTCCTTGTTATTATAATAAATGTACAAATCCTTCCGCGCGCGCGTCATTCCCACATACAGCAGCCGCTTGCGCTCGTCCATGTCAGACGAAACATGATCGAGCATCATGATCACCTCGTCAAACTCCCTGCCCTTTGACTTGTGCATCGTGGAAACTACCACGTCACAATTGTCATTTCGGAAAAAATCTTCGATGCCGGACTCATGCAGAAACACCTCCAGGTCCGAGCGGTACTTGCGCCTGTTTGCCAGCGCAAACGCTTCCAGAATGGCAAGGCACAGCGCCAGATTGCTGCTGTCTTTGTAGACCATGGTCATCCTGTCCCTTGCCTCCTCCCACAGCTCATCCGGTATTATGGGCGTTTCCAGCCGCTTCATGATTTTTTTCATAAAAAAACGCAGCTCTATCATGTTGTACAGGTCAAATCCGTCATTGGACTGAATCAGCTTTGCACGGATGCCCTTTTTCTTCAGGAGTCCGACGACGCGCAGCGCCTCGTCGTTTGTGTTTGTGAGAATGCACACACTTCCTCTGTCCCGCACACTGGCTGCCCTTGCCGCCACAGGCTCCTCAAGGTTTCTGCTGGCGCACTGCACCAGCTCTACCGCGCCCGCCGCCCCGTCCTTTACAGCATTAATCGGCGCGCTTTTCATCCGGTGCGAAATATGCCGCACAAACTGGTTGGCAAACGCCACAATATTTCCCGCGCTTCTGTAATTGTCCAACAGCTCATATTTTTTAGCATTGTCCTGCGCCAGGAACGCCTCAAAATAGCAGGAGCTTGAACCGCGGAACTCATAGATATTCTGATCGTCATCTCCCACCGCGATCACGCGCAGATCATCATTTCGCTCCATCAGGGCGCAGATCAGCCGATACTCGTTCTCATCCATGTCCTGTGCCTCGTCAATCACGAGCACAGTCTTGGTAATCCGCCCGATTTCCACATCTCCGTTCTGAATCATCCGTGACGCCTCCTGCACAACCGTCCCGGCATCCTCGAGATTTCCCATCCGCCCGATCAGATCAAAGCAGTACGAATGAAACGTCTTGATCTCGATAAAGCCTGCCGCGTTTCCGATCAAATCATACAGGCGTCTGCGGAACTCCGTCGCCGCCGCCCGCGAGAACGTCACCATCAAAAGCTGCTCATGCTTCACGTCCTCCAGCAGCATCAGCGAGGCAAGCTTGTGCACAAGCACCTTCGTCTTTCCGCTCCCCGGCCCTGCCGCCACCACGATATATTTGGACGTGTCATTGTCGATAATCTCCCGCTGGACACTGGAAAGCTCCGCAAAAAGCTGATGATACTTTTCAGGCGTGATATTCCTGTTAATCTCATCTTTCCGGTTTCCCTTAAAATACTTGGCGATAAACAGTTTGTAATCCATCTGAAAATACTCGTTCACAAACTGCAGCGCCTCGTCGTAATTTCTGACCATCATGTTTGCAAACTCGCCCACGATATGTATCTGCTGCATCTTCTGTTTGTAGTATTCATTCAGGCTCTTGTAATCATCCGCCTTGTACCGGATTTTATTGTCAAGCTCAAGCCGCGTAATCTGCATCCCGCTGTACAGCACAAGGAATCCGCCCTCAAGCTTCATTGCGTCAATCTTGGACAGGTACAGCAGTGCATCCTCAACCGCCTTGTCCGTAATATCAGACTTTTCCTGTCGCAGATACTCCGTCTTTAATTCCAGAATGGAAAATTCCACCAGCTCCTGCTCCCCGCTGTGCGGTTTCTCCCTGCTTTTCCCAAACAGGTATTTCACGATAAACTCAGCCAGTTGTATACACTGCTGCCGCTGTTCCCACAGCGCTCCGGCTGAGAGCTCCGGGACTATGACGGTTCTTGCAGTCGTGTTCTCAATGCTCTTTTTGATGTACTTTTTGATCGTCCAATAATAGAGCACCGTCTTGAACGCGTTGACCGTCGCGTTCTTCAATCCGCTGCTGACGGCGCTCTCATTCAGCTCCTTGAGGTTGATACACTGTCCCCCGTCCTCAAGCTGATCAACGAGAAACTGCTCCATGGCGTCATACTTTTTCAGCACATTGAGCGACTTGTTTTCTGTGTCCGTCTTCAGAATATAGGCAGTCAAATCTTTTGTGTTTGCGAGAATATTTTCCTCCCGCAGAATCTGAATCAGCTTGAACGTCTCCTGCCGCTCGATGCCCAGCCTGTCTGCAATATAGTCCACCCGGGACTCCGCGTCGTCATTCTGCGCGTCTGCGATGCTTCTGGCCGAAATCAGCATACTCATAATCCGTCTGGCATTCATGCGCTCCCTTTCACTCATTTTGTGCGAAGCCTCGATTTTGAGCGAGGCTTCTGTCATATTTTTGACGAGAATGCTTGTGGCATAGATGTGCGGCACATTTTTCCCACGCTTGATATATCCTGCATTCTCCAATGCCTGCACCGCTGTCCGCACGCGCGTCTCTATGTCTGCCACTGTCTCGTCCCACCCCGCCTGACGTGCGATTTCCAGCGCAGTGCGCTGCACGACCGATCTGTTTCTGGTCAGATCCTTGATCGCCTTCCAGACCTGCTGAATCTCACTGATGCTCAGTTTTGTCTGATTTAACAACATAAAATGCTTGTCCAGGTCCCCATCATGAAACAGCACATAGCATTCCGCCTGCAAATTCTGATCCCTGCCCGCGCGCCCTGCCTCCTGCACATAATTTTCCAGCGAATCGGATATGTCATAGTGTATGACTAATTTGATATTCGGCTTGTCCACGCCCATCCCAAAGGCGGAAGTCGCCACCATTACCTGTGCCGCGTCGCTAATAAAGGCATCCTGATTTGCCTGCTTCTCGGCTTTGTCCATCTTTCCGTTGAATGCCAGCGCAGAGATGCCATCGTCACACAATTTCTGCGCCAGCTCCGCCGTGCGCTTTGTCCTTGACACATACACGATCGTCGGGCAGTTTTTCTGTTCAATCAGCCAGCGCAGCGTCGTGTATTTCTCCTCATCGCTCTCCTTGTAAAGCACCTCGTAACGCAGATTCTTCCTGCCTGCGCCCGAAGTGTAGAGCATGAGATCCAAGTCCAGTTTTTCCTTGAAATACTCCTTGATATCGCTGATGACCTTCTGCTTTGCCGTCGCCGTAAAGCACGAGACCGGAATGGGCTGCGGCAACTGTTTTTTCTCCTGCAGCTCCCGGATAAAATCACCGATGTAGAGATAGTCCACCCGAAAGTCCTGTCCCCATGCGGAGAAGCAGTGCGCCTCATCAATCACAAACCGTGCAATCGTCCGCCGCATCAGCAGGCGCTCTGTCGTCCTGGAGTGCAGGGACTCAGGAGCGATATATAATATGGAAGCAAGACCATTTTCGACGCGCTCGATGGCATCCGCCCGCTCAATCGGACTGAGCAGCCCGTTGATTGTCACGGCATCCACAATGCCTCTCCTTTCCAGATTGTCCACCTGGTCTTTCATGAGGGACTGTAATGGCGAGATCACGACAGTCAATGCCCTAGAAAGCTCCCCAGCCATCAGTGCAGGTAGTTGAAACGTGATGGACTTTCCGCCGCCTGTCGGGAATACGGCAAGCAGGGATTGGTTGTCAACTGCCGCCTGCACTGCCTTCTCCTGCAGATTTTCCCCATCGTATTTTCGGAAATCGTCATATCCGAAAATCTGCTTTAGCCGCCTGTTAATATCAAGCCGGCTGCTGCAGTACGGACAGCCATCAGCGCAGGCGGTATTGCACAGCAGGCGGATGACGTTGGAGACCGCCGGATACTGCATATGAACCCAGCCCGGTATCATGGAGGTGGCGTCCTTTGCCGAGATCATTGCCAGCACATAAGCAAGCTCCACCGGATACCGCGCGGCAATGGATACGATATCGCTGTTGCCGCACAGCTTTCCATAATAAAAACGCTTAATCAGGGAGGAAATATCTCCCCGCGGATAGTAATTGAGATATGAAAAAAAGCCGCAAAATTCTTCTTTCCGGCCAAGAAGGTTCACATAAATGTCCTTTTGCAGCTCGCTTAGGCTGTGAAAGGCATTGACCTCATCATAAAATAATTCCATCGCTTTGATTGCATCATTTCGGGGATTGTTCAGAGAATCTGTCACCAGTTTGTCGTCCTTGAGCAGGGCGTGATAGGGCTTATCGGGAAACAGCAGCGGCGACAGGTAGAGCGTATCAATCAGGTCCGTAATCCCTGCTGCCTGCATCTGCTGTCTGATGTACTTTGCATCGTGATGGACAATATTGTGCCCGCACAGAAACCGTTTGCTGCCGGAGCTGTGCTGAACGAGAAAGTCCTCAAACACACTGGCCGACCTTGTGTGAATGTGCGTGCTCTTGTCTACGACAGCACCGTAGTCAAGTACGGTATTACTTTCAGTACTAACCTCTGTATCGATGAATACAACCTTGTACATAGTTTCCCCTTTATCATTGATGCATTATATGATTAGGATGTCAAAAGGTCTGAATTTCCCTTGCAGGCTAATTTTCCCAATCTTGCACCACAATATCTATCAACGATGCGCCGCATCGCCTCAAGATATTGCGGCACAATCTTGAAAAAATTATCTCTGCAATGAAAATGGACCTTTTGACACTCTAATCATTATATTTGGAAACATTATACAATATTTTGTTGTATTTATCAAACAATACCTAACCCACTGTCTTGTTTGGCAGAAACACCGCAGCGACGCCTGCGGACAACAGGCAGCCCGCAGCCCCGATGCCAAACACAAGCTGCGGCGACACCTCCCACACCCAGCCGATCACCACGGGCATGACAATCCCGATCGCGCTGCTGAAGGACTCGACGATTCCCAGAATAATCGTCCCGTTGTGGTCATCAAAAACATCATAAAAATAGGCAAAGGATACCGATGCAAAGACATCCTTCACCATAGAGAGGACAATTCCAAACACAAAGAGAGGCACGTTTCGCGACAGCAGAAAAATCATCGCCGGCAGCGCGTCAAACCCGATATCAAAGACATAGAACCACTTCCTGCCCTTTAAATCCCCCAGATGGCTGACAAAGAGCGCCCCCACTGCATTAAAGAGCGTCATAAACGAAAAGATCGACATGACATTAGACACGGAAATGCCGATAGTCAGGGCATACAGCGGCAGATACTCCATCGCCACCCCGTAAATATTCGCAAAGAACTTCACGATCATATATGACCAGAACTTCTTATCGCCTGCAATCCTGCGAAAAACGCTCCATGATACCCGTTCCTCTGTCTCCTCCTCCGCATCGTTGCCGCTGTCTGTTTTCTGCCCATCCTTCCTGGCGCCGCATTCCCGATAAACGATAACGATCATGACAAGCGGCAGCACATACAACAGACCGGCCGCCGCATACATCCCACTGACACCGATGACCTTTACAAGCTGTCCGCCAAGAAACAGCCCCAGCGAGATTCCTCCATACAGAAATAAATCCCGGACCGCAAAGTATTTCCCCCTGTGATCATCCTCAATCTCATAGTTGATATCATTTCCAAGCGAATAGTTAAATCCCGTTCTTGCACAGGCAAGCACCACCAGAACTGCGATCAGCAGATATGTCTGGTTCACGCCAAAGACCATGCAGCCGGTGAAAATGGCGGCAATCATTGCGGCGGCCGCCACCCGGTAGGCGCTGTACCTGACAGACAGGATGCTGACCAGCCCCGGCACGACCACGCAGCAGGCATTGATCAGTGCAAGCAGATAGCCATAATAGCGCGCCGGCTGTCCCTTCTCCTCCAGCAGCACCGGCAGCATATTCTGCACCGGACCGTCCACCATAAAAAAGAGCATATATAACAAGTAGATTTTTATGTATTTTTTCCTGAACATTCCTTTGTAGGACTGCAGTATCGATTTCATGACTCTATTACTCCCATTTTTTGTACGTTCTTCATCTTATCACTTTTTATCATTCCATTCAAGATAAATTTTCCAACCATACTTAGGAACTGTTAATAAATTACTCATGACAATAACTTGCCTAAATGTCCATCTGCGGCATCAGAAAATCTTGATATAGCCCGCTATGTCTGCGATTTTCTTCTTTGCAACTGAACATTTATGCGGCGTTCTTGTCACAAGTAATTTCTGAACAGTTCCTTAGTCATCGACAAAAAATCCCTGCCCCGATGCCAGATTGTGCAGTCCCCAGCAGCCCAGAATATCGTCCTCGCTGTCAAATCCATGGTGGTCATGCATCCACGACTGAAACTCCCGCGCGCCGTACAGCTCCGTCCCCGGCTCATGTCCGGTAGCATCCGGGCTGTAGAGGATAAACTGCGCGCCAGGTTCGAGCGTCTTCCAGTCCGCGTCGTCAAAACCGTATGGATCGCTGGATATATAGTGAATCGTGTATCCATCTTCTGTCACGTCCCACTCTTCCCCCACGCTGTGACCGGTGTCAAGCACCAGCTCTTCCAGCGTCATCAGCCAGGAATTGTCAGTGATCTTTTCCACCCCGCCGAACTGCCCGTGAAACTGGCAGACATAGATGGTATCGCAGTCCGCATCGGCGTAGTCTCCCACAAAGCTGCCGTCCGGATTCAGGGTAAGCTCCGTCATCCACGCCCCCGCACCGCTGTAAAACGACATCTCCAAAGGCTCCGTGATGGGCAGACTTCCTACCTCCTCGATTGCTGTCGGCTTCTGAACCGCTGTCATCGCGGCCTGAAAATCCTGTAGATTCTCCAGCAGCGACTTGTCCTCGTTCCTGACAAACACCGGTTCCTGGTTATCCAGCCACCACAGACTGTCATACAGCCGTCCCCCTTTCTCAAAGGTTTCCTTCTCGAAGGTTCCCTGCAGGTCGCTGTCGGTGTTGAGCAGTACGACACTGTGGGCAAGCAGGTCATTGATCTCGTCCATAAAAGCGACGACTGCCTCCGCGTCAAAACCAGTGTGGTATGGAGAACCAAAGTTGATATCGAAATCAACGTAATTGTATTGTATTGTTTTCTTCTTGTTATTTTTCAGAGTTGACAACTCATATTCATATAAACAGACACCCTGATACATCGTCGGGCGATAGCGCAGGAGATAATCCTCCCCGTCCAGCGTGCACAGGAATATACTGGTCTGCCCAGTGTGTGCAAAATAGCCCACTTCGCTGTCAACCAGCACGTCATTCTCCCAGATTTCCAGCCGCTGTCCCAGCCCGTCGTCCAGCTCTGTCAGGCGCACCTCCTCGGCTGTACCATTGTGATTTAAGTCGGGAGCGATGGATAAATCCGCTGTATTTTCAGTATCTTCCGAGTCTTCCGTTTCCCACGCCTCCACTTTCCCGTCGTCTGTCAGCCGAAACCATCTGACTCCACTCTGTTCAGGCACATAAGGCCGGAATAAAACGCCCTTTTCGGTGGCATATAAGTATGTTACCGCTCCTCCTTTCCCAGAATCATCGTCATAAGAGTCCTCATACAAAATCCTGTCGTTTCTCCCATTCAGGTCAACCCGGTAAACGGTTACTTTCCGCTCGTTATCACTCCACGATTCACACACACCATAAAAATAATCATTATAAATACAGTTATATGAGTAATTTAACGGAACGGTAAACGAACCTGTTGATCCATCCGACAAATCATACCACTCGACTTTTTGACTGCCGAAATAGATATCGAGAAAGTAAATCCTGCTCTTGTAGACCATCATGGTTCCCTCATAGTCTGTATACCAGAGCGCCTGTGCATCCCGCCCGTCCGATGCCATTCTGCTGACAGCCATCGTACCATCATGACAATATTGGGAACAATATAGAACCATTTGTTTTTCATCCTGCACATACTGCAGCGCAAAATCCCGCACATCCGTTGCGATGAGCTTCCTGTCCGTTCCATCCTTTTTCATGCGGTACAAGAAATTGTCATCATACTCTGGCGGCGTTTTTGTTACCAGCCCCGACGCATCATACTCCGCCTCATATGCAGCACAGAAATACACATACCCTTCGCTGAGCCGGAGCTGACGTCCCCAGCCGCACAATTTTTCCATGCCGCTTCCATTTGTCTGTATCCGATAGATTCCAGACTCATATCCGCCTCCGCCATTATGTATGAAATAAATCATTCCATCCTGTACACAGATCTCACTGGCACTCACACTTGCCACCCGCCGCGCATCGCTTCCATCCTCATTTGCACTGTACAGATAATGATCGTGCAGATTACTGGCATAATAATATCGCTCCCCAGAATCTATACTATAATCAAAACTGTTTGCCCAGGCGTACTGTGTCTCAGTCTCCTGTGTCCCGTCTACACTTTCCACCGGTACCGCCGGGTTCTGTTTCGGCGCGCAGCCAGAAACAGCTCCTATGAAAAACAGAATGATACCCATATATATCATTCGTTTGATACACTTCCTCATTTGCACCTCCTGCTAAATTAATATGAATACAGCAGTTCCATCTCCCCGTCAGCAAGCCTGCGGCGATACACGTCTGTCTGGATTCTGCGGTATCCGTCGCGCCAGCCGATGGCATACTCCCTGTCATAGACATTGAACTCGGCCTCAAAATACAGATATCCATCCGCATAATACAGGTGCTGATAATCAATCTTATATTCCTGCCCGTCTGTCCTCTGTGCAATATCCTCGTCAATCCGCATGGCTGCCCTGACAATCCTGCCGGAATCATCGGGCAGGGCGTAAAAATCCACCTCTTCTGCATTGCGGTGGTAAACACACATTGGATTTAAGAGCCCCGCCGGTCCTTCAATGGGAATCTTATTATCCAGGCTGTCGATCAACTGAACCGGAAAATCACACGGATACGTAATATTATTCAATACATCCCACACTGTCGTCTCGTAATCCTCTGTACTACATTTGACCATGCGATAATCCGAACCGGCCGGAGCTGTCGTCAGTATCATTTCATCCTGATAAAAATTTTCACTCGCATAGCCGCCACCGTAATGCGGAAAATAGACTAACGGCCTTCCCTGTTCCTGCCGGACATAATAATGGTCCGCGTCGCATTCGATCGCGCGATAGTCGGAGCCGTCCAGCTTTGTCGTCAGTATCCTTCCACCCTGATAAAAATGTCCGCTCCCGGCATAACCGCCAAACACAATGTAAATCCGCTCCCCCTCAACGCGCAGGTCACAGATACCCTCATAATATCCATACTCCCCCGCAGTCTTTTCTGAGGTCAGCGCGATAATCTCCCTGCGTTCTCCCTCCAATGACACCGCCACGATCCTGTATATCCCATCCCCGGAATCCTCCTCAAAATAACACCAGCCGTCATGGTAATCCCAGAAAAAACAATTATTGCCTGTATCAAGCGGCAATTCAGTCAATTTGCCGTTTACGGTATTTAAAATGGCAAAAACCTTTTCCTTCAAATCATCGCTGCAAAACCGCATAATAATACACTTTTTATCCAGGTCAACAAAACAGATGGAACCGTTCTCGCCGTAGTCTATCCGATCACGCCCCTGCATATCTACAGAATACACCCTATCGCGCGTCCACTCCATATCTTCGACTTTCTCCACGACCGATTCTGTCATGTAAAACCGGTTCCCGATCAGATAAATGTCCCCATAACCCCGATCGTGAAAGAGCACTGTCTTTTTACCGTCCGCATTGATTCGCATAATCTCTTTATCCGTCCCGGCAGTTGCCTGATAAATTCCCCACAGTGCGCCTTCCTCATAGGAATCCCTGTGATACTGGCGGTAATATACATTGCCGTCCTGCTCGGCATAACTGCAGTCCGCCTGCCCCATCTGCTCCAGCAGGGACAGGTCGTCCGTATACACAACCGGAAATTTCTCATCGGAATGCGCAGGCTGCTCTGTCGTGTAAACCGTGATGACATCCGCCGCAGGTTTATCCTCCTCAATCCACCATTTGAGCACCTCGGGTGTACCGTCCTCCTTCCATGTGATCAGAAACTCTGCCGTGGCGACATTATGTACGGTTCCTCCCTCACCGTTCAGGTATTCTGATGCCTGTAGCACATTTTTTCCCTCATATTGCACAACTCGCAGATCGTAAAAGCCACGCACCTCGCCGCCCACAAGTTTTTCCTCCTGTGGCAGCTCCCAGTCCCCAATATTTTGGGCGTGAAACGATATCTCCTCATCAAAATAAAGACAGTAGGCTGTATACAGGTCTGTCTCCGGCTCCTGATAAACCTGAATACCAATCCCAAAATCATAGTCGTAATCAAAATCGGACGGAAGCTGCATCTGTATTATATTTTCACTGTCGCTGCCCGCTCCATCTGTTGACGGATTCCGATACTTAAATATTGCCTTATAAAAATCCCCCGTCGCCCCGCAGCCCGTTCCCTGCGCGCTGAGCACGATCTCCACATTGCCGTCGCTGTCGATGTCATCCCAGAACACATCAAAGCAGCCATAATACGAGCAGTCCTCATCAGCAAAACAATAGGGCTCGTCCTCATTCATATAAAGCCACAACGCACCGGAACCGTAAAAAGGCTCCTCCTTCGCATCCAGCACCATGACCAGCATATCCATCTGACCGTTGCCGTCAATATCGTCAAGCCGAAGCCCCGTGAGCGCCATCTCACCGTCCTGAAAAATATTGTTCTCCGCTAAAATCTGCGCATACTTTGCAGCCTCCTCCCGCTCAATGCCCTGTTCCTGCGCCTCCTCATAAAACCGTTCCTCATTTTTTAACATCTGCTGCTCATAAAAATGGGCATCCGCTGTCTCCGTCTCCTGGTCGGACTGCTCCTCTTTTGTTTCCTGCGTTGTTCCCGACTCTTCCTCAACACCACTTTCCGTCGTCTCTACAGATACTTTCGTGTCCTGATTTGGCGCACAGCCAAAAACAACTCCCGTACATAATAATGTCAGACATATATATCTTGTTTTTGCAAATCGTCTTTTCATGATTTCTTATCTCCTCCTGGGTATCACAATAAACTCCCGAAGCTCCCTACGCCGCGGGAGTATCTATCGTTATTCTTTTTCCAGCGCTACAGGCCGCGAAAAATTTGTCCCGCCTGCGTCGGCACGCATAATATTTTCTATTTTACAGAGGAAATGCATCATGATTGTATCAAAAATGCATCAAAGTTGCATCATGATCTTATTTAGGCGTTGTTTTGTCAGGAATTCAATTCCTCCCACGGAACGACAAACAGATAATCCCCCGCCGCCCCGCAGTCGATCGCATACCGCTCATAATAGATTCCGATGCCCTCTGGGAACAGAAAAAACTTCTCCAGATCAAACTCTTTTGCCAGCTTATTTTCATCACGCAGGAAAAACCAGCTATTCCCCTTTCCTTCCAGCCACTTATAGGCAGATGCCGTAAGCCTTGCGGACGCCTCCTGCCAGGTCATTCCCAGCAGCGCCTCCATTGAAACCGTCTCTCCTGTCAGCCGGTCAAACGTAACCGGCTCCTGAACCGTCCAACTGCGTATCCCGCCGGAATAACCGCCCCTGTATTTTGCCACCGTGATATAGCTCTCATCGATATAGACATAACCATACCCCGTCATCTGAAAATACGAGAATCCGCCAGTCTCCCCGTCAAGCATTTGAAAAAAGTCCTCCTTATCTATCAGCGCCTCCTGATAAGCATGCTTGAAATACTGATTGATCTTTTTGTACCCAGGAATCCTGCTGTTAAACTGTGGCAGAGCTATCTCATAGTGCCCCTCCCCATTCTCCCCCACAATATGATCTGCCTCATACACCAGGTCATCTGACAGATATGTCTCATATCCCTCCGTGCTTTCCAGCACAGACATAACGCTGTTCATCTCTCCATACTCGATGTATCTGGCTGGCAGCGTTTTGGGTATCTGGTCCTGCTCCTCCCATCTCTCTGCTTCCTTGTCATCTGTCAGCCGGAACCATTGGCACCCCTCATTTTCCGAGACATATTGCCGGAAAAAGACGCCATGCCCAGTTGCAAACAGATCTGACATCGCCCACGCATTCGAGTTTTCAGGCGAATCATCATACCCATAAACGATGTCACCGCCTCCAACATCATAATCGAATCGTCCGATAGCTACATGATGTATCTCATCTGCCTCCTGCACACACAGTGCATAAAACTTTCCGTTATAGATACAGCAATCCAGAAAATTAGGAACCAGAAACGAACGTGTCTCACCGCTTAGCAGGGAAACCTGAGAGACTTTCACCCCCTCATCATCCCAGTCACCGGCACCAAAAATTTCGTCCCCATACACTAAAATATTTCCTCTACATTTGACGGCACATAACTCTTTCTCATTGTTTCCATCAAAATCCATCTGACTGACCACCGTAGCATCCTTTACCCATCTGCAACAATATATCCTGCCTGCATAACGTACATTCTGGGAATAACCATCATATAACACAAACTGCCGCACATCCGCGGCGATCAGCACCTTTTCCGAGCCATCCTTTTTCATCCGGTACAAAAAATCATCTACGAACTCCGACGGTTCCTCCGTCACCAGCCCCCGCGTATCATACTCCGCATGGTACGTGTCACAGAAGTAAACATATTCCGCACTGATCTGCAGCCGGTTTCCGCTGTCACACAACTTCGTCAGCCCAGTCCCGTCCGACTTCACCCGATAAATCCCATACCCGTCCGTCTGGTTAATAAAAAAGACTTCATTCCCCTGCACGCAGATGCCTCCCGCATGCGCCCTTGCCAGGCACTGCGGCGCACTTCCATCTTCCTTGCAGCGATACAGATAATAGTGATCTATCTGGCTGACATAGTAATAATAACCGTCCGCGTAACAGATTCGGCTCTCCCGCCAGTTCGCACAGGGAACACTGTACTCCTCCAACCACCATCTAAGTACCCGCGGCGTGCCGTCCGTATCCCATGTGATGAGAAATTTTGCCTCGGCGACGCCATGCGAGATACCGCCTTCCCCATACAGATACTCCGATGCCTGCAAAACCTTCTTCCCCTCATACTCCGCCACGCACAGATCATAAAATCCGCCCACATTACCGCCTGCCTGACACGCTGTATCCGGCAGCTCCCTTCCCTCACTGTTCTCCGCGTGAAAAGAAATCTGCTCATCCAGACAGGCGCAATAGGCACTGTAGCTGTCTGTCTCCGGCTCCTGAAACACAAGAACGTCAAGTCCATATTCACTGTACGTTTCCTCAAACTCCTCATCGTAGTCAGATGGAAGCTGCATCCGCTCTACAGTATGATCGATATACTTAAAAACCGCCTTGTAATGATCTCCTGTCCCGCCACATCCGGTTCCCCGCGCACAGAATGTAATCTCTACATTGCCATCATCATCGAGATCTGCCCAGAATGAGCTATACCACCCAAAATAGGGACACTCTTCCTCCAAAAAACAGTACGGCTCATCCTCATTCATATAAAACCAAAGGCCGCCAGTGCCATAAAGATACTTTTCCTGTACGTTCTGCACCACAACCAGCATGTCTGTCTGACCATTGCCATCCATGTCAGCGATTCGAATACCCGTAAGCTCCATCGCCCCATTCTGAAAAATATTGTCATCCATCAAAATCTGCAGATAAGTATCCGCTTCCCGTCGGCTAACCCCCTGATACCCGGCTTCCTCATAAAATTTCTCCTCATTCTTCCTAAGCTGCTCCTCCGGAGAATATTCCACCTCCCCGAACGCTTCCACTTCGCTCTCCTGCGATAACCCCTCTAAGGCAGTCTCCGCCTGTTCTTTTTTCATCAGGACTCTCTGCGCTGTCTCCTGTTCCCTCGCGGATTTCTCCGCTTCCTGGCGCGGTGCACAGCCAAAGAGAGCTACCACGCATAATACCACCATAAAAAGTTTCCCGATCTCTCCAGTCTTACCTCTCATCCCTGTTTCCTCCACGTTAGAAACGGTAGTGTCAAGTCTACTACCTGTTTTTTCTATTCAAAGCCTTTATTTTCGGGAGTTTGCAAAAAAATGAGCAAT